>JBFMBS010000011.1:0-113963 GCA_040755055.1 Bacteroidota bacterium
TGATAAATTACATCTATTGAGGACGGCAATAAAATCCGAACTAAACATTAAACAACAAAAAGTGGCATAACTAAAATAAGGGGTCTCGGTTTTAATGAAATCTCAACTAAGTTTGACTTTATGCCTTTTAAAAACTATTGTATAACTTTTACCAACATTATAAAATAAATACTTATTTTAATATCAATTATTTATCCCTGACAAATGAATAATAAGATTAATCATCCAACCATAAGCTTGGACGAAATCATACGTCCTACACGTGTTGAAGTAGATTTAAAAGTACTTGATGATAATTATAAAAAGATAAAGAAATACACCGCACCGGCAAAGGTGATGGCAGTACTAAAAGCCAACGCATACGGCCATGGTTTGGTGCGTGTTGCACAATTAATGGAAAAATTGGATGCAGATTACCTTGGGGTCGCCGTTCTTGAAGAAGGAATTTTACTTCGTGAACAAGGAATAACTAAACCGATTCTTGTTCTTGGCGGAATTTGGGGAAATCAAATCCCGTTTTTTCTGAAACATGACCTTACGATTACTGCTTCATCAATTGAAAAGTTAAAACAGATTGATCAACTTGCCGCCGCGATGAAAGTGAAAGCAAAAGTACATTTGAAGATCGATACCGGCATGGAGCGGATCGGTGTTCATTATTACAGCGCTGAAAAATTTATCGAAGAATCTCTCAAGTGCAAAAACATAAATGTGGAAGGAATCTACACGCACTTTGCAAATTCAGAGTTGAGCGATTTAAGTTACACAAAACTTCAGCTTGAGCGATTCAACGAAGTACTTCGTTTTTATGATAAACATTCACTGCCCTCACCACTTAGACATGCATCAAATTCCGGCGCGATACTGCAAATGCCCGAAGCAAACTTTGATTTGGTGCGTCCGGGAATTATGCTCTACGGGGTTTATCCATCTCTCGAAACAAAAAAAACTATCGATGTAAAACCAGCACTCATGTGGAAATCTCTGGTTGTCTATTTCAAGGTGATAAAAGCCGGTTACCCGGTTGGATACGGCTCGGCATGGAAAAGCGATCACGACACACGTGCTGTCACTGTTCCGGTTGGATACGGGGACGGATATTTGCGAAGTATGTCGCACAAAGCAAAAATTTTGTTAAACGGAAAACGTTATCCGGTCGTAGGCGCAATTTCAATGGATCAAATTGTCGTGAACATTGAAAATGATTCTGCGTACAACGGCGATGAAGTTATTTTGATTGGAAGCGACGGGCAAAATTCAATCACTGTTGAAGAACTTGCACAATGGGCGGGGACAATTCCTTACGAAATACTAACTAATATTAATACACGCGTGCCAAGGGTTTACATTGATTAATTGCTTCTAAGTTCGCGGTCAACTCTTTCTTTTAAAAAAATTTTAATTAACGATTGATATGGAACGTCTCTTTTGTTTGCAACTATCTTTAACTCGCTCAACAATGATTCGGGCAAACGAAGAGAAATGGTTGTGGTAGATGGTTTTAATTTGGGAAATAGTGCCGGTTTGGATTTTTTCCAATCAATATATTGAGATGAATCGGCTTTAAGCCAAAACTCCCGTTCTTCTTTTTCATTTTTAAATTTCGGTATGTTTTTTATTTTCTTCATCGTATTTCTTTCTCAAATATTATAAAAGTATATTGCAAATCACAAGTACTAAAAAGTCAGTGAATCATTAACCAACATCAACACCCGCGTACCGAGGGTTTACACGACTTAAAATAATTTCCCGACTAACAATAACTTTTTATCGTTCAACTAAAACAAGAACGGACTCCATTAATTTCTCTTCCATTTCTTTCAGTCCATCCATTATTGCTTCTCTTACTTGTCCGGTCTCTTCGGTTATTTCGGGAATAATTTTTTTGTAATAACTAATTCCATCCAGCAAATTTGAAATGAACAGATTAAAATATTCTTCTGCCTGGTTCGAAAGAGATTTCATCTGCTCATCCATTTTTTTCTTCAGATAATCAATATAAAGTTCTAATTCTTTTACAAACATGTTCGGGCGGTTCGGATGTGTAATTAAATTAATCCTTCCGTATATATGGTCAACCATTTCACACAGTGTTGCAACTTTAGAATAATATGCGAGATTCGGTCCGGGGCATACAGATACAGCACGGCTCAGTTTGGGTGTCTCGATGTTATTAACAATCAAAGCCGGAACCGTCAATCCTTCGCAGAGACAAACTTTATTCACAATCTTATCATATTGCAATTTGTATTCATCTTCATCCTTACAATTTTCTTTTAGATCGGCAATTTTTTTATTGATGTATGTAATCGAAGCGGTGCAAATCGGTTTGTCTGAAAATTCATTGTTGGATATTAAAAACTTTTTGGGGCACGGACTGCCCGGTTTTCCGTTTTCTACCCTTTCTATTTTTTCATTGTCTTTGCTGTTGCCGCGCAAATTATTGAACGGAACACCCAAAGGAGAAACGTCACTTAAATAAAAATCCTCTTCTCCGGCATCGCAAAGTTTGTGCAAAGTGTAATCATCTACATTCATAACCTCGGGAACTAAAAGGAATGGGCTTCCCCATCCAACTGATTTTACGCCGTAGTAACGCATCAAAAATTCTTGTTCTGTAGATTTGCCTACTCCGCCCTGAACCGTGATATCAATCGACAATCTCTTTTCATCAACCGGAATCTCTTTTTTATGGAGCGCCTGAATATAGATCTCTTTCAGTGTTGATAATATTTCATCCTTTCTGTTTTTAAATTCTTCAAGGATTGGACCTAAAAGCAAGCCATCGGTAGCAAATGCGTGTCCGCCGCAGTTTAACCCGGATTCAATTCTGAATTCCGAGACCCACAATCCTTTCCTGGCTAAAAACTTTCCTTGAATCAACGCAGAACGGAAGTCGCTGACTTTAATCACTATTTTCTTCTTGAAATTTCCGTTCGGATCAGGAAAAAAATCTTTGAATGATTCTATATATCCATAAAGTTTTGGATTCATGCCGGCAGAAAAAATAATTGAGCTTTCTAATTCGCTCAATGCAAATCCGCGCAAAGCTGCATGTGCGTCGTTATATATTGAGGGTAGCTGGTTGCCGTTAGAATCGTAATTTGCTTTATCCACCTTGGTCATAATATTTACGTTAATCGAGCCGCACTCCATATTTTCCCGGAGATAGCTCTGAAGAGTACGTGTTTTTATTTCATCATTCGAATCGAGCATTTCTAAATAAATTTTTTTCAATCCGGAAAAATCCGGAAGCATTTCAAAATATTTATTCAGCTCGCTTCCAATTTCAAATGCCGAGTTTTTCAAATCTTCAAATTTTTCTTTCACAATTTGATTAACCATATTGAGGTACGCAGTAATTCTTTTGGCTCTTGAATCTTCTTCTTTATCGCTGATAGGCAAATATGACTTCCCGTTTTTTTCAAGATAATGTTTTCTCAATTGTTCCATTAAAGTATCATCCACCAGCGACATAACAGACGAGATTCCGTACTTAGCAACTTTTAACGGTGCGTCGATAGAATAAGCAACTCCAAGAACCGGTATGTGAAATGTGTGCCCAAAAGACTGCATCATTTTTCTTCCAATATTATTTGTAATTAGGCCTTTCTAAGTTTAAAATGATAGGAAATAAACCAATAAGTAATTATTCGGATGGCTGGATTATTTCTTTTCGTGGTTTCAAAATAGAAATAAATTTTTTGTTTACTGCTTCAATTGGAGTGTCGTTAATAACTTTTACATTTATTTTACATTTCTGAGGTGTGCAGAACTACTCAAACGACTGTGTTAAATTCTTGTGTTGATTTCCCTCTGTGTTTCTCCGTGCTTACTCAGTGGAACTCTGTGTAAGGAAAAAATATATGTTGACACAGTAGTAAAGTTTCTATTCTTTTGTTTTCCCGTCGCTTTTTAAAATAAATTCTTTGCTGCTGTCCAAATTTTTTGATTTCATTTTCTCTTCGACTCTCTTTTCTGCCGGAAGCGCAAAAACAAATCTTCCTTTTAGAACACAGCCGTTACGTCCCGGCACGCAATCGGTTTTCAATCTTGTGCAATACGTTTCATTTTTATCGAGGTACTGACACGAAAACGAACTCATCACTCTTTCTCTTTTTTCTTTCTGCGAGTTAACGATACTCCTCCAAAACCGCTAATGACTGCAATATAAAAACCGAAATCGTACCACCAGCCGGTATTGTAAATTTCGTAAACTCTAACGGCGGGATTGAACAAACTCCATATTATTGATATTGGTGCAATCCATCCGTGCCAAACACCCATAAAAAATCCAGCCGGATCTTTTGCCGTACTTTCGCCGCCGCCCGGCATACAGCCGTACATAAAAATAAATATTAATAGAATGGATAAAATCGAATTTAACTTTTTCATTTTTCTTCTCACATGATTATTTAATTAACTCAAGTTGACCGCTTGATATTATTTTGCATTAGTTAGACACGAATTACACTAATTACACCAATAGTACGAACTACACAAATTATTCTATAAATATCTCTGCTTCTTGAATTTCACGTCTCGTGTCTTGCATCTCACGTTTAACGTTTCTTCTCTCCGCTCATCGAATACGGCATCGATTTTTCTTCCACGGCAAATTTTTTATTCGGCTCAGACTGCATCACAAACTTCAGCTCGCCGCCGTTTACAATTTCATCGTGTGTTATAAAACTTCGGTTTATCTTTTTCCCGTTCAGAAAAATTTCTTTGATGTAAATATTCTTCCCTGAAAAATTTTCTGCGGCTATCTTAAATGTTTTTCCGTTCTCCAAATTTATTTCCGCACTCTTCACACAAGGGCTTCCGATCACGTATTCATTGCTTGCCGGTGCAACCGGGTAAAATCCGAGTACACTAAAAATATACCACGCCGACATTTGTCCGCAGTCATCATTTCCGCAAAGCCCGTGCGGTTCGGGTTTGTACATCGTGTTTACAATCTGATGAATCCGCTCTTGTGTTTTCCACGGCTGCCCGGTAAAATTATACATGTACGGAACGTGATGCGATGGTTCGTTGCCGTGAACATAATTGCCGATCATTCCTACTTTTGTAACATCTTCGCTTTCACCGAAATATTTTTCCGGCAGCTCGAATGTAAAAAGTGAATCGAGCCACGTTACAAGTTTTTCTTTTCCGCCGAGCAGATTGATAAATCCCTTTACATCGTGCGGAACATAAAGGGAATAATTCCATGCGTTCCCTTCGATGTAACCTTGATTTGCAACACTCAGCGGATCGAACGGAGTTTTAAATGTACCGTCCGATTTTTTTGCGCGCATGTAATGCGAATCTTTATCAAAAATATTTTTGTAATTGTTTGCGCGGTTAAAAAATTTGTCCGCTTCTTTTTGCTTGCCCAGTTTCTCCGCAAACTTGTAGATAGTCCAATCATCGTAAGCATACTCCAAAGTTTTTGATGCGGAGTTCGAACTCAAATCTTCGGGTACAAATCCAAATTTTTTATACGCGCCGATGCCGTCGTACAAATCATAATTTGCACTTGCAGTGCATGCTTCGAATGCTTTCTCAACATCAAAGCCTCCGATTCCTTTCATGAATGCATCTGCAATTACGGGCACGGCGTGATAACCGATCATGCACCAATTCTCGTTGCCCCAATGCGACCAAACCGGCAAAATTTTGTGAACACTCTGTTCGTAATGTGCGAGCATCGAGTTGACGATATCGCTTGTCTGCTTCTGTTGAATGATGGTGTAGAGCGGATGAAGTGCTCGGTAAGTATCCCACAAAGAAAAAATTGTGTAATTGGTAAAACCTTCGGTGCTGTAAATGTTTTGATCGAGTCCGCGGTATTCTCCGTTCACATCGTTGAAGATTACCGGGTTCAAAAAACTGTGGTACATCGAAGTGTAAAAATTAATTTTTCTTTCTTCGCTCGCATCAACAATAATTTTTGAAAGTTCATTGTTCCACTTTTCTTTTGCTTGATTCTTTATTTCATCAAAATTCCATCCGGGAATTTCCGCTTTCAAATTTTCGATTGCATTTTTTGTGCTCACGGCAGAGAGTGCAACCTTCACTAAAATCTCTTCGCCTTCTTCAGTATCAAAATTGAAATAGCATTTAACTTTGTGCCCGGCGCGTTCGGGAAAATTTTCATTCTCGTTAAACTTTCTCCAAAATCCTCTGTAGATCAACTGCTCGTCGTTGCGAAGTCCGTATGATTTAAACGGTTTCGAAAATTCCATCGCGAAATAAACGTAACGAGTGCGCGCCCATCCGTTTGTTTGCCGGTAACCGGTAATCAATGTTTTGTTTTCAACACGAACAGACGACCAAACAACTTTTCCTTCGTAATTGTAAATGCCGGAAGTTAAATCGAGAATGATGTGCGCATCTTTTGTTTTCGGAAATTTGTATTTGTGAAATCCGCATCGTTCTGTTGCAGTTAGTTCTGCATCTATGTTGTAATCATCAAGTTTGACCGCGTAGTAACCCGGCATCGCTTTTTCCGTTGCATGCGAAAACCACGAACGGTAACCGCTCTCCGGATTTTCTTTCGTTCCGGGATTCAATTGTAATTTGCCGATAGTCGGCATCAACAAAATATCACCGAGATCGGAATGACCCGTCCCGTTAAAATGTGTATGCGAAAATCCCACGATTGTTTTATCCGCGTATTGATAACCGGCACAGTATCTATACACTTCGGGATTGTAGCCGCTGCCGTAACTGTACATTGCCGTGTCGGTTTCGGGACTCAATTGCACCATTCCAAACGGAACTGCCGCACCCGGAAATGTGTGCCCCATATCGTCCGTACCGATGAAAGGATTTACGTAATCGTATGGGGTTTTGGATTGCTGGGCGAATACAGCGCCGAAGAAAAAAACGAGTATAAAAAAAGAATACTTCTTGCTCATAACAACCCTTGTAAAAACTAAGATGCAATTTATAAACAAAAAGTATTCGTTTGATAATCTTTATATAAAAATGTTCCCCGGCGAACGACGTCTCGAAAGTAATTGTTCAAATAAAAAATCCACGTAAATCTGTTTTAATCGGATTTTATCTGTGTGCTATTCATTAAAAAAATTTACTTTTGAGACGTCGTCCACACCTCCACAAATTTCAGGCGCATGTTTATTCCGGAATTTGTTTCAGTAATATCTCCGCATGGTCTTTGCCCCAGATAGGCATTAATTCATCTTCCGGAATAAACTCATTAAATTTTTTCACCGCGGCTTCAAGCATCGGTTTTGCGGCTTTCGGTCCGCCGCCGAATTGTTCCGGTGTATAAAAAGTAGTTGCTGCAATTAAATAATCGGGACGAGGGTTTTTCGGATTTAGCTGCTGTGCCTTCTGAAAATTACTGCTCATTTCTGCACCGTACTTCATGTAACGGTTCATCGGGTCAATTTGAAGACGCCCTTGCGCTATCATTCCTTTAAGAGCGTAAATCTCGGATTCATCGGGTTGAAGCGAGTCTGCAATCGCAAGTAATTTAAGAGCTTGATCAAGGTAAGCATCTTTCAGTATTGCGGTAGTATCAACAAAACTTGCAAGTGTATTGCATAGTGAAGCATAATAAAACGGAAGCCACTTGTTCTGTTCGGCATTCCCGATTCTTTCGAACGCATTTGCGGCATCAACAAAATCTTCAACTGTATTCAATGAATCCATATTATAGATCTGTTTTTTCATCGCCTCAAAATATTTTGTGTCGTCTGCTTGTGCAATATTTACAAACAGCAAACAAATAATTAATGATAAAATTAATTTCATTTATAACCTCTTATTGATATGGATTGGTTTTACTTAGCGAAATAAACATACCGAGAAAAACAGATCTCATAGCCGGCGATAGTACCGGGCTGCTTACTTTACCATCCGATGAATATCTGTAACCGTAAATATTATTGAATCCGGGTATATTGTCTATCGAAAAAAATATTACGGTAAAATTATCGAATACATTTGTTACGTAACTGATGTTAAAACTAAGATTGTTAAAACTTCTTGAGCGGTCACCTAAGAATTCCGGGTTGTTGGGATTGAAATACGGGCGCCCGGTTGCATGTGAATACGTTACCCCGATAATTGCGGTAATTTCCTCAAACCATCTTTTGAAGACTATAGAAAATGTATGCGGAGTTGCAAATGTTGGGAATGCCATCGAAGGATAATTTCTAAAATTCCGTTTTGTATCTAAGTACGAATAAGAAATCCAGTAATCACCATTGCTGATCGTTCTGCTGTCTCTCCAAAAAACATCGATTCCTTTTGCGTATCCGTTTCCATCATTACTGAAAGGAACAACCGGCAGATCAAAATACGGGTAAGTGTAAACCGTACCCTTCACAAGGTTATCATAGTTTTTATAATACACTTCAACTCTGAAAGTTTTTCCTTCGCCAATATACTGATAGTTTGCAATGTAGTGATCGGCATTTTCATAATCAAAATTCTGCGTGTAGATCAAAAAATCTTTTTCGGGTGTTTGATAAAATTTTCCGTAAGCAAAATTAAGCTGATCATAACTGCCAAGGCGGTAAGCAACGGAAATACGCGGTGCAAAATTTGTTTTATCCAGAAGCCGGGAATATTCCGTCCGCAACCCTATCCTTGCGGCTAAATCGTTTGTAAAAAATATATCAGCTTCCGCAAAACCGGCTACATAATTCTCCGTTAATTTTGATTTCAATTCATTGTACAGATCATCATAAACAGTATGCTGATACTCCGACCCCACAGTTAAAAACGAAGAGCCGATAATTCTTTTTGTGAGTGTAAATTTCCCCTGGGCAAGTTGTTCTTTACTTTCTGCATTATCTGCATTCGGCGTTATCCAATCTTTGTCATTGCTGTATGATACTCCGCCGAATATTGACCAATCTTCTCCAAGCACATCGCGGTAACTAATATTAAGATAATAATTGTCCGTTCGCATTTTAATATGATCTTTCGAAACTAGATTATCGAGGTTGGGCATGTAAAGTGAAAAATCGGAATAGTTATACGAGAAAAATGATTTGAGCATTCCGGTCTTGGTAAGTTTATGGCGCAAATTCAATGTTGTTTCAATACCAACCGGAGATTTATCCCATTCGGTACGCTGTTTAAAAACTTTGTTATACGGCGCAATATTATAGTAGGCGCCCTCGAATGCAAGGGATGTATTTTCCCATCGCTGGGTGTGGGAGCCGCCCAATCCAAAAATCATTAAACTTATCGAAGATAAAGTTTGAGTTGCAAGGTCCTGGGATTTTAAAATCAGTGCCGAGGAGAGCGCTTGCCCGTACTGAGCTGAATAACCGCCGGTACTAAATACTGTTCCTTTGAAAAGCATTGGCGAAAATCTTCCGCGTGCCGGTATATCGGGTACACTGCTGAAGAAAGGTTTTTGAACAACCATTTCATCAACTATCGTAACGGTTTCCGCACCAGAACCCCCTCTTACAAACAATCCTTCTGTTTCGCCAATCATCTGTGTGCCGGGTAAAGTTTCAAGTGCGCTGTAGAGATCGGCATCGGAGCCGGTTGTAACTACATCAAGCGGACGCAGAATGACACCTTTTTTTTCGTCGCTTGCTTCAAACGAACCGGCAGATATAACAACGGCATTCATTTCGGTTACTTGTTCTTCGAGCACTATATCAAGCTTCAATTCGCCTTTGCTTAGCGTAATGTTCTTTTCAAAAGTTTTATACCCGACATAACTTGCTACAATAATTGCCTCTCCTTTTTCCGATGTTTTAAAAGAATAGCTCCCATCTTCCTTCGAAGTTACACCATCATAAGAACCTTTAATATAAATATTAGCGCCTGGCAGAGGATTGCTGCTGCTATCGGTTATTTTACCGGTGATTTTGGTTTGACTAAAAAATAATTGAGGCAGAAGTATCACGAGTAAAATTGTATAAATAATTTTTCCCATTTTAACACCGTTTTATATAGAAGATGTTAATTTGGACGTTTGATAAGCAGATTAGTAACACGTAAATACAATAGTAAAAACTTTTTAAGAAAATGTAATCCTTCTATTTCATCATAGTCACCACGCCTTCATCCAGATCATAATAAGCGCCTATTATTTGTAATTCATTATGATGAACGAATTCTTTCAATACCGGCTCGCTGCTTTTTAATCGACTGACTACCAAGTCCACATTTTTATGAACTGCATTTGTGAGCAAATCGCCTTTTTCTTTCTTTGCTTTTTCAACAGCCGGTTCAATTTCAGCAATTAATTTTTCAAGATGACCGGTAAGTTCGCCGCCTCCAACAGCGGCATCAACTGCACCGCACTTTTCGTGTCCGAGTACAACTATCAACCCAGCATGTAAATGTTCAACTGCATATTCAATACTTGCTAGAGCCATATCATCAACAACATGTCCGGCAGTGCGAATTACAAACAGATCGCCCAATCCTTGATCAAAAATAATTTCCGGGGGAACGCGCGAATCCGAACATGTTAAGATAACCGCAAATGGTTTTTGTCCGCTTGCCACTTCGGTTCTTCTAGCTGCAGATTGATTTGGGTGCAGTGGTTTTCCTTCTACAAATCTTTTATTGCCTTCGAGCAGTTTTGCAAGCTGATTTTGAGCATACAAATTTATGCCGAGCGTAAAAAAAAGAAATATAACAACAGCGAATTTATTTATTTTCATTTTTACTCCATCAATTATTTCTTGTGTTGAAATTTAATCGCTTCTTTAAACACCGCCGGAATACCACTGAAGCCCTTCATCACCAAGGCAGCTGTAATTGCACCGCCCATCAAACCGCCGACAATCCCATGACCAAATGCATCGGCACCGGACAAGTAGAGATTTTTAATATGCGTAAAAGGCCCGATCCACTTTTTTCTGTAACGTTCGGGAGTTGCCGGTATTCCGTAAATAGCTCCCAGGGGATTGCCGGTAAAATAAACCGTACTGAGCGGAGTTGAGAGTTCTTTATAGTCAACCAATTTTTTAAATCCTTTCAGATGATCATCCGCAAAATTGATAAGAGCATCACAAATTTTCTCTTTTAGTTTCCGGTATTCATCGCCGCGGTTTTTCCACGGTTCCGGAGCCCATTTCTCAAAAGGTTTGTACTTAACAAAAGTTATTATTTCCGCTGTATGATTTTTTGCTTCCGGGTCTTTCATAGACGGGAATGAAACATAAACACCGTTTACCTTGCCTTCAATTATATCATCGTTCAATTCAAATCTTCGATCGTGATCATATGAATTATATATCCAATAGTTCTCCCCTTTTATTCCAAGTTTTGCCGGGCTTTCTTTAAGCCCAAGATATAAATTAACATGTGCTGCGCCCGGTTCAAAATTTTTTACTTCGTCTATAAATCTTGGTTTGTTCGTTTTTGGAATAACCTCGGTATAAGTAATGTATGCGCCGGCAGTAGAAATTATTTTTTCTGCGTAGTATTCTCTCTCAACAAAATCATTTCCCTTTTTTTCGGAAACTTTAACACCAGCGACTTTACCTTTTTCAATAATAATTTCTTTAACAAAATTATTTACAAGCAATGCACCGCCGTTGTTTTCCACGATTGGAATGATGCTGTCCGCAATTTTTTTTGACCCTCCTACCGGGTAGAACCCGCCATTCAAGTAATGATTAACAATCAATGCATGAACCGCAAGTGCACTTTGTGAGGGGGGCAAGCCGTAATCTCCCCATTGTGATGCTAGCAATGCTTTTAACTTTACATCACTGAAATTTTGGTCAAGATATTCCTTCAATGTCATTAGCGCCAGACTTGAACCTTTAGACGAGATCGCGGATGAGATTAATCTTGCCGATAACGGAAGCGTTAAACTGAAATTGTATCTGCCTGACCATGCAGATACTTTTTTCAGATCGACAAAATATTTTTCAATGTTTTTTTCTTCGTGCGGAAATTTTTTGATAAGATCATATTTAAAATTTCTCTCTCCTTCGCGAACCTTAAAAGTAAAATCGGGATAGATGAATACATCGTAAGGGTCCGGCATTTTATTCCACTTAACCCCTCCTTGCGTAACATAATCGCACATTGAACGGGCAGTCGTCCCGTCCTCCATCTGCCCCACATAATGAAGTCCTACATCCCAATGATATTCACCATGTTCTCCTTTTCTTTTAAATGTATGGGTGAACCCTCCTATTTTAAAATGGCGTTCCAGTACAAGCACTTTCTTATTCCCTAATTGCGACAAAATGCTTGCAGCCGAAAGTCCGCTCATCCCGGAACCGATAATTATTACGTCGTATTTATTATCTCTCATTTATTCGACAGAGAATTAATTGCTCTTTCTGCTTGCTGCAAATGTCTTAAAGCATGAACACCGTTTAAAAGGAATGCCTCGCCCAGCTGCAGTTTGATAAATTTTAACACGGGCCAGCTAATCATTGCTTTAGAAAGACTGATATTTTCCGATTGCTTTAAGAATCCTTGCAGCCTTTTTTGAATATCAAAAAATTGGTCAATAACAATTCGTTTGGGCAATTTGAATTCGTGAAGATTTTTACGAACCAGTACGCCGGGTGATTTTAACTTGGTTTTTGAGTTAGGGCCGGTCATTTTAATAAACTTATCTAATATAAACCGCGGCTTGTAATCTTCTGCTGTTTTGGGTGGATTGTTTTCTTTGTTAATCGATCTCTCGATCTCGTTCAAATATAGCCCGGCGGTAATATTTAGATGATCGAGGCATTCGCCGGCGCACCATTTATCTTGCCCCGGTCTCTTATAAAAACTTTCGTCCTGAATATTATCGAACAATTTGTGCGCCTCTTCGGTAACAGACGATAATAGTGCGCCCAACTGTTTGTGGTTTGTGGATATTCTGCCCATTCAATTCCTTGTAAATTTAGTAGGTAAAATAATATTCTCTTTAATGAAAACTAACTTTAAAATGGTATCATATCTATCCCAAACTTTTCTTTGGTATTCAAATAAGTTGTTTGGGGAGTTGCAGTTAAACTAAGAAAAGTTTGGGGGTATAATTTGTCAGACAGAATAAATACTTGAAAAGAAACGGTTTTATAAGTATTCTACTTATCGCAATAAAGTTTGGGACAGTAATAAATGGTATAGTTTTTTTAGCCGGATGAACATAAATTACACACCAAATTGATAAACAAATCTATATACTATGAATAGAACAATCTTTTTTATAATCGTTGGCTTGCCCATAATTATATTTTCCCAGAACAGACAAAATTTATTAACCACCGCAGAAAGATCGAACTTTGAATCCACTGCTACATATAAAGATGTAGATGATTTTATCTACCAATTAAAAAAACAGTTTGACAATGTTAAGGTTGAAACGATCGCGGAATCGGTTGAAGGACGGAAAATACCGCTTGTTATACTTGCCGATCCGATGTTTAATTCATCAAATGGATTGTTAAATGACGACCGTACAAAAATATATATCCAGGGGAATATACACGCCGGCGAGGTTGAGGGAAAAGAATCTTCGTTAATGTTTGCTCGGGATATATTAATAGATAGAAAAGAAATTTTGAAAGATGTTGTTCTTATAATCTGCCCTATTTTCAACGCTGACGGAAACGAAAAAATTTCTCCAATTAATCGTCCATATCAAAACGGACCTAAGAACGGTGTTGGTTTACGCTACAATGGAAAAAATTTAGACCTAAACCGAGATGCAATGAAAGTTGAAACCCCCGAAGTGAAAGGTCTGCTAGAAAATGTGTTGAATAAATATGACCCCGAAATACTAGTTGATATTCACACGACAAACGGATCATACCGCGAAGAACCGGTTTCGTTTACATGGATGATGAACCCGGCCGGCGACACAACATTAATTGCATACATGCGCGATAAAATGATGCCGGCTGTTTCAAAGACACTCAAAGAGAAATACAATACTTTTAATGTTTTCTACGGCGAGTTTGTAGATCAGCGCGATCCCTCCAACGGTTGGATATCATATGCTTACGAACCGCGGTATATAACTAATTATATAGGTCTGCGCAACCGACTCGCAATTTTAAATGAGAACTACGTTTACTCGGATTTCAAAGCGCGCGTTTGGGGAAGTTACAACTTGCTCTGGTCTATTATTGACTATGCAGTTAAAAACAAGCGCCAAATAAAGGAACTCTTGAAGGAAGCAGATGCACAAACAATTAGTCGCGGTCTAAACCCAACGGAAAAAGATTCGTTCGCACTTGATTCACAAGTGCGCCCTACAAATTCACCGATAACAATAAATACTTACGAACTTGAAACCAAAATAGATGAAAAAGGAAGAGAACGATTAGTTAAAACAGATAATAAAAAAATTGTAACAGTTCCTTACCTTGCCGATTATTTACCGACACGTAAAACAAGAATCCCTTTTGCCTATCTGCTTACAAACAAAGATCCCGATGTTGTAACACTCTTAAAATCACACGGAATCAAAATTGAAGAGTTGACAAAACAAACAGAATTAACAGTTGAGACTTATAAGATTGATAATCTCAGACCGGAGGAACGGTTAAACCAGGGACATTACAATAATGAAATAAGCGGAGAATTTGTTACAGAGAAAAAGACTTTTGCAGCCGGAACTTTGGTAATCCGCACAGCTCAACCGCTTGCTAATGTTGCCATGTTTTTGCTGGAGCCGGAATCCGATGACGGGCTTCTTCACTGGAATTATTTCGATAATTACCTGGTACCTCAATGGGGAAATGGTTATCTGCCGTACCCGGTTTACAAACTTTTAAATAATATTTCCATAGAAACAAAAAATAAATATTCAACCAATTAATAATTTTTTCTAACTTTAGAATTAATTCGGTATTATAATCAACAACAAGAAAAGTGATAATAGGCTACGTCTAATAAATGGGATTAAACTTTATGAACTGGAAATTGATCTCTCTTTTTAGTTTTTACTTTTTCTCAACAATTTATTCTCAATCATGGATAAAACAAGAACTTCCTTTGTACACGATGTTCAATGATATTGATTACAAAGATAATCAAGCTTATATCGTAGGTAATTACGGGTTGTTTTTGAATTCCACAAATGGAGGTGCAACATGGAACAAAGATTCCTCCGGCACAGACAAGAATTTGTTTGGTGTTTCGACTGTTGATTCCTATAATGCTATACTTGTAGGCGATAATGGTACAATAATATATGCCGAAGTAAATGGAGCGAGATGGCAAGTACAATTAGCCGGTGTAACACAAAAATTGAACGATGTAATATTTGTTAACTCAAATGTTGGTTTTATTGTTGGCGAAGAAGGTGTTATACTTAAAACTACAGATAAAGGACTTTCGTGGACAAAATTACTCAATAATTATGATGAAAATTTATCGGCCGTCTCATTCCTTGATGTAAGCAACGGGATAGTATCGGGCAGCAACGGTACCATTCTTAAAACCAGTAACGGCGGAACAACCTGGACTTCTCTCAGAGAACAAGAATCAAATAAATATTTCACTAATGTAAAATATTGCAGCTCTCAAAAAATTATAGTTATAAATATGTTCGGTTCTATTTTGCTAACGAACAACGGCGGCAATACCTGGAATAACATAAGCATTTCACCAGTTGATTATCTTTATGATATACATTTTTTTGACAACGATAACGGCATTATAACGGCTAATAATGGAAAATATTTCTTTACAACTGACGGGGGAGAGAACTGGGATGAAAAGATCCTTGTAGATTACTTTGAATCATTTACTGCTCTTTCTTTTTCAGATAATATCAAAGGTCTTATAATTTCGGATGGTGGCAGAGTATTTAAAACTATCGATGGTGGAGCTACATGGAAAAGACAAACAGCCGGATATATTCTAGATTTGAGAAGTGTTTCGGCTACCGACTCATCCAATTGTACTGTGGTTGGAGAGTATGGTACAATCTTTCGGACTAATGACGCCGGTGTTACATGGAACTTTCAAAATACCGATTATTTTAATTCCTGGAATGCAGTAAATTTTTTAAATAACAACTATGGTTTTGTTGTTGCCGATGGACTTGTATTAAAAACTACCGATGCCGGTGTTACATGGAATTTAACTAACTTTTCTGAGCCATCAAATTTAACCGATGTAGATGTAATCGATGAAAACAATATTTTTGTCGCCGGCAATTATATATATAAAACTACTAATGGTGGAGATACGTGGGCTAAGTGCAGTTTACCGGATCAAAATATATCTATTAATAAAATTTTTTTTGTGAATGGTAATACCGGCTATGTGGTGGGCGTACCCGGCGCTGTATTAAAAACGACCGACGGCGGTGTTACATGGTTTAAACTCGATATAGGTGTTTCTGCATATTCAATTAACGATGTTTCTTTTGCCGATGAAAATAACGGTATTGTCGTTGGTAATAACAGTTTAGTCTTAAAAACAACCGACGGTGGATCAACCTGGACAAAACAAAGTGTTAGTATTCCTCTCGATAAATTAACCGGCGTAGCATATGTAGATATCAATAATGCATCAATTATTTCCGATCTGGGTTTAATATATCATACTACAAACGGCGGAACTAATTGGGCTAAACAACAAAGTAATTCCAGTAACCTGAATAATCTAAGGGGCATATCATTTTCCGATGAGAAAAATGGATTTATTGTTGGCTGGGGTAATCTTGTTTTACATACTACAACCGGTGGTTATACAAATATTGTAGACAGCAAAGAAATTATAACTGAATTTCAGTTATTTCAAAACTACCCTAACCCATTCAATCCAAGTACCAAAATTCGTTTTTTTATTCCTAAAAACGGCTACGTCAAATTACAAATTTGTGATGTCCTAGGCAGAATAATATCTACACCAATTAATAAAGAAATGAATAGCGGACAATATGAAATAGAAATTAATGGTAAAAGCTATTCGAGTGGGATATACTTCTATACTTTGCAATTAAACGATTCAAGATTAACAAAAAAGTTTGTCGTACTTAAATAGTATCATATGAACTTTTATCGATGACCGAAAGAATCTTCCGTATCTTCCCTTCGTCTAAATCGGCATAAAAACCAAAGTTCATTCATTTGAATAAATCGGTTCGGTATTCCCAAAAAGTTTTGCAAACTAATTGGCGGGTAAATAATGGACACTAAAAAAATACTCTTTGGTTGTTCAATAATTCTTCTTTTGACTATTAGCGGTCTAACACATTCCCAGCAATTCGAGGCAATCAAAAAGATCAACGGAGCAGATATTTTTATTAGGACTGCCGGCAGCGGTGAACCACTCGTAATTGTTCACGGCGGTCCCGGGCTTGGGCACGATTACTTATACGACTCATTCAACCAATTATCCGATCGGTACAAACTTATTTTTTACGATCAGCGCGGATGCGGAAAATCGGAAGAATTTAAGGAAGAAAAACCCGTTACAATCGATACGATGGTAGAAGACTTAGAGGCGATACGGGAAGAATTCAATATTGATAAAATGAATCTCGTCGGTCAGTCGTGGGGTGCAACAATAGCGCTCAACTATATTTTTAAGTACCCGGGAAAAGTAAAAAATCTCATATTACTCGAACCGGCACCGGGAAGCAGTGAGTACATCCAGCAGATACAACAGACAATAATGAAGCGGCTTTCTAAAGATGAAATGGAACGACTTACCCAAATCGCCCGGTCGCCGGAATTTAAAACCAACCCCGAAGTTTTCAAAGAATTTATGAGCATACGAATGAATACCTATTTTTTTGATTCTTCGGCCGCCAAAAAGAAAAAATTCGATTACTTCGATAACGACCGTGTAAAAAAATTCTTTTCAAGTTCTGCAAACTTTGGACCCTATCTTATCAGTTTTAATCTGTATGAAAAAATGAAAACCATTAACTGTCCCACTTTGATTATTCACGGTGATTATGATGTTATTCCAAATGAATCTATTGAGCGGATGGGAAAAGAAATAAAAGGTTCAGAGGTTCATATCGTTAAAGACTGCGGACATTTTGTTCACATAGAAAAACCCGATATCTATTTTAACACGATTCACGCTTTTCTCGAATTATATAACAATAAATCACCCAAACAAAACTTGCACGGGAAATACCTCGGAGAAGAACTCCCCGGTGGTAAGCCAATTCTTTTTGCAAGTGGAGTAGTATCGACTTCTTTCTTTGAACACAGTTCTCCTGAATTTTCAAACGACGGCAATGAAGTTTTCTGGACAGTAATTCCCGGTGCACCGGGAAGCGAAGCGATTGTAAAATATTCAAAACAAGAAAACGGTACGTGGTCTTCTCCACAAACAATAAATTTCCTCGGCGGCATTGATGACATGTACCCGACATTTTCGTTCGATGATTCAAAAATTTATTTCTCGTCCTCTAAAACCAACCCGGCGGACTCAACCAAAAAAGAGCGAGGCATTTGGTTTGTTGAAAAAAATAATAACGGTTATTCGCCGGCACAATATATCGGTTTCGATTCACTTGATGCTTACGGTTTAACGGTAGCCAAAAGCGGCAATATCTACTTCATGGCTCAAAATGCCGGTGCAGCCGGTAAGTATGATCTCTACTTTTCAGATTTTAGCAGCGGTAAGTATGGCAAACCGGTTAAATTGCCTGAACAAATAAACACAGAATATTACGAAGATAATCCTTGTCTCGCTGACGATGAAAGCTGGATGATTTTTGAATCAAACAGACCCGGCGGATTCGGAAGCACGGATTTTTACATTTCATTTAACAAGAACGGTAAGTGGGGCGTGCCGAAAAACCTGGGGGATAAAATCAATACAAACAACGCGGAGAGATTTGCAAAATTCTCGCGTGATAAAAAATATTTTTTCTTCGGCAGCAACAAATACCGTGGCTTTGATATTTACTGGATAAATGCCGAGGTAATAAAGGAAGCGGCAGACATATAAGCCGCTTTTTCGGAAACCATTCATCTAAGAGAAAAGTATTTGTTCAGTCTTATCGTTTCAAACCATTCGATTGCGCCGAGTATACTGGGTAAAACAGAACTGCCGTGGGTGCCTCCCGGTATAGTTACCAGATCGATATTACCGCCATGTGATAAGAAATAATTTTTTGCAACTACAGAATTTTCATACGGCACATATTCGTCTGCATCACCATGATAAAACCTAATAGGTGTTGATGGAACCCAATTCAATAAACTGTTTTCCCTGAATGCCTGGGTAACGGTTGTCTCTGTTCCGTTCAAATAAGAACTAATAAAATTCTGTTTAAATAGTTGAGACAAATCAGTTGTGAGCTGCGAGTTTATTTGGTCGGTAGTTTTCGTTCCATCAAAAAGCGAAGGTAAATTTTCTGCATAGGGGGAATTGAAAAAGTCACTCAATCGATTCCAACCATAAATCTCGTTGTATGCAACAAGAAAATATGCAAGATAAGAGGGCTGGTTGTATGTCCCACTCTGAATAATCGTCTTCGCGGTTAAATTTAAATCGTATGCACCGGCCATTGGTGCGCATGCTGCAACAGTTATCTCATTTGAATAATTTTGTTCTATCTCTTTGAGTGCTGCAAGCGTAACAAATCCGCCTTCGGAATAGCCGGCAAGAAAAATTTGTCCGTTTAATACGATGTTATTTTTCCGTGCAAACTCCCTTCCGGCTCTTATAAAATCAATTACCGGTTCTGCAGATGATTTTTGATGATGATACGGATGAACAATTCCCGATTCTCCTAATCCTAAATAATCCGGTACCAGCGTGAAATAGCCGAGCGATGCGGAAGCCAATCCTTCCGGCGCATAAAACGGACTCACGGAACCAACCCGGTCCCTTTTGGTTTGCGTCCCGTGATGGATACTTGCAACAGAAAGAGTATCTTTTCCTTTCGGCAAAAAGAGAGCGCCGGATGCTTCAACTATATTCCCATTATAATCTTTTGTTAAATAAACTGCTTTATAAATTTCTACATCATAAAGAGCATCAAGATATACCGGCTGTGTAGATGTAAGAGAATTCAAAAACTGTTCAATCAGCTCGGCGGAGAACTCGTTGGTTTTCTCAAATTTTAATAACGCGCCTCGTGAACGCAAGATCGGGTCGGGCTCAACCGGCAAATCACTTTCGCTACGGCACGATATTAAAACAAGAAAAAATATCGGTAAGAGAAAAATCCGTTTTAATAATTTGATATGTAAGAAAACTCTTTGAAACATATTAATCCATACTGAAAATTTATAGATCAAAGTTTGGATCTTGATACCAGCCATTCGTACAATCTACCGGGAACAGATCCAATTAACCTTGTTAACAACACCATCTGCCAGGGAAATTGAATCATTCTTTTTTCACTCTTAATTCCATTTAAAATTATTTCCGCAGCAGACTCCGCATTCATCATAAAAGGCATTGGATATTTATTCTGAGAATTAATCGGCGTATCAACAAACCCGGGACGTATTGTAATAACTTTAATTCCGTACGGTTTTAAATCCAGACTCAATCCCTCAAGATAATTGGTTAAAGCTGCTTTGCTGGAACTGTAAAATCCGCTTTTTGAATAACCGCGGTTATCGGCAAGCGAGGAAATACCGGCAATAACTCCCTCCTTCTTCTTCAAGAGGTAAGGAAGAATTTGCTCTACCCAATAAATTACACCGTATAAATTAGTCCCAAAAGTTTTTTCCGCATACATAGAATTATATTTTTCCACATCCATATGAAAACCAACACCGGCATTTAAAATTGCAATATCAATACCGCCGAATCTTTCCACTATCTCTTTATTCGTCTTTGTTACTTCTTCTTTATTGCTTACATCACATTTGATTATCAACGGCTGATGAGCCGTAAATTGCTGTTTGTATTGTTCAATCAACTCTGTACGCCGTGCTACAAGCACAAGTTTACAATTTTCTTTTGATAAAGAAAGTGCTAAAGCTTTTCCTATCCCGGTAGAAGCCCCGGTTATTAGAATTACTTTACCGGTAAAATCCATAGAAAAAATTTCCCAAAATTGACACTCAAAGATAATTACATTTTAGAATAGATTGTTTTACCACCAAACTGAAACAAGCCAAACTTTTTTTTAATAACTCAAAAAGCTTATCTTTGTCAAAAATTATTCCAAGTTTTATGCATCAAGAATTCGTCGAAATAGATAATATTTTGGTCAACACGGAAATATTCGATACCAACTTCACGTGCGATCTTGCCAAATGCAAAGGTGCTTGCTGTACTATGGAAAGCGAGTTCGGTGCACCAATAACAAAAGAAGAAATCGAAAAATTAGAAACTATTCTTCCTATTGTGAAAAAATATTTACCCGATAACCATGTTAAAGAAATAGAAAAATCCGGGTTCTGGATGGAGAAGTTTGGTGAGCTGATGACGAGAAGCGTTAACAACCGGGCATGTGTTTTCGTAACTTACGAAGGTGATATCGCCAAATGCGGAATAGAAAAAGCATTCCGGGATGGAAAAGTCGATTTCATAAAACCTATTTCTTGTCATTTGTTCCCTATAAGAATTTCAAATTTTGGCGGACCGGTAGTAAGATTCGAAAAATATTCAGAATGCCAGCCGGCACACGTGAAAGGCGACCTTACAAAAATTAAGGTAATCGATTTCTGCCGCGATGCATTAGAACGGCAATACGGAAAAGAGTGGTTTGAAAAAACCAAGGAGGCAGTAGGTTAGCAGTATGTTGTCTTTACAGCAAAGATTAGCTCTTCAACAAAAACTTTCACCGCAGCAAATTCAATATCAAAAGCTGCTACAGTTAAATACGCTCGCTCTCGAACAAAGAATTAAGACCGAGCTTGAACTTAATCCTATTCTTGAGGAAACCCTTGAAGAAGAATTAACATTAGAACAGTTGGAAGAAAATCCGGAAGAACAAGATGAGACTCCGGAAAGCGATGATGAAGATGAAAAATACGATAGTAAAGATGACGAATTTGATTTGGAAGATTTTATGAACGAAGCCGAATTCGAAAGTGAATTCGAGAGATTAAACAGAAGTCGTGATGAAGAAAAAATTCATCCCATTGCACCGCAAAAAAAATCTTTGCGCGATAGCTTGATGGACCAGCTGCACATGCTCGATCTTACGGAAACTGAAACTGTCTTGGGCGAAAATATAATCGGGATGCTTAATAAAGACGGGTACTTCAAAGGCGATCTCGAAAAACTAATTAACGAGTTGCAAATATTTGAACATCTCGAAGTAACAATGGAAAACGGCGAAAAAGTTTTGAAACAAATTCAAACATTGGAGCCGGTCGGTATCGGGTCGCGGACACTTCAAGAATGTCTGCTTGTACAAATCAGAAACTCATCATACGATCCCTATTATTCGTTCTTGGCAGAAAAAATCTTATCGGAACACTGGGAAGATTTTGCGAATAAACGATACGATGCCATACAAAAAAGTATGGACCTTTCGAAGGAGACTTTGAAATCGACACTTGACATAATTCAAAAACTCAATCCTAAGCCCGGTGAAGGAAATATTGACTCCGAGGAAATGAACCAGATTACACCGGATTTTTTAATCGAAAAGATTGAAGATAATTATATTGTTACGCTCAACGATAGAAGCGTTCCATCGGTTACCATCAGCAAAACTTATCTTGAAATGATTGATACCAACAAGCGGAAAAGAAAAATTTCCGATCGCGAAAAAGAAACTCACAAATTTTTACGAGAAAAGTTTGAGTCCGCAAAATGGTTCATCGCCTCGCTCCAACAGCGCCGGCATACGCTCATGAAAATAATGCAAACGATTCTTGAGAAGCAGTATGAATTCTTTGAAAACGGTCCCCGCTTTCTGAAACCGATGATCTATAAAGATATTGCCGATGAAATCGGGATGGATATTTCAACAATAAGCCGCGTAGTAAACGGAAAGTATGTCCAATCTCCGCAAGGCATTCATGAATTAAAATATTTTTTCAGCGAAGGTTTATCTACCGACAGCGGTGATGAAATTTCCAACAAGCACATCAAAGAACTGATAAAAGAGATCTGCGATAACGAACCGAAAGACAATCCGCACAGCGATGATAAAATTGCGAGCATACTCCAAGACAAGGGAATACATATAGCAAGACGCACAGTCGCAAAATACCGTGAATCGCTGATGATACCGGTGGCACGTCTTCGAAAGAAATTATGATTATCCTTGAGGTTATAATTATTGTTATTCTTTTTGCTTTATTTGCTTATTCACACACCTGGCTTGCTTCAAATAAAATTAAAAGAACGATTGCAGAAAAAATAGGCGGCAAAATTGCTTTTTACCGTTTGTTCTATAACATGTCTTCAATTTTGTTTTTTGCTTTCTTCTATATTCTTTCTCCCAAACCGGACATAGTTGTTTACGACTTACATTATCCTTACGATATTATTACATTTGCACTCCAAGTTCTTTCAATTATTGGACTCGTCCGGTCGATAAGAATAGTTGACATAAAAGAATTTATCGGTATTTCACAAATTACCAGATATAATAACAACAATTATAATGTAAACGATCTTGACGAGAGACAAACACTTAATATTGTAGGTATGTATAAAATTGTGAGACACCCGGTTTATCTATTTACAATTTTATTCTTGGGATTACGACCGACTATGACTCTGTTTTATTTGGTATCGTTTATATGTATAGTTATCTACTTTTATGTCGGATCAGTTTATGAGGAAAAAAAGCTGGTAGAAAAATTCGGAGATGAGTACAAAGAATATCAAAAGAATGTGCCGAGAATAATACCGGGGGTAAGAGGTACAATCCGCCACGGCGGAACAAATAACAAGTTAGGCACGAAGTACGAAAGACGAGATACGAATAATAATTTTTGATTTATAATCTGCCTTCGGCGGAACAATTTAGAAATTTAGGACTACAAACACGGAACCCGAAACCATAAATTCAGTGTTCAATTGTGATTTGGAATTTTAAAGTGGGGTTTAAATGAAAATTAGATCAACAACAATAATCGGATTAATCAAAGACGGGCAAGCAGCGATCGGCGGAGACGGACAAGTTACACTCGGCAACACCGTAATGAAACACAATTCGATGAAAATACGAAAGTTGATGAATGGAAAAGTTTTAACCGGATTCGCCGGATCAACGGCAGATGCTTTTACACTGCTTCAGCGTTTCGAAGAAAAACTCGAACAATACCGCGGCAATGTGGAGCGTGCTGTTGTTGAACTTGCAAAGGATTGGCGCACGGATAAATATTTACGACGCCTCGAAGCAATGCTTGCAATAATTTCCGACGAAAAAGCTTTTATTGTTTCCGGTACCGGCGATGTTATTGAACCGGAAGATAATATAGTTGCTATCGGCAGCGGCGGAATGTTCGCTCTTGCCGCTGCAAAGATGTTAAAAAAATACAGCAACCTTTCGGCAAAGGAAATTGTAGAAGAGTCGCTAAAGACAGCGGCAGATATCTGCATTTACACAAATGATAAAATTACTGTTGAGGTTATCGGTAAATGAAAAAGAACAATAGCATAGACATAATGAAAAATCTTACTCCTACACAAATTGTAAAAGAGCTCGATAAATTTATAATCGGTCAAGATGATGCAAAGCGTGCTGTTGCAATTGCTTTACGCAACAGATGGCGCAGACAAAAAGTTGAAGAGGGCATCAAAGAAGAAATAATGCCGAACAATATTATTCTTATCGGTCCTACCGGTGTTGGTAAAACAGAAATAGCACGGCGGTTAGCAAAGCTTTCCGGCGCTCCGTTCGTAAAAGTCGAAGCTTCTAAATACACGGAGGTTGGCTACGTTGGTCGTGATGTTGAATCAATGATACGGGATCTTGCCGAAATTGCCGTGAGCATGGTTCGTTCCGAAAAAACTTCTGCTGTTCAAGAAAAAGCTTCTCGTATGGCTGAAGAAAAAATATTGGACCAGTTAATTCCCCCGGTAAAAAAATCTTCTACCGCTGCCGACGAGAACGGGGAAAGTGAAGAAATTCAAAATGAGAAGACGCGCGAATGGATGAGAGAGAAATTACGCAAAGGCGAAATGGATGACCGGATGATCGAGTTCGATGTTACTACGCCGGCATTCGGCATGCAAGTACTGGGTCCAATGGGTATGGACGACATGACAATGAATCTTCAGGAAATGTTCAGCAGTATGATTCCGAAGAAAAAGAAAAAAAGAAAGACCGCAATACGCGAAGCGCGGAGAATTCTTGAGCAAGAAGAAGCCGATAAATTAATCGACATGGAAGCCGTGCAGAAAGAAGCTGTTCAAAGAGTCCAGGAAGCCGGCATTGTCTTTATAGATGAAATAGATAAAATTGCCGGCACTAAAAGTCAGCAAGGTCCGGATGTTTCGCGCGAAGGTGTTCAACGAGATCTTCTTCCAATTGTAGAAGGTTCAACCGTGAATACAAAATACGGACCGGTCAAAACTGATCATATTTTGTTTATTGCTTCCGGTGCGTTCCATGTTTCAAAGCCTTCCGATTTGATTCCCGAACTTCAAGGAAGATTTCCAATTCGTGTTGAATTAAAAAGTCTGACGGAAGAAGACTTTATTAAAATACTCACACTTCCGGAAAATGCTCTGCTCAAACAGTACGCAGCACTTCTTCAAACAGAAGGTGTTGCTGTAAAATTTAGAGACGACGGAATCAAAGAAGTAGCAAAGACCGCAGCCGATGTAAACGAGCAAGTTGAAAATATCGGCGCGAGAAGACTTCACACAATTTTAACAACTCTGCTCGAAGATATTCTTTTTGATGTGCCGGATAAAATGCCTTCGGAAGAAGTTGAAATCGGCGGCGAGATGGTTCGCCAAAAACTCGATAAGATTGTGAAGAACCGCGATTTGAGCAAGTACATTCTTTAACACTCTGTGCCTCTGTGGTGAAAAAGAAAACCACGGAGGCACAGAGCTTACCTTTTTAGCACATTTGCACGTTCCAACCAATTGGATTGAACGACAAACCGCTTCCTTTGGAATAATTTTGCCAGCCAAAAAAATTTCAGAGGAGTAAATGAAACGCATTAGTCTAACCTTTTTATTTCTATTCTTCTTCACATTTTTAATTTCAGCCCAGGAAAAAGAACCGGTTGGAACAATCAAAGGAAAAGTTTTGGATTCCGAAGGATTGTTTCCGTTAATCGGCGTTAATATTTCCGTGAAAGATAAAAACATCGGCGTTGCTGCCGATGCCGGCGGCAAGTATGAATTGAATAAACTTCCTATCGGCAGTTACACTTTAATTTTCAGTTACATCGGTTATGAAAAAATTACGAAGACGGATATCATCGTGCGCCCCGATAGAATTACTTTTGTTGATGTCGAGATGAAACAATCGTCAATTGAAATGAACGATGTAGTTGTGAACGCCGGATATTTTTCGGATATCAATCTTCAGCCGGCAAGTGTTGTAAGTTTTTCATCGGAAGAAATTAGAAGAGCGCCCGGCGCAGCCGGAGATGTGAGCAGAATTATTTTCGGTCTGCCGAGTCTTGCAAAACTTAACGATCAAAAAAACAGTTTAATTGTGCGCGGTGGAAGTCCGGTGGAAAATGCTTTCTTTGTCGATAACATCGAAATACCGAACATCAATCATTACGGAACACAAGGTTCATCCGAAGGACCGATCGGACTTATCAATGTAGATTTCTTGAAAGATGTAAATTTTTATTCCGGCGGTTTTGCTGTGAACTACGGTGATAAACTTTCTTCAATTATGAATATGACTTTCCGCGAAGGAAACAGAGAACAATTTGACATGCAGCTGGATTTAAGTTTTCAAGGAATGGGCGGTTCGGTTGAAGGACCAATCTGCACAAAAGGTTCTTATCTTGTTTCCGCACGAAGAAGTTATCTCGATATGATTTTCAAAGCAACGGAAATGAAAGCACCGATTCCAACTTATTACGATTTCCAAACAAAAATTGTTTACGATCTTTCCGACAAATTGAAAATCTCTTTTTTAGATATCGGCGCAATCGATAAAAGCAAACAATCGTACGAAGAAGGTGTTGAGTTTGAAGACAATTATTACGGCTACTACAACGGAAACAAAAACACCGCCGGCATTAATTTACAATATCTTTGGGGAACAAGCGGCTACTCAAACTTTTCTGTGTCGCACACAATTAACGATATCAGTAGCAATGTTTCCGAAGTGCGTAATCAAAATAAAATTTACGATAACGAATCCACGGAACAGGAAATCTCTTTCCGCAATTTGAATCATTATAGAATTTCCGAAACGGCACAGTTCGAGTTCGGCGGCGACGTAAAATATTCTACGAACGATTATCAACATCATTACTACAAATACACAGACCGTTTTGGTTACGAAACACCCGAATTGATTGTGAACAATAATTTCAACGGAGTTAAGCTCGGCGCGTTTGCAAGTTTGAATTGGAAACCGCTCAAAGATTTTTCAATTAATCCCGGAATCCGTTTCGATTATTTTGACTTCAACGAGAATGCACACATCTCGCCGCGTTTGAATCTTACTTACAATTTATCCGAGGCAACACAGCTTTACACATCCGGTGGAATTTTTTATCAAACACTTCCGTTTATTTTATTAAGCCAGAATGCATCGTACAAAAATTTGAAAGACCCTCTTTCGTATCATGCAATCATTGGTGTCAGTCATTTAATTACCGAAGACACACGCCTAACACTTGAAGTGTACGACAAAGAATACCACGACTGCCCGATCAATCCGAATCAGCCGGAATCTTTTGTGATGGATCAGGCGGTTGAAAACCCGGTTTTCATGAGCAACAATAAACTTGAAAGCACGGGCAAAGCGTACAGCCGCGGCGTTGAATTGATCATTCAGAAAAAACTTGCAAAAGATTTTTACGGAATGATGAGCGCTTCATATTCCCGTGCACGTTATTTGGACGGCACAAACATATGGCGCAACAGAGTGTACGACAACAAATTTACATTTGCATTCGAAGGCGGATACAAACCAAACGAGTCGTGGGAATTTAGCGCGCGATGGATTTACGCCGGCGGAACCCCGTACACTCCGTTTGATATTCCGGCATCGGAAGCTGCGTACCGCGGAATTGTTGACCGTACAAAAATTTATTCCGAACGTCTGCCCGATTACCATTCGCTCAACATACGCGTTGATAAACGGTTTAACTTCTATAGTTCGAACATTGTTCTCTACATCAGCGTTTGGAATCTTTACGGAAGAGAAAACATCTGGGCTTATTCGTGGGATCAAATAAAAAATAAAATCAAAGCTGAAAAATCGTGGTCAACTCTGCCCGTCTTCGGCATCGAGTACGAGTTGTAATTTCATTTGTCTTTTGTATTCAGATGGAGTTGTATTTGTATATTTTTTGAAAATAGAATTGAAAGAAGTTTTTGAACTGAAGCCCGAATCGAAAGCTACGGCAAGCAGACTGTAATTTTCGCATTCGGGTTTTTTAATTCTCTCCTTAAATTCCTCGACGCGGTAGTAATTCACAAAGTCGTAAAAATTTTTGTTGAACGATGTATTGATAACTTCCGATAAGTTATGATTTGATGCGTTCAATTCGCCGGCAAGCTGGCTTAAAGTTAAATCGCTTTTTAAGTAAAGTTTTTTCTTTTCCATAATATCGATCAAGCCGGTTTTGATTCGTTCGATATCTTCTTCCGAAAGAGATGATTTCACATACTTTGTTGTTTCGCTCAATCCCGTTTCCGTTTCTTCTGCTTTTATTTTTTCATTGTGATAATTGAAAACTTCCGGCTGATTCAACGCACCATAACCTATGGCATAAATAAAAATCGAAACGAAAAAATAAATTATGTTGTCGTAAATATTCAGAGAAGGATCGACAAAAATCGGAATTAAAATCGTCAACGCAACAACAAACCAAACGACCATCGTTCCCGCAATTAAAAAGCGGAGCCAGTTCAGTTTTATTTTATCAATGTTGGAAAATGCTTCGCGCAAATTTCTATCAAAGCGGTGAATCAATCCGAGCGATAAGCTTGTGTAAATAATTCCGTGAACGGCTTTCAAAAACCCGATGACCAAAAGATCGTACTGAAGCACGGTTAAATAAATTTCAATCTGTGCAAGTTTTCCTTGTTCAGATAAAAAATAGAACGACGAAACGTAAAGGTGCGCGAGAACAAACGGAATAAAATGAAGAAGGTGTTTCGTTTTAAAATGTGTTTCGTTCCCGGTAACAATTTTTGTGTAGAGATAAAAAATCGGTCCGTAGATAAACGGAAAAGCAAAGTTGATTCCAAAGGTGGAAGGAAATGTTTTATAAAATTCCGTAATCGTTGAATAAACAGAAAGAAGATCGAGCGCGAGAATAAAAATTGCGAAGGACAAAACACGGTTTGCATTCCGGTTTCTTTTTTTGAAGAAAAGAAGTGCCGCGAGCAAAAACCCCTGAACTGCCGCAAGCAGAAAAATATTTGTTATAATGTCACTCATTTACCGCCTTGAGGTTGTCTCAGAAGTAATTGTTCAATTTAAAAATCAGCGTTAATCCCAGCTTTGAATAGCGAGGCGAGGCAAGCGTTTAAATCCGTTCTTATCCGCGTGCTATTCTTTAAAAGATATACTTCTGAGACAGTCTCGTTATTTTATGTCCGGAAATTTTCCCTACCTATTGTAAAACAAAAATTATAATTTCATTCTTACACTTTAACAAACATTGCAAAGATAAATGAAATTATTAATAAAGCATTCTTATCTACTCGTAATTACTTTGTTTTTTTACAATTGCGGCAGTACAAACCGTCAAGAATTATTAAATCTTGATGATGCCAAGGTACTTGTTCAAAATTATTATGAATCCGGTGCATTTGATGCCGAGTGCAAAGAAATAATTGATAGCGCAATATCCCAGATCGAAAAATTAACTCTTCGCGATACTTCGGCGGTAATATTTGATATAGATGAAACCGCCTTATCAAATTACAACCATACAAAAGAAATTGGATTTGGTTATAAATATGAACTCTGGAGTGAATGGCTGAAACGGGCAGATGCCGATGCAATCAAACAGACAAAAAGATTTTACGACTGGCTCATTTCAAAAAAGATTAGGGTAATATTTCTTACCGGCAGAACTGAAAATGAGCGTAAAGCTACCGTTAAAAATTTACACTTGAGGGGATACACCAACTACGATACTTTAATTGTACGTAACAGTGGTGAAATAAAAATTCCGGCGGCCGAATTTAAAGCCATAAAGCGGAAAGAACTCGTAAATAAAGGATATAAAATTATCGCCAATATCGGTGATCAATGGAGCGACCTGGTGGGCGGTAATTCCGGGGTAAAGATCAAACTGCCGAACTATCTTTATATAATTGACTAAACGTAACTTTTTATTACACATCTTATGAAAATAGTGTTCTATTAATAATGTTTACCCTTTTCCACCCATTCAGCTCATTCATAAAAAAGTACAATTGAGCCGGAGAACAAGCAAGTTCTTAAATGGTAAGTAAACAGTGGAGTTTATTCTTTCCGGTTTGTCATCCGTCCTCAATTGAAACGATTTTTCTTATATTTGCCTTTAATTGTGAAAAAATTTCAGAGAAATTGATGTATCCCAAGAATCTTGCCGATATCCCGAAAGCTTATAATCCAAAAGACGTTGAAGATAAATGGTATCAATACTGGTACGAACATAATCTTTATCACAGCGAAGTTGATGAATCTAAAACTCCTTACACAATTGTAATTCCTCCACCCAACATCACCGGGATATTGCATATTGGACACATACTCAACAACACACTGCAAGATATTTACATCCGCTACAAAAGGATGAAGGGTTTTAACGCATGCTGGGTTCCCGGGATTGATCATGCATCTATTGCTACCGAGGCAAAAGTAGTTGCGATGCTAAAAGCACGGGGAATCAATAAAGACAATACCTCGCGCGCGGACTTTCTTAAGTATTGTTACGAATGGAAAGAAAAATACGGCGGAATAATTTTCAAACAACTCCGCAAACTCGGTGTAAGCTGCGATTGGCAGCGTGAACGCTTTACAATGGATATTCATTATTACCGCAAAGTTGTTGAAGCATTCGTTAAACTTTACAAAGAAGGATACATCTACCGCGGTTACAGAATGGTAAACTGGGACCCGGCTTCTCGTTCCGCCATTAGCGATGAGGAGGTTTTTTATAAAGAAGTTCAGGGTAAGCTATGGTATTTTAAATACACGGTAAAAGATTCAAAAGAATTTGTTGTTGTTGCAACTACGCGTCCCGAAACAATGCTTGGCGATACCGGCATTGCGGTTAATCCTCAAGACGAACGATATAAACACTTAATCGGGAAAACTATTGTTCTTCCAATTGTAGGAAGAGAAATTCCTCTCTTCGCAGATGATTACGTTGATAAAGAATTTGGAACCGGGGCGGTTAAGGTAACACCGGCACACGATGTTAACGACTACGAGATGGGGCTGAGACACAACTTAGAAATTGTAAATATTTTTAATGAGGATGCAACTACCAATGGAAATGTTCCGGCAGAGTTCAGAAATTTAGACCGGTATGATGTTAGAGAAAAAGTTGTTGCACGATTGGAAGAATTAAGTTTACTGCTCAAAGTTGAAAACTATACAAACAAAGTGGGCTATTCACAAAGAGGTAATGTTCCTATCGAGCCGTACCTTTCCGAACAATGGTTTATGAAAATGGATGAACTTGTAAAGCCGGCTCTTGAAGTTGTGCTTGATGGAAAAGTAAAATTTCACCCTGAACACTGGACGAAAACTTATGAGCACTGGATGACAAATATCCGCGATTGGTGCATATCGCGCCAGTTGTGGTGGGGACATCGAATCCCGGTTTGGTATCACAAAGAAACTCACGAAATTTACTGCGAAGTTGAACCGCCGAATGATATCGATAATTATTACCAGGACGATGACGTACTCGATACATGGGCATCGAGCTGGCTCTGGGCACAAGATGTTTTCACCAATGAGCGAGAGCAGAAATATTACTACCCCACAGATCTTCTTGTTACCGCACCGGATATTATTTTCTTCTGGGTAGCACGAATGATAATTGCCGGCATGCATTTCATGAAAGAAATTCCTTTTAAGGATGTCTATTTCACATCAACGGTACGCGACACACAAGGAAGAAAAATGAGCAAGTCGCTTGGCAATTCTCCCGATCCGCTCGACTTGATCGATGAACACGGCGCCGATGCTCTGCGATTCACGATGACTTACATTGCACCGTTAGGACAAGACGTTCATTTCAGCAACGAGATGGTTGAAATTGGTAGAAACTTTGCCAACAAAATGTGGAACGCCGGGCGATTTCTTTTAATGAATCTTGCCTCGCAGCAGAGTGGTGCAAAAAATATAAGACTCGATCCTTCGCTTAAAGATAAACACATTGATTTTACCGATAGATGGATTCTCTCGCGTTTCAACAAAACAATAAAAGAATTTACCGAAGCGCTCGATCGTTTTGAAGTGAACGCTGCATCTAAGCTTGTTTACAGTTATGTATGGAATGATTTTTGCGATTGGTTCGTTGAGTTATCCAAGCAAAGATTATATCAAGGTAGTGAAGAAGAAAGATCTGCAGTACTAACACGCGCAATTCTGTTGTTTGAAGAAATGCTGAAACTTGTTCATCCGTTCATGCCTTTTATCTCTGAGGAGATCTGGCAATTGCTGGATGAAAGAAAAACCGGTGAAAGTATTTCAACTTCGGCTTTTCCGGAATATGACCTCCGCAAGATTGATGAGAAAGCAGAATCTGAAATTTTATTTGTACAAGAGGTGGTAACCGCCATAAGAAATATCCGCGGAGAGATGAATGTAGCACCATCAAAAGCAATCAATGTTCTATTGAAAACAGATCAATTAACAAAAGAACAGACCAAGTATATAAAATCTCTCGTTAGAATCGATGAATTAAAAGTTGATCCGAATATGAATAAACCCAAGGCAAGTGCTTCTGCCGTTGTTAAGGGGTGCGATATATTTGTTCCGCTCGAAGGATTAATTGACTTGAACATTGAACGTACAAGAATTGAAAAAGAGATAACGCGTATTTCCGGCTCGCTTGAAAGTGTAAAGAAAAAACTATCGAATGAAGGTTTTGTTGCTAAAGCACCGGCGGAAGTTATTGAACGTGAGCGGACAAAAATGAATGATTGGGAAAAGGCGTTGGAGAAACTGAAAGTAATACTTGCAGATTTGACTTAATTGTTTTGGGATCACTAAACATTACAACAGAGACATAATTACAACCATAACTCACAAATCTGTAATCCCATTCCTCGCTTTCTTCTATATATAGATTTCTTATTCTCCGAACGTTTCGAAATAGCTGGATGATTTAATAAATCTCCTCTAATTCACTGATTCAAAAACCATTCACTCCAAGGAGGATAAAATGGTTAAGAAACGTTTCGTAGAGTTATTCAATATTAATCAAGGCGGTTTTAATTACTTAGCTTTTATCGGTATTGTTCTGGGAGTTTTACCCGGCTGGTTCTTCAGGTATCTATTTCTATCCTTTGATCAAAACTACTATTCCTTATTAGAATATGGTGATACCCCGAATGTATTAAAGTATCTTGAGCTGGAATATTTTTTTAACAGCTTGATTTACTATGTTATGCTTGCTTTCTCGATCGTAGGACTTAGTTCTTTTCTTAAAAAAGACTGGCACTTGATAGTATTCGCCGGTGCTGTCGGTTTCTTCTATAACATCATTGATCAATTAATTATCAACAAATACCTTACTCCCCCTGAAATCGTAAGCAATCAATTTAAAGTAGATTTCTATTGGTTAATCATTCAAACAATGTGGTTTATGATTACACCAGCGGTTATAGTTTTTCTTTTCCGCTTAACCCAACGATTAGATATTGCATTAATTCTTGGTTTTGCAGCTTCCGATATGGTAGGCGCCGTAATTAGTTCGGTCGCATTTATATTCAAAGTATTGATAGAGTTCTCGGAATACTATGTAAACGAACAGCTTCACGAAATAGCCCAATCTATTAGCTACAATATCAGGTCTATAATCACAACAATATTTATGGGCATGTTGTTTTATTTCGGTTATCTCTTGCATAGAAAAATTAAAAAGCTTGACTCACTAAAATTATTTCTCAGCTTGCCGGATAGAAAAAATATATCAAGAAAATTCTTTTACGGCAACTGGTTGGTTTTCGGGTTTATTATTATAGGTTTGCTGATAGCTGTCTTACACCTTACATGGTACTCCAACAAATTTACAGAACTTCAAACATGGCTTCTGATTTCTCTTCCATTAATGTTCATTATTGAAATATACATCTCCATAGTTTTTTACATTCTTATTTACCGGATGTGGAAATATTTACCCAAAGATATAAGCAGTAATATTAGCCCGGCGAAAGCTGTGGGACTTCTGTTTATCCCGTTCTTTAACTTCTACTGGACTTTTGTTGCCTTACACGGATTTGCAAAAAGATATAATCGCATGATCGATCTACATAATTATACTACTCCAAAGCTTTCCACCGGGTGGTTTTTATTCCTCTGCATTTTCCATTTATTCTTCTTTCTGTTTTTCATTCCGACTTTAATTTGGCCATCTATTTTATGGCAGTTCCTAATTTATTTTGCTGTTCTTCATCTGTTTATAATTACTGTTGCAATCTCAATTATTTGTGATTCAATTAATTACTTGCCGGAGGCGTAGTTTATAATATCTATGGTTTCATTAACAATATAATTATGAATACATATTTAATTTTTCACTTGACTCTCCCCTTGGGGCAGCATTTATATTTCGTATGTAAGTCGGGCCCAACTATACAAACTAAAGAGAGATTAATATGAAATACGGTATTGGAGAATTTTCACGCATCACTTCCCTATCGATCAAATCGCTGCGTCTCTACCACGAAAAGGAAATTCTTATTCCTTCTGAGGTTGATCAATTTACGGGTTATCGCTATTACAACGAAAGAAACATCGAACTCGCCCGTACAATTAAAATACTGAAGGAATATGATTTTTCGCTTGCCGAGATAAAAGAGATAATAAACGAATTTAGCGATGAATCTGAAATACTGGAGCAGTTGATCGAAAAGAAAAAGGATATCGAAAAAAAGATTGCCAATTACAAGAATATCTCTCTATCAATTGATTTAATAATCAAATTGGAAAAGGAGAATAAAATGAAACCAGAAAATGAATTTGAAGTTGAGGAAAAAGAAATTGAAACAATGCTTGTCGCCGGTTACAGAATGAAAGGAAAATATTCCGATGTCGGGAAAGGATTCGGATTGCTTGCAAAAAATTTCGGAAGAGAAATTAACGGGAAAGCAATGAGTTTGTATTATGATGCCGAATATAAAGAGAATGATGCCGATATCGAGACGTGTTTCCCGGTAAGAAAAGGAAAGGATACCGAAGAAATTTCTGTGCGTGAACTCAAAGGCGGTAAGTGTATAAGTTTAATTCACAAAGGTCCGTATGAACAGATCGGCGAATCTTACAAAAAAATCTTCGGCTACATAAACGAGAAAAGTTATAAAACTTTAATACCATCTCGCGAAGTTTATATTAAAGGACCGGGTATGATCTTCAAGGGTAATCCTAAAAATTATATTACAGAGATCCAGATTTTTATTCAGTAACGTGATTTACCCTATTATTGTGCCTTCATTCATCTCTATATGAAGGCAGAATATTTCGGTTAGAATCACCCCTTTTCTTTTATAAAATTAAACTTTATCTTAAGAACAAACGTTCATTAAGTTTTACAATTGATGAAATATCCAAATACAAAAAAACTAATCCAAGAAAGGGCTCTCGACTATTTTTCCCAGAAAGGATATTCGGGCGCTTCAATAAGACAAATAGCACGTGCCGTTGGAATTAGGGAAAGCGCCATCTATAATCACTACAAATCGAAAGAGGAAATTTTTAATGCAATACTGACTGAATTTAAAAACAGAGCTATAGGCAAAAATATTCTTAGCGATGATCTCTTGGAGGAATTGGACAATCCCGAAAAATTTCTAAAAGACTTTGCAAAGAAATTAATAGATTACTGGAATACCGAAGAGGAAAGAAAATTCATCCGTCTTCTACTGATGGAACAGTTTACAAAGATCGGCTCGAAGGAGTTATCAACTACAGAATATTTAGCGGAGCTGCGCTCAATCTGTAAATTGATTTTTTCGGAAATGATAAAGAACGGTATAATTAAAAAACTTGACCCATCCTTTCTTGCCGATGAGTTCACTGCTTTCCTATTTTTACTACGCACAGAATATATGTCGGGCAACAGCAATACTGCAACAACTAAAATATATGAACTTTCGAACAAGCATATTGAATTTATCTGGAACGCTGTAAAAGAATAATCTTTGGAAAATACAAACTATGTTTTTAGAACACGAGCCTACGAAACAAGATATAATAGCGGCACACGAAAGAATCAGGAAACAAATTCACCACACGCCTATTTTTTCATCTGCATCCATAAACCAAATTGCCGGGTGCAAAATTTATTTCAAGTGCGAAAATTTTCAGAGGGTGGGTGCATTCAAATTCCGTGGTGCAAGTAATACCATTCTATCACTTAGTGAAACTACTCTTAAAAACGGTGTTGCAACTCACTCCTCGGGCAATCATGCCGCAGCACTTTCGCTTGCGGCAAAATTGAAAAATGTTCCGGCTTATATTGTAATGCCGCACACTGCACCGGAAATAAAAAAGAGAGCTGTCGAAAATTATGGTGCACAAATTACTTTTTGTGAGCCGACGTTGAAATCGCGCGAAGTAACTCTTGCAAAAATTGTTGATGAGACCGGCGCGGCATTCATTCATCCGTACGATAATTATTCGATAATTGCCGGGCAAGCATCTTGTGCAAAAGAAATTCTGGAAGAGTTAACCGATTTAGATTATATAATTGCACCGGTTGGCGGCGGCGGTTTGGCAAGCGGTTCTTGCTTGAGTGCAAAATATTTTTCCAGCAAGACAAAAGTTATTGGCGCCGAACCGGAAGGCGCAGATGATGCGTTTCGTTCTTTGCGTGATGGCAAAATCTACCCTTCTGTAAATCCAAAAACAATTTGCGATGGACTCCTCACAAATTTGAGCGATAAAACCAATAACATTCTCAGCCGCGAACTAAAGGAAATTATAACCGAATCCGATGAGAAAATAATTTCTGCAATGTGGTTAATTTGGGAGCGAATGAAAATAATTGTCGAACCATCAAGTGCTGTAACTCTTGCAGTTGTTTTAGACAACAAAGAGAAATTTGCCGGCAAAAAAATAGGATTGATTTTGAGTGGAGGGAATGTTGATTTGGGAAAATTGCCGTTTTGATTTGCAATATTAAATAGTAGAGGTTGTCTCAAAAGTAATTTTTTTAAAAGAATAGAACGCGGATAAAATCTGATTTAAACAGCTTGCCCCGCTGTGCGGGGGATTTACGCAGATTTTTCATTTGAACTATTCCTTTTGAGACAACCTCTACATTAAAATTACTATTCAGTAAAATGTTGTATTACTTTCTTTACATGCTCTTCGCAAATTTTGCAGAATGGTTTTGTTCCTTTGCTGAACATCAAACAATCGAGCATCGAGCGGTACATTCCTTTTGCCGAATAGCCAGCGCCTTCAAACACACCAACTTTGCCCCAATATTTACTCTTCATTAAATATTGATCGACTTCATCGCTGTGGAATTTATCTTTTTGATTGTACTCGTTTTGTGCTGCGTCAATTTCTTTTTGAGGTGCACGGTTTCGTTTCAACTCCGCAATTTTTTTGTTGAGTTCTCTCCGTTCTTTCTGCCATGTCAAATCCATTTTATCGTAATCTTCTTTTTCCCATTGAGTTGGAACACCGATTCCCTCCGATAGAAACTCCCTCCACTTAATATTTTTCGGATCAAGTGCGCGCGTAATGTTCGGCTCAACCGGTTCCAAACCGGCGGTGTAAAATTCGTTGTATGCAACATCGCTTGTGTAGTATTCATCTGCCAAGCCGCCGAATGAATGCCCGAACTCATGCAGAAAAATGTACGGACTGAATTGATTGTCACTTACAAACGTGCAGTAGAAATTATAAATTCCGCCGCCGCCGTAACGCGGAGAGTTGCACATAATATAAATAGCATCGTACGGAACATGTGCCGCAATATCGCGCATTGCTTTGTTCTCTTCGGTCAAAACATATCTTTCCGAACCGAGCGAATAAAATCTTGTTCCGAGTGATGTGCTTTTGTAAATGTTTGCGCCGGGTTCGTCAATTCCGCTTTCTTCCGATGCTTTCAACACACCGTAAATGTTGAACTTATCTTTGTTTGTTTTGAACGGTTCGTGTTCAAGAAATATTTTTGTGTAGCGTTTTAAATCGCTTTCAAATTTCTTTTGATCTTTTGCAGAGTAACCGTCGCCCAAAATTACAACATCAACTTTTATGTGTGGATCGCCGCTGTAGTGACTTTTATAAACTTCCACGCTTTTATCTTTGACAGCATCTTTAATGATGTAAAGATCTGCCGGGTCTATTTCAGATGAGAAAATTTCATTTAGATTATTTTGCTTGTCACGTTTTTCAAGTGCGAATCTAATTTTGTTTTTCGGGAACGGAATAATTGCGCTTTCATGATAAGTCCGCTTTACTCCGTTTGCCGCTTCTTCGGTTGTTTGATATTCTTTGAAGTAGCTGTCGAAACCTCTTGAGAAAATTAATTTGCCGGAAGCCGCATCATAAATTTTGTAGTAATACGCACCGTTGTTAAAATTGTCCAATAAATTTTTTGTACTGCCCGCCCAAATGCCGTATTGGTAAACATGATCAACAGTAACAATCTCGCTTGCCGCATCGCCAATGTGAAAGTAATCGATCCGCATTGTTTGATCTATGAAGAAATTATCAAACTGAGTATTTTGCGCATTGATACATATTGAAATCAAGAATAAAATAAAAAATTGTGTTGTTTTCATAACTCACTCAAATTTTTGTAATCAAAAAATAATAAATAGCACACGGATTCGCTTCGCTCATACACGGATCAAATGGATCTAAACAGATTTATCCGTTTTCATCCGTTTGATCGGTTAAATCTGTGTGCCATTTTTTTCACTATGCAAAGAGGGAACTAAATCTTTATTTTCGCAGTGCAATTAACAACAAAGCGATGAAACAACTGAACAAAATATTTTTGTTACTTATTTTCTTTTCGCAGATTATTCTTTCTCAATCGGAAAGCGGTTTCAAGATTGCGCGTTTGAAATACAACGGCGGCGGTGATTGGTATAACGATCCTTCCGCGGAAGTAAATCTTTTAAAATTCATCGCACAAAACACAAACATAAAAACCAACCCAGCATACGAATTCGTTGAACTTTCCATCGGGAATATTTTTGCTTACCCATTTTTGTTTATGACCGGTCATGGCAACATAGTTTTTTCCGATACCGAAGCAGAGAGACTGAGAACATATCTTGAGAATGGCGGCTTTCTTTATGTTGATGACGATTACGGATTGGACAAAGCGTTCCGCCGCGAAATAAAAAAAGTTTTTCCCGATAAAGATTTGATTGAACTCCCATTTAATTACGGCATTTATAATTGTATGTATGATTTTAGGAACGGTCCGCCGAAAACACACGAACACGATAACAATATTCCGCGCGGCTACGGAATATTTGTAGAAGGGCGGTTATGTGTTTACTATACTTTTGAAAGCAACCCAAGCGATGGATGGACGGATCCGGATGTTCACAAAGATCCGCCGGAAAAAAGAGAAGAGGCACTAAAGTTTGGAACAAATATTATTGTTTGGGCTCTAATAAATTGACTTTTAATTCTGAGGAGTCCGGACAAAGTCGGGACGACGAAGAATCCAGATGTAGATGAAATCAATTTGCATACTTTGAAAAAAAATGAGCAGCTCATTACAAGAAACATATAAAAAACTTCATTCTGTCATTGAAAAAGAAAAAAGAAGAGACGGGCTAAACAATCTCTTCATCTTTCTGATTGCCGGCTCTATCTTTGTTCTAATGACAATATCGTTTGAATCGTTGGCAAATTTCAATTCAGGTGTCCGTACATTTCTTTTCCTGGGATTGATAATTGGTGCTCTGATTTTCCTTTTTATTTACCTGATTTATCCGATCCTAAAAGATCTTATCTATTATGCCAAACCCGACTATGTACAAACAGCTATAAAAATTGGTCTATACTTTCCCGAAATTAAAGATGAGCTTGCAAATGCTATCCAGCTAATGGAGGATAAATCCACTCTTCAATCCGGGCAATTAATTGAAGCAGCATTTTCAAGAATTTATAAAAAAGCTGCAAATCAAAATTTTAACTCTGTTGTCAATTTCGACCAAACAAAAAAACTTTTTAGAATTAGTCTTTCAGCACTTTTAATAACTTTCTTGTTAATAACTTTTATCCCGACGTTAAACTCGGCGGCATACCGCTTGCTAAAATTCAGCTATGATTTCACACCGCCGGCTAAATTCCGTTTTTTGGTTTTACCCGGCAGCATCGAAGCAACCAAGGGTGATAATATTAGAATAAAAGTTCAAGTGTTGGGCAAACAACAGACGGAAATATTTTTGCTAACAAAATCCGTAGAAGAGACCGATTATACAATACATCCATTAAGAGCTGATTCTGCCGGCATATTCAACTTTGAAATCCCTTCTATAAAAAACTCTATGATATACTATGCTTCGCATGAAGGTGTTGTGAGTAACCAATACGAGATAAACGTAATCAACAGACCGATAATAACATACTTAGAAGCCCAAATAACTCAACCGGCTTATACGGGCTTGCCTACTGTAATACAAAAGGATAACGGGAACATTACCGCATTACCAGGTAGCCGTGTGAATATAAAAATTGGTTCATCCCGTGAACTCAAAAGTGCCTCTATCAATTTCAGCGACAGTACAGAAGTAAAAATGGAATCAGCAAATCTTTCCGCTGTAACATCGTTCAAAATCAACAAAAACGCCGGTTATCAAATCCTTCTTGAAGATGAAAAAGGCAATTCGAATATAAACCCGGTTACTTATACAATTAACACGCTTATTGATGAATCACCTTCGATAGAAATGATATCTCCCAATAAGAATGTAAAACTTGGAACCGACGGAAAAATTTCTCTTGTTATGAAAATTGCGGATGATTACGGATTCGGCAGCTTAAATCTCAACTACACTTTATCGGCTTCCAGATACCGTCAAACATCCGAGGCGTTTACCCGGTTACCTTTATCATTCAAGAAAGATGCAAAGGAAGATGAAATTTATTATGCGTGGGATCTAATGCCTTTATATCTGGCTGAAGGCGAAATGATTACCTACTATGCCGAGGTATTCGATAATGATAATGTTAACGGACCAAAATCTTCAAGAACCGAAATGTTTACAATCCTGGTCCCGTCACTTGACGAGCTATTTGCTCAAGCCGATAACAGCCAGGAAGAATCTGCCGGTGAATTAAATGAAACGCTCAAAGAAGCGGAAAAGTTAAACAGCGAGTTGCAAAAAATAAGCGACGACTTAAAACAAAATACCAAGGAAATTTCCTGGCAAGAAAAAGAAAGAATCGAAAAAGCGGCGGAAAAATTCAAAGAGTTAACAAATAAAATTGACGATGTTTCTCAAAAACTTTCCGAAATGAAAAACGATTTAGCACACAACAATCTTTTTTCGGAAGAAACTTTGCAGAAATATAATGAGCTTCAAGACTTGCTCGATGAATTTAACAGCGAGGAATTAAAGGAGGCATTCCGCCGGCTTCAGGAATCGCTTCAAAACTTATCACGAGATAATGTGCAGATGTCGTTAGAGGAATTAAAAGCAAACGAAGAGTACTTCAAAAAAAGTATTGAGCGCACGTTAAATCTTTTAAAGCGAGTACAAGTGGAACAAAAGGTCGATGAACTAATCAAACGAACCGAAGATATCTCAAACAAACTTGAAGAACTTGGAAATAAAACCGAACAAAATAATTTGAACGATAAAAATAAACGGGATGAACTTGCTAAAAGACAAAGTAATTTGACAGAAGATTTGAAAAACTTGCAGAATGAAATGGATAAACTTTCGGAAAAGATGAATGAACTTTCCGATATGCCGCAAGATCAGCTTAACAAGCTAAAAGAGGAATTTGAAAAACAACACAACGAGCAGCTTTCCAAAGAAACGAAAGAGATGCTCGAACAAATGCAAAAATTTGAAGCAATGAAAAACCAGCAGCAGCTCTCACAAAATATAGATCAAACCGGTAAACAACTCCAATCGTTGCAGACTGCTTTACAGCAGATGAATCAGGTACAAACATTCTACGATATGATGAAAATTCTTGATGATCTTCTTACACTATCAAAAGAACAAGAGAATTTACGAAACAATACGGATCAACTCGGTCCAAACTCTCCTCAATTAGGCGATAACTCGAGAAAGCAAAATGAAATTCAGAACAACCTCGGAAAGATTTTAAACAGCATGGGAACTCTTTCACAAAAATCTTTTTCTATTACTCCGGAAATGGGTCGTGCTCTGGGCGAAGCGAATTCTCAGATGCAACAATCAATAAATTCTATGCAGAATAAAAATCCGGCTCTTTCTTCCCAACAACAAGGTAAAGCAATGAGCTCGCTTAATGAAGCGGCGAACCTTTTAAAAGGCGCTATGGATAGAATGATGAGCGGCGGGGAACAAGGCGGCGGAATGATGAGCATGATGCAACAGCTCCAACAACTCTCACAGCAGCAAATGAATTTGAACCAATTGACGCAAATGCTAAATCAAGGACGAATTCCTCAAGAGATGGCGGCACAAATGCAGCGGCTTGCACAACAGCAAGAGCTAATCCGTAAATCACTCGATCAGATGAATCAGGAAGCAAAAGAGTCCGGCGAATCAAAAAAACTTGCAGCTAATCTTGAAAAGATTCTCGACGAAATGAAAGAAGTCGTCACCAATCTACAAACCGAAAAAATTGATGATGAGCTTGTAAAACAGCAAGAGAAGATTTTATCAAGAATGCTTGATGCACAAAGATCGATCAACGAAAGAGATTTTGAGAGAGACCGGAAATCGAACACGGGGAAAAATATTTCACAAACCTCTCCGCCCGAATTAATCTTATCTACCGAAGAAGGGAAGAACAAATTGAAAGATGAACTGATGAAAGCTATCCGCGAAGGTTACAAAAAGGATTACGAGGAATTGATCAGAAAATATTTTGAGATGCTTGAGAAAACAGAAAAGAAGTAGCTGCATTTTTTATCTTGAGTATTGATTCGTTTTGGGGTCGATACAGAGTATTGTACATACATCCTTTTCCAATCTTTTCAAGTCAAACACAAAAAGAAAGGATTACAATGCACCGCTCAACCTTCCATGGGAAAAAAATTTATGAGCAAGTTACCGATGGGTTTAGAATTTCCGAAACTCATTATACTTCCAATCAAACAATAGAATTTCATGCACATGAAAATCCATCCATTATAATTTTACTTGAGGGAAGTTTTACCGAAAATTATCTGAATAAATCATTTGAGCATTCGCAGACAAATATCATTTACAGACCGGCATTCGAAAAACACTCTAACCATTTTCATCGTGCCGGAGCAAAGTGTCTTAATTTAGAATTGCTGCCCAATTTACAAAAAACAAATTATCAACCCGGTTTACTTGCTAATCAACCATTTGCTATAAAAGGAAATCCATTCTCAAGTATAATTGCCAAAATAAAAAACGAAATAAAAATTAATGATGCTTTTTCTAAACTTGTCCTTGAAGGACTAACAATGGAGATGACCGCACAAATATTAAGAAGTAATTCTAAGAACAATAAAACGATGCCGGAACGTCTGAAATATATAGTTGACTACATCAACTCATCAAAGGATTTTAATTTTTCTTATATCCACTTGGCGGGGCTGATCGATGTTCACCCCGTTTATTTGCACAAATCATTTAAGAAATATGTGCATAGTACAATTGGCGAGTATTTACGACAAAGAAAGATTAGCGCCGTATGCAAGGAAGTATTTAACACAAATAAATCCTTTGGAGAAATTGCTCTTGAATATGGTTTTTCGGATCAATCTCATTTTAATAAACTCTTTAAAAAATATACCGGCTTTACACCTTCACAATATAGATTCCTCCATAAAAATCCTCTTAAGACTAATGAGATACAAAAAGAATAACTGTCTTCTATCTTTTTAATTGTTAGATTTATAATTTTTTGAAAACTTTTACTCACGTGTCGAACTAAAGACATCCAAGGATGAGCTATGAAATTTTTTATTTTGATTCTCCTCGTTTCATTTTCAAATATATTTGCCCAAACAAGTGTTATTCACGGCAAGCTTTTAAATAATGACGGAACACCGTTGGTAAATGGGAAAGTCCTTTTTTATGTTTTGCATGATACAGCTTCGAATGTCAGTGTAGATGTTGGCGAAGACGGAGCGTACAAAATATTATCTAAAAAGGAAGGGCTTGCTTTCATAGAGTATTCCGGGACGAAAAATGAAACCAGAACGGTTGCAATATATCTGAATGGAACAGAAAAAATTGATTTGAACGTTTACCTTGCAAACACCGATTCAAAAATCATTTTTAGCGAGCAGAACCGTTTCCACGCTGATTTTTCTGCAAATTATGATTCTATTTTTAAAAGACAAGCGGCGTTAAGTTCTAAGTTACGGGAACATAAACAAACAGAGGAAGACATTAATGATTTCGAGTTTAACTGGTCCCAATACAAATCTTTTTTAATTGATCAAATACAAAAAACAACAAATAAAATTCTCAAACAAGAGTTACTATTTAGTTACATTGATCTTGGTTACGGAACTTACGGCGCTGAGTTAGATGAAACAATTGTCAAATTGGCTTTTGCGGAAATTCCTCCCAACTCTTCACTTTGGTCTATAGAACCCTTTAATATTGGTACCGCCCTTACCAATCTATCCTCTCCAGAAAAGTATGATTCTTATATAAAAGAAATAATTACAACTCACCCCGACTTTAAGGTAAGAGATGTTGTAAAAAATAATTTCGGTCCGGATAGGAAAATATTTAAAGGAAAATATTTCCCCGATATTTCAATTTCATCTTTGATAGATTCAACAATTAAAATCACCAGCGAAAGAATAAAAGGGAAATACACACTTATTGATTTCTGGGCAACGTGGTGCAAGCCATGTTTAGAAGAAATGCCTAATCTTCATAAAGTATATGAAGAGTATAAGGACGAAGGATTGGAAATTTTAAGCATTAGTCTGGATAACGACCGTGCGGCAGCAATCAAATTTCTAGAGGATAAATGGAGAATGCCCTGGCTAAAGGCATACATCGGATTAGACAAAAAGCTGCTTGCTTATTTTGAAATTTCAGGAATACCCAAAGCAATCTTACTAGATCAAAACGGAAAAATTATTGCAACTGATTATAAATTAAGGGGGAAAAAATTGCAAAAGACTATCAGAAACCTTTTGAGGTAAAAAATGAACAGAGTAACCAAAGCATATAAAACAATTGGCATCCTTGGTGGAATGAGCCCGGCTTCCACTGTTAAGTATTATGATTATATTATTAAAAAATATCTGGGAGAAATTAACGATCATAATTACCCCCGTATTGTAATTTCAAGTGTGTCTTTTCAAAAATATATTGAGTTACAGCGTAACAACAATTGGAAAGCTATCGGGGAGCTATTAAAGAAAGAGCTTCAATACTTAAAGCTTGCCGGGGCTGATTTTGCAATTATTGCTACAAATACAATGCATAGGATACTTGCAGATATTACTCCGCCCTTGCCGGTACTAAGCATAATAGATGCTGTTGCTGCTGAAGCAAAAAAATCAAAATTAAAAAACCTCGGACTTTTAGGTACAAAGTTCACAATGAATGATACTTATTATGTTGGCTCTTTCAAAAAAAATAAAATAAATATTATTACCCCTTCACAAAATGATCAAAACGAGATTCATCGAATTATATACGATGAGTTAATTAAGAATAAGATTTTAACTTCCTCTATAAGAAAATTTTACAAAATCGCCGGCAATCTATGCGCACTGGGGGCAGAGGCTGTTGTACTTGGCTGCACAGAGTTGGAATTGCTGCTTAACGGTCAAAATGATGATATAATATTTTTAAACAGTACTGAAATACACGCCGAAACAGCTTTAAGATTTTCAATGAACAAAATAAAGATACAAACAATATCCTCAGACTTCTAAGATTGCCATGCCAAATACGAAGTCTGCACACAAACTATCTAAGACTATGATGCTGACTATTAAAATTACCCCCTAAATATTACTTGTCTCAAATAACCTTTGCGGTCTCGGCGTCTTCTTTGCGATCTCCGCGTGAAATGTCTTACTTTTTTCACGCAAAGGGCGCAATCCGCCGCCGCGGAACGCTAAGACCGCAGAGAAATAAAATCCGCGTAAGGTGACTTAATAATTAAAAATTTTTCACGCAGTATATTAACTTTTTGTTTGCTTTCACGTCTTAATTCGGGACTTATCTATCTTTTTTAAGAAAGTTTACACAAAAGAAATTGCGCCGTTTTTGAAAGATTAATCAAAATGGAATTAAATATGAAAATTTCTATCCGTTTTTTACAGTTAAAACTAATCTTGATAATTTTTTTGTTGGTATTTTTTTCGCTGCGTGTTACTGAGTGCCAAACCTCGGATTCTCCAATCGAAACCGATACAACAAAATATTTACTCGGCGGCGCTATTGGGTTAAACGACTTCCACATCAAAGACGAATATTTATCGCCGTATCCTTTCGGTGGAATTATGTTTTCATCCAAACTTTTGTTCGAAGCAGAATCGGAAAGCGGAAAACATGCACTCGAGACATATTTCAGTACCGGTAAAATCGATTCCGATGAACAACCGCGAAATGTTACGCCAACCATTGTTTCATTATCTTACTCGTACACTCATGTAATTGATAATTGGGAAATAGCGGAACGCTCCTTCAAATTTTCTCTTGGTGCCGGTATTTCATCTTTTGTAATGAATACGGATTTCGTCACGGAAAGCCAGGCCGGTGTTGGAGAATATTATGATCAATCATGGTATTGGTCGCACTCTCTTAATTTTCTTGCCGGCGGTGATTATGCACTCTCGGAGAATAAAATACTTTCTGCACAGCTTGTTCTTCCCTTTTTCAGAATCGTATCGCGTCCGTATAACGGCCATTGGAATAATCCCAAAAATTCGGAAATAATTAGTGATAATTTTTTGAATGCGGCTTTGGACGGCAGACGCGAGTTCTTTTGGGATAATTTTGTTTTGTACTGTGCAGTAGAGTACAAGCAAAAATTAAAAGAGAACATCTACTTGCACGGGGGTTACCGCTTCAATTTTGTTTCATCTGGAAGTCCGCTGCCGATGAATTCCTACATGAATAATTTTTTAATCGGTTTTGATTTTTCACTTTAATAAGGAAACGATGACATGAAAAAATTTTTCCCTTATATAATTATACTTACACTTCTCACCGCAACATCGTGCGAGAACTTGTTATTAGATTATGAAGAAATAAAAGCACCATCGCCAAAAGTTTACGATTCGAAACTCGCAACATTGCTCGATTCACTCCGTTACGCGCTAGATCTTCCGGCTGTTGCAGCGGCGATTATTACCGATACCGGAATTATTGAAGCTCGTGCCGTTGGATGCCGGCGTTACGGCGGAGAAGCAAATGTAACGGACACGGATCGTTTTCATCTCGGCTCATGCGGAAAATCTTTCACTTCGGTTTTAATCGGTGTACTTGTTGATGAAGGTGTGCTCGGGTGGAACACAACTTTGCCGGAAATTTTTCCGGAGTATGCAAATACAATGAGAGCCGAATACAAAAACGTTACCGTGAAAAATCTTCTTTCGCACAGCGCCGGTTTTATACGCGATGCTGATAATAATTTCAGCAAAACAAGTCCGCGCGAAAGAAGAATAGAAGCGTTGGAGTGGGTGCTTCAACAACCGCCGGCACAACAAAGAGGAGAATTTCTTTACAGCAATCTCGGATTCTCTATTGCCGGTGCTGTTGCGGAAAAATTAACAAACAGAAATTATGAAGAATTATTGATGGAGCGTGTTATAAAACCTCTTGGAATTACAACCGCTGGTTTCGGTGCTATGGGCACCGAAGGAAAAGAAGATCAACCCCTTCAACATACTCCAAGCCACGCATACTTAATAGCAATAACAGATGCCGGGCTCGATGCTGTTTATAATCCGGCTGGAGGTTTACACATGTCCGTTGGCGATTGGGGAAAATATATTCAATGGACTCTTACAATCGAAGCCGGGGGACATCAAACTTTACTGCGCGATGAAACTGCAAAAATGATTACCGCACCGGCAGTCGATCAGGGCGGCGGATGGAGCTATTCGCTTGGCTGGGGTGTGGGCAATGCAAGCTGGACGGAGGGAAAAACTTTAAACCATAGCGGAAGCAACGGCTTTAATTATTCTACTGCATTGCTTGCGTCAGAAAAACATTTTGGAATTATTGTAATGACAAATCAAGGTGCAGTCGGTTCTGAATGGCCACTCGAAAATGTGTTCTCACGAGTGCTTGATTATTATAAGAAGGGACATTGAAAAATAAATAGAGGAACGTTATGCAAGAAGACAGAAACCGCGTGTGCCCCGTTGAACTTGCCGGTTCACTCGATAACAAATTCAGAAGATGGATTCAGAATCCAAAAAAAATTTTAACGCCTTACGTTAAAGAAGGAATGAAAGCGCTCGATATCGGATGCGGTCCGGGTTTCTTCTCAATTGAAATGGCAAAGCTTGTTGGACAAAACGGAAAAGTAATTGCCGCTGATTTGCAAGAAGGAATGCTTCAAAAAATTAGAACTAAAATTCAAGGCACCCTATTTGAAAAAATAATTACACTCGTAAAGTGTGAACAAAACAAAATCAACGTGCACGAAAAAGTTGATTTCATTCTTGCCTTTTACATGATTCACGAAGTGCCGGATAAAGAAAATCTTTTCCGTGAATTAAAAAATATTTTATCTGAAAACGGAAAGATGCTTATTGTTGAACCGCCGTTTCATGTTTCAAAGAAAGAGTTCGAATCAGCACTGAACACTGCAAAATCTGCCGGTTTTAAAGTAAGTGCCGGTCCAAAATTATTTTTGAACCTATCAGCAATATTAACGAACACATAACAAAACAAATTGTAGAGACGATCCGCTGGATCGTCTCACAAAAAAATTGATTTGAAAAAATATCAATGAGACGATGCAACGCATCGTCTCTACAAACACCAATCCAAAATTCTTTTCACTACTCTCACCGCGATTCAACTTTTTCATTTAATATTTTTTTAATTAGCCGTAGATGTTCATTCCTTGGTGACATATAAATTGTTCTATCAAAAAATGTTTCTTGACTGTACTGGAACAGACTAACAGAGATGAATAACTGCTCATTCCCTTCCTACACATTGACTAATTCTAACATACCGTGTAAGTTTAGCCGGGAAATTTGTTTTATCATCTACAATCAAAAATAATTAACAACAGAAGGAAAACAATTATGGAAAAGACAGATTTACTTACAGCTGGTAACATTGCCAAAGAATTAGGTGTTTCTGATGCTAAGGTTAAGAAAGCTATCCAGGAATTGAAAATTACACCGGCTGCTAAAAAGGGTGTTTGTAATTATTATTCAAAAAGTGATTTAGCAAAAGTTAAGAGTGCTCTTAAATAATACTCTTCAAGCAATTTTATTAATCTACTCTTTGTAGGTCGAGCATATTGCCCGACCTACATCTGGCAATTATTTTCTATTACTCCCACTTCAACTCATCCTTTTCATTGAGTAATTCTTTTAACCTTCTTTCCACAATCTGTTTTTTGTTATTCTTTCTAATTGTCAGCGATTCTTTCAATTCCTTTATTTTAGATTCCAAATATCTAATCTCCTCTTCTTTCAAGGATTCTCTTGCATCAAAAAGTTTATTTAATGAGTTCATCAACTCGTTTCTTAAAACAGTTTTCTGATCTGTTTTTGCGTTCTTGTATTTAATTAACAAAACCTCTGTTTCTATGTCAAGCTTCTTCTCATTTCTAACAAACTCACTTTTTTCTTTTTGAGGAAAAAAAACTGAGGCATAATCACTTGACGACCAGCTAAGATTGTTAAATGTATTATAAGCTTCTCTCAACAAACCATAGTATTTATCCTTATCCAGATTTTTTATTTCTAACAGCAAGTTTTTTATCTCATTCGGTATTTCTTTCAAATACTTCTCTTCTTGTTCTTTAGACAACTTACCACCCAAGACATAGACTCTCGCCAAATCTCGATCAGAAGCGCCGCTACTGATATCAATTTGCGCCACTATTTTATTTGTCGGTACGTAAGCCGCCAGCAATAACAAAATTATAAATATGTTCTTTTTCATAACTCCCTCCGGTTATTAAACTTTAAAATGAATATGGGTCGGATTCCTTTTCGAGCCGCTTAAGCTGCTTATCGATAGCATCCGTTTCCCTATTCCAGGTGTTCATGTTTTGTGTTCGTATAAATTCAATTCTGCCCTTAATCTCGTCTATCTCTATTGATATTTTTTCTCCCTCCCAATCAAGAATTTCTTTACTTACTGTCTTCACGGTGTTGGGTTTATCCGAAAGCAAAGAAATTATCACTGCAATAACTACCATTGCACTGGCAAAAGAAATTTTTCCCCAATGAATAAATTTTTCTTTCCGATTTGGCATTCTAACAGATAATTTTTTCAATAAACCGTTCTGATTCTTCGAAGCTGCTTTGTTTACCATTTTTTCAAATAGGTCCGAATCCAAATCAACGGTAATGCTTTCATTTGCTTTAACTAATAAGTCTTCTGTTTCCTTTAAAAGTTTGCTGCATATCTCGCAGTTTCTTAAATGCTCTCTAAACAATTCTTTTCTTTCGGATGATAACGTGTTATCGAGATATAAGAATATTTCGGAGTCAAATATTTTGCACAGTGTCTTCCCGTTACTTTGCATAATCGCTGCCTACTATTTTTTTGATCTTCTTAACAGAATAGTGCATATGAGATAGTACGGTGTTAAGCGGTTCACCGGTTATCTCAGCAATTTCTTTGAATGTTAATTCACCGTTTATCCTGAGTAGAAATACTTCCTTCTGTTTAACCGGCAGTAGATCAACTACTTTAGAAATGCTCTCCGCTGTCTCCTTGTATATTAATTCATCATGAGGGTTACTTCTCCCGGGGATTAATTCTGTATCTTCCAAATCATTAAGCAATTTATTTTTCTGTTTTTTCCGCAATGCGTCCATTGCTGTATTATGTGCTATCGAAAAGAGCCACGAAGAAAATTTATTTTGCTCGTTATATTTAGGTAACGATCGCCACACTTTAATTAATGTCTCCTGGAAAAGATCTTCTGCTAAATTTTTATCGCCGCCAAACCGGTACAGATAGGAATATAATTGCTTTCTGTAAAGCTTGATCAGTGGACCAAATGCTACAGATTCCCCCGCTCTGCATCTCTCTATGAGTATGCTTTCGTTTATTGGATTCATACTCTCGCTTTTTCTGATACTGTAAACGAACGAACTATTACAATTATTGTAAAGGAAAATAGAAAAAATATTGCACGATAATTTTTGAACGTCTTTTACTTGTACGGGTTGGGGGCTTGTTTACTTACACAATCCACAATGGTGGGTTGTCATTCGAGATAAGATAATTTTTAATATCAATTCGTACTAGCTCCTTGAAAAGCGGTTCAAAAAATCTTTAGAACCGGCACCAAGACTAAGGACCGTTTTCATCGCTTGTTCAACCGGGTAATCTATCTTTATAACAAATTCTTTTTTAATGTGATAAATATAACCACCGGTTGGCGCCGGTGCCGAAGGGATAAAAACTGTTACATAATTATTATCGCTTTCATCGGTAATAAAAGCGGTAATCATCGTATCATTGCCGAAAGGTCTTACCAATGCGACAGATTTAAATACCAATTTATCGCCCCCAAAAAGCTGAATCACGGTTTCTTTAATAATTCTATAGAGCGGAACCCGTTTTAAAAATCGTTCTTCTAAAAAATGAAAGAAATACTTCCCTATGCGCGTCTGTACAATCAATCCAACTATAAAAAACAAAAGCAGTATCACAACAACAGCAATTGCCGAAGCCGCCAGTTCACTGAAGCGCGTTGTTTCAATCAATATGTTTGTTATAGGGCGAATCTTATCGATTAGGGAATCATAGAGCCAGCCAAGTACAAAGATTAAAACAATAATAGGAAGTACAACAAGAAAGCCGCCGAAAAGCGTAGTCTTCAAAAACGATTTTATCTTTTCCATCTCTCCTCCAAAAACTAATTGAGCCGGTAAACCTACCAATTAAAATTAACGAAATATCATGAAGGAATTAATTGATTTACCGTAATGTGATTATAAGAAATAATATTGATCTTAGAGCTCTATCACACAAAACTTCTTTCCTTTTTCCCAAAAGTTATCTACCATGCTTGTTAGAAATATTTCCCATTTATAGATTGTCTAAAATTTTTTAACCATTAGTAGTACATCATCCCAAATTTATCACCATCTAATTTGCCAATCATATTTACAATTTTTACTTATTTTGCGTCGCCAGATTTATTCGCTGTTAAAAAGAATGTTCTCTATTAGCTAACGTTATAAACCAAGAAGAACTGATCTTGAAGACAGAATTTACATTAATTGGAATACTGTTAACCGTTGGAGTTGTACAAGGGCTTTTTTTAACAATAGTACTCCTACTTACCAAGAGGGGTAATGTAATAGCAAATCGTCTCCTTGCGTTATTCATTTTATCTTTTTCATTGCTAACCATGGGAGACATTCTATATGAAACACATTTACTTCTTTTATATCCGCACCTCCTTCTTGTATTTGATCCTTTAATATTTGTTTTAGCTCCTTTTTGTTTTCTTTATGTAAAAGCACTCACTATCCCTTGTTGGAAATTTAAATTTCTACATATTCTCCATTTTGCACCGTCGATATTAATTTATCTCTTCTTTTCAACAATATATATCTACGATGCCAAGACAAAAATAAACTTACTCATTGAGTCATATACTCATCCCGATAACTCTATTGAAACATTTCTAATATTAGCCGCCATTCAAATTTTTTTGTATTTAATAATCAATCTAAAGATGATAAAGACACATGCAACAGCTATTAAAAATTATTATTCTTACCAGGAGTCAGTAAGCTTAAGATGGCTAAAATATTTTTTGCTTATCAATTTTATTTTATGGATGGCTTTTATAATATCAACTTTCTTCAACATCCGGGTATTAATGGATATTAGCAACCTTCTTTTTACGGTCGCCGTTTATTCAATTGGTTACTTTGGCATTAAACAGCCAAATATTTTTTTTTACGATGGGGTTTTTGTTGAAACAGATAATCAAAAGACCGCTTCCCGCAAAAAGTATATCAGCTCCACATTAACCGACCAACTGGTTCAAAAATATACCTCCGATCTAATTGAGCTAATGAAAAATGAAAAACTTTACTTACAATGTGACTTAAAGCTTGTTGACGTGGCGGAAATTATGGCTGTACCTCAACATCATCTTTCACAAATAATAAATGAAAACTTAGGAAAAAATTTTAATGACTTTGTTAATGAATTTCGTGTAGAAGAATTTAAAATACGTCTGTCAGATAAGAATTATAATAACCTCACAATACTTGCAATGGGGCTTGGCTGCGGATTTAATTCCAAAGCAGCTTTAAACTCCGTTTTCAAAAAACTTACCGGGTTCACTCCCTCCGAATTCAAAAAAATGAATTCCTCTCGATAAATACCATTCCCCCAAAAAAATTCCTTAAAAAGAAGTCTATTATTATAATAATGAACGATGGTCATCCATCTTCTCCGTACGTTTGGCACCAAAAAAGATAATCACTAAAAAAATGGAAAATCGATGAACTACTCCAAAAGATTACCGGGGGTTTTATTCAACATGATGTGGGCTGTAACAATTTTTTTTCTATTTATTAATGGCTGCAATAATAAGCCAACAGAACCCGGTACCGACACAAATGAAAAAATAAAAGAGCAACTGCAATTATTACTGGATAATGTTATTGTTTCCGATAATGAAATACATGGCGCTCTCTTATTAGTTGAGGCACCAAAAATCAATTTAAAATGGAAAAGTGGGGTTGGAATGGCAAACACTGAAACAGAGCTTCAAATGAATGCGGACGATCAATTTCGAATAGCCAGTTTGGGTAAGATGACCCTTGCAACTTTAGTTATGAAGTTAACAGAAGAAGGTCATTTAAAATTAGATGACCCGATTTATTATTATTTGCCGGATACCATTATGACCGGTCTGCACATGTTACATGGTTACGATCACGGCAATCAAATTACCATCCTTCAATTACTAAGTCATTCCTCGGGTTTGCCGGATTATGTTGAAGATGGCAATAAAGATGAAAATGGTATGACCGATTTTCTAAAATTATTAATAACACAACCAAATAAATTCTGGAAACCGGAAGAAACTATTGAATATGCCAAACATTATTTGTCACCATTATTTACACCGGGCAGCGGTTACCATTACAGCGATACCAATTATCAATTGTTAGGACTTATCCTACAGAATATTACCGGCAAAGCATTAAATGTATTATACCGCGAGAAAATTTTTGTTCCCTTGGGAATGAACCATACTTATATGGAATACTATGACGACCCAATTCCGAGTATTCCGGGGCGCGGCTTATCGCATGTATTTTTGGCAGAGCTAGATTATACAAATCTGATCAGTAACTCGGCAGACTGGGCCGGGGGTGGACTTATTAGCACAACAGAAGATTTAAACCGGTTTCTTCGTGCTTTTGTTAACGACCAAATTTTTCAGAATAATCAAACCAAATTACAAATGTTGAATTGGCTAAGTACCGGTGAAGTCGGAACATACTATGGATTAGGGGTTGCAAGAATAAACATGGACGAGTTTGGTATGACCGGTATTGGTGAACTATACGGGCACGACGGTTTTCCACAATCATTTATGTTTTATTGGCCAAAGCAAAATGTAACTATAATTGGTACTTTAAACCAAGCTATTAGTAATTACCATTATCAACAGCTCATTCTACAAGTATTCAATTTGCTTAACAAATAAATGGCTGGTTCGGAAAAAAGTAGGTGCTATAAAAAAAAGCACAACACTATTTACAACTATGGTTCATTTAATTTTATTAACCAGATGTATATATGTTGCACTCATCGCTGAAGAATTAGTCAGGTAGTTTCAATGAACGATAAAAAAATAAAAGAAAAATTTGGAGATTATTATAAGGCTGATGAAAATACCTTTAAAATGGGTATTGATATAAGAATTACCGAAATTATATCTGAGAGATTTGAGGATCAAATTGTATTAGAAACTTGTTCCGGAGCTGGTTTCACTACAATACCTTTAGCTCGCAAAGCAAAACACATATACACAGTTGAAATAAATAAACTTCATCAAGAACAATCAATAGAAAATATTGATAAAGCAATGTTATCAAATAAGGTTACTTTTATTTTAGGCGATATTTTAGATAACAATCTGATTATAAAATTACCAAAACACGAATTGCAGCATATATATATGGATAGGGAACATGTTTTATATTGTCTGTACTTTGGGAATTTAATACGCAATGTTGGATCAACAAAATTAATAGTCAAAGCCTAACCAGCTTTTTCACCCAACCGTGTTTTTAATACGGCAACGCACATGCTTTTGGGTTAGGTTAAAAAGGTAACCATTGCAAGTTGTCTTGTTCCTTATTCTTTAAATATAGAAGTTTGCGTATGTTTTATCAGAAATAGTTTCGGAGCTCGTTCATGTACAGCTTGTTAAACATCCTTCTGCTATTTTCCATTTTCCAGCTTTCGTTAGTGGGAGTATCGTTTTTATTTTTTCGAGGAGAAAATTCAATTGCCAATAAGTTTTTGGCCCTCTTTTTAATTTCAAAAGCAATTTGTTTTGCCGGAAGCTTTCTTGGGAGTTATATCGAATCACCGGTTTACGGACAATTCCTTATTTTGCTTTCGTACTCTTTCGATCTTTTGCTGGGCCCGTCAATTTATTTCTATATAAAAAAATCCACTTACAATGAGATCAAATTTAACAATTACTTTTACGCCAATTTTCTTCCATTCACGGTTGGTTTTATAGCTGTTTGGATTTTTTGTTTTCCCGGTATTGCCCTCACAGTAAAAAATTATTTTGCATACAAACCGTTTGGGGTATTCTCTTTTTACGGTTCGATAGAGTTTATTGTTTATTCTCATTTCGTCGTCTATTCATCGTTGAGTATAAAACTGCTTTCATCATATAGCAAATATGTTATGGATAATTTTTCGAACGCCGATGTGCAATTGCTTAGATGGCTCCGAATACTCTTGGGTGGTTTTGTTTTTATCTGGGTCATAAATATCCTGGATATCCTAATGCAGTTGCGCGGGTCTGCCGGATTAATTCTTTCAGTTGCTACGATAGGCGGGATATTCGTCTTTGCAAATTTGATTGTAATAATTTCTGTTCTAAACCCGGAAATATTTAGGGACAAAATTCATTCTGTGAAACCTAAGTATGAAAAAACCCTTCTGGATGAAAGCGAGAAAGAAAAATATGCCGAACGGCTAAATAAGATTATCGCCGATGAAAAGATTTACCTTTCCGGCAACCTTAGCCTTACCGACCTTGCTGAAAAGTTAAATGTACAAAACCATGTTGTATCACAAATTATAAATACTACTTTCGGAAAAAATTTTTACGACTATATTAATTTTTTCAGGGTTGAAGAATGCAAAAAATTACTAACCTCTTCTTCTCACAAATCGAAAACCGTGCTTGAAATCGCTTTCGGCTGCGGATTCAATTCCAAATCTGTTTTTAACGAATCCTTCAAGAAAAATACCGGTTTAACTCCAACTGAGTTCCGAAAGAGATACGTAGTCGGATAGATACCATCTTCATTTAAAAAATCATTTATCCAAACGTCCGACCTTATTAACCCCGACGAAAACCGCAAGTTATCTATCTAACTTTGGGTTTATTTAATTCATTTTTAGCACTCAATAGCACCGGGATAGCAATGAAATGTGTGGTAATACGAGTTTTAAATTTACTTAATAATATGAAAATCTATTTGATGCTATTCGTAGCAACTTTTTATTTACTTTCTTCCGCCGGCTGCATGTCTGTTGCACTCACAGTTGAAGAATTTGATAAACCGGTTTCATTGACCGGTAACATCAATAAGAATTATACAATCGTTAAACACTTTAGCTGTGACCTCAAGGCGTGGTTTGCATTTTTTGACCTAGTAACGATCTCGGAACCAAATATGCAAGAAGTTTTACACAATGAAATCCTTTCTGCACAAGGTGATGCGGTTATCAATCTCAAGATAAAAGAAGAAACCACATTCGTTGATGGCGTTATTTCCAGTGCAGTAGGAATAGCCGGTGCTCTTGCAGTTGGATATGTTGGGGTAAGTTTGTCACATCTCATTGACACACGTACATACACAATTGAGGGAGATGTAATCAAATATGTTGAGTAAAATACACGAGAGAAGAAACAAGAACTACGGCAATTATGTCGTTTGGAAATTTTTAATCGTCTAAAAAAACTTTTTCCAAAAAGTTAGGGGGGTATAAAAAATGAGTAATAAAAGGAAAAAATTTATTGTCTTATCTCTTTACCTCGTTTCATTTTTCAGTGTAAATATATTTAACGACACATATGCTCAGGCTCCAAAGGGGACGCTGCAAAATCTCAATATCTCCGCCCCGTCGTTAGCGAATAATATTTTAGGAACCTCTGTTACACAACCTATTGCAGTGTACTTACCTCCATCGTATAACACTTCAAATAAAAAGTTTCCCGTTGTGTATTTCCTTCCTGGATTCGGTGATCAGGTAAGCGATTGGACAAGCGGTACGTATCAAGGATTTAGAGTGAACACCTCTATGGATCAACTCATCAGCAATAAAAGTGTTAATGAGATGATTGTTGTAATTGTGAACGGGTATAATTTTCTCGGCGGAAGTTTCTACGTTAATTCCTCTGTTACCGGAAATTGGGAAGAGTTTGTAGTAAATGACATAGTCGGTTATATAGATGGCAATTACAGAACCCTACAAAGTAGAAATTCACGTGCTATCTGCGGACACTCTATGGGCGGCTTTGGCGCTCTTAATCTAGCCATGCGTCATCCCGATATTTTTGGTGCCGTGTATGTATTAAGTCCCGGTTTGTTTGCAGAGAACGGTTTGCAAAGATGCCAGTTATTTAAAAGCGAATCATTTATTAAACAGTTTATTACAAAAGAGACTGAATTGAATGCGCTCTCGGCTGAGAATGCCTTTGCATCCTTCAAATCCTATATCCAAAATCGTTATGCCTTGGGGGATTGGGATACACCGTTCGCATATGCGTATGCCGCAGCATTCTCCCCTAACCCAAATAAAAAAGCTCCCTTTATTGACTACCCATACTCCTTATCCGGAACATCGGTAGTAGTAAATTCTACGCTACTGAAAAATTTCGAAAATGGTTTTGGGGGATTAAACGAAAAAGTGAAAACCCTTAAAGAAAACCTTCTATCACTTAAACAAATAACAGTGGATGTGGGCAACTATGACGAGTATCAGTGGATAATTGAGGGAAGTATATATTTTTCCCAACTGCTCACCGGTGAAGGAATACCGCACAAACTTGTTACGTTCAGTGGAGGGCATCAAAATAAAGTAAGGGAGAGAATAGAACAACATCTTCTGCCTACACTTTCAAAAGTTCTTGTTTACGATTCTACAGCTACATCAGTTGGATCTGAAGGATGCAGAATGCCGACGAATTTTAAATTGCAGAATTATCCTAATCCATTCAACCCTATAACGAAAATTCAGTTTGATATTCCAATTGCCGGGTTTGTATCGTTGAAAGTATATGATCTACTTGGTCAAGAGGTCGCCGCATTATTAAATGAAGAAAGAGTTGCTGGTCGATATGAGTTAAACTTTGATGCATCAAAACTATATAGCGGGACTTATTTTATACACTTGGATGTCGAGGAATTTAAGAAGACAATTAAAGTCTTGTTAATGAAATAATATAATATTTACAGTTAACATGCCCGCTTAAGAAAATAAAAGAAGGGTGACACTAATGATAAAATTACTTGTAATAATAAGTTGTTTTGTTTTGCAATCATATGCCCAGCAGATTAGTGAGGGTCAACTTTTGCATAAAGATATTCCGGGACACTCCTTAACCGGCAACTTCTTTAAAATTCCAACAGAACAACCAATAGCAATTTACTTGCCTCCGTCTTATAACTCTTCAGAGAAACGATATTCTGTTGTTTACTTCCTTCCGGGTTTTAGCGATGCAGTTTTGTTTTATACAAACTTTGGGATCTACCAGGGATTCACATTAAAAGAATCGATGGATCAATTAATAGCGGAAGGAAAGTCGAAAGAGATGATTGTGGTTATAGTGAATGGTACTAATTTTCTTGGCGGAAGTTTCTACGTTAATTCCTCTGTTACCGGAAATTGGGAAGATTTTGTTGTCAGAGACGTGGTAAATTACCTTGACAGTAACTATCGAACAATTAAAAGTCCGGCATCCCGTGGTATCGCCGGACATTCTATGGGTGGATTTGGCGCCATCAATATTGCGATGAAATACCCTGATATATTCGGCAATGTTTATTCATTAAGTCCCGGTCTTTTTTCTCCCGGCGGGTTAGCAAAACATCCGATGTTTGCTAATAAAGATAATATTGAACGATACCTTGCAACCGGGAAAGAATTCGAATCAGCCAATAAGGAAAAGTCATTAATAAAATTTTATGCATTCATGAGTCATAACAATATTGTTTCTTATGACTTTGGAAGAGCATTCCCCTATGCATACGGCGCCGCGTTTTCTGCAAGCCCTTCTAAAAATGCACCGTACATTGATTACCCTTTTTATCGAAAAGGAAAAGAAATCGTAATTGATTCTACTATATGGAAAAAGTGGGAGAACGGCTTTGGAAATTTGGCCGAGAAAATAAAAGAGAATAAGAAAAATCTATTGAAACTAAAATCGTTCACAATTGATTATGGAATTGATGACGAGTACACATTTATACCCGAAGGGTGCGTCTATTTTTCAAAATTGCTGAAAGAAGCAGAGATTCCCCACAAGCTTGTATCATTTGATGGAAGGCATCAAGATAAATTGCGTGAACGAATCGAAGAGCACATGCTTCCGTTTTTTTCCAAAATGCTAGAGAAAGACTAAGGTGATTGTTCACATAGAATTGATCAACTATGATGAAAACTAAATATATAATCTTCCCGTTCATGATCTTAGCTACGAACCAAATTATTGCTCAGAGCTTTGCCAAAGACACCGTATTAAAAAACAATGATTCGTTATTAACTCGATCTACTGCTTTTCTTGCTGCCGGCTGCATTGTAGAGGGAGCTTCGATTATAACACAATATCCTATTCCATATTTTGGTTTGGGCCACTTTCTTCAAAAACAATGGAAATCCGGTATTCTTTATTCTGCTTCAGAACTGGCGCTTATTTTTCTAGAATATAACCTGAGAAATAAAATTGAGTCCGCTGACTTCACTCGTTATCCCAATATATCAACTAAATCAATTTATGCCCAAAGAAATGGTTTGAGTCAACTATCTAATGCATACCATAGTTATGCAGAATTAATCCGTCATACTGCTTATTATTTTAGAATGATTGACTTTTTTGATGCATATAAAACACTTCATAATGAAAGAGCAGTTTATAACAAAGTGAAATTTTATAATTCAAGTATTCCGGATCTTGTAATTTCTCCATTTAAGCCAAAGTATTTAAGCAACCCGTGGGTATTCGTTCCAATAGTTATTACTGGGGTTGCTGCGTATCTTAGTTCATCAAGTGATAAACCGCTTTCTTCAGCGGCTGAAGTTACCATGTTTAATAAAACATTTTCACCAAGCCGGGCTGCTCTTTTTCTCTCTGCCATAAATGCATTTAGATATCTAATGGTTGCCTCCGGTGAGGAGATGTTTTTTCGTGGTGTTGTTCAAACAGAGTTAACTGAACGTTTCGATCCAACAATTGCTCTTATAACTACATCTGTATTATTTGGTTTATGGCATATTCCAAACAATGGAGTTTCGGGAGGTTTAATAGGTGCCGCGGCTGGTCTATACTTGGGATATCGATACACTGCAAATGGTTATGATCTCGGCGAAGTAATTGCTACACACTTTTGGCTTGACTGGCTGCCGGGTGTCGTTGAACTTATTCGAAATCCAAAAGAGTCTCGCTTCATTTATTCAATAAACTGGAAATTATAAGTCTATCTTTTAATAATAGGAGTAACAAATGTCCGTCAACTTAACAATTGAACTTATCCAAAGGATCGTTCCGATAATTTGCGTATTCATTACTTTAATTGGCTGCAACCAAACACCAACGGTTGACACACAAGCTGAAGCAGAAAAAATTCGCCAGCTCGACCGTGAATATGATGCTGCTGTGAGGGCAAAGGATCTCGAAAAATCCATGAGTTATTACGCTCCCAATGTTTTTCAAATGCCACCGGATGCACCCGCTTTACGTGGCTATGATGAGATTTACAAGATGAACAAGTCTATCTTTGAAGACCCCACATTCCTCTTTTCCACATTTACCCCAGACACAATTGAAGTTGCTGCATCGGGAGAATTGGCATACGACCGGGGTACTTCACGACTTGCTATAAAAACATCAAAAGGACGTATCGAGAATGTGGGCAAGTATGTAGCAATTTGGAAAAAGATTGATGGGCAATGGAAGATAACCGAGGAAATTTTCAATTACGATAAGCCATGGGCAAGTTTAAAACCTTGAACGTTTCTTTATGGAGAATCGTATGAATTTTATCCGAGTTTGGTTTCTTGGTTTGATTAATCCTTCTAAAGCTTTTGAGATTTTAAAAAGTAAGCCGGCCCCGATGTGGGGATTTTGGGCGGTGCTCATTCACTTCGTTGTTACATCGCTTACTTCGATACTAGCTTCACATCTGTTGGGCCGCTTACCTTTTGAATCATCCTATCTAACATTTTTATCAATGGAAAATTACTACTTGATAGAAATATTTTTTCTTCCGGCATTTGGATTTACGGTTTGGCTCCTAGGAAGCGCCATCGTTCACATTACTCTTCGTTTAACTAAAAAGGCGAGTGACTTTGATCTGATTCTTAATATCATTGGTTTTGGTTTCCTCATCCCCATGCCGGTTATATGGTTATGGGATTGGACAATGATTGCTCTTAATTCGTGTGAACTAACAGTCATGGCTGTTTCTCATTCATCTTTTGCGTTTTGGGAAGCAATTCTTTTTTCAGTAGGATTTAAGAAAATTCTCGGTCTTAGATTGTTGCTTGCTGTTAGTCTTGCCATAATAACAATGACTGTTTATGTATTGCTCGCGATAATCTTTGTGCGATGAACAAAATTATGAGCTGGAGTTAATCAAATGAAAAATTTTTTGAAATTATTAATCACTCTTTCTCTTCTGCCGGTATATTTGTTGGCTCAAGAAACAAAAGCGAATGATTTTCCATTACTGAAAGGCTAATACCTTGGGCAGAAAAAGCCAGGTATGGAACCAGAGATTTTTGCGCCGGGAATTATATCTTCAAAGTATTGGGAACACAGTCCCCCGGTATTTTCACAAGACAGTAAAGAGGTTTACTGGTCGGTCGTTTTTGATGACCAAAACACTGGTGTGATCTATTATATGAAAAGGCAAAACGATCAGTGGACAAAACCAGAGGTTATTTCTTTTTCCGAATCGAAATATCGCGATATCTGTCCAAGCCTCTCATCGGATGGAAAAACGCTTTATTTCACATCAAGCAGACCGGTCGAAAAAAACGGCAAAACGGGTGGTCACGACATGTGGTTCGTAAAAAGGAAAGGAAACGATTGGTCCGAGCCTCAATTGCTTGCACCGAATATTAGCACGGGCAAAGATGCAAGATCAACTTTTACAAGAGATGAAATATTGTATTTTGGTTCTTGGCGTGAAGGGGCAACTGGAGGAAGTAACCTCTATCGATCAAAGCTCGTCAATGGAATATATACAAAACCGGAAAACTTGGATGCGATCTTCAGTGGCGCTAATCCAATGCCTTCTTACGTAGCTCCCGATGAAAGTTATATGATCTTTGAATCCTTCAGAACCGGCGGATTCGGGGGATGTGATTTCTGGATCAGTCTCAGACAAAACGATGGTTCATGGGAGGAACCGAAAAATTTGGGTGCTAAGATTAATTCAAAAGGCAACGACTGGTTTGGCGGGTTTTCACCAGATATGAAATATTTTTTCTTTGTAAGCGATAGAGGTGATAATAATGATATTTATTGGGTTAACGCAAAAATTATTGATGAACTTCGACCAAAAGATTTAAAAGAAACACTAATCAAATAAAAAATTTCCAGGGGCTATTAAACTCGTTACGTTCAAAAATTGAACTTGAAAGGCGAACAAAAATAAACCACCGCCAAAGACGGAGTTTATTTATTTAATTCACCGGAGGCGGACGAGGGTTGAATTCCTCGCTGCTTGAGGCGAGGAGATTCATCTCAAAAGTATTTAAAGTCCCATTAAGAAATATTTATCGCTCACACGTTTATATTCAAAACTATTTTAGTCTTTCGAATGAAATGCCACTCTATTTCCTTCGCTATCTATGAATAAAGCCATGTAACCAATTTCTTCCGTAATCTGTTTTTTAGGCATTATAATTTTACCGCCGGCAGCTTCAACTCTTGCAAGTGGTACACTCAGGTCTGGACTTACATTTAAATAAACAACCACTCCGTCCTGGGTTGGTTTATACCATTCGCCTTCGACGAGAGCGCCGCCAACACCATCGCCTTCCATCGGGAAGAGCGCCATTTTAAAGCCCATCATATCCATTTGACGGAATTCCCCGCCAAGAACTTCTTTATAAAATTTTACCGCTCTATTTATATCCGTTGCCGGAATTTCGAACCAGTTAATAACATTTGCCATTATCTTCTCCAGTTATTTTTAAGTGTGGGTGTGAAAATCTGAACTTAACAATTCGAAATCAATGGTAAACTATGTATGGTATGTTAAATTATTTTAACCGGGAAGAAAGAAATCTTAATAAAATTTTCTGAATTACTTATGTCTCCCAAGCAAACCAACATCGGGGCATTGATTGCATTCAAACTGAAGCGTGATGTGATGAATTCCAAATCTCTGATGAAGTGCTTCTTCGATTCTACGGCGGAGCGAATCACTTTCGCTGATTTTCATATCATTAATATTGATGTGTGCCTCAAGATGAACATCATTATCACCCACCATCCACATGTGAATGTGATGTATATTATCTACCTCGCCGAATTTTTCCACTTCATTTTGTATCTCTTCGATTGAAATATTAGGAGGCGCTCCTTCCATCAAAACATGAATTGCTTCCTCAAGAATAGCGTAGCTTTCTTTTATTATATACAAACCTATTAAAATTGTGAGGAGAGGATCGATCCAATTTATCTTCCACAATGCAATCGCAACGCCTCCGGCTATCACCGCTACCGAGGAAACAGTGTCACCTAAAAGATGCAGATATGCCGAGCGGATGTTCATGCTTTTGGCAGAATCCCTTTTCAGCAGAAGCATTCCAACCAAATTAGCAACAAGACCAATTACTGCAACTATGCTCATAACGCCGGCATCAATTTCTTGCGGCTCTAAAAACCGGTTAACTGCTTCGTAGAATAGATAGAAGCAGATAACTATTAGAACAGCAGAGTTGATAAGTGCTGCAAGTATTTCAGCTCGTTTCAATCCGAATGTATGTTTATACGAATTATCGCGCGATCTGAGTCTGAGTGCAATATAACTTACAATTACGGAGATCCCGTCGCTGAAATTGTGTAGTGCGTCGGAAAGAAGTGCAAGACTGCCCGAAACTATTCCTCCTATTATTTCAGCAATAGTAATTATAAAATTCAGAATGATAGTAAAGAAAAGCCGTCCCTTTGCCGATTGAAAATTTATTTCTTGGTTATGTGTATGACTATGCGCCAAACTAATTATTGCCCAATTATTTATTAAATTAATGCTGTCTTTTGCAAAAATCATAATCATTATTATGAAAAACAAATTTTATACGGATTTTGATCTAGAAAGATTAAAAGAAAGCAAACGAGATGACGATTACCGCTCGTTGTTTCAAATTGACCGCGACCGGATAATCCATTCGTCGGAATTCAGGCGGCTTCAAGGTAAAACACAAGTCTTTTTGCCCGGCGAATATGATTTTTACCGGACTCGTTTAACTCACTCAATCGAAGTTGCCCAAATCGGGAGATCTATTTGTAACTTTCTTTTGTCAAAAGAAAAAAATTGGCTTGATGAAAATTATTATGTTGATCCGGACTTGGTGGAATCAATTTGTCTTGCCCACGATCTCGGTCATCCCCCATTCGGGCATTCGGGAGAAAGAACGTTAAATGCACTGATGAAGAGCCACGGAGGTTTTGAAGGCAATGCCCAAACACTCCGGCTAATTACAGAGATCTTTTACCGCCAGGATGATCATTACCGCGGCATGAATCCTACGCGTGCGTTCCTTGACGGTATTCTCAAATACAAATCCGCTTATTCCAAGTTCGATAGCCCCGAAAATCATTTTATTTACAATGAACAGCAAAAGCTTATCGATTTTGTACTCGGTACAAAAAAATTGCCGAAAGAACTTTCCAACCCGGAAAAGTTTAATCAATTTCAAAGTATCGAATGCCAAATAATGGATTGGGCGGATGACACTGCATACGCAATAAACGATTTGGTTGACAGTATTTCCGGCGGCTTTATAAACATTGCAAAGCTTCTCCGCTGGCAAGAAGAAAATTGTAAAGACGGATTTGAAAACGGTATTGTTGATGAGATAATCGAATGGATTAAAACTTCTAAATTCAAACCGAAGTTTGGCGCGCTTATCGGTACCTTTGTGCGGTCTTGCAGTTTAAGAACAAGAAAAACTTTTCTCAACGATAAAACAAACCGTTATCAATATGTTCTTGTAATTGATCCCGGTATTTTAAAACGTGCTAAGCTCTACAAAAAAATTTCCGTTGATCTGGTATTCCAATCGTCACAGCTACACCAGGTTGAATTCAAAGGAAATAAAATGATTGAAAGTATGTTCAAAGTACTCAAAGAAAATTATGTTGATCATATGAACAGCATAAAACTGCTGCCCGATTTTAACGATAACATCATACGAAAAGAAAAGAACAAGAAGGCACGCGCACGCTTGATCTGTGATTACATTGCCGGCATGACCGATTCTTATGCGATGAAAACTTACAGAAGATTATTTGACCCCGATTACAGTTCTATCTCGGATTTAGTTTAAAATCTTTTTTACATTTTTTAATTACACATCAGATGAAGAAAACAAAACATAAAGATGCCGGCGAAGAACGATACGAACGGTTAATTAAGTTTTTAACGGACTATATTTACACCGTAAAAGTTGAAAACGGGAAAGCTGTAGAGACTTATCACGGACCCGGCTGTTTCGCCGTGACCGGTTATACATCGGAAGATTACGAAGCCGATACCGAACTCTGGTACCGAATGGTTTACGAAGAGGATAAACCGGCGGTTCTTGAACAAGCACGCAAAGCTCTTGCCGGAATCAACGTTAAGCCGCTTGAACATAGAATTATTCACCGCAATGGGTCTATCCGGTGGGTAAAAAACAGCATAGTACATTCAAAAGATGAAAAAGGAAATCTTCTCTACTACGACGGTTTGATAAGCGATATCACGGAATTAAAAGAAGCAGAGGAAGAAAATACACTCAAACAAAAACAATTAATACAAGCCGATAAAATGGTTGCTCTTGGTACAATGGTTTCCGGTATAGCGCACGAAATTAACAACCCGAACAATTTTATTCTTCTTAATGCGCAATTCCTTCAACAAGTTTCGAGAGATATTCAGCCGATATTGACAGAATATTTTAACACCCACGGAGATTTTGTCGTAAGCGGGATGCCGTATAGTAATGCCCGTGACAAAATTACCCAATCATTGAACAGTATTGTTGATGGTACACTGCGGATTCAGAAAATTACAAGAAGCTTAACAAACTTTGCGCGTGCCGATAGCGGTGAAATGAATTATGATATTAAAGTTAAATCCGTTGTTGAAAATGCCGTACTAATAGCCGGAAACATAATTAAGAACTCAACAAACCATTTCTCATTTACATATCAAAAAAATATTCCAACAGTAAAAGGAAACCCACAACAGCTTGAACAAGTTTTAATAAACTTAATTAATAACGCATGCCAGTCGCTTACGGACAAAGATCAAAAAGTATGTGTTAATATCGATTACAGACCGGAAACTGAAAAAATTATCATCGAAGTTAAAGACGGGGGAAGCGGAATTAACGAGGAGAATCTGAAATATATTTTTGATCCATTCTTCACAACTAAAAGAAATTCCGGCGGTACCGGTCTTGGACTTTATATTTCATACAACATTATAAAAAGTCACGGCGGTGATCTTATGCTCAAAAGTGAAAAAGGAAAAGGTACCTTGTGCACAATAATTCTTCCGGCAAATAAGAATAGCGAGGTTTAATATGGGGGCGGCAATTTATCCCGAACAGCCGATTCTTCTTGTTGACGATGAACAGCATTTTCTATTCAGTGCTGAAACAGCACTGAATACTAACGGAATAAATAATATCAGAACATTAAACGACAGCAGAGAAACTTTGACTGTTTTAAGTAAAGAAGATTTTTCACTTATACTTCTCGATATTAATATGCCCTATATTTCCGGTATCGATCTCCTTCCGCAGATAGTTGAACTTCACCCGAATGTTCCGGTAGTTATCATTACAGCGGTAAACGATGTTGAAAGCGCAGTTGCGTGTATTAAAGCCGGTGCATTCAATTACATTTTAAAACCGGTCGATAACACACGATTGGTAACCACAATTCGTGCCGGTCTCGATCTGCGGGATATTAGAGACGAAAACAAACGATTAAAAGATTATCTGTTAAAAGATAAACTCGTGAACCCGGAAATCTTCAACGAGATTATCACAAAAAGCAATTCGATGCGCGCGGTGTTTAAATACATCGAGGCAATTGCAAAATCTCCTTTGCCCGTCTTGATAACCGGCGAAACTGGTGTTGGCAAAGAATTGATTGCCAAAGCAACACACAAAGCAAGCAAAAGAGCCGGCGAGCTTGTTTCCTTAAATGTCGCCGGTGTTGATGATAATCTGTTTTCCGATACTTTGTTTGGACACAAGAAGGGTGCTTATACCGGTGCAGAACAAGACCGGAAAGGTTTGATTGAGCAAGCCGAAAAAGGAACTCTATTTCTTGATGAGATTGGTGATCTTAGTATAGAATCTCAGGTTAAACTTCTCCGCTTGATTCAAGACAGCAAATATTATCCGCTCGGTTCGGATATTGCAAAGATGGCTGATGTAAGAATTATCTGCGCAACAAATAAAGATATTGAAACTATGAAAGAAAGCAACACTTTCCGGAAAGATCTCTATTACAGATTGCAGACGCACCACATTCATATACCGCCGTTGCGTGAAAGGAAAAATGATATTCCGTTCTTGATAAATCACTTTTTGGAAAAGGCATCCAGGCAATTGAACAAAAAGAAACCGACCCCCCCAAAAGAATTGTACACACTGCTTTCAAATTATCATTTTCCGGGTAACATACGCGAGCTCGAAGGAATTATATTTGATGCTGTAAGTGTTCATACGTCCGGTGTTATGTCTTTAGAACCGATCAAAGAAAAAATATTTTCCAAATCCCGAAGTAAAGATTATGCTAACGGAATCAATGAAGAAGGTGAAGAAAATATTTTCTTTTCCGAACATCTGCCAACATTAGAAGAAGCAGAAGATTCTCTGATAAACGAAGCACTAAAACGTGCGGATGGAAATCAAACAATTGCAGCGGAGTTACTTGGCATAAGCAGAAGAGCACTTAATAACCGGCTTTCGAGAAAGAAATAATTCATAGTTCTTTGCAAACCGTCGTCGAGGACCACCCCTCGACGGGAAGAATTGTAAGAGATAATAAAGATATATCACTATCAAGGATTCGTCCTTAACAGCAATAGAAATTTTAGGTTACTGAAAAGGGATGCCACATTTCTGCAATTCGCAAATTAATTTCAGTCTTTCCGCAAAATCTTATTTTACAATAAATTAAGACTTCTCCTCTTTTATTACACTGCATTTCTGTGGCACTCTTATTTGCATTCAACAATATCTACTTTACCGATTAACCGCTTACACATTAACGATTTAAATGAATTTCATCCCAATGGCACGCGGCTTGAAATAATAAATGCACAATCAAACAGAATGAAAGGAAAGTGAAGATGAAAATACTAAGATCAACCAAGAGTTTAGCTTTTGCACTAATGTTAAGTTTAACTGCAAATTTATTTGCGCAAGGCGCAAAAGCAGAAAAAGTACAGATCGGGCAGATTACAACTAATTCTCTCTATGGTCTGAAAAGTGAATACAGCTCGATAGTTGAATCAACTTTATTTGTCGTCTTACAAGTTAAAGAAAGATATCCCGAGGAAGATTACGATAAATTGATCGATAGATTGAACGATCTTGCAGTTGAAGGTAATACTCCGTCTATAAGATACAAAGCACAATTGGCGAGCTTATATTTCAATTACTATGATTTGTTCAACGATATCAAAATTACCGACAAAGAAAATCCCGATAAATATTTCAAGTTGATTTCGGAAAGATTGAGCAGCAAATCAACGCTCGCAGCAAACTAAATCTCCTCTCACAGTTTTATAACAGCGAGTATAGTGTTGTTCTAAAAATCAATCCGGTACTTTTTATCAGCTAATTAAAAACTTATTGATGCCTCTCACTGATATTAAGTCCGGATTGATATCAATTTAGGATAACCCCATATTTATTTTATTCCTTCAAGAACAGAATCAAATTCTTTTACATCCGGATAAAACGAAAGAAGTTTGTTCAGAACTGAATCTACTATGGAGTCGGGACAAGAGGCGCCGCTTGTAACAGCGATGATTATTTTATCTTTTTGAGGTAGGAAATTTTCCGTTGCGATTTCTTTTTTAGAATGAAGGTCGTAGTGATTAATTAGCTCCCCGGAAATGATTTTTCCAGCTTCGGAGATAAAGAAAGTTTTGTGCTTTCGTTCAAGCAATTCGACAAGGTGCGATGTGTTTGAGCTGTTATATCCTCCAACAACAATTGCCAAATCCGCCGCTTCATTCAAAAGCTCAATAGTAGCCGACTGATTATCATTTGTAGCGTAACACAAAGTATCGCGCGTGTCGGCGAAATGCTCTTTTATATTTTGCTCGCCGAATTTTGTTATCATGGTTTTTCTTAAATACCCGGCTATAGCTTCCGTTTCGCTTGCAAGCATTGTTGTTTGATTTACTACACCGATTCTTTGCAGATCTTTTTCGACAAAAAATTCTTTTGAATACTTACCGGCAAATAGTTTATAAAAGTCCAAAGGTTCAATTTCCCCGGAAATTATCTTTGCAAGATTCTTAGTTTCATCAATGTTTCTAACTATTACCGATGGAGCGTTTTGAATGGAGCGAGAAAACGTTGCGCGTGTTTCTTCGTGTTTTGATTTACCGTGAATTATGATTGTATAATTATTTTTGCCGAGTTGCTCTGCCCGGTTCCATACTTTTTCAACAAACGGACATGTTGTGTTATACTTAATCGTATCAATTCTCTTTTCCGCAAGTAAGTTTTGAATCTCTATAGTTGTCCCAAATGCCGGTATAATTACAATGTCATCTGATGTTATATCGTCCCAGTCGATAAACTGTTTTCCGTAATTATCCATTATAAATTCGATACCGCGGCTGCGTAAGTCTTCATTAACGTGCGGATTGTGGATCATCTCGCTTAAAAGAAAAATTCTTTTACCGGGATTTTCTTCGATGGTTTTGTACGCAATCTCGATCGCGTTTTCTACCCCGTAACAAAAACCGAAATGGCGCGCAATTAAAAACTCAATCGGTCCAAAGTCTAAGCGTGTAGGTTTAAAATCTCTTTTGCGAGGATCCTCCGCCTTACGCAATTCCTTGATACGCGAGATTATCGAACTTTTATATTGATCTGGTATGTCGAATTTTTTCATATATAATTCTTCTCCCGATATATCAGGAGAAGAATCTCAATTTTGTTTTCATTATCGAAAAACATACAACTAACTGATGTACCTCGGATAACGCTGATGAAATAGATTCACACTGATCAAATCATAAAAAATCTTGTAATCTGTTTTCTATTTCTTTTGGCACTTATTTCCAATTACAACTTCGATTTAACTTCCCTTTCCAGTATGTCAACTTGCGTTACGAAGAACTCGTAATTTTTATCTTTGCTTCCGGCTTCACGTGTTCTCTCTATAAATCTCAAAGCATCAAGATAGTTACCTTTTTTATTCAGAAGTTTTGCCTTAACAAAGTAAGCGAAATAATTTTCACCCATAGAGATTGCTCTCTCTGCCCATGTTAAAGCTTCATCGAGATATATGTTGTTATCGGCGGCAAAGTTTGCGCTTGCGGCAAATACTTGCCAGTCATCTGGCTTTGCATTGGCAATCCCCTCTTTAATCTTCAGGTAAGCCTGACTTAACACATCTGCTTCTGCCTTAAAAGATATTTTGATTTTCTCCCAGCTAAGATTAATAATAACCGAGTTTGCAGTTATATCGCTAAAACAAATGAGCATACTTTCTACAAAATTTGTTGAAGTCGGCGTTACTGCAAATCTCAACAGATCTTGATCTTCTTTATAATTAAAAGCGCCCCATTGTTTATCAACTTTATTAAGAATAACTGTCCAGTCTTTTTCTGTTGGTATAGTAAAAAGAGAATACCTCCCGGCCGGTACTTTTTTGCTATTTAAAGTCACATCAGTAGTAAATTGAATAACCGTTGCTTCGTTTGCGCCCGTACGCCATACGGTATTGTAAGGAACGAGACCGCCCCAGATTTTTCTCTCATGAACCGAAGGACGGCTATATTCAATTGTTATAGTTGTATAACCTATTACTTGCATAACGTTTGCTTTCGGACTCAAGCGCGGCAGCTCGAGCTGTGCATTTGTACTGGAAACAAAAAGGAGTGTTAATGCAGCAAAAAAATATTTTTTCATTGTTTACCCTTCATAATTTTCTAATTGAATTGAACACTACAATATTCAAACAAGCCCGGCAGAAATTTAGTTCTTATAAGTCAACGTAATATCATCACCCCTTTTAACAAAGAGTTTAAATGATGCATCGGTGAATTCTGCAAGCTCTTTGAATAATCCCTTATCAAATTTATTAAAATTAAAACACGATTTGCCTTGCATCCTCTTTTTCAAATCTACGGGGACACCAAGTGCAATTTCTCTATACATGTAAACCGGCATAAGATGGTAACTGACATAATTCTTCTTTATCTGTACCGCGCCGAACCAAAGTTCTTTTTTGAATCTTTCGGAGAATGGTCCTATTAAGCAGTAATTGTCCTTTGTATCGGCTTGTACTTTTAATTTTTTCTCATACTTCTTCATAATTTTTTTTAAGTGCTCAAATATCAAAGGAAAATCTTCTTTTGCCGGCATTTATTAATTCCTTTCATTTTCTGTTGAGTTGAACATAATAAAAAAGGGCTTGGTAAAGCAAGCCCTTTAAATCAATCTTGTATTTCGAAAAGAGTGCGGTTTTGAAAGTACTGTTTTTAGAGAAACGGAGTATTTCTACATTCTAAAAAAGACTCCCGCTGTTACATAACCAACTCCGTAACCAACTTCTCCAAAAACACCCCAGCCGTTTCCGAGAGTATAACGAGCACCGGCATGAAAACCATAAAGTAATGCGCTGTTTTCGGCAGAGTATCCAACTCCATACGCCGGAAGATTGCTTGGTTCCGTTACACTCACAATATTGTAACCAAGTGTTGCGCCGACATAAGCATCAAGTTTATTACTCGGTTCCATGAAATGATATTCTCCTCTTGCACCGGCAATTATATAACTGTATTTCCATTCATATGAACTTGATAGAAAACCAAATTTATAAGATGAGCCGGCATATCCTACAATACCGCCGACAGAAATTTTATCTGTTATTCCAAATTGAAGTCCTACACTTACCGGAGGAATTGTTGCATCACCGGCCAAGCCGGCTAAGCCGAGTCCGGCACCGATATTCAATGATTTCCCGTCTGAAGTAAATCCTTGCGAAAAAACTGACGAAGAGACAAAAAGAGAAATTGTAAAAAATATTGCGAGTAGCTTTTTCATAATAATTATCTCCTATTATGTTTGTAAATGTTTGTTTACTACTTTGTTAGAATCATCTTCTTTGTTTCCGCAAATGAACCGCTTGTGAGCTTGTAAAAATAAATTCCTGATGATAGTTGTAAGTTGTTAGTTGATAGTTTAACTGAATGATTACCGGCTTGTTTGTATTCATCAACTAATGTTGCTACTTCTCTTCCAAGAATATCATAAACTCTTAATGTCACGTAGCTTGCCGCTTGTAGCTTATAGCTGATGGTTGTACTTGGATTAAAAGGATTGGGATAATTTTGTGCTAAGTAAAAAGTTGTTGGAGAGCTAACATTATCTTCAATTCCTGTAAGCGATCCTGAGTATTTTACAACAGCGTAATCTCTCCCGGTGCCGTTACCCACACTGTAACCGCAAACGGCAGCTTCACCTTTAGAATTTACGGCAACTGAATAAGCTTCATCGTGAGTAAACCCGCCATCATATCTAATAGACCATTGCTCTACACCATCTGAATTATATTTGACAGTAGCATAATCTCTTGCTGCAGAGCCGCTGCCTTTGCTTGCGCCAGTTAAATATATGTTTGCATCTTCATCCATCACGATTGAATTTATTTCATCCAAATCGTTGGCTGTTCCATTATACCTTGTCAGCCATTGCTGAGTACCGTCGGAATTATATTTGATAGTTGTATAGTCGGGTGCATTCTGTGGCCCGGTGCTTCTGCCTGAAATATATACGTTACCACTATTATCAACCTTTAAGAAAGCAATCCCTTCATAAGTGCCGGCGCCATTGTAGTTTTGAAGCCAAAGTTGATTCCCGGAGGGGTCATACTTTATAGTTACAAAATCACCCTGAGCATTTAATCCCTGTCCCGTTACATAAACATTTCCGTTATTATCAACACCAATTCCTGTTGCCATATCATCAATGGAAGCTGTTCCGTACTCCTTAGCCCACTGCTGCTCACCGTTAGAATTAATTTTTATAGTAATAAAATCTTTTTGTGAGCCTCCCTTTTCACGTACTTCTCCGGCAATATAAATATTTCCCGATGTATCAATAGCCATTGCGTTCGGATAATCATCATAACCGCCCGTGCCGTTATATCTTGAAAGCCATTGCTGCTCGCCTGATGAATTATATTTTATAGTAACGACATCAAAGCTTGAGCCTGTTGTTGTGCTTTGACCTGTGATAATAACATTTCCCTGTTTATCTACTTCGATAGCTTTAACGGCATCAAAGCTGTTTCCGGTACCGTTAAATATTGCTTCCCACAAGAGGTCGCCAGAAGAATTATATTTAAGAGTAATAAAATCATAAGAGGTGTAACCAGCAACGTAAACATTTCCATGCACATCCGTCTTTAAATACAAAGCTCTGTCATGGTTATTTGCGGGTCCGTTATAGCTGCGAAGCCATTCCTGTGTACCATTAGGGGAATATTTAATTGTAGTTATATCCAAACCGTTCGCTACGGTCTCGTAGCTTGAACCCGTAACATAAACATACCCTTGTTCATCTATGCCAACAGCAAATGCTTCATCATAATCAGTTCCGGTTACACCGGTATTGCTAGTATATCTTGCAACCCAATTTTCGTAAATCTGTGCATTAGCAGAGGTAAACACTATAAGTAGTTGAAGCAGTAATATTTTTTTCATGATGCACTTCCTTTTATTAATAAATCTTGTTCCATTATTGCTGATTAAGCCAAGTAGTTGTGAAATTATTTCATTAACACGAGCTTCCTAGTTGCTGAATAGTTATCAGCAATTAGTCTGTAGAGGTAAACGCCGCTTGCAATTCCGCTTGCATCCCAAGTGTAATAATAGTTTCCTCCGGGTAGTTCTTCATCTATAAGCGTTACTACTTCTTTGCCGAGAATATCGTAAACTTTCAAAGACACATGGCTTGCTGCTAGCAGCTTGTAGCTGATGGTTGTGCTTGGGTTAAAAGGATTGGGATAATTTTGTGAAAGAGAAAACTCCAGCGGAATTTCATTGCCTTCATTTTCCACCGAAGTTATGCTCAAAGGATATCGATACACGCCGGTTGCACCGGCACTAAAAATCGAGTAGATATAACAATAAAGATACTGCGGCGTTGCGTCTATAAAATCATTCAAAGACGTAGTTGTTGCAGAAGGAAGATCATTTCCTACCTCACTCCAGTTGTTTCCATTATCTTCGGATGTGAAGATTTTTGAACTGAGTGAGACAACATCCGAGTAATAGGTGAAGAGCTTGTTTCCTAAAGAGATCGTACCCTTCGTACTTCCGCTTAAACCTATACCCGAGGGGAAACCGCTTTGTATTTTTGCCCAACTTGTGTCTGAAACAAGCTTATACATTCCGTAAGTAGAGCCGTAAATTTCATTATTGAATGCATGAACCGATCCGATAATTATTGATGGATTAATCAAACTCCAGTTTGCACCTCCATCTGCCGAAATAAACGAACCTAAATTCACGGCACAAAAAACCATTTTATTACCAACTGCAGCAAAGTCGAAACCGAGCACTTGAGCGCTTGAATAGTTTATATCTATTTGAGTCCATGTGCTTCCGCTATCGTTGGATTTAAATACCGAATTTCTATTCGTTACCGCATAGAGCGCTGAGCCATTGGAAACCAAAGACATCACGGCTCCGTTTGCTAAAGCAATGTTTGATTTACTTGTCCACGTAACACCATCATCCACGGATGAATAGATATTATTTATTCCTACTATTGCAAAAAGTTCGCTGCCATGGCTGTGTATTTCGTAAACTTTGTCCGGGAATTTATCTGCAATGTCCGCCCAGCTTGTTCCATTATCGGTTGTGCGGTAAACAAACTGCTGACCTTGATAACCGTATAAAAAAACTGTTGAGCCGTGAGCGGCAATTTTTCCGGTTGCGCCGACATTATAATCTGCTGTTTTCTCCCACTGTGCCCAGACATGTTGAGACACAAAACAAAGCAGAACTAACAAACTGAGTTTTAATTTCATATTAACCTCTTCGATCTTCGTTTATATTTGTAATGCTGTATAATTTTAACATTGCCCACAAAAAAAATTAATTCAATGTTACTGCCGCGTTCTTAACCACTTCAGAGATGATATAATATTTTTTTCCGTCATTGTTGCTGATGTTGTAATTATACTTAACAACATAGACCAAACATTCACCGCTAATGCCGGATAGATCGGTTGCACTAAAAGTGTAACTTCCGTTGTCGCTCAATTCCTGGTAATATTTTGTTTTGTTCGGATCGTTTTTGCTGATAACCTGAACAAAAATTTTTGATGATGTTCCTCCGCTCCACGTTAATTGCATTCCGTTTGCTTTTGCAATAGACGAATTGTTTGCCGGAGCGGTCATTGAAAAATTATTCGGACTGACAACTGTGCCGGATAAAGCCGGTATTCCGTTTCCGCCGGCAACATTCCAGCTATGCGATGAACTGTTAAAACTGATATCCAATTGTTGAAATGGATTTGACGGGTTTGGAATAATGTAATATGTTTTTCCGCTTGCGGTTAATTTGCCAAGCGAATTATTATTAACCGAAACTGTCCCGGCATCAACACCGCTGCCAAGACTTGCAAATGCAAGATTCATATTTATCGGAGGAAGATTCGGCATCGGATTGTTTGTTTCGTAATTGATTGTAGCGAGCACACCATTGTTATCGCTGTTATCAAAGTTCGGCATCGGCTGCCCCGATTGATTGCTCGAACCTCCGCTGTTATTCGCTTCGGTAGGAGAATCCTCTTTGTTGCAGCCAACCAAAAACAAAATTGTTATTATAGAAACAAGCAGTAGCGTTTTTTTCATTTTCTATCTCCCTCGTTTTTTCAAAAATTATTTTTCAATACTTTTCTTATGTCTAATACTTCCGTGCTGGCAATAACATATTTTATAGAAAGTTTGCTGGTAATATTTATAGCCGATTCGGAATCGGTAACCGTGATTATGCTGAAACCTTGCCGGCTAAGAATTTCCCTCAGCTTTTTTAATTCGTTTGTATTCGATTCAATAATTAGTATCTGTTCAAGCATGAATTTTTTCTTAGTTACTTCATACCGATTTCAAAAGACGTGCCGTCTAATTTTGTGGGTGAAACAACTGCTTATTGGCGTGCGTATGTTTTTGATTGTTGCGTCAAGGCAACAGATCCAACAAAAGGTAGTTGCATAAATGCAACATCTGAGGTGTGCTTAGATTGATAATTCTAATTGAGTCAGCAGTTTATGTAAATGGCTCCGGTTAATTCCTAAAATCTTAGCCGCTTCGGATTTCGAGCCGGCTGATCGGATTATTCTTGTTAAATAAATTCTTCTGAACTTATCTTCTGCTTCCGAAAGAGTTAAGCCGTTTTCAATAATTTCTTCTTCGCCGCGTTCAACTATTTCTCCGGGTAAATCTTCTATTGTAATAACATCCGTCTTGCCGAGAATGATCGAGCGATGAATAACATTTTCCAATTCGCGTATGTTGCCGGGCCAATTATAATTCTCCAGTATTTGCAAAGCTTCATTTGTAATTGTTCTCGGCTTGCCGTCGTTTGTGAATTTCTTAATAAAATGATTAACAAGTTCTTCAATATCTTCCCTTCTATCGCTTAACGGTGGTATTTTTATTTCAATCACTTTTAAACGGTAATAGAGATCCTCTCTAAAAGTTTTGCCGGAAATCATTTTTGAGATATCGCGGTTTGTTGCGGCAATAAATCTTACATCAATTTTTTTGGAATCAATTGAACCGAGGCGCTCAATCTCTTTTGTTTGAATCACTCGTAAAAGTTTTGCTTGCAGATTAATACTCATCTCGCCAATCTCATCAAGAAATACTGTTCCGCCGTCCGCTGTTTCCAATTTACCCGGCTTGCTTTTAACTGCACCGGTAAAAGCGCCGCTTTCATAACCGAAGAGTTCGGATTCCAAAAGATCGGATGGAATGGCGCTGCAATTAACAGCAACAAAAGGTTTCTGCTTTCTCAAACTATTTTCATGAATTGCTTTTGCCAAAACATCTTTGCCGGTACCGTTTTCCCCCAATATCAATATAGACGCATCGCTTGCCGCCACTTGATGTGCAAGTTTTAATATATTAAAAACTTTCTTGCTTGAACCGATTATGTTTTCCGATTTAAACAGCTCTCGAAGTTTTTGAAATTCTTGTTTCGGTCTCTCTTCTAATTTTTCTTCGAGGTTTGTTATCTCATTTGAAACTTGTATTCCGCGTGTTATCTGTTTGGCAAATGAAATTAGAAAAGCAAGATCGGATTCTTTAAATGCCGCTTCTTTATTTCTTCTATCGATAGAAACAACACCGATTATATTTCCATTTAAAATTAGAGGTACACTTATAGCCGCAGTTAATCCAAGCGATATGATGCTCGAATGTTTGGAATATTCTTCATCGCTTTTAATGTCATCCACCTTCAGCGGTTTGATTTTTTTAATAGTCTCATTAAGGATTGTGCTGCTTAATTCTTTTGCTGTCGGATCTTTAACCGGGTCCATATTTTTAGCTACTATCCTTTCCACTTCCATTTTATCATTCAATAAAACTATAAAACCCTCGTCTGCATCGAGTTCGTTCACAACAGTATCGATTGCTTTTTCCATCAAACTTTTCATGTCGGTTTCGGATTGAAACAGAATTCCGGATGCGTATAATTTTTCCAGCCGTTTTTTCTCTTCGTTAATTCTTTCTTTTTCTCTGTCCGATTTTTCAAGCTCTTCGATTAAAGAAGCAAACTCGCTTCCCAGCATTTTGTTGTGATCAATAATTTTAGAAAATATTTTGTCGAGTATTTTCACTTGCTCGGGGTTTGATTTTAACTGCGCCGATAGATTCATAAAACTTTCTGAAGAACTGCTTACAAAATCCGCAAGTAGTTTGTTTACATATTGGCGTTTTGATTTTATATCCATATTTCCATCTTATTTTTTTTCTAAATTTTTTAGAGTATTAAAAATTTCATCGGCAGAAGAAAATCTTTCTTCCGGATTCTTGGATAAACATTTCAACACAATTTCATCATACAAAATAAATGCCGGATTAAACGCCGAGGGTTTTTCCGGTATCGTATTAAAAATTGAATGAATCAGCGCCATCTCATTTTCTCCTTTGAACGGGAGTCTTCCGCAAATCATTTGATAGAAAATAACTCCGAGAGAAAAAATATCCGTTCTATGATCTACGTGCATGTTGGTTATCTGTTCCGGCGCAACGTATCCAAGCGTTCCAACAATTGTTCCAAGCGAAGTCATCGTTGTTACAAGCGGTGATTTCGATAAGCCGAAATCCATAATCTTGATTTTCCCGTCTTTATCAAACATGATGTTTTGCGATTTCAAATCTCTATGAACAATATTGTTTGAATGAATAACAGATAGACCTTCACAAATTTGTTCAGCAGTTTCCAAAAATTTTTTTTCATCGAGCGGAAAATTCTTTTCGATAAATTCATCAAGTGTACCCCCGCTTAAATATTCCATTGCTATAAAAGTATGTTTTTGTGTTTCACCAAACTCATAAACTTTTATAATGCTGTCGTGATTCAGCGATGAAAGAAGCCGTCCTTCCGATGCGAGACGTTTTTTATTTTCTTCTTCCCTCAGCAAGTGCGGATTTAAAATTTTTAAAGCAACCGTCGTACCGTTCTGCGTATCAATTGCTTTGAAAACTTTCCCCATTCCACCAACGCCGATTATCCCGGTCAGCTTATAATGAGAAATATACTTGCTCTCTTTCTTCTCAATATAATTCGCCGCGATAAAAATAAAGCCAAGTGCGGTAGAACCGGTAACTCCAATTGAAAAAAGAAACGATTCGAAAAATTTTTCGTTTATTGATAGATGGGTAAGAACTAAATAAAGTAAAATAAATCCAACTGCCGGATACCATTGCTTTACAATTTTTTTTGCCTTTGTTCGTATGCCAAACAAGTAGAGTGCAATAAAAACAAAGAACATCACAACAAATTTTATCAGCTCTTCCGCCGGATTTATCAGCAGCAAAGTTCTTTTTAATGATTTACCGATCAATATCAACGAATGATTTAGAAATGACGATTCGGTAACGGTAAGTTCTTTATAACTCTCAACATTGTATATTTTCTTTTTGATGCCGGATGGAAAAACTACGAGCAAATTATATTTCCAACCAGGATTAATTCCGAAATGTTCGCGTGGAAAATTTTGCTGTAGTGCCGCACTGCCACCCAACCCTACTTGCCGGACTGTTCTGTAACAAAGTTTTCCTTTTTTATCATAACCTTCCAAAAACATTTTGGTGCCGATGCCGTTCCTATTGCTGAGATCGGGTGCGAGAGTAACTTTAAGATAATTTTTATGAACCAAATTATTACGATACAGAACCGCTCGATCACCGCTTCCAAGTGCTGTTCTCGAACTGCCGATAAATAAATCCACATCGCCGTCATTATCAAAATCTACAAAAGAAGGGTTGCCGAGAAAATCAACGCCGGTTTGATTTCCTATTTCGGAAAATCTAAATTCGGGCGAGTTCAAAAAAAGTTTCGAGCCGATAAAAAGATCGAGCCAGCCGTCGTTGTTAACATCCGCACAATTCATTAAACCGTTTGATGGTTCAGGGTGGTTGAATTTTTCCGTGAATCCCACTTCGCCGGCAACATCAACAAAGTTCGCGTCACCTTTGTTAACCAGAAATTTTAGTTTCTCTCCGGTATTAAAAACAACGATATCCGGCAGTCCGTCATTATTAAAATCATTTGATATCGCCGCGTATGTACTCGGGGCAATTCTTGTTGTAAAATTACTGTCCGTTTTTTCCGTGAATCTAAAATTGCCTTTGTTAAGAAACATAAATAGATGCTGATTTTTTTCCGGTACTTTATATGAAATTAAAACATCAACCAATCCATTCATGTCGTAATCGTTTAGTGTAACGCCGTAAGAACGGTGGTCCAACAATTTTTTTATCCCCGAATCATGAAAGACATTTATGAATCTGCCGGTGCCGTCGTTTTTAAACAGCATGTCTTCGTAATTATAATTAGAAACATAAAGATCGAGATTGCCGTCGTTATCAAAATCTGCTTGTTGAATTGCCGCGAGATATAAATCTGTCTGCATAAAATTCAGCTTAAGATGCTCTGCCGGTTCTACATCGCGGTATTTAAAATCTCCTTTGCCAAACATCAGCCGGTAATTTGTATCATCGTCAATTTCTATGATATCATTCTCGCCGTCGTTATTTAAATCGCCAAGTGCTGCGGTTTGTACATTGTTGGCTGTAGTATCTCTTGAAATTTCTCTAAAAAATTTTCCTTCAACATTCTCATGTAAAATTGTGTGACCGCCCTCCAAAAGAATTGCTGCTTCGGGATAAGAATCATTATTCAAATCTTGGAAGAGTGCAATTCTTCCTTCTTTGCGAAGAGATGCTTGAGATGTAATATCGGTAAAGGAAAATTTCAGGTTCTGCGAGTTTGTGTAAATTCCATTATCACCGATTATCCAAATTTTATAGTCGCCGTTTCGGTCTTTAACAACTGCAATGTCATTGAATAAATCTTCGTAGGTTTTGATATTATTATTTTCCAACCACTTGCCGTTATCAAAACTAATAAGGGTTGATTTTCCCCCAACGGCCCATGCATGTTTGTCGTCAAGCGCTTTAACCGAGTTGAGAGTAACTCTAATATTGGAAGTATATTTTTTCCACTCATTATTTTTGAATCTCAGAATTGTACCTCTATCGCCGACAATCCAGCCGGAGGTATCATTTATAATCGAAACACTTTTTAATTCATCTTTGGTGGGAGAGTTAAATTTTCTCCATCCGTTTTTTGTATAGCGTAGAATAACTCCTTGTTTGCCAACTGCCCAACCGGATGTATCCGAAAGCATTTGAATATCGTGAAGGTCGCCGCTTGTAAAATTTTCGTTCCCCTTTCTCTTTACCGGACTGAATTGCTCGCTCCATTTAATTCCATCGAAATGAATTATATTGCCTTGCTGTCCGACCATCCAGGCTTTGCCGCTTGGCAGAACTGAAAATCCGTTCCACATCGAATAATCTATTTCATCCCACATTACTTTCGGCAATGCTATTTCGGAAATCTTATTGTGTGCATATTTATAAAGATGGGGTTTGTACGCTCCAGTATGAGTTGAATGAGTAACATAATAGAAAAAATTTTCCGACGGAATCGCTATCTGCGGATAATCGGAGTAATCAAATTGATCGATTGGAATCCATTTCCCTTTTTTAAATTGATAAACTTTCCCTTTTACATTATCTCCCTTTCCGCGCGATATTGCAACGCCGGTGCTGTCATTTATCATTTTTATTTTGTGCCCGAGATCTACACCGGCTTGCTTGAACCATATTTTACTGCCGGAAAAATTATTATTGAGATCTCTTCGATCAACATCATCAGAACAGCTCAAACAAAAAAATATTATTAATAGTATCCCGGTAAAAAGAGTAAAACCTTTCATTGGGAAGTTGATCGATTATTAAATTGTTCTGTTAATTATTATTAAGAATTGCAGTTGAATAATAAAATACTAACTCGTTAATCGCAAGAGATGTCAACTAATCCGATAACTTCATAATACTTTGATATCGTTTAATCATTCCCTCGTTGCCTTGTAAACCGCCGGTATGAAGTGCAATTATTCTCTCATTCTTTTTGAAATAACCCGACTTCAGTAAATCAAAAATTCCATAAAGCATTTTACCGGTGTAAATGTAATCGAGTTGAATGCCGTTTAGTTTTTCAAACTCTTTCACGAACTCGATTAAAGTGCGGTTAATTTTTGCATAGCCGCCGAAGTGATAATTCAAGTTGATTGTCCAATTAGAAAATTTTTTTTGTGTGTATTCTTCTACAAGTTTTTCTGCGCTATCGATCAGAAAATTTCCGCCTTTCAAAACTGAAAATCCGAGGAGATTTTTCTTTCCTTCAAGTCCGGCAATTAAACCCGATAAAGTTCCGGCTGTGCCGCATGCTGCGCAGATGTAATCAAGCTCCGCTTGAATCAAAGATGGGATTTCGGCAACGCCTTTCAATGCAAGTGGATTTGTTCCGCCTTCGGGAACGATGTAAACATTTCCAAATTTTTCTCTCAAACTATTTTGGAATTCTTCTGTGTGCTTTTTTCTGTAATCGCTTCGGGTAACATAATGAAGTTGCATTCCATTGTCTGCTGCAAATTGCAATGTTGAGTTTAATGGAAGATGTTCTTCTCCGCGTATAATTCCAATAGTATTAAAACCAAATAATTTTCCGGCTGCAGACGTTGCATAAATATGGTTTGAGTATGTACCGCCGAACGTTAACAAAGTATTGTAACCGTTCTCCGATGCCGTATGCAAATTGTATTTCAGCTTAAACCATTTGTTGCCCGAAATGTGTGGATGAATTAAATCCAGTCTTTTAATAAATACTTTTACTTTGTTTTGATAGTCGGGCAGAACAATTTCTTGTTCAATTGCCTTATCTATATTAATTATTTCCTCAAAAAGAGTTTTCATTAGAAACTTTTTGTTTTTGAACGTACTATAACAACAAGTAAAGTTGAGGATTTTATGAAACATTTCAAATTAGCAGAAGCAAAAAAATCAATAAAAAGTTTTTTTATAACTGCTTTCACACTCTTTATTATCACTTCTTCTTTCATTCAGGGTTCGCGCGTTCCGACTCCTTCAATGGAAAAAACAATTTTGACCGGCGATTACACATTGATAAACAAACTTGCATATAACTTAACTACTCCGCGGAATATTCCATTTACAAACATCGAACTGCCTCATATTGAATTGTTAAAATGGGGCGGTCCGCAGAGGAACGATATAGTTGTTTTTGAGTTTCCCGGCAACCGCGATGAAATCAAGAACCGGTCAATAGATAATTACGTAAAAAGGTGCGTCGGAGTTCCCGGCGACACAATAGAAATAATTGACCGCGTGGTTTATATAAACGGAAAAGAATTTAATATACCGGCTCACATTCAATATCTGCGTTTGCAGAGCTACCCGGAAGAATTGGTTGAACACAATATTTTCCCAAAAGGAAAAAGTTGGAATTCGGATAACTACGGTCCCTTGGTAATTCCGAAAAAGAATGACGTAATTAATTTAACCCCGAAAAATATTAGTCAATGGGAAACTTTTATTAACCGTGAATACGGAAAAGACGTTGTTGATATAGTAAACGATAAAATTATTATTGACGGTAAAGAAGCAAATAGTTACAAAGTGACCGATGATTATTTTTTTATGATGGGCGACAACCGCGATAACAGTCTTGATAGCCGCTATTGGGGATTTGTTCCGCGACGAAATGTTATCGGCCAACCGGTGTTAGTCTATTTTTCATGGAACAGCGATTTGCCCTGGTATGATATTCCCGGATTAATTTCTTCTATTCGATTAGATAGAATTGGAAAATTATTGCAATAACATTATTCGGTTATAGATTATTCATATTTCAAGCCGGTGAAATCCCAAATATATTTGGGTGCTTCGGGTTCGATGCCGAAAAAATCTTTTCCTTTCCCTTGTGTAATTGCCCACCGGTGTATCCACGAAATACCGCTGTTCTTAATAAATTTATCTTCGGATTGATATGCTTCGTCTTTCAGCACTTCATCAAGAGAAACAAACTCATAATTTTTTTCGCGAATCATGTTACAAAGTTCATCATAATACTCGGCATTCATCGGGTTTGCGTGAATTAATAATATGTGAGAAATATTCCTACCGAACAACGCTTTGGATTGTTCTTGCCAGTATTCTAGCTTATCACGCATATAGTTGATATAATCTTCGCCGATCTTTTTCATTAATGTGAAATCATGCTGGTTGAATGCCTTGTCGTAAGCAAAAGAAAAAGCCCACTCTGAATTATCAATCGTAACCGGTGCAATTTCATATCCATGTTCTTTTAAAAAATCATTTATTTCCCCTTTCACTTCTAGCGACAGCCCGGTTTGCAAATACGGATGCCGAAAATATTTAAGCTGTTTGCCCGAAGTCTCAAGCAATTTTCTCAACACTTGCTCACCGTTAATAATATCTTGTTTGTACTCTTCAACCGGAATTTTGTTGGCACTCTTATGTGCAAAGGTGTGATTGCCCAAATCGAATCCGGCATCTATCCATTTTCTTAACAATTCAACTTTTGATTCGTCCAGTGTACTATCTGTATAAAGTTTGTATCCGTTCACAAACCCGATTATCGGCGCGTGTTGGTCCTTCAGATTCTCTATTAATTTGTCGGTTATTTCTTGATAATAATTCTTTTCATAATAAGGAATTCTCGAAAGAGGAAGGTCGTCAATTGTAACACTAATTTTATTCTGTGATTGAATCAGCGTAAAATTTAAAATCAGCAGCGAGAGGGAAAGAAATTTTTTCAATGTGTTCTCCTTTTTATGATGTAGAAATAGCCGGCTACTTTGTATTGTACAGAATTTTTCCGCCTACTATTGTGTACAAAACTTTTGTGTGCAAAATATCTTCGTCGGAACAATTCAGCAAATCGTTTGAGAGTACAACAATGTCGGCAAGTTTACCGGGCGTAATTGTTCCCTTTATATTTTCTTCGAATGCTGCATATGCACCGTTGATCGTATATGACTTAATCGCTTCTTCTCGCGTCATCTTTTGATTAGAATAGAATTCCGTTCCATCTGCAAGCTTTCTTGTAACCGACGCGTAAAAACATTTTACCGGGTCAACATCTTCAACCGGTGAATCGGTTCCGTTGCAAATAATTGCGCCGCTGTCGATCAATTTTCTCCAAACATACGCGCCTTCTTCCGCACGTTCATTCCCAATTCGTTCCGGTACAAATGTCGCATCGCTTGTACAATGGACTCCTTGCATAGCGGCAATAACTCCAAGTTTCGAAAACCTTGGAATATCTTGTGCGGATAAATGCTGCGCGTGTTCAATCCGCCACCGCAGATTTTTCTTTCCGTTAAAAATTTCTTCGTAAAGATTTAAAACTTCGCGGTTGCCTCTATCACCGATTGCGTGTGTGCAGATTTGAAATCCATTATTCACCGCCAGTTTGTATATCTCTTCAAGTTCACTTAAGGAAGTAACGTTGGACCCATAATGTTCCGGCAAATCATTATATGGTTCAAGCATCCAAGCACCACGGGAACCGAGTGCGCCGTCAACATATTGTTTTATCGAACGAACTGTTAAATGATTATTCCCATAGCCAATCAGTTTATAACTTTCATGTTTTTCTTTCATCAAATGCAAGGAATCACCAATCATTACATATAAACGAATCGGGATTTTATTTGAGTCTGCAAGTTCTTTCATCAGATCAATAATCTCAAATGTTTCGCCGGCATCAACAAAGGTTGTGATCCCTTTCTTCAAGCATTCTTCTGAAGCGAGTTGAATTTGCCGGACATAATCTGCCCGTATTTTTTTAGGTGATCTTTTCAATAAATATTCATCATAAATTTTTCTGATAAGATTTTCTGCATTCTCTGTGAAGACACCTATTGCTTCGCCAAGCGAATCGCGTACAATTATTCCGCCTTCCGGATCGGGAGTTGATTTGGTTATTCCGGCAAGCTGCATTGCTTTAGCATTGGCAAAAATAGCATGTCCGCTCGCGTGTGATAGCATTACCGGGTTATTGGGCACTGCCCCACTTAAGACGGTATGAACCGGGTATCCATCAACATTGGGAAACGGTACCGGATTAAATTTTTCTTGATGCCATCCTCTGCCGATGATCCATTGTCCCGGCATCGAATTCTCGGCTGCTTTTGCAACTATTGTAATTACTTCATCCCAGTTTTTAGCGTCGCGTAAATCCAAAATCTGTTTTAAGTTTCCGAGCCCGAGAAAATGTGCATGACTTTCGACGAAGCCGGGCATCACAAATTTTCCATCGAGATCGATTACTTCCGTTGAATCGTCAACGAAGTTTTTTATCTCTTCATTTGTACCGCACGATAGTATTTTTCCATCTTTTATCGCTATTGCTTCGGCACGCGGTATCGAGTCATCCAAGGTATATATGTTACCGTTTGTTAAAACCATGTCGGCTGGATTTTTCACTTCTTTTCCTCCGCATGTTGTAATAATAAATACAGACAAAACAATGATAAAAATATTCTTCATAAGATTAACCCTGAAAATTTGTAAATGACAAAGCTTGGAACTGCGAAAAGCATAATTAGATTTTCAGTCTGTTCTCATTCCTCTTACTATACACTATAAATCTATTTTCTATTTACTAAAACTATTCCTCCTATTATTATCAAACCGCTCAATATAGTAAGCAAAGTAATTTGCTCGTTAAGAATAAAACGCGCTGCAAAGACTGTAACAAACGGTTCTATATATAAAAACGCACCGACTTGTGATGCTTTCATCTCATTCATAGCTTGTGCCCATAAAACATATGCAATGCCCGAACAGAAAAAACCCAGAAAAAATATTGCCAGCCAACTTTCCAGAGACAAATTTAAAACTGCATTTATGTTCGTATCATTTATAGTAAACGGTGCTATTAAAATTGACATCGTTACAAATAGAAACAAGATTGTCATTAACGGAGAATAATTAATCGTTACTTTTTTCCCGACCAATGAATAGATACTCCATGTAAATGCGCTTCCCAGTACAAGAAAATCTCCCTTGTTAGAAATAAAATCTATCGTCATTAAGTTTCCCTTGCTAACCAGCAGCAGCAACCCGACAAAAGAAATAATAATTCCTATTGATTGAATAAGTGAAATTCTCTCTTTAAAAAATATTAAACCAAGTATTCCCATAAAAACCGGCGTAATACCGATTATCCAGCCGGTATTTGTAGCAGTAGTAAATTGCAAGCCGGTTACTTGTATTCCTAAATGAATAGAAGCAATTAGTGCAAGTATCAATATTCCTAGTTGGTCTTTTAAACTTACTTTAAAACTTCTCTTCTGTTTAAGTGCAATAAAAACTAACAATGATATACCCAGCAGCTGTCTTATCAAAATTATTACCAGCGGTTGCAGTTCCTTTAAGGCAATTTTAGTTGCTATAAAAGAAGCGCCCCACAGAATAACCGAAAGCAATGGTTTCCAGAAATGAACTGTTTTTATATTCAGCAAACCCTCTAAAATTATTGGAGTGAAAATCCGAAATCAGCTCAATTAAATCCAAAATAAATTTTCATAATCGATTTGCAAAAAGATATCTTTGCAGAGGATGATTTCAATACTTTCTCATCCCATTAGTAAATAACTATTGCAAAGTGCCGGGGTTAACAATGAGTGTTGTTATCAAAGAAGTTAAAACAAACCAGGAGCTGATGAAATTCATCAAATTTCCTCTTAAACATTACGCCGGCAATAAATACTGGATTCCACCTTTGATAATGGATGAGAAGAGAAACTTATGTAAAGATAAAAATCCGGCTTTCGATTTCTGCGAAGCATCTTACTGGCTCGCATATAAAAACGGAAATATTGTTGGAAGAATCGCCGGTATTATTAACAAACGCTTTAATGAAAAAGTTGGAAAAAATTTTGCACGATTTGGCTATCTAGAATTTACCGATGACGAAGACGTATCGGCTGAATTGATCGGAACTGCTGAAAATTGGGCAAAAGAAAAGGGTGCTCAATCCATACACGGACCATTAGGATTTACCGATATGGATCCGGAAGGTATGCTAATAGAAGGATTTGAAGAGCTTGGCACCATCGCAACAATTTATAATTATTCATATTACCCGGCACATATCGAAAAACTCGGTTATACAAAAGATATTGATTGGCTGGAATATGAGCTTGTTCCGGGTCAAGACGTCCCGGAAAAAATTGGACGCATTGCAGATGCAGTAAGGGAGCGTTATCATTTAAGAACTCTCAATGTTAAAAAACCAAAAGAACTGCTTCCGTATGCTTACCAGATTTTCGATGTACTAAATATGGCTTACTCGGATATTTATGGTTTTGTTCAGCTTACACAAAAGCAAATTGATCTTTACGTTAAACAGTATTTTGGTTTTATAAAACCGGATTATGTTCCGGTAGTAGTTGATGAAAACAATAAAGTTATTGCTTTTGGTATTACAATGCCCTCCCTTTCGGAGGCATTCCAAAAATGTAAAGGAAGATTATTTCCTTTCGGAGTTCTTCACATACTAAAAGCTATGAAAGACAACCGCCGCGCTGATCTTTATCTTACCGGTGTTCGCCCCGATTACCAGGATAAGGGTGTAAATGCCATTTTGATGTGTGAGACAAATAAAATTTTCAAGAAATACAACGTAACAAAAGTCGAATCAAATCCGGAATTAGAAACGAATTCGAAAGTTCAGGCACAGTGGCGCTTTTTCGAAAAAAGGCAGCACAAACGAAGACGTTGTTTTGTTAAGGAGTTGTAAACTGCCGGTTGGGAAGTCAGTGGTATATAATTCAAAAATGATTTATCTAATTTTTCTAAATGAGCCTACTTTAATCATTCCCATGAAATCTTTGCTCGATCTTTCACCCTCATAAATAACATTTTCTAAAAATAGTCCCGAAGGCGGAGCCGTATATTTTGCCGGTGTCGGCGAATCATGTTCAAGAAAATATTTCAAATCTTTTTCGGTTAACTTTCCTCTTCCTATTTCCGCCAGCACGCCAACTATTCTACGCACTTGTTTCCACAAAAAATGTGACCCGACAATTTGTATAAGTATTAAACTTCCTTCTTCTTTCATCTGAACATCTTCTATTAAAACCTTGGTGGATTTTTCTTCATTGTCTTTGTCGGAGAAAGAAGAGAAATCATGCATTCCAATAAAAAGTTTTGATGCTCTGTTCATCTTCTCAAAACTCAATTCGTCTTTTATCCACCAAACAAACGGTTTTGCAAAGGCTGTTCTTCTCCGGGATATTTGATATATGTAACTTCTGCTTACCGCATGGTGTCTTGCATGAAATTTTGGATGCACTTTTTCTACCTCAAGAATATTTATGTCTGCCGGAAGTTCATCATTAAATTTCATACGGATAATTTCCGGTGCGAGCATTGTTTTCACATCAAGATGCGCTACCTGGCAAAGAGCGTGAACACCGGCATCGGTTCTGCCTGAACCGTAAATTTCTATTCGTTCGTTCTTGAATATTTTTTCTGCAGCTTCGTACAATTTACCCTGGATTGATTTGCTGTTCTTTTGCATCTGCCAGCCGCTGTAACGCGTGCCTTCATATTCTATGTAGAGTTTAAAGCGCAATACTATTTTTGCCTCTCCCTACCCTCTCCAAAGGAGAGGGTAAACTATTTTAATACTTATTTATTAATTTGCCCAGATGCGGAACTGAGTACCACGCTTCGATTTAACACGATACCCGACAGAAATAATTACGTCAAGGTTATAATATTTTGTCTTATAGCGCTTTCCGTCGGCGGCAGTTGTCAAGTATTTCTTGACAACTGAATTTTTTAACAACTCTCCTTCATTAAAGATATTATTTAAATGTAGGCTGATATTTTGTTTAGTATTTTCAAACAATCTAACCATTTGAGCTTGTGTCAGCCAAACAGTTTCTTCTTCCAACTTTACATCAAACGCTAAACCGCCCCCGGGAGATTTGTAAAGAATTATTTCCCCTTTGGGCGCTTCATTAAAAATATTTTTTGTTTTCACTTCAGGACTTTTGATTTAACGTTTAGGCTAATGTACTATCTTAGTCTTTCAATCTTCTTTTCTTGCATAAGTGTTTTTAACAAACCACCTTTTTTTCCTAGGAATCCTTTATTCTTGAATATCTCCTCGGTAGTTATTGTCTTTACCTTTTTACCCTTTGTTTCTTGTACTCTCGTTTTCATAACAAAAACTTTTATTGATAGTTAAAATAATGATACCTATCTTAAAATTACATAATTGTTAAAGGAATTTGCAGTGGGCACAAAAGATCCTCGTGTAGATGCGTACATAGCCCGGTCTAAAGAATTTGCCGTACCGATACTCGAACATTTAAGAGAACTCGCTCACAAGGTTTGTCCCGAAGTAGAAGAAACCATTAAATGGGGAATGCCTTATTTTGATTACAAAGGAATGATGTGCTGGATGGCTTCATTCAAGCAGCATTGCGTTTTCGGGTTTTGGAAAGCCTCGTTAATGAAAGACAAGAAGTTGATGGCGAATGCAAAATCAGAATCTGCGATGGGTCATTTAGGTAGAATAACTTCGCTAAAAGATCTGCCTTCGGACAAAGTTCTTCTATCTTACATAAAAGAGGCGAAACAGCTAAACGACAACAATATAAAATTGCCGATAAAACAAATTGCAAAGGAGAGGAAGGAAATAGTTACGCCTGATGATTTCAGAAAGGTGTTAAAGAAAAATAAAGCGGCTTTAAAAGTTTTTGAAAATTTCAGCCCCTCACATAAACGCGAATACATAGAATGGATCACAGAAGCTAAAACAGAAGAAACGCGCAGTAAAAGAATTACAACTGCAATAGAGTGGTTGTCCGAAGGAAAGCCGAGAAATTGGAAGTACATGAAAAAATAACGACTCCGCCATCTATTCAAAATAATTAATTTGAAACTAGAAAGTTCTCATGAATAAACTTTTTCCCGATGAACTAGTATTTGAATCGAAACATTTTAATATTCATCACGACTGGGAAGTACCAATACCCGGGTTTTTTATTATTGCACCAAAACGAACTATTCGCACAATTGATGAGTTTACAGAGGAAGAGGCTATTGAATATATTCTGCTTACCCGGCAGTTGCGAAGGGGAATGAAAGAAATATTAAACATTCGAGATGTATATTTTTTTCAGAATGAGGATTCAAAGCACAATTTCCATTTATGGGTTTTTCCACGCTTCGACTGGATGGAACGATTCAGCAGAAAAATTGAATCCGTGAGGCCCATTATAGATTACGCAAAACAGCACTTGCTTGACAAAGAAACTTTTGAACTTGTCCGCAGCTATGTTAAAAAAATGAGAGATTATTTCTTGAATCAACTTTATTAATCACGGTTTAAATAACATCACAAAAAAACATTCTTATGATAAATCACTACAAAATAAAATTTGCTTTGCCTAAAATCGGTTTTATTGTTTTAGGGTGGGTGATTGCCGGTTCGTTTTTTGTTTTTTCAGAGTATTTCGGAATAATCCACTTCTCAATACCGCTCAACATTAATTACAATATTGAGTACAACTTTGCGGAACAATTGATAACAACCATTATAACCGCTATTGTTGGCGCGGCTATCATCGGCTCGATAGAAGTTTTCTACCTACGTGACCGTTTGAGAAAACGTTCGCTTGGCTCAATAATCTTAATAAAAAGTTTGTTTTACACGATAAGCATGTTTTTGCTAATTACCATTGGCACTTTCTTTTATCATTCTTTCTTCACCGGAAAATTTTTTTGGGATAGCATCGTTGTTGGTAAAGTTACCAAACATCTATTCAGCCATTCGTTTTGGGTACAGATCTCCGGATGGGGAGTGGTAATTGTTATCACCAATTTTGTTCTTCAAGTCTCAGACAAGTTTGGACAAGGAGTGCTGCTCGATTATGTGCGCGGCAAATATCATCACCCGAAAGAAGAAGAAAGAGTTTTCATGTTCCTCGATCTTAAATCATCTACTACTATCGCCGAGTCCCTGGGACACGAAAAGTATTTTGAGTTCATCAATGATTATTTCAACGATATAACCGACCCTATCATTTTCTCACGAGGAGAAATCTACCAATACATCGGTGATGAAGTTGTTGTTTCATGGAAGATCGGCAACGGGATACATAATAATAACTGCATCAACTGTTTCTTCGATATCGAATTTGAAATCCATCAACTTCGATCGAATTATTTATCTAAGTACGGCATCGTGCCGGAATTCAAAGCCGGGCTTCACATAGGCAAAGCTATCGTTGGCGAGGTTGGTGTCATAAAAAAAGAAATTGTATTCAGCGGAGACGTGCTCAATACAACTTCGCGCATACAATCAAAGTGTAACGATTACAATGTTAAAATTCTGACCTCCGAGGACATCATTGCAAAATTACATTTGTCGCCAACATATAAAGCATTGGAAATTGGCGAAGTAACCTTACGCGGCAAACAAACCCCGACACATCTGTATAGCATTGAAAAATCCGGGTAATTGAATTAACTGTGTGCGAGTATCCTTTACTAGCGCAAACTTAATTTTAAAATTTTAACGGGGTTCAGTTTTTCTGTCGGGAAGATTTTTCCGCCGGCATCAAAACTTCCGAGCTGACTGTTTGCTATAAAATAGAAATTGTCTTTCGCAATTGCCCCCGTGGTCGGGATATTAAAAATAGGATTATATGATTCAAGAATTTTGTAATCGATCACTTCCTCAAAAGTGTCATTCAAAAAAAATTGTGCGATTCGGTTGTAGAAAACATTCTGCACGGCTATTAAAGAATTCTTATAGAGATAAAGTCCGTCGGCGGAAAGCATAATATTCTTTGGATGCTTAAGCGTTTGAATTTTTCTGGTTTTTGTATCGATAATTAAAATATTATTCGTAGCTACGAACAATTTACTTCCATCGGGAGTAATATCAATTCCATTAGGATATATTTCACCGGCGAGATCAACAAATTTTTCTATTTCATCTTTATCATATTTTACGAGATAAACAGCCGGTACATGGCTATCCGTTGCATAAACATCTCCATTCGGTGCTACGGTAATATCATTCAAAAAATGTTTTTCGTTTTGCGGCAGCATATATTTTTTTACCAATCTGCCGGATGTTAAATCATATTTAAATAACCCGGAAGTTCCCACTACCTCTTCGGGAAGATTTTCTCGCGGTGCACTGCTACTGCTTACAACCCAAAGGATTCTACGTTTTGCGTCAGTTCGCATCCCGAGCGTTGGAACAAGTCCGTCTTCGCGTTCTTTTTTAAACTCACTTACATTCCCATCAAAATCAATTTTAAGAATCTTGTATTTATAAAGACTGCTCAGGTAAAAAACCTTTTTCACCGGGTCATACGCAATTCCTTCCGGTATTAAATCTTTTTCGTTGATCGTGAATGCTGTTGTACTGTTCACTACCGGTATTTTTGCTTCTTTAATCTTCTCCAAAAGCTGTTTGAATTCTTCTGTTTCCCTTATGCTGCTAAAGTCGGCATCTGTTTCGGCATTGAAAGCCAATTCCAATTTATCTTTAACCATTGCGGCTAAAATTTCTACAGCGCCGGTTGAATTATTATTTAGTGCATAAGCGCATGCAAGATTATAGCGAAGTGAAATATTGTCTTTATCATATGAAATAGCTTTCTGTGTGTGGCTTAAAAATTCCGGATAATCTTTTTGTCGGTATGCCGCTGCACTTTTGTTGTAATAATATCCGGAACTGTCGTTGTTGGTTTGTGCTGTAAGATAAATGCTAAAAATGAAAAAGAAAAAAGGTAAGTGTTTCATTGAATCCCCAATTGAAAAAATGAAAATTGCTTTATTAAATTATTAAAAAAATAAATTTAAATTCTCTTTGTATTCGTTACAGAATTAATTGAATTGATAGAGTGGGTGCGTCTTCAAATTCGAGCATTGCGTTGATCATTTTGAAAGATTCATATTTTACTAGATCTTCTATTCTAACCGGTTTCTCCTTGATAATTCTTTCTACTATCAACTTTTCCCTTTGCGTTCCGTTTAACAAGGGATTGCTCGGCGTAATCCAATCTATGCCGTCAAAAAGCACAATATTTGTGTAGGATGTATCCGTAACAAATCCGTTTTTAACGATTAAAATTTCTTCGCTCGCCCGACAGTTAACCTTCTTTTTAAGAGAATCAAAAATTTCTCTCTTCTCGTATTTATATGAATAGTCAATTTCGTTACTTTTTACCACCTTAACACAGTCAATTTTCCTTTGAACATATTCTATCCACTCAATTTTTCTTACCACTTTATCGTAGATAACTCTGCATTTGTAAAGCCCGATTTTATTTTCTTCGGGAATTTGCAAAATTTCCTCAAGATCTACTTTACTTGCTGCGCCAAATAACTCTTTTCTAGCCCTATTCATTCTTTCATTATGAAAAAAAAGGTTGCACAATTTTCCGTTGTATAGTTTTATTGTTTCAAATAATAGGGACATACACTTTATCGATTAGTTCTTGATATTCTAATTGGGGATCGCTCTGAAAAGTAATTCCGCCTCCGCTCTTATAATAAAGGGTTCCGTCAATGTTTTCAATGAAACGGATCATGACAGCACTTTCTAAATTTTCTCCGTCAAAATAACCACAAACGCCGGTGTAATATCCTCTCTCATAACCTTCGGTTTCTTTGATTATCTGGATAGTTTTCTTTTTTGGCGCGCCGGTCACCGATCCGGCCGGAAGTAGCGCAAAAATTAGCTCTCCCAACTCGTTTAAATAATTGTGCGGAAGCTCTCCGCTTATAACTGAACTTACTTGCAGCAACTTTTTCTCGTTCGTGCTTATTTCGTCTATGTACCGGAATTTTTCAACCGATACATTCCTTGCTACCATACTCAAATCATTGCGAATCAAATCAACGATTGTCGTGTGTTCGGAAAATTCTTTTTGATCGTTCAAAATTTTTTCTTCCGCATTTTCTATCGCAGCATCTATGGTTCCTTTCATCGGGTAAGAATAAATTTTCCCTTTTTTAATCCGCACAAAAGTTTCTGGAGAAAACACCACAAACTTACCGGGTATCAACAGTTTATATTTGGCTCTGCTTAAATTATAAATTTCTTCTAATGTTAAATTTGTTTCTATCCGGGTTGCCAAAGTTAAATTAAGAAGATATGTGTTCCCGTTGTTTATATTGGTAATTATCTTATTAAACGATAAAAGATACTTTTCGTAGCTAACCGGATGTTTTTTAAATAGAATTTTTTTTGCTGCCTCATCGCGGAAAGGTATCTCGGTTTTACCGGTAAAGTTATATTTAATCCCCTCGCTTTCAGTCTCCTCGTGAGTTAGCACCATTGAGTCTTTCATATCAAAATCGATAACAAACAAAAATGGAATCTTCTTGAGTGCAAGCCGGTTTATTTTATAAATTGCATCGCTTTTATTCATGAAATCTTTCCTTTACCGGTTATAATTTAAGCAATACTCCTTGTTCAACGGAAATGATCTATGCTAAAATTATTGGTTGTAGATAATTATGATTCATTTACATTCAACCTTGTTCAGATAATTGAGCAATCAGGTCTTTGTAAATACCATGTGAAGAAAAGCGATCAATTAGGCATTAACACTGTTAAAGAGTATGATAAAATTATTTTCAGCCCGGGTCCCGGCATTCCTTACGATAATCCAATAATGGGCGAAATAGTAAAAAAATTTTCTCTCTCAAAAAGCATTCTGGGAATCTGCCTAGGATTTCAAGCCATCGCAGAAGTGTTCGGCGGCAAACTGGTTAACATGAACAAACCGGCACACGGAATAAAAAAAGAAATAACAATTACCGATCAAACCGATTATTTATTTGACGGGTTGCCAAAAAATTTTTCCGTCGGTTTGTATCATTCCTGGGAAGTCTCGGCTGAAAATTTTCCTGATGAATTGAAAATTACATCCATCTCCGGGGATAAAAAAATAATGTCGCTCTCACACAAAACCTTTGATGTGCGCGGCGTACAGTTTCATCCCGAATCAATAATGACACCTCTTGGCAAAAATATCCTTTGCAATTGGCTCTCAAAAAAATAACCGTTCTTTTTTCGTTTCTTTGTGCAAAGGAAATATTTTCATTTATGTCTGTCAATTTCATTGACTAATATTTCGTATTTTTAAGTATCAACACAAAACAATCATATTAACACCATGAAAAAGTTAATTCTAATTTCTGTCTCTATCCTTCTAATCGCCGATTTATCTGCTCAAAATCTAGATCAAAAAACTTTCTGCAACCCGATGGATATTAATTACCGCTACAATTGGGAACAGATCAATGATAAAATTTCTTACCGGAGCGGTGCCGATCCGGTAATAGTTAATCACAATGGAATCTATTATTTGTTTGTTACAATATCTGGTGGATATTGGGAATCAAAAGATTTGCTTAACTGGCGTTACATCGAACCAAGCAAATGGCCGCTTGAAGACAATTGTGCCCCGGCGGCTCTTTCCGTACGCGACACTATGTATATTTTTCAATCGACCTTCGGACAGCGGCCAATATTTTTCACGACCGCACCGGAGTCCGGTAAATTAAAATTTTTCAACCGTTGGATGCCTTTATTGCCCGATACTATTGGTCCGTGGGACCCGGCAATTTTCCACGACGAGGATACCGATAGATGGTTCATGTACTGGGGTTCGTCAAATGTTTTTCCTATTTACGGCAGCGAGCTTGACCACAACAATAATTTAATTTATACCGGCGAGATAAAAGAGTTTATTTATCTCAACCCGGATAAACACGGATGGGAACGTTTCGGACTAAACCATACATCATCAATTAAACCTTTTATCGAAGGTGCGTGGATGACCAAGCATAACGGTAAATATTATTTACAGTATGCTGCGCCGGGAACAGAATACAACGTTTATGCAAACGGTACTTATGTGGGAGATGATCCGCTAGGTCCTTTTGCTTACGCGCCATATAATCCAATCTCATATAAACCCGGCGGATTTATGTGCGGAACCGGTCACGGCAACACGTTCCGGGATAACTATGGAAACTATTGGAATACCGGAACTCCATGGATAGCAATCAATTGGAATTTTGAAAGACGCATCGCAATGTTTCCAACTTTTTTTGATGATGACGGGCAGATGCATGCCAACACACGGTTTGGAGATTTTCCACATTATTTACCAACAAAAAAACTAAGCAATAAAGATGAGCTATTTGCCGGATGGATGCTTCTCTCTTATAAAAAACCGGCAAGCGCTTCTTCGGTATTAGATACTTTTAGCGTTGCAAATATAACTGATGAAAATCCAAGAACTTTTTGGGTTGCAAACACCAATAAAGCCGGCGAATCAATAGTCATTGATCTTCAAAAAGTTTTTAATGTTAAAGCGCTGCAAATTCATTTCGTTGATTACAAATCCGACATTTATGATAACGATTCCACCCGTGTTTACACACAATATAAATTTTATACTTCGCTTAACGGAAATGACTGGGAGATGGTCGTTGATCTTTCCCGGGCAAAACAAGACCGTCCAAACGGTTATTTCGAATTATCAAAACCGGTTAACGCTCGTTACATTAAATATGAAAACATTTATATGCCTACACCGAATCTTGCTGTTAGCGATATCCGCGTTTTCGGAAACGGAAATGAATCGGTGCCGGAAATACCAAAAAATTTAAAAGTTGTACGCGACAAAGATGAGCGAAATGCTTTTATCAAATGGGACGGGGTTAATGATGCAGTTGGCTATAATATTTTATGGGGAATCAAAAAAGATAAGCTATATCAAACTTACCAGATATGGGCGGATCAAAAAGAAGAATTAGAATTACGCGCTTTAACTGTTGGACAAGATTACTATTTTGCCATTGAGGCATTCAACGAAAGCGGTGTTTCAAATGTGAGTGATGTTATTCATATAAAATAAAACATAATAGATGAACACGCTGAAAAATTTTTTCTATCCTAATTCTCTTTGCCTTGTTGGCGCTTCAACAAAAGAAAAAAGCATTGGTTATGAAATACTAAAATGTATTAAAGATTATGGATTCACCGGGAAAATGTTTCCTGTAAATCCAAAAGCCGATGAAATACTCGGCTTTAAAACCTATCGCACTATCGAAGAAATAGACGAACCAATCGAACTTGCCATTGTAGTAGTACAAAAACAATTCGTAGAAGAATCGGTTGATTCATTACTTACAAAAAAAGTCCGGTCGATAATTTTGATTACTGCTGGGTTTAAAGAAATCGGCAAAGAGGGCGGGGAGCTTGAAAAAAGAATCCTACTCAAAATAAAAAATTCCGGGGCGCGGCTCATCGGGCCAAATTGTATGGGTGTAATAAACACGCTCGATCGAAAAAAATTGAACGCAACATTTGTAGCGGAAAAACCGGAAGTAGGCAGTACCGGTTTCTTTTCGCAAAGCGGGGCTCTCGGCGCTGCTGTATTAAATTCATTACGGGAAACGAACATCAAGTTCGCACATTTCATAAGTGCCGGCAACAAGGCGGATGTTAACGAAAATGATCTGCTTCATTTTTGGCAAAACGATGACAATATTAAAACCTTAGCATATTATCTCGAAAGCTTTGTTGATGGGAAAAATTTTATTCTACCTTTCCTTAGCCGCGACATAACAAAACCAACAATAGTATTAAAAGCCGGCAGAACGGAAAGCGGAATGAAAGCCGCTTCATCACACACCGGTGCACTCAGCAGCAATGATAAAATCATCGATGCATTATTAAAACAGTCCGGGGTTATTCGCGTTGAAAATTTAAATGAGCTCTTTAACACAGCCAAGGGATTCGAGAATTTCCCCCTTCCACAAGGAAACAAAATTGCTGTTGTTACCAACGCCGGCGGTCCGGCTATTTTGTGTGTTGACAAAATTGAAGGCGAGGGATTATCACTATCGCTTTTATCAAATGCTACAAAAACAAGTCTTCGCAAAATTGTTCATCCGGAGGGAAGTGTTGAAAACCCAATCGATCTGCTTCCCGGCGCAACCGCCGATACCTACAAATCAGTTATTGAAATTGTTTTGCAAGATGAGTCTGTTGATTCGGTAATTTCAATATTTGTTCAGCCCGTCATGGTGGAACCCTACGATGTTGTTGAAGCTGTTTCGTCGATTATTTCCGAAAAGCCGGTGCTTCAGGTTGTGATGCCGCTGCCGGAGTTTTGGAATTATTATCACACCAATTCAAAATTCAAACAACCTATTTTCAAAAATCCTGAGGATCCGCCGGAAGTAATTTCAAACATGTTGTTTTACGCTGACTCACAGAAGAAAATTGAAAAGAATAAGGCGTTTTACAAATCTTCTTTCTCTCACACAATTAAGAACGCCATAAAAAAAGAAGGTTACCTTGATCAAACAGAAATAAATTCACTGTGCGGCTTATACGATATCCCTCTTGTGAAAAGTTTATTTCTTGAGCCATCTGAAATTCAAAATGTCAATATTGATTTTTACCCGGTTGTATTAAAAGGCATTAATAAAAATGTAATTCATAAATCCGAATTAAGCGCAGTAAAAGTTAACCTCCGCAGCAAAGAAGAATTACTACATGATTCCGGGGAGATATTAAAAAGTTTTTCTGTTTCGGGATTAGTCGTCGAGAAATTTTTAGTACAGCAGTTTATTAATCCAAAGCATGAATTATTGATCGGCGGTTTCCGCGATCCGTCGTTCGGTCCGATAATAATGTTCGGCTCCGGCGGAAAATATGTTGAAGTTTTTGACGATACCTCCATTCGATCTTGTTATTTGTGTGAAGAAGATATTTATGAAATGATTAACTCAACCAGGATTGGTACGATATTAAAAGGGATCCGTGGAGAGCCGCCCGTTGATTTAGCCGGTCTCAAAAAAATCATAAACTCTTGTGCACGCATGATGCTTGAAAATCCCAATATTACCGAGTTTGATTTAAACCCTCTTATAGTTAGTGGGGATAATAAATATTGTGCCGTAGATATACGGATAAAAACTTCTGCTGTAGTACAAAAAGCAAATTAGTTCTTTGTTGAACCAACCGGTAATGCTTATTTTTACGTCCATCTTTTTATTGTTCTAAGATTGAGGATTAGTAAGTGAAAATTGCCTATGCTGCGAGCGAAGTTTTTCCATATGCCAAAACCGGCGGATTGGCGGACGTTGCCGGTTCGCTACCGGTTGAAATTTCAAAACTCGGGCACGAAGTAAAAGTATTCATGCCCAAGTATAATATCTTCGGCGAAACCGAGCATGGGCTTCATTATCAATGGGATATCGGCGGAATACCTATCCGCATCAACGGCAACGTTCACTCTGTTCATGTTCACACAGCAAAACTTCCCGGTTCAAACGTAGAAATTTATTTTGTTGATTGTCCTTATTACTTCCATCGCTTTCGTGTTTATACAAATGATCACGATGAGGACGAGCGCTTCATACTTTTTTCAAAAGGAATAATCGAAATACTTCAGCGCATTCAATGGACACCCGACATTATTCATTGCAACGATTGGCAAACGGGTTTACTTCCGCTTCTCTTAAAAGAAAATTATGCGTGGGATAGAATGTTCGATAAGACTGCTACTGTTTTTACAATACATAATATCGCATACCAGGGTAGATTTTCCAAAGACACCTTCCACAAAGCCGAGATTGGCTATGAACATTTTCTAAACGGTGGCGTGGGAGAACATGATGGTGGAATAAACTTTTTAAAGACTGCTATTCATTTCTCCGATGCAATCAATACAGTAAGTGAAACTTATGCACGCGAACTTCTCACGCCCCAATACGGTGAGGGTATGGAAAAATTTCTTGCACTAAGAAGCAATGACTTTTACGGAATTTTGAACGGCGTGGATTACAATATCTGGAACCCGGAAACCGATAAATTAATTCCTAATAATTATAGCATAGGTAATCTTTCCGGAAAATTGAAAAACAAAAAATTTCTCCTCGAACATCTTAATCTTCCTTTCGATGTAACAACACCCGTTATTGGAATTGTTTCCAGGATGGTATCTCAAAAAGGATTTGATATTATCGGTTACGTAATAAATCAATTAATGGAGTTGCCGGCGCAGTGGGTTGTTCTTGGAAGCGGAGAAAAAAAATACGAGGCTTTATTTCAACAGATCGCCGCCGGACATCCTCAGAAAGTTTCCGTTTACATCGGTTTCAACAATGAGCTTTCACATTCAATCGAAGCCGGTGCAGATATTTTTTTAATGCCCTCGCTTTTCGAACCGTGCGGACTCAATCAAATTTATTCCCTTAAATACGGTACCGTACCCATTGTAAGAAAAACCGGCGGACTCGCTGACACAGTTTATGATTGGGATGAATCTCTTGCGCCCGGTCAAGAAACCGGAACTGGATTTTCATTCAAAGATTATAGCGGTTCAGCTTTATTACTTTCTGTTGAACGTGCAATTAACTATTTCCAACAGAAGGATGTCTGGGAAAAAATTCAGTATAACGGAATGAGTAAAGATTATTCCTGGAAGCTTTCGGCAGAAAAATACGTTGAACTTTATAAGAATGCACTGCGGAAAAAATAATTGACCTTCCTCACCAAACTACTGCCCTTTATCGTTGTTAATTGATACTGGTTTTTATCAAAAATTTTTATTGACAGTAACATTTTTGTAGTATCTCACGTCTTAAAGCAATACCAAAAACATATTTTCATGAAAGGGGGAAATTGTGAAGTTTCTCAACTTACTTTTCTTAATCATTTTTGTAACCACAGCTTTTGCATATTCTTTTCCGAACGGAAATGATTCGAACAAGAAAGGAATCATTAAAGCGGTAATCATAGATTCTAAAACCAACACCCCGGTCGAATACGCAAACGTAACATTACATAACTCAAATGATTCTTCGTTTGTAACCGGCACGGTCACCGGAAACAACGGCGAGCTTCTTATCGGAAATATTCCCGACGGCAGCTACTATGTAAAAATAAGTTACATCGGTTATCAAAAATTGTTCGTGCCGAATATTAACGTCACAAAAGAGAAAAAAGAAATTCAACTCGGCACTCTAAAACTTGCAGCACAAGATGTACAACTTGACGCGGTTAGTGTTGTTGGAGAAAGGGCTGCCGAAGAATTACGGCTCGATAAAAAAGTAATTAACGTTGCGCAAAACTTAAGCGCTGCCGGCGGAACGGCGCTTGATGTTCTGGAAAATCAACCGTCTATTCAAGTTGACCAGGACGGAAATGTTTCTTTGCGAGGCAGTACAAATTTCACGATTCTTGTAAACGGCAGACCAAGCGTTTTGCAAGGCGGCGATGCCTTAAGACAAATCCCGGCTAGCATGATCGACAACATCGAAATAATTACAAACCCTTCGGCAAAATATGATGCCGAAGGCGCTGCCGGTATCATCAACATTGTAATGAAAAAACAAACCGAAGATAGCATGACCGGAATTGTGAATGCCGGTTTGGGTTCGCGCACAAAATACAACGGCGATTTTTCCGTCAATTATAAAAGCGGAGACTATGCCTTAACCGGAAGCGCAGATTATAGAAGAAATACTTTTCATATCAATAATTTTGTCGATAGAACGGCGGTGCTGCCGGATAACACTTCTTTCTTAAATACAAATCTTGCCGGAAAAATGATGCGCGATAATTTCAACATAAAAGCCGGCGTTGATTACAACGTCGGCGATAATAGTTTGATCTCTCTTTCCGGATTGTACGGTGAATTTATTCTTGAGAGAGACTTTCTTTTTAAATTTTCAGACACCGGAAGCAACAATGAAACAAATTATACATTGAGCAACGACGGCATGGACATTAATTCAAAATTTTTCAACGCCGTCCTTTATTACAACAGCCAATTTACACCCAAGGTTGACGAACTTTCTTTCGAAGCAACTTATACAAATGTAGATTTGCCCAACGTTCAATCGACAAAAGAATATGATACCGATCCTTCGTTTGAACAGCTTTCTTCCGAACCGCTTTGGAAAGAACTTAAAAACGACAGCGAGAGAAACGAAGGCAGAATTAAAATAAATTATTCATACACATTCGGTCCGAAATCAAAATTGGAAACCGGTGTGCAGACAAATTTATTCTACAAAAATTTTGATATTGTTAATCAATACTACGATTGGGATACGCAGCAATGGATTATCAATCCTGATTACACAAACAAATTTGATTTCCGCAACAATGTTTACTCTGCGTTTGCAACGTACACAAACGAGCTTGCCGGATTTGATTACCAGCTCGGTTTGCGCGCTGAACAAACGGATCGTATGCTCGATCAAAAAACTTTATCGCAAGATTTTAAGTACAACGAAACCCATCTGTTTCCCTCTTTGAGTGTTTCGACAAAAATGACCGAAGAGCAGCAAATTCAGTTCAGCTACAGCAGAAGAATCAACAGACCCAATGAATTTTCCTTGAACCCGTTCCCGGTGTTTTCGACGTCGTACGTCACGTTTATCGGTAATCCGAATTTGCTTCCCGAACTCACACACTCGCTCGAACTCAATTATCAATATTTCCTGAAAGGATTATTTTTCTCGGTACAGACTTACTATAGAAAAACAGATAACTCGATTACACAAACGCACACATTGCTCGAAGACGGTTCGATAAAACTTTCTTCCGATAACGTTGCAAAGAACGAAACATTCGGTGCCGAAATTTCTTCGAGCATTACTTTGATTCCGTGGCTTAAACTCGATCCCTCGGTTAATTTATTTCAGAACAACATGAGCGGACTGTACGAAGGAGAGCAAACCGAGAGAGAACTTTTCACATGGTCTTCTCGCTTGAATGCTACGGTGACTCTAACGCCTTCGACACGTTTCCAAACTATGATTAACTACATCGGCAAGCAGCAAACCTTGCAGCAAGTTACCGATCCGATAATTAATCTTACATTTTCGGTGAGACAAGAATTGTTTAACAAACAATTGATTGCGACGGTCTCTGCACAAAATTTATTTGATGCCGGCAGATTCAACTTCAACAGCAGCGGAAGCAATTTCAATATGAGCGGAAGATTTCGCCCGGAAGCGCCGATGTTCCGTTTAACATTGAGTTACAATTTCAACAATTACAAAAATACATCGCGCCCAACGGAACGTGTTGATATTAACGACGGCGGCGGCATGTAAAATATTTCCCTTAACGAAAAAAAGGACGGTTTGTGCCGTCCTTTTAGTTTTTAAATTTAGCCATTTAAAAAACTCCTTTATAATTTTGAACCTATTGTTCACCATTAATGATTAAATAAATATGAAACTCTCTCAAGCAATAATTTTTTTCGGAATTGTATTCACTATTTACGGGTTAATAAATTTTTACATCTTTCGCAGAGCAGTAACTGTTATTCCTGAAAATTTTAAAAGCTCTTTCCTTATTGTTTTCGTTTTTGCCGTCATTGCTTACCCGGCCGGAAGATTTTTAGAAAACTATTGGGTTTGGTATGTAAGTGATTTTTTTGTCTGGATTGGCGCATTCTGGATCGCAATAATGATTCATGTTTTTCTGCTGCTGATTATTGTCGATCTGTTCCGCCTCGTCAACTATTTCATGCCTTTCTTCCCTTCCGTTATGAATCAAAATTTGGAGATGACAAGAAAAATTACAGCTTTAATAATTTCGAGCATTGTGCTTATGGCTGTGGTTGGGGGTTTTATTAACACAAAACTTATCGCAATAAAAAAGTACAATCTTACAATTAATAAAAAAGCCGGTTCGCTAAAATCATTGAACATTGTTTTGGTCTCCGATCTGCATCTTGGAACAATCAACGGAAAAATGTTTGCATATAAAATTGTTGATAAGATAAATAAACTTCATCCGGATATTGTACTGTTTGCCGGCGATATTATCGATGAAGACATTAAACCGGTTCTCCGTGATAATGTCGGCGATGCACTCTATGAATTGAAAGCAAAGTACGGCATCTACGGAATCACCGGCAATCATGAATACATCGGCGGTGTGAATGACGCTGTTAATTATGTAACTGCTCATAATATTAAAATGGTCAGAGACTCGGCAATAAAAATTGATGATTCTTTTTACTTGGTTGGCAGAGAAGACCGGGACAGCAGACGCTTTGCAGATTACAAACGCAAAGATTTGAAAACTCTTTTAGTGGGAGTTGATAAGTCCCTTCCAATAATTTTGATGGACCATCAGCCATTTAGATTAGAAGAGGCAGAGCAAAACGGAATTGATTTGCAGCTCTCCGGTCATACCCATAACGGGCAAATTTGGCCGTTCAATTATTTAATAGATAAAATTTACGAGCTTAGCTGGGGTTACAAAGTAAAAGGAAATACTCATTATTATGTTTCGTGCGGTGTTGGCGGCTGGGGTCCGCCAATCCGTACCGGCAGCAGACCGGAGATTATAAATATAAGATTAAACTTTAGTTCTGAATGAAATAACTGTTGTAGTTCATTTCAAAATTACCATCTTCTTGGTTTCCGAGTAGTCATCAGAGGTTAATGGATTCGCTCCGCTCACCACTAGTCTGTAAAAATATACTCCGCTTGATAGGGCGAATCGCTGATTCGCCCGCATATCAAATTTAACTCTGTACTTCCCCGGCAATTGTTCTTCATTCACTAGTGTTGCAATTTCTCTTCCCAACACATCATAAACTTTCAAAGTCACATAGCTTGAAGCTTGCAGCTTGTAGCTGATAGTTGTACTCGGGTTAAACGGATTAGGATAGTTTTGGTATAAAATAAAGTTGCTTGGCAATTCTTTTTCTTCTTCTACAAATGTTACTCCGCCGTTGGTTGTTTTAAGGATTGTTCCATTATCACCAACCACCCAGCCGGTGTTGTTGTCAACAAAAAATATTTTATAAAGATCATTTGTAGTTTGGGTCTTTTGCTTTTTCCATTCGCCGCCGCCATTAGTGGTCATTAGCATCGTTCCATACGATCCGGTTGCCCATCCTTGTTGAGAATTTTTAAAATATATTGAATTAAGTACAGAAGTTACTCCGGTTATTTGCGTCTCCCATTTTTCTCCGCCATTTGAAGTGTGTAATATCATACCGCTATCCCCACATATCCAGCCGTTGTTTTCGTCTGAAAAATAAACTGACCTAAGTATTTTTTGTGTTCCGCTTACTTGACTAATCCAGGTATCGCCGCCGTCCACAGATTTCACTATGTCACCAATAGTGCCAACAGACCATCCGGTTTGTTTATTAACAAAAAATATTGATATCTGGTACATCTTCACTTTGACAGTATCCTTAGTCCAACTGAGACCGTCATCAGTTGATCTATATATTTTATCTCCACCGGCAATCCATATACAATCGTCAACACAAGAAGCAGAGCGGAAATATGTGTCGTTTTTAGAATAAAGTGTATCCCACGTAGTTCCGCTGTCGTTAGTTTTCAAAACATAATCACTCTCTATTATGTAACCATTTTTTACATCCTTAAAACACATATCCCACACGTAAATCTTATCTAATATCTTAGTCCAAGTCGAGCCACCATCCGTAGTTTTTAAAACACCCCTGTTATTAAAACCTCCTACAAAACCCAGATCTTTATTTACAAAACGTATAACGCTAAATTGAGAATAATTAATATTCGGCAGATATGTCCATGTAACCCCGCCATCTAAAGTTTTTGACATTCCCCCGTTATTCCCCACTCCCCAACCGTTCGTCTCATTTACAAAAGAAACTGAATAAAAATTACCGCTATTATTTGCAGCCGTCCAACTTACTCCTCCGTCGCTCGTTGCCTTTCCCCTATCTCCAAAAACATAACCGGTTTCTCTATTTTTAAACCATACGGAATTAAAATTATCCAGAGTAGTGCCGGCAAACTGTGATGCCCACGTTACACCACAATCTGTTGTGTTAAAAATTACCCCCGGATAACCCACAACCCACCCGGTGCTATCGTTTAAGAAATATATTGATTTCAGTTCTATATCTAATCCTATCGTAATCCCTTTCCAATTTTCTCCTCCATCGGTTGTCTTTGTTATGGTTCCTCCTTTGCCTATTGCAAAACCAACATCCTCATTTATAAAATGGATTTCTGTTAATGTATTTACAGTTTTGCTGTTCTTTTTCTCCCAGCTTATTCCACCATCGGTCGTTTTAAGTATGTGCCCAAAATACCCGGCTATAAATCCCGTTGTCTCATTTATAAAATTAATCGAGTAGTATGCCGTTGCTATGCTGGCGTTAAGTGTCTGCCAGGTTTCTCCACTGTTAATGGTTTTGAAGATCGTGCCTTGGCCGCCAACTATATAACCTACATCTTTATTTACAAAATGTATTGATTGAAAATCTATATCCGTACCCATATTTATTTGATCCCACATAGCGCCACCATCTGTTGTTTTAAGTACCGTTCCCAAATCACCTACTGCAATGACTGTGTTTGAATCAAGCATATGAACATCATTTAAATCATTCCCTTGCGGAAGTGGATGTTGCCAGTACCATTGAGCAGACAGATTCAACGATAATAAGAGTAATATTATGAACAGTAATTTTGTTTTCATTTACTTTAAAAGGATCATCTTCTTAGTTTCTAGATGTCTTGAATTTAATAAAGAGTCCATTACCCGTAATGTATAAAAATAAACACCGCTTGATAGCTGCAAATTATTTGTGGAAAATTCTACAGAATACTTGCCTGGTGGTTGATATTCGTTCACAAGTGTTGTTATCTCTCTACCCAAGAGATCATAAACTTTTAACGTCACAACCCCTCCCATATCCCTCCCCTTACTAAGGGGTGGGGCAAGGGGTGGGGTCGGGATTGTATATTCTATTGTTGTGCTCGGGTTAAACGGATTCGGGTAGTTTTGATACAATACAAAATTTATAGGTAGTTGATCATGTTCTTCTTCTACAAATGTTATTCCGCCATTGGTTGTTTTTAGAATCGTTGTATGATGACCGGCTACCCAACCAATATTTTCATCAAGAAAAAATAATGTGTGCAACGATTCTTCTGTTGGTGCATACTGGCGAGACCAATTAAGACCGCCGTTTGTAGTGCTTAATATTATACCATTATAGCCTACCGCCCACCCCTTATTTTCATTTACAAAAAGAATTGATTGAAGAAAAACCAGCTCCTCTTTATGTTGTATATTCCAAGTCTCGCCGCCATCCGATGTAAAAAGAATTGTCCCTCCATAGCCGCAAATCCAACCTTTACTTTTATTAATAAAAAACCCACTTTGTAATTCTTCCGTAGTTCCGCTTATTAGCTCCTTCCACGATCTGCCGCCATCTGTTGATTTAATAATCTTACCATTACTACCGTAAGCCCATCCGGTATCATCGTCAAAAAAGAATAAAGAATATAGCTTCCCCCTAATATTCATTATAATTTCTTCCCACGTTATCCCCCCATCTGTAGACTTTGCTAATACATTACTCCCGGTTATTTGGCCTCCAACGATCCATATAGTTTTATCTATAAAACATGCATCATAAAATAATTTAACGGATGTAAAAACATTTTCCCATGTATTTCCATCATCAGTTGTTTTATATAAATCATTATATGCAAATACATAACCAATTCTTTCATCAGCAAAATGCAATGTTTTACCAACATAAGCGGGAATATTTATTTTGGCCCATGTATATCCGCCGTTGGTGGTTCTGTATATATATTTATTATCACTACAAGCCCATCCATTTTTTTCATTTAAAAAATAAATGTCATAAAAAAAATTTTGTTCTAAACCAACCACACCATACCACCTCTTGCCCTCATCATAGGTTCTTTTAATTATGCCGCTTTCTCTAACTCCCCATCCGCTTCTGCCTATAAAATCCACCGCATTAAATCTATTTCCCGACCAACTAATTTCTTTCCATGTCCGGCCCCCATCTTCTGTTAACAAATCACTATTACTAAAAACAAATCCCTTATCCTTATTAAAAAACCAACAACTTTTAAAGTTCTCGTATTCGTATCCTAATCCTCCTAATTGAATTTCCCAGTTATTTCCCTTGTCGGTTGTTTTAAACAAAACGTTTTTGCCCATCAACCAGTAAGTGCTGTCATCCAAAGCAAAAAAATATTTTAAAGTGTGCAATTCCCCTATTGTATAACCCTTCCAGCTATTTCCCCGGTCGGTTGTTTTAATTATGGCTCCCCCTTCACCAACTGCAAAACCCAGTGAATCATTAACAAATATTATATGATATAAGGTATTGATCGTTTTACTATTTTGTTTTTCCCAAGTATTTCCTCCGTCAGTTGTTCTCATAAGCTGTCCATAATGACCACAAACCCAGCCGGTGCTCTCATCTTTAAAGTAAAATGAATATATTTTCGCACTGGTGTTAATGCTCTTTTCAAGCCAGGTATCACCGCCATCGTTTGTTTTTAAAAGCAATCCCTGGGATCCCAAAACAAACCCAATTAGTCTATTCACAAATTGAACTTTGCTTAGTTCCATGTTGGTACCGGAATTTCGAGTGTGCCAAGTTTCGCCCGAATCTGTTGTTTTCATTATGGCGCCGCTTTTGCCAACTGCAATTACCGTATTTGTGTCTATCGCTTCTACATCTAGCAAATCACTTTTTTGTGGTAATGGATTTTGCCAGTACCATTGAGAATAAAGATTTGTAGTCAAAATGAAGGCGCTGATAACTAACAGCTTCTTAAGCATAATTTTACCTGGATTATTTCAACAGTAGCATTTTTCGTGTTTGCGATTTATTGCCTATTGTTAATCTGTAAAAATATACGCCGGAGGCGTATCCGCCTTTGGTGGATACTCCGCTTGGTAAAGACGTTCCATGGAACGTCTCTACATCAAATTCTACACTATAATTTCCCGGTGGTTGATATTCATTCACAAGTGTTACTACTTCTCTGCCGAGAATGTCGTAAACTTTTAACGTCACAACCCCTCCCATATCCCTCCCCTTACTAAGGGGTGGGGTCGGAATTTCATATTCTATTATTGTTGTTGGATTAAACGGATTAGGATAGTTTTGGTATAATGTAAAATCTTCCGGCATAGAATTATTTTCGATTTCTACATCGCTTATAAAAGAAATATATTTTTCGCGGCTTTGGTTAATTACTTGCCTCAGTTCTTCCTTGTCGTGTGCCGCCGCAACCGAAAAAGTGAATTTCTCTCTGGCGCCGGCGTTTATATCAACGGGTCCGCCGGAAATAACAAAAGAGATATCTCCGCTAACCCCGCTATCAATAATTCCGTTTGATATAGAATACCATTTCTCCCCATCGTCAAAACCATCTTCAAAAATTACTTCTCCTACTCGCCAGCGATTATTTACCCCCATATACCCCGGGCTTTGTGAAGAAAGAAGAGATGCACCCACATAGGTACTATTCTGCTTTTTATTAAACGCATATGCAAAATTATCGGCGCGATCGAACGCTGTTGTATCGTTGAGATAATCATTCGGTGATGTATTCCAATCCAATAAATATCCCAAAAACAATCCTTGAATTTTTTCTTGTGTTGTATTCTCCAATACAAAATGAAGGATAATATAAGAATCGTCCGGCGCGGAATTAAAGCTGTAACAAAAACTATGTGTGATAATTCCGAGTTTAGAGCTACCGGCATTATCATCATTGAAAAGCGAATAACTACTATTTACAGCACCGTTTTCACTGATTGTTATCGATTTTAAAACCTTCAAGTCGTTGCTTTGTTCGAACTTAATTCTCGCCCCATCTACCAGTTTGTTTGGTGATACGCCGAATAATAATCCCCCTTCGTATAATAAATTATACCCGGAGAAATATTTAAATCCTTCCCCTTTATAATTTGAATTGAAATCGCTAAACCCGAGTCCACCTTTGCTCGTAACAGTGGCAATAATTTTACCGTTGTTATGCGTCTTGTAGGATGGGTTTATGTTTACGGGTATCCACTGGAAATCGAAATCTCCCGCTATTTCGTATTCTAATAAAAAATAAATTGTTGTGTCCGTTGGTGCGTCTTCGGATAGGGTAAACAAAAAATCCCGATCCGATGTTTGTACCGCTTCCATTTCACCAAGCACCACGGTTTCAAATTTATTTTTGATGAATTTTACAAATGTTTCATTAGAGGAAATGGTAACGGTTGCGTTTGCAATAGGCAACAGATAATTCTTAAAAGTTATTTCGATTGCCGTGGTATCTGTGTCGGCAGCCGTTCCCACGTGATTTACAAAATTTATTTCCGTTGCTCTAAGAGAATAAACATTGCTATCTGCTACTGCTCTAAATGCGTTAATCCTTCCCGATCCAAGCAGATTGTTATATATAAAAAGATTTTTCTGGTCGATCTTATCACATGTTACACGTATTCGTTCCGCAATTTGCTCGGCGGTTAAATTTGGAAACTTGGAAAGAACCAACCCCGCCAACCCGGCAGTCAGCGGTGCAGACATTGACGAGCCGCCGGCATAATTGAACGGAGGTAAGTACCCAGATATAGAAGGCCACGTAGAATAAATTGCGGTGCCCGGTGCCATTGCATCTATAAATTCTCCGTAATTCCCGGCTATGCTTTTTGTATCGTCATTGTTGGTCCAGCCGACAGAAAATACTCCATCATAACTTGCCGGGTAGAAAGGTTCTCGCGTGTTGTTGTTCCCGGCTGCCGCAACAATTAAAACTCCGTTTGATACTGCATAATCAATTATTTCTTTTTCAAACTTTGAATACTCATAACCGCCCCAACTACAGCTGATAATTTTTACGCCTTTATCAACAGCATATTTAATTCCTTCAAATCCATAGGTGATATACGGTTTATCGTTTTCATCACGGTAACTATCTTGGGATACTTTTACCGGGAGTATTTTACAATTAAATCCTATAGAAGCAACTCCGTAATTGTTGTCGGTTACGGCAGATGCTATGCCGGCAACATGTGTTCCATGATAACCATTATTATATGCTCTATCTTCGCGCGGATCGTTATCCGGAATCCCGTTCAGTCCGCCAAAATCCCAGCCATTCACATCATCAACATATTCCCCGGAATCATCTTCGTCAATTCCGTTGCCGGGTATTTCGTTTGTGTTTATATAAATATTCGCTGATAAATCCGGGTGATCTATATCTACGCCGGTATCAATGATGCCAATAACTACATCTTTGCTGCCTTTTGTAATATCCCAGGCTTCTTTTGCCTGGATTACATTTAGATACGTCTGCTTGCCAGACAAATAAAATTCATCATTGGGATCATAACATAATTTTCGTACATACTTAAGTTCTGCCCATTCAACATCGGGTAAATTTGTTAATCGTTTAATTACATCGTCCATGTTTTCAGAATTTACCGTTAGATAGAAAATTCTTTGTAACGGATCGGCACCTTTTAATAGCTTCTTCGATTGCGGAAATACTTTGCTTAGTTTTTCTACGATTGGCTGCTCTAATTTATCATTTAGGTGTGCGGTTATTGCTTCTTTATTATTGTTGAGGAACGTGTCTTCTTTTAACTTTATAACTATCGTTTTGGCAAGATGATGATCCTTGCCGCTTTCAACTATCTGTTCTTGTCTTTGTGCACAGATAGTAACGGAAAGAAAGATTGCTATTACGGTATTTGTAATTATTCCTTTCATTTTATTGCCTATTGTATAGACAATCTACATTTCACAATAAATAATTACAAGACAAAATTTAACGCACCGGACTATTTTTAGTGTTTTATTTATAGTTAGTCTCATATGATACCTAAAGGAAGAAGAGTTATTTTACAACTAATTCTTTCGGAGGTATCATGATTGTTAATAATGTTGCACAGCGTCTTAAAAGTAAATCTGTTAAGAACGCTAT
>JBFMBS010000012.1:0-112656 GCA_040755055.1 Bacteroidota bacterium
TTCTAAGCGTACCTCAAAAGGGGTGATAAAACAGCTATAAGTCAAGGAATAGCAAAGAGATATCGGAAATAACGACATTGCGCAGACGTTAAATGAGGATATCTGATGAAGGTACGCCGAATGAGATGCCCAAATTGTCAATCACTCGATACAGTAAAGAACGGTAGTCGCAAGTTACTCTGCTACAGTTTTGAAAGGAAGAACAAAAAAAAGATCCGGCGCTATAAATGCAATGAGTGCGGCAAAAGATTTGTCAAAAGAAAAAACAAGCATCATCGATACAGCAGAGAATTCAAGATAGAAACAGTCCGAATGCACGTAGAAGAGCGTATGAGTTATCGAGTAATCTCCAAACGCATTAAGGAGAAATATTCGCTCCGAATAAGTAAGAACACGATATGCCGTATGGTAAACGAAATAGCCCGTTACTCAAAAGGAGACATCAAAATAAAAGAAGAGTACCGTCCGAAGTGGAAGGGCAACTTAACAGTTGACGATAAATACTTTGGAGTAAGCGGAGAAAATAAATTGATACTGACAGCGACCGATTCAACCGGGGACTTGGTACACATGGAAACATTCCGTTATGTAGAGCAGAAAGGAGTTGACGAATTTCTAAAGTTCATAAAAGAACATTTACATTATCCATTCAGATCAATAACAACCGATCTGGATGAAATGCTTGAAAAATCAATAGAAAAAGAGTTAGTAGGAGTACCGCATCAAAAATGTCTTAAGCATGCCCTCGACGTTATTGACAAGATAGTCCAGTTGAGGCAGAAAAGAAAAGCATATCAAAAAACTTATGTAAAAGATAGAGCAGCTTATGAGATGATTGAAAAAGATTACCGTGAAGCAGAGATGGTTTTTAGTTTAACGAGAGAATTGTTTTACAGTCAAGATGAAACACAATCGAAGAAAATCTTGAGTAACTTGAGATGTTATCAAAATAAATACCCGAAAATATTTGACTTCTTTGATCGTCATCTTAATAAACTTCTAACACATCAAAGATATCCGTCGGTTAAGAAGACAAACAACATAGCAGAGAACATTAATCGCCAGTTGATGAGAAGATTAAAAACAATAGAATCGTTCCAGAAATTTGTATATGCAGAAAATTATCTGAACCTTTATAAGAACTATTTGAGGTTCAAGCCATACACAGATTGTAGGGGGACGAACAAAATCAAGAATGGTAAATCACCTTTGGAAGTATGCGGAGTTGTCTTACAAAACAAAGATTGGCTTAAAAATGCCATCGCTTTTTATTAACTTTTATCACCCGATTGGAGGGACGCTTCCAAAATATTGGTATGGCATTTTTGATGAAATAATATATCTTTGCTACCCGTATTTGAAATTTTGGCTACCAAATATCGGGGGTAAAATTTTTTGATGATATTCAAAAAGATTTTTGTTTTGCTGCTGATTTTTTCGGCAATTGTTTTATCCCAACCACAGAACACCGGAACTTTAAGAGGTTTCGTTACCGATTCAACCACAAGTGAAGCTTTAGCTTACGGAAATGTTTTTATCCAGGAATTAAATAAAGGTGCATCTACCGATGCGCGCGGATATTTCCTTATCCCTTCCATTCCGGCTGAAAGAAATTTTTCACTGGTTGTTTCGTATATCGGATATAAAACAAAAACTATTACTATTCGTGTTGCTAAGGATAAAGTAACACAGTTCAATATAAAACTTATTCCGGGCAGTATAGAGCTGCAAACAATTGAGAAGATTGGTGAAAGAATCGCAGAAAGAAACGAAACCGATATTAGTTTGCAGAGAATTATTGCAAGGGATCTTGAAGCTCTTCCCCAGGGCGTAGAAACCGATATTTTCCGTTCACTCCAGTACTTACCGGGTGTGCAATCAACCGGGGATGTGTCTGCACGGTTTTATGTACGCGGTGGTGCAAGCAATCAAAATTTAGTATTGGTAGATGGAGTTACTGTTTATAATCCGTTTCATGCACTTGGTCTTTTTAGTGTAATTGACCCGGATATGATCAACAATGTGGAATTTTACAAAGGTGGATTTTCCGCCGATCTTGGCGGCAGATTATCATCTGTTATGAAAATTATGACTAAGGACGGAAACAAAAACCGTTTTAGCGGCAAAGCATCAGCCAGTTATTTGACCGGGAAATTTTTATTAGAGGGCCCAATACCGGACGGTTCTTTTATTCTAACCGGAAGAAAAAGTTATTCTAACAGTATCCTTAAAAAGTTTTTGAACGATCAAACCGTACCGGCAGATTTTTACGATTTTTCATTTAAAGGGAATTACTCAAGTGAAGATTTTATACCCGGCGGTAAATTTTCAGTCAACGGTTTCTTTAGCGGCGATAATATTAAAAATAGCGATCCGAGAATTGAAGATTTTAAATGGTCGAATAACCTCTTTGGTTTTAAATGGTTCCAGGTTGGTGATAGTCCGTTATTCTATGAATTAAGTGCTTCGATTAGTACCTTCAAAGGTGAGGTTATTCCTAAACTTAGTAACGTACGCGAAACTTTCAACAAAGTTGAAGACATCGGTTTGAACATGGATTTCACGTACATATTTGATAGTAAAGATGAAATTGGCGTCGGATTCCATATCAAGCAAATTAAAACCGATTTGTTTATTGAAAATTCAAGAAGTATCCCGGTAAATCTTGGATCATCGGCGGCAAATATTTCACTCTATGCAAAATATAAATTTCTTCAATTCGACTTCCTTGGTTTAGATATTGGAACACGTTTAAATTTAGCAACACTTAGCAGCAACAAGAATACTAAATTTTTAGAACCAAGATTGAATTTTACGATTTCACCATTTGAATGGCTGGCATTCAAGGGTGCAGTTGGTATTTATCAACAAGAGTTAACAACAGTCAGTGATGAAAACGAGGTTATCAATCTTTTCGAACCATGGATTATTTCGCCGTCTTATTTAGTTCCGGCTACTGCCAATCATTATATTTTAGGGACAGAAATCAGTCCATGGAATTTTTTAAAATTTGGAGTGGAAGGTTATTATAAGCTTGTTAAGAACCTATCTCTTCTTAACGAAGAAAAAGTTCTGCCTTCCGATAAAGATTTTGTTGCCGGGGAAGGCGAATCATATGGTCTTGAGTTGATGCTAAAATTTACCCCCGGACCAATTAATTTTACCAGCTCTTATACTTATGCCCACGCATACAAAGAACTAGAAAATAAATTATACTACCCGCGGTATGATATCAGGCACACGTTAAGTCTGTCTCTTGAAGTGAATATAGGCGGCGGATGGTCTGCAAGCAGTGTATGGATTTACAATTCAGGTATTCCGTTTACGCAAATCATGGGTTATTATGATCGATATTATTTCGAAAATATATTTGCGCCGTGGGATCAGCTCGATCCGCGTCAACCTTATGCAATCCTTGGAATTCAGAATTTAGGAAGACTGCCGGATTACCATAGATTGGATCTTACGCTTTCAAAGAAATTTGATTTTGATATTATCAAAGTTGATATGGATTTTAGCATTATCAATGTGTATGACAGAAAGAATATTTTTTATTTCAAACGTGATACCGGTGAAAGGGTAAACATGCTTCCGTTTTTGCCTACTGCAACACTGAAGGTGGAATTATGAAATATTGGATGACAAAGCTTATCTTTTTTGCATTTATTGTTCTCACACTTTCTTGTGAAGAAAATTTTGACCCGTATGGTGATTTAGCTAATCGGTATGTACTAAATGCAATTATTAGGGGCGATACCACATTTCAAACAGTAACACTTACAAGAAGTTATAGCGCGGGTAATTTTGATCCCTATTCCAACACTGAAGATCCGGCAATTAAGAATGCGATTATTAAATTATGGAATGGTGATAAAGTAGCTATTTTGAAAGACACAACAATCGATCCGCCCGAAGGTTCTCAATACAACAAACCTTATACTGTATTTTATACAAACAATTTTCAGCCCGATCCAAATAGTCAGGTTGAAATTGAAGCGATTCTACCCAACGGAAAGCGGCTTACTTCCCTTGCAGATGTTCCGGCACAGATTAGAATTTATACTTCCCAGAGTTCTGATCGTATTCCACCGACAGATGATAACGAAATTAAAATTATGTGGACGAGCGAGCAAGCGAACCCGGTCTTTATAATCCGTGTTGCCATATATTACTTTAAACTTGTCGATGGTGTCAGGCAGAGAAATGTTTTAACGATCCCGGTTGATTATGTTAAATACGGAGAAGAATATATACCAAATTACCCAAAACCATTGAGCAAGGATAATTATATACTTAATATGTCAACCGTTAATCAAGCAATGGAATTGATTTCTAAAGATGATCCGAATAAGAGCAATTATATAATATTGAGCTGTATTGCCGAGGTTCTATCATTAAACGAAGAGTTGAGTTTTTATTACAACGCTACTGCACGAGATAGAGATATTTATTCGGTAAAATTGGATGAGACAGATTTTTCTAACATAGAAAATGGATATGGTTTGTTTGGGGTTTATATGCGTACCTATCACGTAATGAGATTTTCCCATGATTACATCAGATCTTTTGGGTATGAACCCGGTTTAACAGATGTAACAATTAATAATTAGGTCTTTCTATGAAAAAAATATTACTTCTTTTTATCACTCTTCTTTCTTTAGTAGTTTTGAATAGCTGCGATAAAGAGGTATATACCGGTGTTACTGAAACAGAGTATTTCGAGAACGGGAAAATTTTTATTCGAAGTAATCCTACCAATGCAAAAATTTATCTTGATGATAAAAATACGGGTTTAACAACGCCTGATTCGTTAATATGGTTAACGACCGGAAGTCATAAAATCACATTAAAGCTTACCAATTTTAAGGATACAACTTTCTATTTAAATGTCATAGATCGTCAGACAACCAACGACTATGTTGATTATTATCAAAACCCCGGTCATTTTGGTAAACTTGAATGTACATCGACGCCGGAAAATTCTGAAATTATTATTAATGATTCGGTCACCTTGAAAACCACACCATACACATTCACATTTTTACGACCGGGATACTACAATGTTCGAATGAAATATCCCATCCATCGTGACTTTGTGAAAGACGTATTAATCTCCGGCGGTGTGACAACAAAACTGAATGCTGTACTTGATGATACAAGCACGTGGGTCACATATAACAAAGACAATTCACCGTTGACAAGCAATTATGTAACTCAAATAATTTATGATAATAATAATGCCGTTTGGATTGGCACTAAAGATAAAGGTGTAGTAAAATTCCAGGGAAATACATGGCAAATATTTAATTCGAGTAATTCTATCGTACCATCGAGTTCAATAAATGCAATGGTGCTGGATAACAATAATAACGTGTGGGTCGGATTTGGATCTGGGTTGGTTGCTTTTACAAATTCCGGAATTATTGATTACTCAACAAGGTTACCGAGTAAAAATGTTTTCTCTTTACACGTTGATAAAACCGGTAATCTGTGGGTTGGCACTGAAAAAGGGATAAGTAAATTTGATGGAATTTCATGGACAAATTATAATACTTCCAATTCAGGTTTAGGAGGAAATTACGTTATTAGTATTTCATCGGATGCTAATAATAAATTGTGGATTGGTACCAGTTCTTTTGGTATATCGGTATTTGACGGCAGTTCATGGCGGATATGGAATATGGGTAATATGAATCTTACTTCTAATCTTGGTAACTCAATTAAATCAATTGCGGTTGATCAATTTGGCAATGTTTGGGCTGCTCATTTGGAAAACTTCAACCAAGGCGAGTTAGGTGGTATGTCAATGTATGATGGTCAATCATGGCATGGTATCGATATCCCTGGCATTTCTATTACGCGTATAGAAAGTATCAGTATAGACCGTTTCGATTATATATGGGTCTGTACAAAAAATGGGGCTGCTCGTTTTCAAGATTACACAAATCCGACTCTGTTTGTAACACAAAATTCCAAAGTGGCATCTAACCATATAGTGGATGCCATAATAGATCTTAGCGAGGATATCTACTTAGGTACTTTCGGTGCCGGATTCAGCAGACTTAAAAAAGGGAATTAGTGATTGTTATAAAGAATTGGAATCTCCCAGTTTGTAATTACAAGATTTTCTGTCTACGGATTGTACCCTTTCTTCTTCAATAGTTTAATTGGTATTATTTCACATAATTGCTTATGAGTCAGTAAATAGTTTATTTTAAGATATACCAAACGGTCGGTTTATGAGCGGAACTAAAGAACATATATTAAAAAAAGCTTTCAGTCTCTTTCTTTGCAAGAATTTTAAGGAAGTTACTATGAAAGATATTGTTAACGAAACGGGATTATCGAAAGGGGCGTTTTATCATTACTTCGAAAGTAAGGAAAAGCTTTTCATCGAAGTAATTGATTCGTTTTACTTTGATAAAATGATGATTGATTATAAAAAACTGAATAACGATTCTCTCTGGAATTTTTATCATGACTATGTTGAGCAAATCGTTAAATCCATAAATGATTTTCGTGAGTTTTTGAATTATAACGATGCCGATTCCAATATAAATTATATAACCATGATGTTCGATGCGCTTAACTTATTCCCGGGATTCCAGGATAAAGTTAAATATTCCCAACGTGAAGAACTTGATGCCTGGGCTTCCGTAATTAAAAAAGCCAGAGAAGCCGGGGAATTTTCCTCGCCAATGTCAGATGAACAAATTGCAAGAATTTTTATCTATTCAAATGACGGTATTGCTCTGTATCTTTTATTAAATGGAAAACTGAATGATGCCGGTTCGGAAATGCTGAACTTATGGGATAATTTTTATAGTGAGCTCAAAGATTAATTGATTTAATTCCATGTTGGTGTCTTACTATAAAATTAGAGTATTTAATAACATTTAATAAGATGGAAACGTCTATTGATATACATTTTAAATTTTTGCCGTAAGTCTTCTGTCGTTTAATAAATGAATTATACGAGGTAACATCTATGGCTATTAAAAAGATTATTACAATTGTTTTTCTATTTGGTCTGTTAGTAGGTGGAAATATTCAAGGACAGAACGAGAAAAATATTATTTATTTATCATGGAAAAATGTTGTTGATATTTCGCTGAAAGAAAACCTTGCTCTTAAATCAAAATCGTTGGATTATGATGTGCAGAACCTTGAAACATGGAAATCACTGTCATACTTTTTACCGACTTTGAGCTACCAAGGTTTTGCCCAGAAAAATCTTGAGCTTCCGGTTTTTGTTTTTATGGGACAAAGATTTGCAGTAGGGACTCCATATACTTTCCAACACACATTCAGTTTGACACTTCCGATTTTCACCGGCGGCAACAGATGGTTCAATTACGATATTCAGAAAAATATTAAAAAATCTTTGAGCGAGGAATTGCAAGGGAAAGAAGAAGAGACAGTGTTAAGTGCTATGCAAGCTTACTATGGAATAATCCTTGCTAATGAAATGACAAAAACTACAGAAGAAGCTGTTGAAGTTGCTCACAGCAACTTTGAACAAGTAAAAAAATTCTACGATGCCGGAACTGCAACCGAACTTGATTTTCAAAGAGCCAAGGCACAATATACTTCAACTCTCCCGATGCTTGAATCGGCACTTGCCAATAAAAAACTTTCTGCGCAAAGATTGAAAAGTATTTTGAATATTCATCTTACAGATTCTCTGGTAATATCGGATAGTCTTGATAGAACAGAATTTCTTAAAGATTATTCAAAAATTTCTCTCGAAGATTTTAAAGACCTTTCGAAAGAAAATAGAAATGACCTCAAAGCTCTTCAATATCAATATGACGCTACAAAATCAGGAGAGATGATTGCGCTTGGACAATTTGGTCCGACAGTCGCTCTTGCGGCTAGTGTAGATCATCAAGCTCAGATGGAAAATGCGAAAGTGACCTGGTCGGATTATATCAGGTCAAAATCGTTGACGCTTTCAGTCACTTGGCCTCTTTTTGAAGGTGGAAGAAGGATTCTCGATTATCAAATTGCAAAGATTAAGACCGATCAAATGGAGCTTTATGTTAAGCAATCAAAAGACGGCGCCGAAATGGACGTCGAGCAGTGTTATTATGGTTTTGCCGAAGCTTCAAAGAGTTTGCAAAGCTTGAAAGATGCCCTCGATCAATATAAAGAGAGCTTGAGAATTTCTAACCTTCTATACTCGCAAGGGATGAGTAGTCAGCTCGACGTTTTAAATGCTCAGCTTCTATATACAAAAAGTAAGAACGATTATTTGCAAGGCATTTACAATTATAATGTGAGTCAGCTTGCATTACTTAAATCAATTGGTTTATTAGATAAAATTTGGAAATAATTCCAGGGGATCAAATGAAAAGAAAAATATTATTAATAATTTCTTTTGTTGCACTGATTTTGATCGGCTGCACTAAGACTGAAGATGAGAATGTTGAAAAATCGGTTCCGGTAAAAATTTATAAAGTGAAAACAGAATCGATCTCAAATTATGTTCGCTCAACCGGGTCAATTTCAGGAGAAGAAGATGTTATTCTTTATAGTAAAGTTGCCGAACGTGTTGAAAAGATTGCTGTAATTCCGGGGCAATCCGTTTCAAAAAATCAGGTTCTTGTTGAACAGAAGAACGATCTTTTGAAACAGAGTGTGGAGATTGCATCTGCCGCTTTAAAAACCGCAGAAGCACAATCACGTTTCGCCGCTACTGATTTTGAAAGAATGAAAAAACTTTATTCGGAAAAAGCAATCAGTCCGCAACAATTTGATCAGGCGAAAATAGCTAATGAAACAGCAGAACACGGTTTGGAACAAGCAAAATCGATGTATGAGCAAGCAAAAGAACAATATGAAAATAGTTTTACGAAAGCCCCGTTTGACGGCGTTGTTGCGTCGGTTTATATTGAGAAAAATCAAATGATCAATATAGGACAGCCGGTTGCCCAGGTTCTGTCGCCATCAAAAATGAAATCAAAGGTCTATTTGACCGGAGAGGATATTCAGAAAGTTAAGACCGGTCAGAAAGTTTCGATAAAATTTCCAACTATGCCTGGTGAGGAATTTTCAGGAAGGGTAGAAAAGATTAACAGTGCAATCGATCAGATGTCGAAATCATTAGAAGTTGAAATTGCGATACAATCAAGAGATTATAGAATTAAATCAGGTATGTTTGGCGAATTTTTAATTGAGACTGAGAACATTCAGAATTGTTTGATTATTCCTGAAACGGCATTGATCTCTCAAACAGAAATAAAGATTGATAGAGAAACCGGATTGCAGAGCACATTAAAAAAATATTACTTGTTTGTAATCGAAAAGAACAAGGCAAAAATGAAAGAAGTAAAAACCGGTGTTGCCAATAACGGACAAATCGAAATTACCTACGGGCTTAATACTGGTGATTCGGTAATAGTAGTTGGACAGAATATTGTTAAGGAAGGTCAAACTGTTAACGTAATTGAATAAGGAAAACTGAAATTATGTTACTAACAAAATTTTCTATTAAAAGACAGATTACACTTGTAATGATTTATGCAGTTGTAATCTTTTTCAGCTTCTTCTCCTTTTCACAATTGAAGATTGATTTCTTTCCGGACATAACTTTTCCTTTTGCCGGGGTTATAACAAGCTATTCAGGTGTAGGACCCGATGATATTGAAAACCTGATTACCAGACCGATTGAAGAAGCTGTTTCTTCTGTAAAAAATATTGAAAAGGTCAGTTCGCAGTCTTTCAAAGGTTCCTCTATTGTAATGCTTGAGTTTAAATATGGAACCGAAATGGACAAAGCAGAAAACGATATCAGGAAAAATCTGGATTATATAAGAGATTATCTTCCGACTGACGCAACAGAACCGATAGTATTTGTTTTCGATCCGTCGATGATGCCTATAAGCTATTTCACTATCAGTTCGCCTTATCTTGGTCCGGCTGAAATAAGAAGATTAGCAGAAGATAAAATAGAACCCTTATTGGAAAGGGTTGACGGCGTAGCATCGGTTCAAACAATGGGCGGGCAGCAAAGGCAGATTAATGTAAGCATTAATCCCGTTTTGCTTGCGTCATATGATTTATCTCCCACAGATGTTTTGCAGACAATTCAAATGGGAAGCGGTTTACAACCGGCGGGCACTATTCAAACTTCGGGTAAGAATTACAATTTGAGGGTGCTGAGTGAATATTCATCGGTAGATCAGATTAAGAAAACAATTTTGACTTATAAAAACGGTGTACCGGTTTATGTAAGCGACGTTGCACAAGTTGAGGACGGTTACAAAGAAAATACAAATGAAGTTAGGGCAGATTACGGCGAAGGCGTTATGTTGTTTGTTATGAAACAATCCGATGCAAATACTGTTATCACTTGCAGAAAAGTTAAAGAAGCAATCCCCGATATTGTTGCAACTTTACCACAAGGAACAAAGTTAAGTATTATGTGGGACCAATCGGATTTCATTATGCAGTCCGTAAACAACTTGAAAAATTCCGGCATTATTGCGTTCGTACTTTCATTTGCGGTGATTTATTTCTTCCTAAGAAATATCCGCGGAAGTATTATAATGGGCATCTCGATTCCGCTTTCGGTAATAGCCACATTTGCTGTAATGTATGCTGCGAATATTACCTTGAATATTATTTCAATGGCGGGTCTTGCGCTGGCGATTGGTATGCTGGTTGACAACTCAATAGTAGTGCTCGAAAATATATACCGTCATCACGAGATGGAAAAGAATTTAATTGATTCTGCCGATATAGGAACCACTGAAGTTGGCATGGCAATAACAGCGTCTACATTAACTACTGTTTCTGTGTTCTTGCCGGTTCTGTTTGTTCCCAACATCACCGGACAGTTATTTAAGGATATGGTTTTAACGATTACTTATAGTCTAGTCGTATCATTAATTGTAGCTGTAACAATTGTGCCTATGATGTCAACAAGAATTCTAAAACTTTCAACAAATAAGAAAAATAACACGTTTGCAAAAATTAAAGATAGAATGGGAATTTGGTTAGTCAAGTTATCGGATAATTACAGTAAAGTTTTGCACTGGTCTATTTATCATAAAAAGATTGTATTAATTTCTGTTACGGCTATGTTGTTCGTTTCCTTAGGAATAGCTGCACTACTTGGCGGCGAGTTTTTACCAAAGTCTGATCAGGGAATAATTGATGTTATGATTGAATCGCCGTCCGGTACACCTATAGAACAAACTAGGATGTATGCTTATAAAATTGAAGATATTGTTAAGCGTGTGATTAGTAAGGAAGATGTTGAATCAGTAGCAATATTTTATGGCGAGAGGGAAGGTCTTGCTGCCTTTGGAACGACAGCAAGTACTATTGAATTATTTCTAAAATTAACACCGAAAGAAAAAAGAAATATTTCGCAGTTTGAAATACAAGATAGGTTAAGAATTGAACTTGATAAGATGCCCGGTGTTACTTATACATTTATGGAAAATGCATCCTTTTCCACCGAAAAAGATATCGAAGTAAAAGTTGTTGGATTTGATTTAGCCGGTGCTAAGGTTATTGCAAATGAACTGAAATCCAAAATGGAAAAGATAAAAGGACTAGTGGATATCTCGCTGAACACTAAAGAAGAAACTCCTGAACTGCAAGTTCATCTTAACAAGGATCTATTAAACCATTATAATCTTTCGACCCTTCTAGTTGCCAGCAATATTTCGACCTCAATTCAGGGTAAAGTTGCTTCTCAATTCCGTGAAAAGGGTGACGAGTATGATATTTGGGTTCAGTTTGCCAAAGAGTACAGAAATAAAAAGGAATCACTTGAACAAATAGAACTTGCATTGCCTACCGGCGGCAGAATAAAATTAAAAGACGTTGCCACAATTTCCGAAGAGCAATCGAGCCCTACAATTTATAGGGAAAATCAAAATAGGTTTGTCTCGGTTGGATGCGCATTATCAGGTATCGATCTTTCAGCTGCAGTAAGCGAGATTAAAACAATTATTGCCGATACTCCTATTCCATCCGAATACCAGATAATACTTGGCGGAACAGCAGAAGATCAGCAAGAAGCATTCTTTTATTTAGGATTAGCATTTATAGCAGCGGTTTTATTGGTTTATATGATAATGGCTTCGCAATTCGAATCGTTTGTGGATCCGCTTATAATAATGTTCACCGTACCTCTTTCAATAATCGGTGTATTTATTTTTCTTGCAATAACCGGAACCAAATTGGGTGTAATGGCTCTTGTCGGAATTGTAATGCTTGTTGGTATTGCCGTGAACAACGGTATAGTTTTGATTGATTATATTAATCAACAAAGACATAAAGGAATGGAATTGTACGAAGCTGTTGAGTTTGGCTGTAAGGCAAGAATGAGACCGGTATTGATGACAGCTTTAACAACCATTCTTGGTATGGTCCCTCTTGCAGTAGAAATGGGGTCGGGTTCGGAAACTTGGTCGCCGCTTGCGAGATCAGTTATTGGCGGTTTAACAGCTACTACTGTACTTACATTGATCGTAATTCCGGTGTTGTATATCGTTTTCGAACATGCCGGCGCAAAAGTTAAGAATTATTTTAAGAATAGAAAGAACAGAAAGCTGAGGAAAGTATAAATAACACAAGCTTTAAGTCAGTATGAAAATTACATCTGTAGGGCGATTCGCTGAATCGCCCATGTACATATTTATTGAATAACTGTATTTACCCCAAATGGTCGAAACGGCGCCAGCCAAACTAATTCCGGGCAAGTTTCGACCTACACTTTTCACACAGTTTCTACTAGTCGTGATAATTTAATTAGTAAATTTTATCCCATTGTGAAAGTAGTTTAAATTACACGATAAATCGAATCTAACACAGTCCCATCAACCCACTTAACAACAGCAACAACTTTATTCTTATCAACTTTCGGTTTTGCCGGGGCGCCGCCGCAAATCTCATTTACTTCTTTTTGTATTTCTTTTATTGAGCGAATCGGCAGCTTAGAATTTTTTACTGCACTCAATAAATCTTTTCTCTTCGGATTAATTGCAATTCCTCTTTCGGTTACAATCACATCAATCAATTCTCCGGGTCCGCAAAGTGTTGTTACTTCATCAACAATTACCGGAATTCGGTCACGGAAAGACGGGATTGCAAGTATGGTGCATTTGGAGAATAAACAATTCTGCCATCCGCCTATTCCGTGAAGTAAATATCCATCCGAGTGTGAAACAACATTTGCATTGAAATTAACATCTACTTCAGTTGCACCTAAAATTGCAGCATCAACTATCGATGCAAAATTTCCTTTGCCATGATAATTGTAACTTGTAAAAGGTGATGTCATTACGTGATTCATGTTATCCCTCATCGAGCCGACGCTGTCTAAATCAAAAGTTTGTCCATCAAGGATATAATCTGTTAACCCTTCTTTAAGTAATTCTACAAGATATTTTGTTGAACCACCGCGTATAAAACGCGCTTTAACACCTTTTCTTTTCATAATTTCTTTTAGGAATAAAATTACCGCAAGATTAATCCCACCGGCACCGGCTTGATATGAAAAACCTTCTTTTACTATTCCGGACGCATCCATAAATTTTGCGATGTATTCTGCAATTAAAAGCCGGTCGGGACTTTTAGTCATCTCAGTTGTACCGCTGACAATTTTAGAAGGGTCGCCGAGTGAATCGACTTCAACCACATAATCTACATTGTTACCCTGAATTTGCCACGGCACACAAGGGAAGGGGACAAGGTTATCAGTAACGACAATAACTTTATCAGCGTACTCGGAATCTGCGAGTGCAAACCCTAATCCGCCGCAAGCAGATTTTCCTTGAACACCGTTTGCATTGCCAAAGGGGTCAGCAGTCGGTGCGGCAATGACTGCAATATCGATATGCACTTCGCCATCCTGGATAGCTTGATATCTTCCGCCATGAGAGCGAAGCACTCCAATTCCTTTCATTTTACCTTCACTTGTGAATTTGCCAAGCGGCCCGTTCATACTTCCTTCGATATGTCGAATAGTACCATCTGCTAAATATCTCAATAAATGTGAGTGACACGGAAAAGAAGCTGAAGGGAACCATCTTAGATTTTTAACGCCGAGTGAATGTGCTGCATCGAAAATTTTATTTGCTATTACATCACCGTTGCGAAGATGATGATGTGTTGATATTGTCATCCCGTCTTTTAGCCCGGCTTTCTTCAATGCTTCTTTCAAATTTTTTACGAGCTTGTTTCCATCCTCGGGAAAATCCGCACATGATTTTATTTTTGGTGCAGACATTCTTCCGTCCGGTTTGTATTTCCCAACTCCCATAAACGGAATTTGTTTCTCTCCGTTGACTTCGGTAGGCACTAATCTCTTTGCAGCGTTCTGTGTTAGTTTCATTGTCCTATAATTTTTTGTAGTAAATTTGTTTTACTGTTTAACCTATTTTATTGTCACATTGTCTAATTGTTAAATTGTCTCATTGTCGATCTGGTTAGATATTTAGTTTTGCATCGGTAAAATTAATTAAACTATTTATAGCTTTTGGAAGCTTTTGTAATTCTGAAAATATGTGATTGTATTCTTCTTCCGATAAAAGATTTCTTCGATGAGATTTCTCATTCCAATCAAGTGACTCAAATAGTGAACCGCAGCTAATTCTATAAAATCTGATTTTATCTTTTTTGTTGTATCTGCCAAATCCTTCGGCAATATTGGCTGAGATTGAATCTATTGCATCAACAAATTGTGCCCCGATAGTTTTTTTTGAAAAGTATTCCCATTTAACAACAGTATTCCATACATTATTGCTTAACGCGAAAGCTATACGATAAGCTTCAATATCGTTCAACGTCAGATATTTCTTTTTCTTTTCTTCCATTTGACAATTAGGCAATTTAGCAATTGTACAATAGAACAACGTTAACTTTCTTTTTCAATCCATTCGGAATCCAACAGCCCGTTCGATACAGCCAAGCTGATAGTGTGCTGTGCCCGTTTAACCACCGGTGCATCAATCATTTTGCTGCCGAGTGCTACAACTCCAAGTCCTTTCTTTTCAGCATCTTCGAATGCTAAAACTATTTTCTTGGCTCTTTCAATCTCTTTTTCTGTCGGTGCAAATGCCTTGTTAACAATTTCAATTTGCCTTGGGTGAATACAACCTTTCCCTTCAAATCCAAGTGATTTTGCTTCAAGTACACTTGCACGCAATCCGTCCATATCATTAACATCGGAGAAAACTGTATCTATCGCTTGGACTCCGGCAGCTTTTGCAGCATTTACGATTGCAGAACGTGCGTAAAAACTTTCTCTGCCTTCGTTGGTACGTTCTACTCCAATATCTGCTGTGTAATCTTCAAGTCCGACTGCAAGCGCACAAATTTTTTCGGATGCCGAAGCTATCTCAAATGCTTTTACAACTCCAACTGCACTCTCGATTATCGGCATCAAGAAAATATTATTAGAAATATTTTTTTCAGCTTTTATGATATTTATTTCTTCTTCTACATCAATCACCGTTTGAGCTGATTCGCATTTTGGTATTAAAATAACATGAACATTATGCGGAACGATGAAACCCAAATCATCGAGTCCCATCGGAAGTTGATTGATGCGAACCATTCTTTCTGCACCGTAAAAATCTACAGCACGCAGAGCATTGCGGACTAAATATCGCGCAGAATCTTTTTCGGAAGGTGCAACGCTGTCTTCGAGATCAAGTATTATTCCATCCGGGTTATGTAGCCCGGCATTCGGATAGAACTTCGGCTCGTTACCCGGAAGATATAAGCGGCTTCTTCGCATTTTATCTTTAAAGGTGCTGTATAAATTCTTCTTATTGAACTCCGGTAAAAATTCTCTTGAATCATCCGGGAAAATTTTTTTGTATGCCGTTTCGAATCTAGCTGCAATTGTAAAAGGAATAGCACCGCTATCTTCAACGTTTATCAATGCATTCTCCAGTCCGAAAAACTCACACATCTCGATAAGCATATCGTTGATACTTTGTCCGTACATTGAATCAACTTTACTTTGGAGCGAGGTTTTAACACCACCGGATTTTGTTAATTCAATTTCAACGAAACAATCCGATCTTACTTTTTCTCCACGTTTCCCGGAAAAACCAATTTTTGTTTTTGTGCTCATGACTTGCTCATGTATTTATTCGTAATGACACTATTGTTGAATTGATTTATTGTCAAGTGGCTGCATTATCAATCGTGTACGATCACGTCTCTGCCGCAGCAATTAAATTAACAATACAATTATAAAACTAACTTACTCATAAAATCCATTACATTCATTTCATCACAATTAAAAACCATTTCCTTAATTTCTTTTTGACGTATTGCATTTAACAGACCGGCAGAAAGTCCGTTAAATTTATTTTCGAGGTCTTCCATTGTCATCGGTTCGCGCGGATCGCCTTTCGGGTATTCGAGATATTTCGAAAACTCTTTTCTTTCTTTTGTTTTGATTACAACTTTCGAAGGTTGCTTTGCCGGAAACATTTTTTCGAATTCGGTTGATGCCTCGCCTTTAATCTTATCGATCACTTCCCAAATCCTCGGGTCTTTCAATTTCTCATCGCTGAACGATTGTGTAGTGATTTTCCTATCAACGATTGCGGCGGCAATACAGTAAGGAAGTGAGTGATCGGCTGTTTCCCTCGATTCCGGTCTGTATTTATGCGGATCAAAAAGAATATCGCATGCGCGTGCAATTGTTGTGATTGTTACGGAATCTATCTCATCATATTTGATGTCATTATTTTTTACCACATCGAGCGTTGCGGAAATGTGGGTGTGAGTCAATGCCTCTGTCGGAAATGCTTTCATACTGCATTCCAAAATTTTCCAACTTTTGCCGAGTTCGGAAATTAGAGCATCAAGGTTCCAACTCCATTCTGATTCGCCTTCACGTCCTTTCATTACGACCGGCTCAAGCTTTTCTTCTTTGGCATTCCATCCGCCGAAGCAATCCATAAATCCTTCTTTGCCTTCAAAAACTTTTTCTGTACCGGTGTAACCTTTTTGTGCCATCAGTGCCGCGAATACACCGGCTTGAACAGCCATCGGGTCAACAGTATTTTTCATCATTGTTAATTTACCGGCTGTGGGGCAGCCGATTGTGTGACTGTGTGAACCGCTGATTCCAATTGCGTTTACCATTTGATCGACGGTTAATCCCAAAATTTTTCCGGCAACGATTGGCGAAACAAATTGTGTGAGTGCCGCATGATGCCATTTGCGTTCGCGGATTCCGGGTTTTGCAAATAGACACAACCGCTGCTCGAATTCGTATGCAAGTACGATTGCAACTATAACATCTTTCATGTGTGCACTGGCAAGCTCAGCACACGATAACGCAGCCGGGATTATATCGGACGGATGCGATGGATCTTCTTTCCAATAAATGTCGTTGAAATCGAGGGAGCGTACCATCAATGAATTTACGAGTGCGGCATTCACAGCCGGAATTTTATCGCCGAATGCAAATACGGTTGCTTCTTCGCGTCCGCCTATTTGTTTATAAATATCACGGATGATGTTTACGTCTTTAGTTTTGTATGCGCCAAATGCACAACCGATCGAATCGTACAAATATCTTTTCGTTTCGTTGATTACTTCTTCCGGCAAATCTTCATATTTAAGATTGACCGCAAATTCAGAGATAAGACGGGAAATGGATTTTTCCATATTAGTATTCCTTATTAAATTTTTGTTATTGTTAAGTGATAAGGAAGACTGGGGACTATTTGTTTTGCCAGTTGGTTTCGAAGATTTTTGGGAAGTTGAGAAAAGGGAAAAATTGTTTTGATGTATTTGATTTTTTCTTGAGCATGGCTGCAAAATTGAAAAATTTCTGTTGCTAAATTATTCTTTTACTGATTTAAAAAAAAGGGAAATTGGACGTCGAAATATTATAAGATTGCTTGCTTCAGTGTATTTATCAAAGGTGGTAAATTTAGTTTGACGGTATTCCAAACAAGTTGAACGTTTACATCAAAATATCCGTGAATTAATCTGTTACGCATTCCTACTATATCTATCCAAGGAATATTATAAAGTTCATTTATAGTTTCGTTAGATACTTTGGATGCAGCTTCTCCTATAATCTCTATTTCTTTAATGACTGATAGAATAACCAATCTATTATTAGCAAAATCCTTTTCATCGATACCGGAAACAAAAGAAAGTGCTTCTTCAGCAGCATCGATCATATGTTGAATCCGGATTTTATCTTCGTGCTTCATATTTTACAGAAGCTTCTTTTACTACAGTATCTCTGAAATATCTGCTTAATTCTTCGGGTGTTTTTAAATCTACTTTTTTCCCAATTAATTCAGACAATTCACGTTCTATTCTTGCCAAATCTAATAATCCGTAATTTGATCCGTCAAGAAATTCAACTAAAATATCTACATCACTCTCTTCATTACCAGTTTCTTTCAAATGTGAACCAAACAATGAAAGTCTCTTAATTCGATTCAACTCACAGAAAGATTTAAGCTCTTTATCATATTTAGCTAATATATCCATCAGTTACATTTTTTTGCTAATTAATTTAAGAATTCTCTTTGTCTGAAGAAATATTTTCTTATAGATGTTTTTTTACCCACTCTTCAAGTCCGCCGCTTACAATTAATTCTTGTGCGGCTTCACCAACCGGGTCGATCGAATAATTTTTTCCACCGACAGATAAAACAGATGCGGTGAAATCAATCTTCACAATCATTTCTGTTTTTACAGTCAATTTATCTTTGCCGAATTTTGCTTTGAGTTCGTTTACAAGTTCCGTGCATTCAATCAAAAGATATCCGTTGTTGAGCGCATTACGTTTGTAAGTTTCGTTGAATGAACCGGCAATGACAAGCTGAATTCCGCGGTACTTTAATGCTGTTGCGGCTTGCTCGCGAGAACTGCCCGTTCCAAAATTAAATCCGCCCACAAGCAGATCACCTTTCTTAACAATCTTTCCAAATTCAGGATCATAATTTTCCATCACCACTTCGGCTTGCTGGTCGGGAGTCATATCATCCTGATAAGTGTATTTGCCCGGATAAATTCCGTCCGTGTTCAAATTATCCTGATGACAGAAAATCAACTCGCCTTCAATTTGCGAAGGGAAGCCGCTGATAATTTTTACGGATGTTTTTGCCGATTCTTTTTTGGGATTAATTTTTATTTCGCCGAAAATTTTTCCGCTCTCATCGTTCCAGTTGTAATCAATAAAACCGGAAAGTGCAGACGAAGCAACAACAGCCGGGGATGCAAGATATGCAAATGCATTCGGCGAGCCCATTCTTCCTTTAAAATTTCTGTTGGTTGCAGAGATTCCAACTTCGCCGTCTTCAAGCAAACCGGTGCCGAGACCAATACACGGACCGCATCCGGGCGGAAGCGGAATTGCACCGGCATCAATCAATGCTTGCCAATCGCCGCGCTTCTCGCTTTCGGATTGAACTTCGCTCGATGCCGCAGCAATATAAAATTTTACATGCTCTGCAATTTTTTTGCCGCGCAAAATATTTGCCGCTTCTGCAATATCATCAAGCCGTGAATTGACGCACGAAACAAGATATGCTTTGTTGATTTTCACTTGCTTGTTTTTGATTTCCGAAACTGCCGTCATTGTTTTTACCGTGTTCGGTCCTGAAATATGCGGTTCGATTGTAGAAAGATCGATCGTAATTTCTTTTGCATAAAAAGCACAGGTATCTGCTTGCAAAGTTGTAAGTTCTTTTTCCAATTGTGCAATTCTATTTTTGTTAATTCTCGGATGAACTCCGCTGCCGTCTGCATCGGAAGGAACGCCTTGAAGTCCGCGCACTTCGATGAACTCAGCACGTTGTTTCAACCAATTAATTGTTACTGCATCAATAGGGAATACGCCCGCCATCGCGCCCCATTCGGTAGTCATGTTTGCAATCGCAAGCCGTTCATCGATGCTCAAATATTTTATTCCTTCGCCGGTAAATTCTATTGCGTGGTTTAAAACTTCATCGTGATTAAAAAATCCGCAGAGGACAATTATCACGTCTTTGCCGGTTACGCCCGAACGAAGTTTTCCTTTCAACTCAACTTTTGCAATTGGAGGAATCTGCCACCACGTTCTTCCCGTTGCCCAAATTGATGCGGCGTCTGTTCGCACAATTGGAGTTCCGAGACATCCGATTCCGCCGTACATATTTGAATGGCTATCGGACGCAACTGCCATTGTACCGGGGAAGGCATATCCTTCTTCAACCATAATTTGATGACCGATTCCGCGTCCGGCTGGATAAAAATCCGCACCCATAGATTTTGCGAACTCTTCGATCTTCTTATACTTGGCAAGATTTTTTTCATCTTTGTTTTGAATGTCGTGATCGAGCGTGCAAACAACTTGTCGGGCATTTGCCAGCTTAGTTGCACCGATGCCTTTGAATTTCGGAATCACTGCGCCGGTGTTATCGTGCGTCATTACATAAGCCGGTTTGATCGAAATATAATCTCCGGCATGAACGGTTTGATCTTTCTGCAATCCGTAAGTAAACTTTTGTGCAAGCTTTTCGATTAATGTTTGTGTCATATTTATATCCCTTGCAAAAATTCTTTAGTTAAAAGTTTTTTATTGTAGCATTGTCAAATTGCCGTATTGTCTAACTGTTATTTTGATAAATAAATGCTCAACTTACATTAAACAATGTAACCATTTGACAATTAGACAATTAATACACAAGCTCAATAATATATAGTCTATAGTCACACGTTTTACATTCTATGTCTTGCATTTCACGTCTTACATTTTGAACGGTTCGAACGAAACAAAATCTGCATGATGAACAATAATTGATTCGACACTTCGTTTGCCGAGGTCCCCTTCTTTTGAGTGATACGCAATTATGTGCAAAACTTCCGGCGGAAGCCCGAAGCGGTCTGCAATTGCAACTCCGCTGAACGGATGCCGCAGTAATTTACCGGCATGACTCGTAGTTAACTTGCCGTCAACTTTATCATATTCAATCAGCTTTCCGACATCAATTAATATCGCACCGGAAATTAAATGATCCATATTTATTTGAATCGAATCGCCGAAATTATTTTTCATTTTGTTTGCGATATCAACCGCAAGCTGAACACAAGTGCGTTTATGATTCATGAAAGAAACATTGCAGTCTTTGATCAAAAGAGAAAAGGGAATTACATCCAAATCTTCGGGAGATAAAACGGAATTCTCGATTGCGTAAATCCATGCGTTCAAAGTTTTTTCGCGAAGCGAATCATCTTTAATTAAATCGAGCTCGGGCCAGAGTTTTTTTACTTGTTCTTTTAGCATTGTTACTCCTTATCTATAGGCGTTAAATGCGAGACGCTAGACGTAAGACGCTATGTGCGAGACGTCGCATTTTAAAATTTTAAATTAGCCATCATTCTTAATGTTTTTGCAAACAACTCATTCATGATTGCATCAATTTATGTTAGCTCTGATTCTGAGCAATATTTTAGTGCAAGCGAGATTTCTAATTGTGTATCAATTTCTACTAATGATGAACGTGATATTTCCAAAAACCTTTTTTTCTCTGGTTTAGAAATCCTAGCTAAACCTTCAGAGAGATTTGAATGACATGAAACTGATGCTCTTCTTAATTGAAGAATAATACCAGATTTTTCTTCTGATGGAAATTTGTTAGTTAACTCATAAATTTTTAGTACGAGTTTAAGAGCCAGTTTCCAGACATCTAATTTCTTATGACTTAAATTTAACATTTGGTCTTAGCTCTAACTTTATTTTTGGTGTTTTACGTCTCACATCTAGCATTTCATGTCTTACTTTCACTTCTCAGATCTTACCAATCACCGCATCGGTCATTTGTTGAGTACTTGCTGCACCTTTTGCAAAAACGTCGGGTCCGCCTTTCAATTTCATCATATCGTATGTTTGAACTTTTCCTTCTTCAATCACTTTTGCAATTGCATTTTTAATTTTGTTGGCAATTTCATTTTCTCCGATATGTTCGAGCATCATCACTCCACTCATAAACATTGCAACGGGATTAACAATTGACGGGTTCAATTTTTCATACTTCGGCGCCGAGCCGTGTGTCGGTTCAAACACTGCATATTGATCGCCGAGATTTGCACTGCACGCAAAACCGAGTCCGCCGATTAATCCGGCAAAGCCGTCGCTGATAATATCGCCGAACATATTTTCCGCAACAATCACACCGTACTCTTCGGGATTTTTTGTAAGCCACATCATCTGCGCATCGATGTTTGTATCCCACAAAGCAATGCCCGGATAATCCTTAACAATCTGTTTTGCAATTTTGAACATCATGCCGGAAGTTTCGCGGAGAACATTCGGCTTTTCGCAAAGAGTAACATTTGTGTAACCGAATTTTTTTGCATACTCGAACGCAGCACGGATTATCCGCTCGCTCGCTTTCTTTGTAACAATTCTTGTAGAGATTGCCAGCTCTTCGCTCGGCACATCTTTAAATGCTTTCATCTTCGGATTTGTCTCGAATGCATCGCGAACAACTTTCGGCGGATTTGTCCATTCAACTCCGGCATACAAACCTTCCGTATTTTGTCTGAAGATTACAGTGTTCACCATCGGCTCTTCGAAATTTCCGTTTGCACTTCTTCTAATAAAATTGAGCGGATTACCTTTGAAAGAAATACACGGACGAATGCAGATATCGAGATTAAATTTTTGACGCAGTCCTACAATAGGAGAAAAATATTGGTAACCTTTTCCTTGCAAAGAAGGATCGAGTTCTTTTTCGGCGGCATCTTTCGGCTTGCTTGTGATTGCACCGAAGAGTGCAATTTTGTGTTCCGAAATTAGATCGATAGTTCTTTGCGGTAATGCGTTTCCTTCTTTGCACCAAAAATCCCAGCCAATATCACCCCAAACGTAGTCAGCTTTAAAACCGGCTGCTTCTAATAATCTTATTGCTTCGGGTAAAACAACTTTTCCAATTCCATCACCTGGAAGAGCAACAATAGTTCTCATTGTAATTCCTTATTTGTGGAAAAATTTTCATATGCAACTTAGAGAGTCTAATACAATTTGGCAACAGTGCTTCTACCGATACTTTCAAGGAAGTATTTTGCCGAACAAATTTTTAACGTAAAAAATATTCTTATGAAGGCAGAAATTTTAGTCGCGAGTGATGAGTGCAGAACGTAGAGTGTAGAATTAAAAAAAATATTTTTGTCGTATTGTTTGCCCCGAAGCTTTTTGCGCATTTAGCAACCAGATGAATTTAATCGGGATAGAGAGACTTTTTGCTTATTAAAGAGGTTATATAACTTCAGTTTACTTTACCATATAGATTTTTAATTCTTTTCTAATTGGTAAATTCCAAGATATTTCTGGTTTCGATTTTTCTAATAAAATTTTACCAGGGATTACGAAATGTGAAATAGATTCTGTGTCAACACCAACAACTAAATGAATCTCGTATCTTTGTTTCAGCTTTCTACAAGACCTTGCTTTTTCATATTCAGTGTTAGTAAAATACCTAAAAAGAACATTGCTAAAATCTTTAGCCGCTGAACCTTTGACCTCAACAAATATTTTTGAGTCTTTACTTCGAAAATCGTAACCGAGTTCTCCTTTCGGCGCTTTAATTAAATCAATGCTTTTCTTTTCTTGAAAATACTTTCTAACATATTCTTCAGCTTTCTGACCAGTATTCATTTCATACCTCGAAAATTTGTTGTGTAACGGCATTGTTTTTAAGCCGCCGCCCAAAACAGCAATACAGCTTTGAAAAACTAACGCCAATAATTAATAATTTATTTTTCTTTTATAACCTACTTTAAAGAGCAACTAAGTTTTGGCAACCAATTTTTATTTTACTTCAAACGACCGAATCGAAGATGCGGTCGGCTTGAAGAACGGGTTATGTGCGAATATTAGTAAACAAATGCATTTCAATAAATGCTATTCCAATTGTTCCGGCTGCATTAATACATAGATTTGCTAAATAAGGATCCTCAATTGATTTACCACCAATCATTCCGTGCCTATCTCCGGCTATATTACTTATTGTTGCTAGTCCATTCACTATTCCAGACAAACCAGCAAAAACTTGATGTTCAGCTTGTTGATTTCCTCTTTCAAATCCAAGAATGTCTTCCGTCTGTTTTAATAATCTATTAAGATCGGAAGTTTCTGGTGTTCCGCCACGCTCTGATACTATCGTTTTTAAAAGCGTTTCTAGTAATGTTCGAGATGAAGTTATTGCGGCAGAAGGACTAGTTTGAATTCGACTTTGGCAAGTAACCCAATCTTCTCTAAACGCAGTTTCTCTAATATTTGAGAACGACAAACCAATCGGGGTTGTTGAAATATAATTATGAAGTTCATTTCGTAATGCAATACGCTTCTCTTCACTTGGGTAATAATATTTCGAAGTATGAACAATAAAAGTAAGATCATTCAGTGCATAATATTGATGCTTTGGAACCAATGCATAAACTGATTCAACAAATAGTTGGACTCTTGTAGGATTTATTCCATAGTGGTCATATGGTTTGACTAAATTGGAATAACGAGTAAAATATGCAGTTATTTCTTTTGCAGAAAATCCAACTTGGGCACCAGCAAATGCGACACTGAATTTATCTACAATATTCCGTGGAACTGGTTGCATAATTATTAATCACTTGATGATGCTTTTTCAACATAGTTATCCGGCACTGTAACCCATACTGAACATTTTCTACTTACAGCTCTTACAAAAGCTCGGAACAGTGTGCTTTTATCAAACTGAGCATTAGGAATAACTTCTTTCACTGCTGCTTCAAGTGCATTTTTTAGATCGAAATCTAATCGGTCAATTACTTGTTCAATTTTAATTCTTGCCATAATTACCTCTATTTATTAAAGCACATAACTATTAATTATACTGCCAAATATCAGTCTATTCCACCAGAGGCGGACAAGCACTCAGCAGTGTGTGTGATAGATTCTATTAAAAAATTTCACTCACTGAAACGGTTTAAAAAAATTTATGTTGGGTGTTGCTTCTAAATCTATTCCCAAAATCTTTTTGCTTGTGTTGGTTTGGTGGTGGGGCAGTATGAAAATAATTTGTTTGGTTGACAAGAAGAGATGTTTGAAATGACAGAACCGAAGGAGTAATCATAAATGCCCTCACAAAGTTTTTTGTCATGCAATAGATCGTGACAACCGGGAAAACTTAGAAGCAAATTAATTGAAGTTCGGTTTTTTGTCAACAGCAGCCGACAGCATAGACCTTGAAGGTCTCGAAACCTTCAAGGTCTCGGTGTACTCTTTACATTTTTTTTATAATAACTTATTTTTCAATTGAAGAAAGGAATCGCAATGGATATAAAAACTATTAAAGTAAAAAGGCCCTCTGTGATAATCGGGGCCGAAAAATACGAAGAACTAAAGGAAACGATAGAAGTTCTATCGGATAATAAATTAGTTCGTTCAATTTCTAAAGCACTTTCGGAACCAAAAGAAAAAAGAAAATCGCACAAAGAAGTGTTTAGCCGAAAGAAAATTTTAATATGAAAAAAATTTGTTCTATTGTAGGTAAATGTTTGTTCTGATTTTTTTTATTTGTAACGGCGTTGGCAGCCCACTCGATGTCGGCAGCGGAGCGTCTATCTCGCAGCACGCACTCGTCCTGGATTTGCTTCAATAAACATCTGACCGTACTTGTCGCTTGCAAACTCTATGCCGTCTAAACCTAGTAGTTTGCAGTTCCCAGTTGGACTTGAATGTCCGGGATTATTCTTTCTCCAATTACTCATGATGGTGGTCTTGTAGAGTACGAGTGTCACTACTGCAATAACAGCAGCGATTGTGCAACCGCTAAGAATCATGTACACTACTTGAGCATTCCCCGAAAAATCACTGCTGGAGAAGAAGAGATCAAAGAAGGGAAAGGACGCTATAGAGAGAATGCCCCAAAGGCACATTGGTATTATCACCACCTTCCGTCTCATTCCTTCATCATGCCGTGTACACTCTTCGCAAAAGGGCACTTTGATTGACGCGGTTATCGTTTCCCTATATCCCATACCAGTTGCCGTCGAACTGTAACCCACTGTTCTTGTGTTGAAGGTTGGTGCTAGGCAACAACAACAACAGGCCGGGAAGGAGAGTTCAGTGCCTCTGGGTATTGTTACTATCATTGTGGCCCTCCGCTTCAGTTGAATATTACGTCCCAAATTTTTGAATTCGTTTATTTTTCAAAGCACTTAAAAAATATCCTCTATAGATATTTCAATCGAACGTACTTTTAACTCAAAAGTCCTCTGTTCAAACATGTGTAAAAATTGTTGTTGCTAAATCTATTTCCCAAAATCTTTTTGCGTGTGTTGGTTTGGCGATGGGGCAGAATGAAAATGATTTGTTCGGTTGACAAGAAGAGATGTTTGAAATGACAGAACTGGAGAAGAAATCATTTATGCCCTCACCGGGAAAACTTAGAAGCAAATTAATTGAAGTTCAGTTTTTTGTCAACTGTGATGATAGCTGGAAGCTTTTAAAAAGCTTCCAGCAATAGCGACATTTCAGAAACTGAAATCCAATTGCAGACTGATTCTGTTATCAAGGTTACCTTGAATCTCGGAATCGCCGCTGCCGAGAGTTTTTTCATTTGGTTTATACGTTTCGGAATACTTTACCGATAATCCTAATCCAAAATCAGATGAATATTTTGCCATACAATACCAACGCGTTCCTTCGCCATAAAGAGCCGGGTTCGACATTACACCTACTAAATCATTTTCATAAACGTACAATCTTGAATTGTATGAATCGCTCTGAAAGAGTGTTAATCTGCCGTAGAGTACCAGCTTTGAAAAGAGAGAATACTTGATATCCTGGGAAACGAGAAGGCCGTCTTCGCGGCTTTGTTCGTTAGTAGGTGATAGGTTTACGTACTCGATCCTGGTTTTCATCCAGATATTTTTTGATGGCTTGTAAAGAATTTCACCGCGGATATTTTCAGACTTACGTTTCGATAAACCATTCTCCGAATTAATTATTTCAAGGATGTCTTTACTCTCATTTTTGTACCTGATACGCAATTCCGTGGCCGGCTGAAACTTGTAAGTGTAGTAGAAAAGTAGATCGCTTCCGTTTGAAGAGAATAGATACGAATCCGAATTGAGCGGATATTTGAATTGATCATAATAAAAATTGAAATTGCCGAAAGCAGTTTTAAGCGAGATGCCTGAATAAAAACCAACTTCATTTTGTGCCGTTCCTTTTTCGCCAAAAGATGTTCCGTGAGGTGAATAATAATTTTTCGGGAAATTCCGGAAGGAAAAAATTAGCGATAGATTTTTATCGATAAATAGTTCTGCGGTGTTGATGGATGCAACCGATGTAAAATTATAAGCGAGCTCGCCGGAAAGAAATAATTTATTTAGAGAAGCTGAATAACTAAGGGAAAGCAGATTGAAATCCGGTCCGGCTTTCTCCAGCACGGAATTGGCGGAAAATTCTCTATCGAACTGCGAATGATAAAATAACAAACCAATTCTAAAATCCCTGGTTACTGAATAATTTATTGCCGAGCCGAAAATTTCTTCTTTAACAATATCTTTATGATTTGCTTCGTTATCATACCGGTGAAATCCATCGACAAGCAGCGAATTAATTTTATTTGTTACAGTGTCAATTGATGCATCGAGCAGATGTGACGAGAGAAACGATGTTAAAGATAGATCGTCAATTTCGAAGCTTACAGATGCACCTCTGAGGAACTGGTTTTCATCGGAACTCAGGTATGGAACAGCACCTCTATCGTTGCGGACGACCGAACCGATTGCATCCGAACTTTTGGAGAATGAATAGGGCCCCCATAATGCCAATCCTTGCCCGAATTCAAAAATGAAATCGCCTAATATTAGTTTCTTGATAAAGGCAGCATCTTTAATCATCAAATTAAAAGCATAAAAATCCGTTAAAGAATTTTCGCCGGCGTCTTTCTCGGTAATAATCCCGGCTTCAATTTTATCGTGTGCGTTTAACTGCAGACGGTTATAAAATTTAAATTTAGAACCATAATACTTATTCTCAAGAAAGGCGCTGCGGTCCTGGAGATCGCTTTGTGTACGTGCTCTATACCGGAATTTTATATTCTCGAATTTTTGTGATACGGCTTCCAAAAAAGAAATGTCTTCTTCATCACCTAAGATTAGAAACGGCAGAACTTTTTGTATTACCTCTTCGCCTACACCTTCGATATTTTTCATTTGTTCCGGGGCATGGATTCCGCCTTGCAGATTTCTATGCCGGATGATAGCGCTTGCCAAAGCATAGTTAAGGTAAGGTAAGTTTTGCAGCTCACGGATAGACGCTGTGTTCAGCCTGATAGGATTATTTAAATAGTATTCAATTAGATCAAAGATTTGCGAATCATCATTATCCCGTGTAATATCTTCAAGAAGATCATTAAGTTCTTCCAACTGGTTGTATGTTGTATCGGTCTGCGGATAAACAGTTGCGGTAAGAAGAACAATTGATATAAGCAAAAGAAATTTCATTTATTATTTGTCTGAAGCGAATCGCAGTATTAATCCAAACTGGTGTGTTAATCCAAGATCAGGATGAGAAGTTACGGCATAATCAGCCTGGATAAAGTCATATAAAATACCAACACCGCCCGAATAAGAATTTGTTTCGGTCGCTGTGCCAAGTCTCAAGACCAGAAAATCAATCGGTCTATATTCGGTTCCAAAAAGTACCGATGCCTCAAAGTTAATTTCTTTTCTTATTGCTAAATAAGTATTTAATTCATCGATGATTTTATAACTTATACCGCTCGCAAATACAACCGGTATTTGGTCGTCTTCATCTGCAATGGTTGTCCTGGTAATGTTTTCAATACTTAAACCAATATTTATTTCTTGAGTAAGAGCGATTATGCTGCCGGCATTAATTATTAGATATCCCCGGCTGCCGTAATTTTTTATTGAAACGTTTTTATATACAGCGGTTACACCGAGTTTAAACGAATTGCTAATAATTCTACCGTATCCTAAAGCAATTTTAGTTTCTTTGTAAAGTTCGAAACCGTAAATCATAAATCCGGCGCCAAACGAACCGATCGAAGTTGGTTCTACATAAGACCCGAATGCATTGGACAATTCTTTTACACCGAAAGGAGCCGGCGAATAATAAAATCCTATTTCACGATTGGTTGTTTCAGCTATTCCGGCCGGGTTATTGAAAAGAGAAAAAGCATCTCCTTTACCGGCAACATCGGAGTGAGCAAGTGCAATTTGGCGAGCACCCGGATTAATTTGTGAGAAACTTTGTGCTGTAATGAAAAGTAGAAAGACAGAGATTGTTATTTTCTGTTTCATTATGGATGCAACATAAAGGATTGTATTAAATTTTTCAATTCTCTATTTTCATATTAAGAAAATGGGCAGACAATGAAAAAATATTATTTGTTGTTTTTCTTTATCGCTTTAACTTCGATTTATTGCCAGGAATTAGAAGCCGTTGTTGAAATAAACACAGAACAGCTTACCACTGCCGGAAGAGAGAGACTGGAGAATTTCAAATACCAGGTTCAGGATTATTTGAATAATACAAAGTTTACGCGCCAGCCATGGGAAGGCGATAAGATCAAATGTAATTTTAATATTTTCTTTACGGAATCTGCTAATGAAACTTCTTATGGTGCACAGTTAGTTGTAGTTAGCCAAAGACCTATTGAAGGTTCTTTAATGAATTCATTGATGCTTAATATACTCGATAATTCGTGGCTTTTTACTTATGAAAAAAATCAAGCTATGTATTATAACCAGACGGATTTTGATGCACTGACAAGTTTGCTGGATTTTTATGCTTATATAATAATTGGATTCGATTTAGATTCATATTATCGTTTGGGCGGTACCGAACTCTTCTCTAAAGCTTTGGAAATAGCCGTAAGAGGAGCCAGCACTAAGTATTCGCAAGGATGGCAGTCCGAAAGTTCTACTTATAATAGGCGCGGATTGGTTGACGATCTTGTAAATGCAAAATTTCAACAGCTCCGGTCGGACATTTTTGATTATCACTACAACGGAATAGATATTTACGATACCGAAGATAAACCCGAAGCAATTATTAACATTTCAAAATTGGTGTTGAATTTATACAAGGTCAAAGACCAGATTAGTGCAAGAAGTGTATTGATGAAAGTATTTTTTGATGCCAAAGCCGGTGAGATTGCACAATACCTTAAAGAGTATCCCGATAAAGAAATTTATAACAAACTCAAGAAATTGGATCCGCCTCATATTTCAAAATATGAAGAGGCATTGAAATAATTTATATACCTATTTGGTAGATTCTATATTTCTTATAAACCGAACCTTTCATAGCAACGGCACCGCGGTTCATCATATCATTATCTTCCAAAACCCAGCTCGCTTCTCCAAGCAAAATTCCAAGTCTGCGCGCACGGTTTACAATTTCCCAGTAAAAAACAGCATCTAAACCCTTCTTTTGGAACTCAGGTATAATTCCTAAGGTGATGATACGTGACCACGTAATTTTTTTCTTCTGGGTAAAAAGTTTTAGAAAGCCAAATGGAAATAGCTGACCATTCATTGATTTAAAGATTTGATTATAGTCCAACAGTACCAAAGCAAAGCCAACAAGTTTGCCTTCTATTTCACCAAATAAAACTAATGAAGGTTCAACAAGTGGTTTCAAATCCTTTGCCATAGCATCAATTTCCGGTTCAGTCATGGGGATAAATCCCCAGTTAGGTGCCCAGGCTTTGTTATAAACGTATTTTACTTTGTCTAATTCGGAATTAAATTTTTTCATATTGAGTTCGCTGATTTTTAATCCCGATCTCTTTTGTGCTGCTTCAGCAATTCTCCTGATTTTATCAGCCGACAAAACTCTGTCAGATTCCAGTTTGTATGCATTCAGATCTTTTGCTTTCTTCATTCCATATTTTTCGCACAATTCTAAGTAGTATTCAGGATTGTACGGCATCAGTATTCTTGGTTCGTCGTCAAATCCTTCCAGCAGCATTCCATACTCATCATTTGAAGAAGGATTCGCCGGTCCGCGCATACCATCGCAGCCTTTCAGCTTAAGCCACTCTTTTGCCGAATCAAATAATTTGTTCGCAACAGTTTGATCGTTAATCGATTCAAAGAATCCGAAGAAACCAACTTTATCGTTATGGTATTGATTGTGCAAATCATTTTTTATTGCAGCAATTCTTCCGACAAGTTCACCGTTTCTTTCGGCAAGGAATAATTCCATTTCTGCATGTTGAAAGAATGGATTTTTTTCTTTGTCGAGTAATTTTAATCTATCATAAATAAGCGGGGGAACCCAGTGAGGGTAATTCGGGTAAATTTCCCACTGGAATTTTACAAAATCTTTTAATTCACTTTTTGTTTTAACAGTTTTAATCTTGATATCCGACATTTTGCACCTTAAAAAAAGCATACTTGTTCAGTATGCTTTTTATTCCGGGACGTTAGATGAGCCCCAATTCTTTACCAACCTTTTTGAAAGTCTCGATAATGAAATCCAGATGTTCATCCTCGTGTGTTGACATATACGAAGTTCTCATCATTTGTCTTCCTTGCGGAACACCGGGTGAGATAAATACATTAACGAAAACGCCGGCGTCGTACAATTTGCGCCACATCTGGAAGGCCAGTCCATCATCTCCAACAATAACCGGAACGATAGCCGTTCTTCCTTCAATAACTTTGAAACCGGCTTCAATGAATCCTTTTCTAATTCTGTTTGCATTGCCGATCAATTTTTCTACACGCCATGGTTCTTGTTCCAACAGATCCAATGCGGCGAGTGCTGCAGCAACAGCCGCCGGGGTAGGAGATGCGCTAAAAATTAATGCCGATGAGTTATGTTTTAAATAATTGATAACTCTTTCAGGCCCGGCAACAAAACCGCCCAGGGAAGCAAATGTTTTGCTGAATGTTCCCATTGTCAAATCAACTTCTTTTTCAAGGTTGAATTCGCTTGCCGTACCTCGTCCGCCTTTGCCAATTACGCCAACTGAATGCGCATCGTCGATCAAGGTTTTTGCATTATATTTTTTTGCAAGTTCAACAAGTTTGGGCAGATTAACAATCTCTCCGCCGGTACTGAAAACTCCATCGCTTACAACTAACTTTGGAGCATCAATAGGAAGTTTGTTTAAGACTCTTTCAAGATCAGCCATATCATTGTGTTTGTAGCGTTCAAGATTAGCCATAATTCCTTTTGCCATAACTTGTCCGGCTACTATACATGCGTGATTGTCCTTATCCGAAACAACGTACTCGTTTCTACCCTGGACTAAGGTAGGTATAATACCTTGAGCTGTCTGGTAACCGGTACTATACAATAAAACAGCTTCGACACCAAAAAATTTTGCAAGCCGCTCTTCAAGTTCGATATGTAAATCAAGTGTACCGGTAAGATAACGTGAGCCGGAACAGCCGGTACCATATTTTTTAACAGCATTTAATGCGGCTTCCTTAACTTTGGGATGTGCAGTCAAACCTAAATAATTATTTGAACCAGCCATAACAATTTTACGACCTTCAATCTGAACCACCGGTCCTTCATTTTCTTCAATTGGTCTGAAATAAGGATAAAAACCCATTGCCTTAACTTCATCTGCACGGGTAAAATCGTAACACTTCTTAAATAAATCCTCCAATATTCCTCCAGATTATTTTCTTCTTTAATTTTTATATATGTATGAAAATTATTTAATTAGAATTACCAATTAACTTAAACAATATAATGAAAATTAATAATTTATTAACACTATGAATCCTAAAATAATCTCTGTGGTAACGGGAGCGTCCGGTTTTGTTGGAAGCCATGTTGTAGATCGTCTCTTAAGCGAAGGGCATCATGTCAAATGTATTTTGAGAGAAACAAGTTCTAAAAGATGGTTGGAAGGAAAGCCGGTAGAAATTATTAATAGCGGTTTAACGGATAAAGAAAATCTTAGAAAGGTTCTATCGGGTGCCGATTATCTCTATCATATTGCCGGGGTTGTTAAATCGAAGAGAGAGGATGGTTACTTTAAAGGCAATGTTGAAACAACTAGCAATTTGCTCGATGTTTTATGTGAGGTAAACACTAATATCAAACGGGTGATTATAGTCAGCAGTCTTACTGCATGCGGTCCTTCTTACGATAATAAAATTTGTAACGAAGAAACTATTGAACACCCGATCACAACTTATGGTAGAAGCAAACTTACCCAAGAGCAGCTTGCAAAAAAGTATATGGATAAACTTCCTATTACAATCATCAGACCGCCGGCAGTATATGGACCGCGCGATACTGAGATATATCTTGTTTTTAAAATGTATAAGATGGGTTTAATGACCCTGATTGGATTTAATAAAAAAGTATTAAGCTTGGTTTATATAGATGATCTTGTGGATGGAATTTATACCGCATCTGTTTCTGAAAAAGCTATTAACCAGACATATTTTATCTCCGCGAAAGAAATCAATGATTGGAAACAAGTTGGTGGTTATATAGGAGAAGCACTTGGCAGAAAAGCCCTATACTTAAGATTGCCTCATTTCTTAGTCTATACAGTTGCTGCGGTTGCACAGTTCTTAGCTCTCTTCAGCTCAAAAGCGGCTACGATGAATTTAGAGAAGGCGAGAGATTTTGTTCAGGAATCCTGGACTTGTGATATAACAAAAGCTGAAAAGGAGCTTGGTTTCCGCCAGCGTGTTCCAACTAAGGAAGGAATTAAAAAGAGTATCGATTGGTATCGGCAAATGAAATGGCTTTGATCAATTGAGAAATTAGAATTGCGAATTGAGAGTTTGAATTAATTGAAATTCTCAATTTGCAATTCTCCATTTTCAATTCTTAATTATTCTTCGCTCCTTCTTTAACCCACGTTCTTATGCCTTGTATTTGATTACTTGTTAATGGTCTGAAGCCAATCGGGGGCATCGGCTCGGTCGTTTTGCCTTCTACAGCCCATACAAGTGTGCTGTTATCTGGTGAACCGGGAGCTACTACTAAATAGCTTTCAGTCGTGTTGGCATAACTTGTCAAACTTAAACTGCCGGCTCTGTCGCTATCATTATGGCACCCGGAATTGTTGCACCTTGCGTTGAACAACGGTTGTATATAAACGGAGTAACTTACATTTGATGATGGAATAATTACATTATCAAGTTCATCCTGGTTGATTGTATCGTCGCATGCTGAGAACGAGATTAAAGATGTAAATAGAATGACAAATAAAAAATTATATAACTTTTGTTTATTCATAGCAGATATTAATTAAATTTGTTGCAAAGATATTCTTGATTTGCAAACAATTCAATGCTTTGATTCAGCAATTTAAAATTTTATTTTAATATGCACTGAACCACAGAAGGGGTTATTATGAATAGAAATATAAAATTGTTCTTTCTCGTATTCTGGTTATCAATAGAAGCAGCGGCGCAAAATTTATTGCAGTCTGGTCCGATGGTCGGTTATTCTGCGATGCGTGAAGTAAGCATATGGGTGCAAACCAACTCTTCAGCAAAAGTGAAGATTGCATATTGGAATCCGAATAATGCTAAAAAGAAATTTTTCACTGACGAAGCCACTACAAAGAAAGAAAGCGGGTTTACAGCCAAGCTGATTGCAGATAATTTAGAACCGGGGCAATCTTATTATTATGAACTTTATATAAACGGTAAAAAGGTTAAAAGAGATTACGAGTTAAAATTTAAAACTCAAAAATTATGGCAATGGCGAGAAGACCCACCGGCAATAAAATTTGCAGCCGGAAGCTGTGCATACGTAAATGAAACTGTGTATGATAGACCGGGCGAACCGTACGGCAATAATTATGAAGTGTTCACTTCGATATATAATCATAAACCGGAATTTATGTTGTGGCTTGGCGATAACTCATATTTGCGAGAGGTCGATTGGGATTCATGGAGCGGAATTCTTAAGAGATTTACACATACAAGATCGTTACCCGAACTTCAACCTATTTTCGGTTCCGTTCATAATTATGCTATCTGGGATGACCATGATTTTGGACCTAACGACAGCGACCGAGGTTTCTGGAACAAAGAAAAAACTTTTGAAGCATTTAAATTGTTCTGGCCGAATCCATCTTTTGGTATTAACGGTAAACCGGGAATAACTACTTTTTTCCAATGGGGAGATGTTGATTTTTTCTTATTGGATGACCGCTATTATAAATCACCCAATTACAGAAAAACCGGCGAGCGGACAATTCTGGGCGCAGAACAAATTGAATGGCTAATAGATAATTTGTCGTACAGTCGTGCACCATTTAAAATAATTGCTGTCGGCGGACAGTTTCTTAATCCGAATCCCGGCGGCGAAAATTTTTCTACTTACCCTGAAGAGAGGCAGAAGATTTTGGATTTGATCCATCAAAACAATATTGAAGGGGTAATCTTTTTAACGGGCGATGTGCATAGAACAGAACTTACCAAGATGATTCGTGATAATGCTTATCCTTTGTATGATATCACTACATCACCAATGACAGCCGGTCCATCCAAAGTTTATCCAAACGATTGGCGAGTTGATGGAACTGTTTTTACCCAGAGAAACTATTCGATATTTGAAGTGACCGGACCAAGAAAAGACCGAACACTTAAATGCACTGTTTATGATACTAATGGCAAAGAATTGTGGAAGGTAATAATCAATGAAAAAGAGTTAAAGTATAAAGATTGATTTATTAAGTCACCTTACGCAAAAAAGTTTTTCAGTTGTCATTTCTTTGCGATCTTCGCGTTAACTTTGTTATTTTTTCCCACGCAAAGCACGCCAAGAATATAAACTGGTAAGGCGTGGTAGTAAGTAAAAAAATCTCATATAGTAGGATTTTTGTGGAGCTAAGGAGGTTCGAACTCCTGACCTTCCCGATTTCATCGGGACGCTCACCCAGTTGAGATTAGATCTTCTATAAATTTTATACTCTTCATTCTTTTTATCTTCTATTCAAATTTGTACGCTTCACTTCTGCTCTAAAATTCTTTGTGGTAAGCTAATTCCCACGGGATTCCACCTTTTGTAGATTTAGAATAACCCGAATTATGTTGTTGTAGTTTTCTCTCTAAATTATCGGTTTGACCAACGTAATACTTTTTTGATGTGAAGCTTTGAAGTATGTACACGAAATACATTTGAAAGGATAAAAAGTATGTGGAGCTAAACGGGTTCGAACCGATGACCTCTTGAATGCCATTCAAGCGCTCTCCCAACTGAGCTATAGCCCCAATCAATTAAATTTTCATCCAAAAACTAATTATGAAAACGTACTTTGTCAAATTGTGTTTTATTTATTCTAATGTCCACCTTCAACTTTTTGAACCACTTCATTAATCTGCTGAAAACTCTGCTGTAATTTCCGCAGTTCGCTTTCAAGTTTGTAAATTTTATACGATTCAATCGATTCTCTTCCGCCAAGAAGCCAATTTACATCGCATCCAAGTCGTAATAATTTAGCAAGTATTTTTGAACCGGGTTCACGCTTACAGCTAATGTACTGCTGAAGCTGTTGTGGGGAAATATTCATTGCCTCGGCTAATTTCTTAAGCGTTCCATATTTTTTCTTTGCAAACCATCGCATCCGTTCGCCAATACCGGATTGTATTTTTTCATCTGTAAACAGATCCAAGCTTTCGTTGTATTCACCTTCAAATAAATTTAGCTCGAACTGGTACTCATCAATTATCTGCTTGATCTGCTTATAGAGGTCGTCGTCGAATTCGAGACTTTCGTTAAGTAGGAAGGAGAGAGTTTGTACTTTCATACCGAGTTTTTCGGCAATCATACTTAGCTTAATGCCAAGCGTATGAATTAAATATTTTATTTCTTCTTGTTTTGTCATAGTGCTTTCCATATAAATTATGAAGCAACTACCAAGTACAAAATACTAAATTCCTCTAAAATAATTAACAGATTGGTTTAGATATTTTAGATAATTCATACAGCTATCTATCAATAATTCTTTTTGTCGATAGGGTTTAATTCAATATTTTTGCCCGTTATGAAAATCTTCTCTTTTACAAAAGATCATACTTACATACTAAAACTCGCTTTACCGGCAATTGCCGGGCTATCTACCCAAATGATTGTTTCACTTGTAGATACAGCTATGGTTGGCAGACTTGACGAAGCCGAATATAATTTGGCTGCTATGGGAATTGGTGTGTTTGCTACGTGGGCGGTTGTAAGTTTATTTTCAAGTTTAGCCACCGGCACACATGTATTAATAGCAAGAAAATACGGAGAGAAGAATTTTAACGGCTGCGGCGAGGTATTAAATACTTCCCTCGTTCTATCATTTTTAATTGGTGTAGTAGTGTCATTAATTGTTGTATTCTTTTCCAATGACATAGCTGATTTTTTTGCCGTTGATAATAAAGTTGGGAATCTTGCCGGCGAATATCTGTACTACAGATTCATGGGGATTCCATTTTTCCTATTAACGGTTTCTTACCGTGGATTCTTTTTTGGTATCGGCAAAACTAAAATTTTTATGATATCCGGAGTGCTGGTTAATTTCTTGAATATATTTTTCAATTATTTTCTTATTTACGGTGCGCTTGGTTATGAGGGAATGGGATTAGCCGGTGCCGGTCTTGGTTCAACATTGGCAACGGTTTGTGATACATTTTTCTATTTAATGGTTTCGGCTCTTCCTTCATATAAACATAAATTTCATTACCTGAAGAATTTCCGATTTGTAAAAGAAATCGCGTCAAAGATTATTAAAATTTCTTTGCCGGTTTCTTTACAGAATATTTTCATTCTTGTCGGTTTCTTAAGTTTTATAGCTATCACCGGGTATATCGGTACAAAAGAACAAGCTGCAAGCAACGTTATTTTTTCAGCATTGTTAATTTCACTTATGCCGTGTTTTGGTTTCGGTATTGCAATTCAAACTTTGGTTGGCAATAGTATTGGAAGCGGTGATGTTAAATTGGCCAAATATTATGGGTATGAAACCAGTAAAATTGCAACTATTTATACTACGATAGTGGGCATTATTTTTTTAACATTCCCAAGATTGGTTTTAATCCTTACAACAAACGATCACTCTGTGATTGAAACTGCTGTTCCGGCATTACGAATCGCCGGGGTAGGACAAATTTTTTATTCAATTGGTGTAGTGCTTGCAAACGGTCTGCAAGCTGCCGGTAAAACTTTATTTGTTATGATAGCCGAGGTTGTTGCTAATTGGTTTGTTTTCGTTCCCATAGCTTATTTATTAGGTGTAATATTTGAGTTCGGGTTGATAGGTGCCTGGGCTGCTTTGCCATTTTACGTAATTCTATACGGCGGCATAATTTTATTGAAATTTAGGTACGGGAATTGGGAGAGTTACCGTAAAGTTTGACCAAAATAAAACTTGACAAAGATATCTTATCGGGATATATTTGAATTGAAAATAGTTCATGAAAACAAGATTCCTCATATTACTACTTACAGTTAGCACGGTAATTTTTGCCGGGGCCGAAATATATAATTTTACTGCTCGCAGCCAGAACGGGGACGTTATTGTTCGATGGCAAGCTTCTTCCGAGACCAATATTAAGCATTATGTTGTTGAAAGAAAAACCGTTAACGGATCATTTGTTGAAATAGGAATTGTACAACCTCAGAGCAGTAAGAATTATGAATTTGTTGATAAAACAGCTTTTAAGGGAAATGATGTATTGTATGTCTATCACTTAAAGATTGTTGATAGCGACGGCTCGGCGTCGTACACTTGGGAAATTGCAGTACCTCATAATGTTTCTAGTGTAAAAAGAACGTGGGGAAGTATTAAAGCTTTATTCAGATAATTCTTTATTCTTCATTTTCTCTTTTCGCTTATTTTTAGTTTATGCTCAAAACAAATCTTCCAATTTATCTTGCTTCTAAATCACCGCGCAGAAGAAAATTATTAAAACAGATTGGTCTAAAATTCAAATCATTTTCTGTTAATCTTCACGAAGAAATACTCGATGGCGAGCACCCGGTTCAGACTGTGAAAAGACTTGCACTACATAAATCCCAAGAAGCAGTAAAAAAAGTCAGCGATGGAATTGTGATAACAGCCGATACAATTGTTGTACTCAATCAAACTATTATCGGCAAGCCAAGGAATGAAAAGAACGCATTCGATATATTGAAATTACTGAGCGGCAAAACTCATTCTGTTTATACCGGTTTTGTAGTCGTTAACATTAAAAAGAACAAAAAGATAGTTGGCTATGAAAAAACTGAAGTAACTTTTAATAAGCTGACAGAAAAAGAAATTAAAGATTACATTGCATCAGGCAGTCCTATGGATAAAGCCGGTGCGTATGGTATCCAGGATGATTTTGGTGCAGTGTTCATAAAAAAAATTGATGGCTGCTATAATAATGTAATAGGTCTTCCTATTTCTAAATTGTATATATCATTACTAAAAGTCTTGTGAATTGATTGAAAAACTTAAAAATAAAATAATAATATCAATCCTAATAACTGCAATAGTTTTTTTTGTCATAGCGGTTTACGCCGATATTAATTCTGTGATTAACTCTTTTAGAAAATTCAATTGGCTGTTACTACCGGTCTTGTTGTTTTTATCTTTCGGCAATTATATTGTTAGATTTATTAAGTGGGAATATTATTTGCGTTTGCTGGGGATTAAAATTTCTCTTAATCAATCAATAAAAATTTTTTTCTCCGGATTATCGATGAGTGCTTCCCCGGGAAAGATGGGAGAGGTTCTTAAATCATTTTTATTAAAAAAAATTTTTAACGAACCTATCTCAAAAACTGCTTCAATAATTTTTGTGGAACGATTAATCGATTTCCTCTCATTAACATTTTTAACATTAATCGGGATTTACTTTTTCCATTATTTCGCAATTTGGATCTATTTTGTTTTATTATTCTTTATGATGTTAATAATTATTATAAGCAATAGAAGTCTTGCCGGAATTCTTATTAATACCATTAACAAATTTTCTTTTTTAAAATCGCATTCATCAAAAATTATTAATCTATACGAAAGTGCTTATATATTATTACAGCCCAAACCTCTTCTAAAAATGGTCTTAATTAGTATACTCTCGTGGTCGCTTGAGTGTTTAGCATTTTACCTTATTCTAATTAATTTTAATTTAAATGTTACAATTTTATTCCCTACGTTTGTTTACTCATTATCAATAATTGCCGGTGCTATATCAATGCTTCCCGGTGGTCTTGGTGTAACAGAGGGATCTCTTAGTTTAATCTTGATTAGCAACGGTATATCAAATGAAACAGCTATTGCCTCAACATTAATAATTAGAGTTGTGACTTTATGGTTCGCTGTATTATTAGGTTCTGCTGTTTTATTTTTCTTTCAAAAGGAGTACAAAAAAATCATAAATCCTTAAATAGATTTAAGAACAAAACTGGAATGATTAAATGGCAACAAAAATAATTTGGACAAAAATTGATGAAGCCCCGGCATTTGCTTCTTACTGTTTCCTACCGATATTAAAATCATTTATCAAAGGTACCGGAATAGAAGTTGAACAAAAAGATATTTCGTTAGCTGGAAGAATTATTGCAAACTTTCCTGATAATTTAACTGAAAAACAAAAGATTCCTGATTATTTAACCGAATTGGGCGAAATTGCTAAGACACATGATGCAAATATCATTAAGCTGCCTAACATAAGTGCTACTGTTCCTCAACTTCAGGAAGCAATTAAAGAATTACAAGCAAAAGGTTATAATATCCCAGACTATCCTGAAGAGCCAAAAACAGAAGAAGATAAGTCAATAAAAAGTCGATATGCAAAAGTTTTAGGTTCGGCTGTTAACCCGGTTTTAAGAGAGGGTAATTCAGATAGAAGGGCTTCGGCATCAGTTAAAAAATTCGCGCAAAAATATCCCCATAAAATGATGAAACCCTGGCCTACATCAGGTTCTAAAACGCGTGTTGCACATATGCAGCAAAAAGATTTTTATGGGACGGAAAAGTCTATAACACTTCAGAAAGAAGATGTTGTAAGAATCGAATTTGTTGATACAAACGGCAATGTTTCGGTTCTAAAAGAAAAATTGAAACTGCTCACCGGTGAAGTGATTGATGCTTCCGTAATGAATGTAAAAGAATTGAGGAAATTTTATGTAGAACAAATTGAAGCCGCAAAAAAAGATAATGTACTTTTATCGCTTCATCTTAAAGCAACTATGATGAAAGTTTCTGACCCAATAATGTTTGGCCATGCTGTTTACGTTTATTTCAAAGAGGCACTTGATAAACATGCAGATACCTTAAAAGAAGTTGGTGCAAATGTTAATAACGGTTTAATGGATATTCTTGAAAAAATAAAAAAATTACCTGATGATAAAAGAACTACGATTGAAAATGACATAAATAAAATTCTTGATACAAATGCTCCTCTTGCAATGGTTGATACGAGAATAGGTAAAACAAATTTACACGTTCCGAATGATGTAATAATTGATGCATCGATGCCGAATATTGTCCGCGACGGCGGTAAAATGTGGAACAGTAAAGATGAACTTCAAGACTGTATTGCAATGATTCCCGATCGGTGCTACGCTACCATATATAAAGAAATTATTGAAGATGCAAAAGCAAAAGGGCAGTTTGATCCGGCTACTATGGGTGCTGTTTCAAATGTAGGATTAATGGCTCAAAAAGCTGAAGAATACGGTTCACACGATAAAACTTTTGAAGCCAAGGGAAACGGAACAATTAGGATTGTGAATTTGAAAAATGAAATTATACTAGAACAGCAAGTTGAATCGGGTGATATATTTAGAATGTGCCAAACCAAAGACGAAGCTGCAAAAGATTGGGTTAAATTAGCAGTTAATAGAGCAAGAGCAACGGGTTTACCGGCTATATTCTGGCTTGACGAAAACAGAGGTCACGACAAAGAAATTATTGCTAAGGTTAAAAAGTATTTGCCAGAGAATGATCCAGCCGGACTTGAAATAAAAATTCTTAAACCGGTTGATGCAATGAAATATACACTAGAAAGAACACGTAAAGGATTAGATACAATTTCAGTAACGGGCAATGTTCTGCGTGACTTTTTAACTGATTTATTCCCGATACTCGAATTAGGTACGAGTGCTCGGATGCTATCAATAGTTCCACTGTTAAATGGAGGCGGACTGTTTGAAACCGGTGCCGGTGGTTCGGCACCAAAACATGTGCAGCAATTACTAAAAGAAAACCACTTGCGCTGGGATTCCCTGGGAGAATACAATGCATTAGTTCCATCTTTAGAAATGATATTCGAAAAAACCGGCAACATTAGAGCAAAAATTTTGGCTAACGCTCTTGATAAGGCAATCGGGAAATATCTGGAAAATTCAAAATCTCCTTCGCGTAAAGTAAATGAAATTGATAATCGCGGAAGTTCATTCTATCTTGCTTTTTATTGGGCTCAAGCAATTGCTGAGCAGAATGATGATGCCGAGATGAAAAATCGTTTTGCCAAGATTGCTAAAGAAATTGAAGCAAACGAAAATAAAATTGCGGAAGAATTATTAGCTGTTCAAGGCCATGCTGCAGATCTTGGCGGTTACTATTTGCCGGATGATAAAAAAACTTATTCTGTTATGAGACCGAGCAAGACTTTAAATAAAATTATTGATGAAATGTAAGGTTATATTTAAGACACTAACTGTTACTTATGGTTCTGCTTGCTTAATGAAAGGTGCTACTGAAGTTGGCAGTTCGGATTTTGGTCGAGCGGTAATTGGTAATAAGTAATTTTTTTGTACTGAGTATTGAGAAGTATATATCGAATAATTGAATGGGGCGAGTAAGACCCTTTCAATTTAAAAGTCATCAGTAATAACAATCTAAATTATGAATCTGCCATAGATTTGAGAGAATTTGTAATAAAGTTATTTATACTCTGACCTTTTTTAATTGCTTTTACAAAAATTTTCCGGTGCAGATCTTTTGGTATACGTAATACAAATTTACCAGAAAAAGGTTTGTCTGGTTCTTCCTCTCTTGTTTTACAAAATTCAAGATAATCATCAACTGAATCTTTGAAAGCTTTCTTGAGCTCATTTACAGAACGTCCCTGGAATGTAATTACATCTTTGGTGTCAATTACTTCTCCGTGGAATATCCCGGCTTCTTCATCTAGCTCGATATAAGCGGTATATCCTTTATATGTCATCTTTTTACTCCGGCAGTTATTAAAAATCTTCGAACTGATTTGATTGCCCCTTTGTCAGTATTTTTTTCAGGATGAGGTCTATGAAATACAGCGCGGACGCCATTTAATGCTACTCGAACCCTCGACCCCCGACCTTCTGAAATTTCAGCACCTAAACCTGAAAAGAGGTTTTCTATTTCATCCCAATTTACATCTGATTTAACTGGATCATGAAAAATTGAGTGTAGAATTTTTTCTTGTTTAGAATTCATCTGGTACTAAAATATGATACTGCCGTTAAATAAACAATGATTAAGAACGGGCAAAGCAATGACATCTATTACATGATATTTCATAATCAAAATCTTATTAACAATCGTTCACACAATCGGTTCAATTCGACATAACTATCCTTGTTTTTACATTTCATCTTTCTTATTTTGGCGATGCCTTAATCACTACAAAATGGAGGAAAAAGATGCGCGAAGATAACGGAATGGGAAAAGGTTTATTAATCGGTTTTTTAACCGGCGCAGCAGTTGGCTCCATAGTTGCTCTCTTATTTGCCCCTAAATCCGGTAAAGAACTACGCGAAGATATTAAGAACAAGTCGCAAGAATTTATGGACGACGCCGAGCAATATATAGCTAATGCAAAGGACAAAGCTTCTCAATTGATAAACGAAGGGAAAAAAAAGTCAGAGAAGCTGGTGGCAGAAGCTAAAGAAAAAGTAGATGCTCTTTTAGGCGAAGCAGAAAAAATTCTCAGTGATGCAAAAGAAAAAACCGGGCATATGGTCGAATCCGGCAAAATAAAAATTGAAAAGGAAAGTGAGCGGTTAAAGTCAGCTATTAAAGCTGGTGTAGATGCTTATAAGACTGAAAAAGAATCTTAAGAAATATGACTCTAATAGATGTTCTTCTTATCATTTTAATTATCTCGGCTTCGGCTCTGTGTATTTATTCTATTATTTTTATAAAGAGATTGTTGAAAGAAGTCGAAACCATTCGTTCTGATGTTCATAATTTTATAAATAAAGCAGATCCCGTTTTAGATAACCTTGCCGATGTTACTCAAAGAGCAAACAAGATAGTTTCTGAAGCAGAAAACTATTGGGATGAGATAGACAACTCTATCAAAAAATTAAAAGAAAAGGTATCGGACTTAACTTCATTACGCATGTTCCGCGATGCAGATAATCCTACCTCTGATCTAATCAGAAATATCAAAGCATTAATTAAGGGTGCCTCAGCTTTTTGGCATGCATTCAAAAGGTATTAAATCTTTTAGTTCAAACTAAGGAGAGATAGTCTTGAAAGAGTATAATCCAGATGCTATTCGAAATATAGCACTTATCGGTCACGGAGGAAGTGGTAAAACATCTATATCTGAATTGTTGTTATTTACTGCCGGCGAAATTAATCGTATAGGAAAAATTGAAGAGGGAAATACTACTTCCGATTTTAATTCGAATGAAATCGAACGTCAAATTTCTATCGGTGCTTCACCACTTCATCTTGAGTGGAATAATACAAAAATAAATATTCTTGATACGCCAGGTTTCCCGGATTTTATAGGCCAGGTTATATCAAGTTTGAAAGTTGCGGATCTTGCAGTATCTGTAATTAAAAGCGCAGAAGCTGTAGAGGTTGGTACCGAATTAACATGGGAGTATGTAAGAAAAAATCATTTACCGGCTGCTGTAATTATTAATAAAGTCGATAACGAACATTCCAAATTTTTTGATACTGTTCAATTAGCTAAAAACAGACTCAGTCCCGATATCACTGCTGTATCTTTCCCGGCAAAAGAAGGTCTCAACTTTACCTCGGTTGTTGATCTTGCCAAAATGAAATTGATAACATACGGTGATGCCGGTTCGAAAAAAATAACCGAAGCAGATATCCCGGACGAATTGAAAGCACAAGCAGACAAACTTAGAGAAGAATTGATTGAGAAGGTTGCAGAATCCGATGAAGAATTGATGAATAAATTTTTTGAAGAAGGAACTTTGAGTGAAGAAGAGTTAGTTTCCGGATTAAAAAAAGCAATATTAAAAGGCGGTTTGATCCCGGCATTTGCGTATTCTGCTGACAAAGGTGTTGGCTCAAATACATTTTTAGATTTTGCTGTTAATTATTTCCCGGCTCCAAACGAGCGTACTTCAGTTGAAGCGGTGATGAAGGATAGCGGTAATAAAGTTGAAATCAAATGTGATCCAAACGGAGAACCGGCTCTTTTCATTTTCAAATCATTATCAGAGCAGCATGTTGGCGAACTATCTATCTTTAAAGTCTATTCCGGCACTTTCACACCGGGCATGGACCTTGTTAATACCCATAAAGAAAAGATTGAAAGAATGGGACAAATATTTGTCCTAAACGGAAGGAATAGAAAAGAGGTTGCAAAGATTTCTGCCGGAGATATTGGTGCAGTTGTAAAATTGAAAGACAGTCATACCGGCGATACATTGTGTTCAAAGAATTTCACTGTTGTCATCCCGGGAATTGAATATCCCGAACCGGTAATTAGATTTGCAGTTAAGCCGAAAGCCAAAGGCGACGAAGATAAAATTTCTGCCGCATTGCACACTGCTCATGAAGAAGAACCGTCTCTTATATCGAAGTATGATCCTGAAATTGCTCAAACGATCGTTTCCGGGCAAGGTGAATTGCAGCTAAACTTAGCAATCAAACTATTGAAGGATAGATACGGTGTTGAAGTAGATTTGATTGAACCGAGAATTCCATATAGAGAAACAATCCGCGGTAAATGTGAAGACTCGGAATACAAGCATAAGAAACAATCCGGCGGACGCGGTCAATACGGACACGTACATTTGAAAATAGAACCATTACCGCGCGGTACCGGTTACGAATTTGTTGATGCTATTGTAGGAGGTGTTGTACCGGGTCGATTTGTACCGGCTGTTGAAAAAGGTTTAAAAGATATTTTGGCTAAAGGAATTTTGACCGGAAGTAAAGTTGTTGATGTTAAAGTTACTTTGTTCGATGGAACTTACCACTCGGTAGATTCTGATGAAGTTTCATTTAAGATTGCCGGATCGCAAGCATTCAAAAAAGGATTTCTTGAAGCTAAACCGGTAATTCTTGAACCTATCTATGATATCACCGTTAAGATTCCGGAAGAGTATATGGGCGATGTTATGGGTGATATTTCATCACGCCGTGGAAAAATTCAAGGTATGGATTCCGAAAGTCCTTTCCAGATTATCAAAGCTAAAGTCCCCCTTGCCGAACTTCACAAATATTCTACACAGTTGAGAAGCTTAACATCGGGACGCGGAATGTTCGCGATGGCATTCTCACATTACGAAGAAGTTCCTAAAGAAGTAGAATCAAAGATTATTGAAGAATACCAGAAACACAAAGAAGAAGAAACGGAATAAATAATATCTAATTGTTAAATTAGGCGGAAGAAAATCTTCCGCCTTTTTTATTTGGGAAAATAAATGGATAAACTTTGGTCACCATGGCGCTCTAATTATATCGAATCGTTCAAAAATGAAAAAGATCCGGGTAAATGTATTTTTTGTGATGCGCTAAATGAAAATCTTAATGATGAAAATTCCTTAAAAGTTTTTGACGGCAAATCATGTTTCGTGATGATGAACCTTTATCCGTACAATAGCGGACATATCATGATTATTCCCAAAAAACATGTATCAGGTATAAATTTACTTGATAATGATGAACTTCACGAAATCATGGAAACTACCCAGCTTGCGATAAAGGTCTTAGATAGAACAATCAAACCGCATGGTTATAACTTTGGCGCAAACTTAGGTAAAGCAGCCGGCGCCGGTATCGATGATCATATTCACTTTCATATCGTACCTCGCTGGAACGGTGATACTAACTTTATGACAACTCTTGGTGATGTTAAAGTGATTTCACAAGATCTGCTTCAAACTAAAAAACAATTAATTGAAGCTTTCAAACAAATTATAGGGTAAGCAAAAAATTTATGGCTGAAAAATTAAATATCCTGGTTGCACCAAATAGTTTTAAAGAGTGTGCCGATTCAACCGAAATAGCTGCTTTAATGAAAGCTTCGTTTAATCGTTACCTTGCAGATTCATTTAAGCAAGCGGCAAAGTTTGTATATCAGCCGATATCCGATGGCGGTGATGGATTTTTTGAAGTTTGTAAAAATCATTTCGGGCTTGAGACTCTCCATTTTGAAGTATCTCGTGCATTTGACAGCGGCAAATTCTTTTGCCCGGTTGGTTATTCAGCCGAGACTAAAACTATCTACATTGAATCAGCTGAAGTATTAGGATTGAAAACGATCCCGGTAGAAAAAAGGAGACCACTTACATTATCTTCAAAGGGAATGGGTGATTTGCTTACCCAATTGCTGGATAGTGTGTATACCGGTTTTATGGATATTGAAAAAGTGATTATTGGCGTAGGTGGAACCGGAACGAGTGATCTTGGTATGGGGATGATGGAAGTCTTTGGACTAGAATTTTATGATACTGCCGATAACAAATTAGCAGTCCTCCCAAAGAATTTTCATTTAGTGGAAAAAATTGCCGTACCGGAATTAACATTCCCGTTTAAAGTTGAATTGATTTGTGATGTTGAAAATAAACTGCTTGGTGAAAACGGTGCAACTAAAATGTTCAGCAAGCAAAAAGGTGCTACGGATGATGATGTTGAATTTCTGGAATCTGCTTTTGAAAATGTATTGAAACAATTGGAACTTGACGAAGCTGCAATATCATCACTTAATGGTGCCGGCGGAGGTATAGCTGCTGCTATGAAAATATTTTTTAATTCCGATATTCGTTTTTCCTCCAATTTCATAAAAGATGATTTCGGGATTGATTCGACAAAACAGAAGTATGATTTAGTTATTACCGGTGAAGGGAAATTTGATTTGCAAAGTTTACTCAATAAAGGCGCATTGATTATCACAAATGATTATTTGAATGCCGATACACCGGTTTATTTTGTTTGCGGTATATCCGAAGGAGATTTCCCTGAAAATGATAATCTGCATGTGATCGAATTGTCGGAATATTTCGATTCAATAGAAGACTCGATCAGTAATATTGATAAGGGGATTGACATCGCTTGTAAAAAAATCACAAAGAATATTATTCAGTTAATCGCTAAGAAAGAACCTAAAAATTAAATTAATTGTGGAAAGTTAATGGAGAACCAGGAAATTTTAGATAAAATAGTCGTACCGGAACTCGATGCCGTCCTTGGCAAAAAATTTAAAATTCTCGATGATGGTTTTGTCCGTGTAGTGGATTACATGGGCGGTGATGAATCGATAGTGCAAGCTGCACGTGTTTCGTACGGCAAGGGAACAAAGAAAGTTTCGGAGGACCGCGGATTAATAAGGTACCTACTAAGAAATCACCACACTACGCCATTTGAGATGTGCGAAATTAAATTACATGTACGCGTTCCGATGGATGCTTGGCGGCAATGGATAAGGCACCGTACTGCAAATGTTAACGAATATTCTACAAGATATTCTATTGCAATCGATGCTTCGCAAAAGACGGGTGTTGATGAATGGAGAATACAAGCAAAAGATAACAAACAAGGGAGTGAGGGATTCTTCGGTAACGAAGAAGGTAGTAAATTATCGCTAAGAGAAGCCGAACTACAGAATTTTGCAAGGGAAATTTACCAGGAGCGTTTAACTATGGGTGTTGCCCGTGAACAAGCACGGAAAGATTTACCTCTTTCAACTTATACCGAAGCATACTGGAAGATTGATCTTCACAACCTTCTCCATTTTCTTGTATTGCGAATGGATCAGCATGCACAATTTGAAATAAGAAGTTATGCTAATGTTATCGGTAACGAAATCGTTAATCGCTGGTGCCCGATTGCATGGGAAGCATTCAAAGATTATATAATGAACTCAAAAAGTTTTTCTGGTCTTGAGTTGCAACTCTTAAAGTTAATTATCAAAGGGAGTAAAGACGAAGTTGTAAAAACAGCTGAATCATTCGGGTGGTTAAAAAGAACTGAAAAAGGACTCTCCCGTAATCGGGAAAGAATAGAATTTGAGGATAAACTTGAATTTCTTGGGCTTGATATCCCCTGGTAATTTGCTGCATTATTATGTATGCATAAATAATAGCATTGAAATTTTGTTTAACCCTGAGAATATTATATTGTAATTTTTAATTCTCGGGGGAGAAATGAAAATATTAATAGGTATTCTGACCTTTATCTTGTTATTTGTCGGATGTCGTGAAGATATTGTTGAATTTTCTGATATCGATAAGACCGGTACTTTATATGTAAACTCGGATCCTGATGGTGCGGAAATATTTCTGAATGATATACGGGTTTACAAAATTACGCCTGATAGTTTGATGAACTTACAGCCGGGTAATTATAATATCAGGTTACGGCTGGCTGGTTACCCGGATGAATCAACCAACATCGCTGTTATTTCCGGGCAAAAAAGATTTGTTAATATTAATTTTGGCAAAACACAAACTAGCAATTGAAAAAAATTATTATAGCTGCCGTTTCAAAAAACAATATCATCGGTAAAGAAGGTAAACTGCCCTGGCATAATAAAGAAGAATTAGATCATTTCAAGAGTACTACAAGCGGTTTCCCGGTTTTGATGGGAAGAAAAACGTGGGATGCACTTGGTAAACCCCTCTCTAATAGACTTAATTTAATAATCAGCAAAAGCTTAAAGTTTGCCGACTCTGGTTCGAATGTAATTGTTTTTAGGTCAATAAATGATGCAATTGACCATTGTCTTTTGAAGCATTTTGAGAAATTATTTATAATTGGAGGCAGTGAAATCTTTAAACAAACAATTAATATTGCTGATGAAATTATTTTATCAAAAATGAACTTTGAAGCAGAGGGTGATAAATATTTTGTAAATTTGGACCCGGATGATTGGTTAATTCATTCAAATGAAAAATTTAAGGATTTTGAAGTAATTCATTATTTAAGAAAGAGTTAAAGTGCCTAATAGAATAAAAATACTACCCGAAAATCTTGCCAATAAAATTGCCGCCGGTGAAGTTGTTAACCGTCCCGAATCTGTTATTAAGGAATTGATCGAAAACTCGATTGATGCCGGAGCAAAAAATATTGAAGTCGTAATTAAAAACGCCGGTAAGACGTTAATGCAAGTAATTGACGATGGCGACGGAATGTCCGAGGATGATGCTCTATTGTGCATACAACGTCACGCAACAAGTAAGATTAACTCGGTCGAAGATTTAGAAGCGATACACACACTTGGTTTTCGTGGAGAAGCACTTGCATCAATCGCTTCCGTCAGCTTATTTGAACTCAAAACAAAACGTGCAAGTGATGATTTAGGTACTTCGATACGGATTGATGAAAATTCCCAGATATTTAAAGAAAAAGGTGCTTATCCCAAAGGAGCTTCAGTTTCGGTAAAAAATCTATTTTACAATGTACCGGCGAGGAGAAATTTTCTTAAATCTAATGCTACAGAATTGAAGCATATATTAGAGACCTTTAAAAGATTGTCTTTGAGCCATCCTGAAATTAATTTCAAATTGTTTAACGATGACGAAATAATATTTGATTTCCCGGTCAGCAGTATCGAAGATAGAATTAAAGAAGTCTTTACCGAAGATATTTTAACAGCTCTTCTTGAAGTAAAAGAAATTACAGATTACATCAGCTTAACCGGCTTCATAACAAAACCGGCTTATTTAAGAAAAAGTAAAGGTGAACAATATTTGTTTTTGAATAGAAGATATGTATCAAGTAGAGTAATAAGCCACGCTGTGTTCACGGCATTCGAAAATATACTTGAGAAAGGGGATTATCCGTTTTACGTCTTATTCATGTCTATCGATCCCAAGAAAGTTGATGTTAATGTTCATCCCTCCAAACTTGAAATTAAATTTGAAGATGAAAAAGAGGTTTATACTTTTGTTAATGCGGTAATCAAAAAGACACTTGGTAGTTATGATCTTGTTCCATCTTTATCTGTTGAGGGAAATGACGATAAAGAGAAATTGCGTTATCAGGATAATAAATTTGTAGGAAGAGATGATTTTAGCGATAGACCCTTGATATCATCTGCCGGTACCGGTGATGGTAAACGATCTTCGATATATACTGAAGACGAGATTGAAAATATCTTTGAAAATTTGAATAAAGAAATTAATGTGTCGAAAAGTGAAAATTTAAGCGAGCATCCGTTTGATGATAAACCGCAAAAGGAGGTTTATCACAAGGCAGACAATTTATCAACACAAGCCGAAACGCCGTTTATTGTACTGCTTCATAACAAGTATATCCTTTCGCAGATTAAAAGCGGATTGATGATTATTGATGCCCATATTGCTCACGAGCGAATCCTTTATGAAAAAGCTTTGCAATCATTCGATGCAAATATTCCATTCTCACAGCATTTATTATTTCCGCAAACAATTAAGCTTGACCCGGCAGATTACCAGCTTGCCAAAGATCTTGAACCATATCTAACTAATCTCGGTTTTGCGGTTAAGTTCAAAACTAAAAACTCAATCGAGATTGTTGGAATTCCATCTGATCTTAAAACCGAACACGAAGTAGAAACACTTCTTGACATTTTACATGAATACAGAAAGAATGAACAAGAAAAACAACTTGAAAAGAGGGACAACCTGGCAAAATCCTATTCTTGTAAAGCAGCGATTAAAGCCGGTGACCGGTTAAACGAAAAAGAGATGAGAATTCTCGTCGATAAGCTTTTTGCTACTTCTATGCCGTATGTTTGTCCGCACGGAAGACCGATTGTAATAAAGATTCCAATAGAAGAATTGGATAAACGATTTGGACGGACATAATTAAGCTTGTCTATCTCATATAACCTTTGTAATTTTTACTGAACACAATCAACTTTAATATTCAGGAAGGGCACAAAAATGACTTCTTTAGAATATAAAAAAGCTAAAGAATCCTACGAAAATAAATTAGAAGCTGCTCAAGAGCTTAACATCAAGTTTACAACGGTTTCCGGCCAATCGATAAAAAATATTTACGATCCGGACGATATTAGTAAAACCGATTACTTGAACGATTTGAATTTCCCGGGTGAATATCCGTTTACAAGAGGGATTCATGTTAATGGATACAGAGGAAAAATCTGGACGATGCGGCAGTTTGCCGGGTTCGGTACACCCGAAGATACAAATGAGAGATTCAAATACCTCCTTGAGCATGGACAGACCGGGCTTTCTGTAGCTTTCGATCTACCTACACTTATGGGATGGGATGCTGATGATCAAATGAGTGAGGGTGAAGTTGGTATCTGCGGAGTAGCTGTTTCATCTCTTCAAGATATGGAAATATTGTTTGAAGGTATTCCTCTTGATAAAGTTTCTACATCAATGACAATAAATTCTCCGGCAGCGATGATCTTCGCATTTTATCTTGCAGTTGCAAAAAAGCAAGGTGTTGCATTTGATAAATTAAGAGGTACACTCCAGAACGATATACTTAAAGAATATATTGCTCAAAAAGAATTTATCTTTCCACCACGTCCATCGATGCGAATAATTACCGACATGATTGAATATTGTGCTAATGAGGTACCGCAATGGAACCCGATTTCGATAAGCGGCTACCATATTAGAGAAGCCGGTGCAACTGCTGTGCAAGAATTGGCTTATACACTTGCAGATGGATTTGCATATATCGAAGCTTGTTTGGAACGCGGAATGGATATCGATTCATTTGCGCCACGTCTCTCGTTCTTCTTTAATTCGCATCTCGATTTTTTTGAGGAGATCGCTAAATACAGAGCAGCGAGAAGAATTTATGCCCGTAGAATGAAAGAAAAATATGGTGCAAAAAATCCGCGCTCATTATGGTTGAGATTTCATACACAAACTGCCGGGTGCACTTTAACAGCCCAGCAGCCGGAAAATAATATTGTTCGTACTGCTTACCAGGCACTTGCTGCCGTTTTGGGCGGTACACAATCCTTACATACAAACTCGATGGACGAAACACTTGCATTGCCAAGTGAAAAAGCCGTAAAGGTTGCACTCAGAACCCAGCAATTATTGGCTTACGAAACCGGTGTGATTAATACTGTTGATCCTCTTGGCGGAAGTTATTTTATAGAATCCTTAACAAATAAGATGGAAGAAGAAACAAACAGAATCTTTGCCGAAATAGATTCGCTTGGTGGAGTGATAAATTCAATTGAAGCCGGTTATTTCCAGAAAGAAATTGCTAACTCCGCTTATAAATACCAGCTTGAGCTAGAAAAGAAAGAAAAAATTATCGTTGGTGTTAATGAGTTCGTTGAAAACGAAGAAAAGATTGAAATACCAATTTTGCAAATCTCCCCGGAAGTTGAAAAACACCAAAAGGAAAGATTAGCCGAAATCAAACAATCAAGGAATCAGGAAGCGGTAAATAAATCTCTGAAGAAAATCTCCGATTCGGCTGTTAACGGAAATAATATTATGCCGGTTTTGGTTGAAGCTGCTGAAAATTATGTGACACTGGGCGAAATGGTCGGAGAACTAAAACAACATTTTGGCATTTATGATGAATCCGTTGTCTTCTAAAATACTTGATTTGTTAAAACTAATACGTTTAACAAGCTGGCTAAAAAATATTTTTGTTTTTGTGCCCATCGTTTTTTCAAAGCATCTGTTTGAGTGGAGCTATATATCAATTGTAATTTCGGGATTCCTTGCTTTTAGTTTCGCTTCAAGTTTTGTTTATGTGCTAAATGATATCAAGGATGCCGAAAGAGATAAACTCCATTCATTAAAAAAAGACCGGCCGATTCCAAGCGGAAAAGTAAATAGAAAGGAAGCACTGTTACTCCTGGCGTTTCTGTTTATTCTTGTAGTTATTTTTTCCTTCATAATAATGAATCAATTTGTTTTTCTGATCTGGGCTTACATTGGGATTAATATTGCATATACGTTTTATCTAAAACAAGTAGTAATAGTTGATATTTTCTGTATTGCAGCCGGATTCATATTAAGAGTAATTGGCGGTGCGGTGGTAGTATCGATCTATATATCGAGCTGGTTAATTTTAACTACAATCTTTTTGTCGCTATTCCTTGCGGTGATGAAGAGAAGGGTTGAAATTGCTACAAGTGAAAATGCAGTTGAACAAAGATTAGTACTGAAAGACTATTCGCTTAGTTTCATCGATCAAATTTCTGCAATAGCAGCGGGCGGCGTAATTATTTGCTACGCACTTTATACTGTTGCACAACGAACCGTTGCTGCATTTGGTTCGGAAAACCTTGTCTTTACGACACTCTTTGTTGTTTTCGGAATTTTTAGATATATGTTTCTCGTACATAAGGGAAATAAAGGCGAAAATGTTGCGGAAGTTATTTTAAGCGACTTGCCTATGATTGTTAATTCCTTACTTTTTATTGCCTCTGCTTTTTATGTAATATACTTTTAAACCACCGGTTAATCATATCAACATGTTAGGTGAAATATTAATATTGATTCTGCTTCTTTTTATGATTGCTTTCTTATCGGCATCTGAAGTTGCTTACTTAGTAACGCATAAGATGAAAATTGAAATCCGTGCAAAGAAAAAAAACAATTATGCACTGAATGCGAACTATCTCATCCAAAAATCGGATCAATTATTTTCGACAATAATTATCATGTACTTCGCATTAGTTGTTGTATATATTTATCTGTCGTTAAAATTTTTGCATCCGAAAGGATTTTCTTTTATAGCCATAATCATCATAGTAAGTTTCTCCATTCTTATAATTGGTAGATTGATCCCACGGTATGTCGCGCGTGTATATGCAGATAACTTCAGTTTGATTGCAGCGCTTCCATTGAAATGGCTGATGTTATTATTCAACCCGGTGACATTTGCTCTGAGAAAATATTCAACTATATTTAGCAAAATCAGGAGTCGTGAAGAGGAAAAAATTCTGCAGTTAACCGATAAAGAAGAGATGCAAAATTTGATTGAAGAGAGCTCCGAAGCCGGAAAAGTGGATGAAGAACAAACTGATATAATTAACAAGGTTATTGAAATCAGGGATCAGCGTGTTTATGAAGCGATAACACCCCGTACCGATATAATCGGTATTGATATTAATTCATCAATAGAAGAACTGATTGATAAATTTGTTGAATCGGGATATTCAAAATTGATAGCATTTGAAGATAACCTTGATAACATTAAAGGAATGTTTCTTCTTAAGGATCTCTTTAATGAGCCGAGTGATTTAAAGTCTATAATAAGAGACGTTGTATTTGTCCCTGATACTAAAAAAAGTCTTGAGATGCTCAATGAGTTTTTGGAAAAACAATTTTCTATTGCAATCGTAGTAGATGAATTTGGCGGTACTGCCGGTATAATTACCGTGGAAGATTTAATCGAAGAATTATTTGGTGAAATTAGGGATGAGTACGATGAAGATGAAAAAGTTATACGAAAAATTAGCAGTAACGAGTTTATTTTAAGCGGTAAAGTCGAGATCGATTACTTATGCGAAGAATTTAATGTTGCAATACCGGAAGGTGATTATGAAACGATTGCCGGCTATATAACATTTAAATTAGGCAAGATTCCGCTTAAAGGTGAATCGTTCAAATTGGATAACTTTGTTATTTTAATTCTTAAATCCGATAGGACAAAAATTGATCTTGTAAAACTAACAGTTGAAATTTTCCCCGAAGCGTGAGAGCTCTTTTAGCCGAACATAACGCTTCATTAATATGTTATAAAAATTTAGTGAAAGTTTAGGATAAATCATCAAACCAAAATGGAAGATATTCCTATTTTAGCTTATCTTTTTGACACAAATATTTAAGAATTGTCTATTTGAAGTTTACTGTTCATCACACTGATAAAAATTCCAAAGCACGTATAGGCGAGTTTGAAACAGACCATGGGATTGTAGAAACGCCTATATTTATGCCGGTCGGTACACAAGGCACAGTAAAGGCAGTTACACAAAGAATTTTAGAAAATGAAGTTAATGCCGAAATTGTTCTTTCAAATACTTATCACCTTTATTTGAGACCCGGAACAAGTGTATTAGAGAATGCCGGTGGTCTTCATAAATTTATGAATTGGCACAGACCGATTCTTACTGATAGCGGCGGTTTCCAGATTTACAGTTTGAGCGATCTTCGTAAACTGAAAGGAGATGGGGTAGAGTTTAAATCTCATCTTGACGGCTCAACACATTTTTTTACCCCGGCTAAAGTAATTGAAATCCAGAGAAGCATAGGTTCGGATATAGTGATGCCGTTGGACGAATGCACTCCATATCCGTGTGATTATGAATATGCCGTTAGATCAAAAGAGTTAACTTCTAAATGGGCTGTTAAAAATAAGGAAGCATTTGATTCTACTAAACCTCTTTATGACCACAAACAATTTTTGTTTGGTATAATTCAAGGGAGTGTTTACAAAGATCTAAGAGAATCATCTGCTCAAGATTTGGTCAAACTCGATTTTGACGGATATGCGATAGGCGGACTTGCTGTTGGCGAATCGACCGAAACAATGTATGATATGGTTGACTTTACTACTGATTTTATGCCGCAATATAAACCAAGGTATTTGATGGGAGTAGGAAGACCCGAAAATATACTTGAAGCTATTGCGCGTGGGGTTGATATGTTCGATTGTGTTATGCCTACACGTAATGCTCGCAATGCTTATCTGTTTACTTCAGCTGGAATAGTTTCTATGAGGAACGCTGCATATAAGGATGATAATAACCCGTTAGATTCAAATTGCAATTGCTACACATGCAAGAATTTTTCCAAAGCGTACCTCAGGCATTTATTTAATGCTAGGGAAATACTTGCTCTTGAACTTGCAACAATTCACAATCTTACTTTTTATCTTAACCTTGTTAGGGAAGCACGTAGAAGAATTAAGGATGGATCATTTACCGAATGGAAAAATAATTATAGCAAGACAATATCAATAAACGTACAATCATCAAAGGAGGAATAAGTGGATTTATTATTAGCTATGGCTCCGCCGCCTGACGGACAAGGTGGGGGAGGAAGTATGATCAGCACACTGATTATGTTCGGTGCAATTTTTGCAATATTTTATTTCATGATTATAAGACCTCAACAGAAACGTGCTAAAGAACGTGAGAAACTTCTTTCTGCTGTTGAAAAAGGTGATAAAGTTATTCTTAGCAGCGGACTCTATGGCACTGTTGCCGGTTTAGAAGAAAAAACTGTTTTGATAGATGTTGGCAATAATATTAAAATGAAATTCGAACGTTCTGCTATTGCTTCCGTAGTAAAAGAAAAGTAAAAGAAGAAATAATTTTTATTAATCCTCTCTTTATAGAAGTAATGTGAGAATTTTATTTGTAGGGCGATTCGCTGAATCGCCTTGCAATATTATTTGACATTACAATTTTCAATCACGTTTTATAGATTGAATTTTTCTTTTATCCTATCTCAAATTTTATTTGAATAATTCTCTCATTTTGAGTAATTAACTCTCAACAATTTTCCATTCCTTGGAGATTAAATTGAAAAGACTCATTCTATCATTCGTCATTCTAATTACTTCATATTCTTTTGCACAAAAAAAAATATATTTAGCCGAAATTGAAGGAGATATCGATCTTGGTTTAGCGCCTTATGTAAGAAGGGTTGTTGACGAAGCTGAAAAAAATTCTGCCTCTGCAATAATATTCAAGATTAATACATTTGGCGGAAGAGTTGATGCTGCTACTCAAATAAAAGATGCGATATTAAACAGCAGTGTTAAAACGATCGCGTTCATCGATAAACGTGCCATATCGGCCGGGGCATTGATTGCTTTATCTTGCGAGAAGATTGTTATGGTGCCGGGTGCTGCAATCGGTGCTACAACAGTTGTGGATGAAACCGGGCAAAAACAGTCTGAAAAATACCAGTCGTATATGCGTTCGGAAATGAGAGCTACTGCGGAAAAAAACGGAAGAAGAACTGATATTGCCCAAGGAATGGTAGATGAAAGGATTGTTGTTGCAGATGTTCAAGACGACAGCACTAAACTAATAACCTTGACTACAGAGGAAGCGCTTAAAGTTAACTTTGCAGACGCTACTGCAAACTCGATAGATGAAATAAAAAAATATTTTGATCTGACAGATGCAGAAATAGTTTCGCTAGATTCAAACTGGGCGGAGGATGTAGTAAGATTTATCAACCATCCTATTGTATCATCTCTATTGATTATGTTAGGGTTAATTGGACTATATACTGAAATTAAAACGCCCGGTTGGGGAGTTGCCGGTACTGTTGGTTTAATTTCATTAGCACTTTTTTTCGGTACCAGTTATATATTAGAATTAGCATCGATAATAGAAATATTGTTGTTTGTAGTCGGTGTGATATTACTTCTTATAGAAATTTTTGTAATACCAGGTTTTGGAATCTTTGGTATATCCGGTATTACATTAATGGTTCTGGGATTATTTCTAGGGCTTCTCTCAGATTTTAAGATGATTGATTGGGATATAATCTCCATCGCCATTATTCAATTGGCATCCGTATTTGTTGGATCATCAGTAATCATTTTCTTTTTACTAAAATATTTACCGAAGACAGAAATGTTAAACAAACTAATTTTGAAAGAACAAGTAGCCGCAAAATCCGGCTATGCTGCCAAACCTTCACTGGCTGATCTTATCGGCAAAGAGGGGATAGCTTTAACAGATTTGCGACCTTCCGGAACTGCCTTGATTGAAAATAACAGGGTTGATGTTGTAACGGAAGGTGATTACATAAACCGTGATTCCGGTATTAAAGTTAAATCTGTTGAAGGGTCTAAAATTGTAGTGGGGAAAAAGTAGCACAGAAATTACTGTGCTACTTTTTGTTTATAATAGCTCAACAATATTTTTATTGGTAGAAATTTCTCTTCGAGTAGTCCGTTGAATTTTCTGCATCGAATCCTTTGCCTGGATTTGCACAGACATTTCCAACCTGGTTGATGTTTCGGCGTTAACGAGATTACCTTTATCAACATTAAATACAATCACACCGCCGCCGCTCGCTTTCGGTTCATCAAAAGTGTACTTAACTCCATTTTCTTCACCTTGTTTATCGCCCGTCCAGGTTACGCTTAAGTCAGCTTTTATTTTAGCTCCTTTATCACCATCCAGGTCAACAAAATCAAGTACTGTAAACTTAGCAGTATTATCCAGCTTGAAGACACTCATTTGACCGGGGTATCTTTTTACCCAGTTCGAGTCTTTCGCTAAGGAATTATCCGGTAGTTCGCGGAATAGTAATTGAGTTAGCGGTCTAAGCGCTACATCGCCAAGATTTTTTGATAGTTGTGCTTTTTGGTCGGCAGATAGAGTTTGTTTTTGAGGCTGCATCGAATTCATTTTATCGATCATTTTATCTAAACGCGATACTTCAATAACCTCACCTTTATTATTAACGCGAGCTCTAAACGGTGTGTTATAAATTGTTTCGTATTCCAGGAATTTACGTTTCTCTTCAACACTATTTTCACTATTTGTGTTATATGAATATTTCTGACCGTTAACATCTACATTAACTTTAACGGATGAAATATTGATTGATACTTCGGCGATTTTATCTGCATCTACCTCTATTACTTCAATATCGAAAACATAAATAACATTTTGATTTGATTTAGATTTGATTGTCGAATCAGCTTGAATAATTTCGTCGGCATCGGTAATGGTAGTAAGTCTGTACTTAAATTTATCGCCATTCTCAAATTTGTAACGGAGTTTAACTTTCTCACCTTTCATATCGACTGAAGGAAGATTATCGTAAGCTTGAGAAGCAGCAGATTCTTTTTTATCATCAGAGCCGCAGCTTATGAGAAATAGTGTGATAAGAGTTGTAATAAAAAAACTAAAAATCTTTAATTTCATTTTCATCTCGTTTGTATTGTTAATTCATTTCATTGATTAATCAAAAATTACCAGCCGTTAATCTCTAATATCTCTTTTCTTGAAAAGAAATGGCTTATCTCTTTAGCCGCATTCTCGTTTGAATCTGAACCGTGGACAATATTTTCCTGGATATTATCGGCATATAGTTTTCTGATAGTTCCTTCATTGGCATTTTTAGGATCGGTCGCACCGATAAGTTTACGAAAATCTTCAACCGCATTTTCCTTCTCAAGTGCGATAGGAACGCACGGTCCAGAAGTCATGTATGTTATAAGATCATTAAAGAATGGTCTTTCTTTATGAACTTCGTAAAATCCTTTTGCAGCATCGGGTGTTAGTTTAACCATTTTCATTGCGCGAACCTTAAAGCCGGCATCTTGAATATGAGATATAACTTTGCCGATTAAATTTTTACGTACACAATCGGGCTTAAGTATTGCAAGTGTTTTGTTGCTCAAATTTAACTCCTTAAATTTTATTCGATATTATTTATTTCTTCTTTGTTTTTTTCTTCGATTTAGTTTTTATAGTAATTTTTTTTAGAGTTTTTTTTACAGTCTTTTTCTTGACTAAGGGTTTCTTTTTAACAACTTTCTTCTTTCCTTTATTCAAAGCTTTTTCCATCGTAATGCCTATTTTTGCCGGACTTTCAACAACGTGGATTCCAGCTTTTTTCATTGCAGCCATTTTTTCTGCAGCAGTTCCTTTACCACCTGAAATTATTGCACCGGCATGGCCCATTCTGCGACCTGGAGGAGCAGTTCTGCCGGCTATGAATCCAACTACCGGTTTCTTCACATATTTTTTTATGAATTCGGCTACTTCTTCTTCTGCACTACCGCCAATCTCGCCAATCATAACAATTCCTTCCGTACCGGAATCATCATTGAAAAGTTTGATTACATCAATGAACCGTGAACCGATCACCGGGTCGCCGCCGATACCAACGCAAGTTGATTGACCGATACCTAAGTCTGACAACTGCTTCACTGCTTCATAAGTTAAAGTTCCACTTCTCGATACCACGCCTACTTTGCCTTGCTTGTGAATGAAGCCGGGCATAATACCGATCTTTGCTTTACCTGGAGAAATTATGCCGGGACAATTTGGACCTATTAATGTTGTACCCTTTCCTTTAATCGAATTATAAACGGCAATCATATCGCGGGCCGGTATTCCTTCTGTGATGCAAACAATTAATTTAACTCCGGCATTTGCGGCTTCGAGGATAGCGTCTGCTGCAAAAGCCGGTGGGACAAATATTGCCGTGGCATTTACGTTAGCTATTTTAACGGCTTCTGCTACTGTATTGAAGATTGGAACATTAGTATCTTCAAATTTTTGACCTCCTTTTCCGGGTGTTATACCGGCAACAACGTTGGTTCCGTACTCAATCATCTGTTTTGTATGATATGAACCTTCGCCGCCGGTAATACCTTGTACTGCTACTCTTGTTTTTTTGTCGAGAAGAATACTCATGTGGATTCCTTGGGATAATTATCAAAATTTAGTGTGTCAAAGTTAAGAAAGGGAAGGGAAAAATACTTAGGGAAAATTTTTATTGAAGCGACTTTCCCAACTGTAGTAAACTTAGTTCATTAAACTGATTTGCCATTAACTGCATTCCGATTGGTAATCCTTCAGAATTGTTGCCTATAGGAATATTAATCCCGGGAATACCGGCTAAGTTTGCAGATGTTGTATAGATATCCATTAAATACATTTCGAGCGGATCGGAAGATTTCTCGCCGAGTTTGAAAGCTACTGTTGGAGTAGTAGGAGTAAGAATTAAGTCAATCGATTTGAAAGCTTCATCAAAATCTTCCTTAAGCAACCTTCTTACTTTTTGTGCTTTGCGATAATATGCATCGTAGTATCCGGCTGAAAGAACATATGTTCCGAGCATTATTCTTCTTTTTACTTCTTCGCCAAATCCTTCTGATCTGGAATTGATGTACATATCGGATAAATTAAATGACTCATCGGAACGGTAACCGTAACGTGCGCCATCGAAACGTGCAAGGTTGGATGATGCCTCAGCGGTTGCCAATATGTAGTAAGTTGCGATTGAATATTCTGTGCGCGGTAAGGATATATCTATAATTTCATGTCCGAGGGATTTTAACTTTGCTATAGTTTTATTTATTTCATCTCGAATTTCTTTATCTAATCCTTCGCCAAAATATTCTTTAGGCAGCCCGATTTTAAATTTTTTATTAATTTGTAAATCTTTAGAAAAATTTGGAATGCTTATATCAAAACTTGTGGAATCTTTATCGTCCTTACCTGAAATTACTTCAAGCAGCAATGCAATGTCATCAAAGTTTTTGGAAAATGGTCCTATTGAATCAAAAGAAGAAGCATAAGCTGTAAGTCCATATCTTGAAACTCTTCCATAAGTTGGTTTGAGACCGAATATTCCGCAAAAAGCCGCCGGTTGTCGTATTGAACCTCCGGTATCAGTACCTAATGAAGCATCACATAATTCTGCCGCAACCGCAGCAGCCGAGCCGCCGCTTGACCCCCCCGGTACACGGCTGTTATCAACCGGGTTTAAAACTTTTCCGAATGCCGAGTTTTCATTCGATGAACCCATGGCAAATTCATCGCAGTTCGTTTTGCCTATGATGATAGCATCTTCATCAATTAATTTTTGTACTGCAGTAGCGGTGTATAGTGATTTGAAATTTCTTAGAATATTGGATGAGCATGTAAGCGGTTTATCTTTAAGTGCAAGTACGTCTTTTATGGCTATTACCATTCCGGCTAATTTGCCGTGTGAACCGGATTTTATTTTAGATTCAATTATTTCTGTCTGATTTAAACAATCATCAAAGACAAAATTGAATGCATTTAAATGCTTGTATTCGTTAATCCTTGATAAGAAATACTTTACGTTCTCATGTAAAGATAATTTCCCTGATTTCAGAAGCTTAATTTTCTCTGCATGGTTTTTATATGGAAGCAATACTTCTCCGAATGATAGGTGTAAGTTTACTTATTCTCTTCTTTTTTGTTCTCAGGTTTATCGGTTAACTTAATATCATCCTCAACTTCTTTCATGGCTTTTTTAAATTCCCTCATACCTTTACCGATACCTTGGGCAAGTTCGGGAATTTTCTTTGCACCAAAGAGAATCAATATTGCAAGAACAATTAATATTATTTCTGTTGAACCAATATTTCCAAACATAATTACCTCTGCTAATAATTAAGGTATAAATTAAAACAATGAATTTACGACTGATTTGAAAATCAGCGCTCCGTCTGTTTTGCGTAGTATAGGATCACAAGCATTTTCGGGGTGGGGCATCAATCCCATAACATTTTGTTTTTTGTTGATGATTCCGGCTATATTTTTTCTTGATCCGTTTGGGTTAAATATTTCAGCGACTTCTCCATCGACCGATGAATACCTGAATAATATCTGATCATTTTTCTCCAACTCAGCTAAGGTGTTATCATCCGCAAAATAATTTCCTTCGCCATGCTTAATTGGTATCTTGATTATATTCTTACCGATATTTTTTGTAAAGATTGTATTCGTGTTTTCAATCTTAAGATAAATATCTTTACAAACAAATTTCAGTGAAACGTTTTGCATCATAACACCCGGTAAAAGACCAATTTCAAGTAAAATTTGGAAACCGTTACAAATGCCCATTACCACACCTCCGTTTTCAGCAAATGAAAAAACGGAATCCATGATAGGTGAAAACCGGGCGATGGCGCCGGTTCTTAAATAATCGCCATATGAAAAACCTCCGGGAAGAAGTATTACATCACACTTCTTAAGATCTTTTTCTTTATGCCATAAAAATTCTGCATCGTAACCAAGAACCTTTTTCATTGCATAGTATGCATCATAATCACAATTTGAACCCGGGAAAACAACAACGCCGAATTTTGGTTTCATTTTGCCAATTCCTTTGAAGGAGTCCATTCAGATAGCGTAAATTCGAAATCTTCCATTATGGGATTAGATAATAACTTCTCGGAATATTCGCGGACTTCTTTTTCTGCCATGTTTTTATCGGTAGTATCAACAAAAAACTCGATGTATTTGCCTATGCGTGTACTTCTAACGTTATTAAACCCAAGGAGTTTAGCACCTTGTTCTACAGCTTTTCCCTGGGGGTCCAAAATTGTAGGTCGTCTTTTTACGATTACTGTGGCTTTAAACAATTTAATTCTCCAAAATGTTTTCTTCAGAATTTTTTTTGCCGATTATTAAATAAAATATCTGTCTAAAAATACCAAACAATACAATTGATATAAAGATGTAGAATAAAATTTCCCCGTTAGTTATTATAGCAAGCAGCAGAGCAATTATAAGTATAACAAAAAGAAAAACTTTTTCTTTCAGCTTTCTATTTTTCAGTTTTGGCAGTGCATTATAACGGATTTTGCTTACCATCAAAAACGAGAGTAAAATTATTAAGGGAAGAAAAAGAATATCATACGGTTCGGATATTTTCCCATTATCGTAATATGTTATAACAAGCGTGGATATTGTAATGGCAGCAAGTGGAATCGGCAGCCCGGTAAAATCACCTTTGCTTTTTATATCATCAAGCATGATGTTGAAGCGTGCTAAACGCAGAGCACCGAAAATTAAAATTAGTGAGCTGGCTATTATCCCCCATACTTCAAACTGGTATGCATAGGCTTTAAAAACTAAAAAGGAAGGGGCGGCACCAAAACTAACAACATCAGATAAGGAATCGAGCTCTACACCAAATTTACTTGTTGTATCCAGTAGCCGTGCAACTATACCGTCCATTGTGTCAAAGATTGCAGCTACAATAATAAAAATCGCAGCCATCTTAAAATCTGCTTGCGATGTATAAAGTATCGATAAAAATCCGCAAAAGATATTCATCGAAGTAACAGTATTCGCAATAAATGTCTTTGGAAAAACGGATCTATTCATTACTATGCTCAAATAATATTGTCTCACCGGCTGTAACTTTATCACCTAATTTAACTTTTAACTTCCAGTCTTTAGGGACAATAACATCGGATCGGCTCCCGAATTTTATCATTCCGAAACGATCACCAATTTTTACCTCATCGCCGATTTCCAGATCGTAAACAACTCTTCTTGCAATAAATCCGGCTACTTGTGTAAATAACATTTTACCGAATTTATTTCTAATGCCTATTTCGGAGCGCTCGTTTCTGAGATCGGCTTTTTCATGGAATGCGACTAAATATTCACCTTTGACGTAATTTAGAAAATCGACCGTTCCATCTATTGGTATTCTATTTACATGGACATTTAGTGGGGACATGAAAATTGAAACTTGAATTGCATCACTTTCCAGGAATCTCTTTTCATACTGCTCTTTTATTATTACTATTTCTCCGTCTGCCGGTGATACAATTACATTTTTACCAGAAGGAGGTGTTCTATCCGGATCACGGAAGAAATTTATATTAAATAATAAAAATCCTATTCCTAATATTAATAGCGGGTATTTTATCCATCCGTTATTGATAAAAAATGATGTTACTATCAGGGCGAGTGATATAAAAGCTAATATTAAAAAAGTATTTAAGCCGTATTTGCTGATCATTCAGTTATACAAAGTGTATTAAAAGTTGGCACAAATGTAATATTTTCTCCCTTTAATTTCTTGTGAATGATTTTTTTGCTAACTTTTCAAACAAATTATCTATTACATTTATTTAAAGACCCAAATAATTTATTGGAGGACAGATGAATTTCAACATGCAAGGCATGATGAAGCAGATACAGAAGATGCAAGCCGACATGGCAAAAGTTCAGGAAGAACTAGGCAATAAAACAATTTCTGCTGAAAGCGGAGGTGGTATGGTGAAGGTTACAGCAAACGGCAAAAAAGAGATTGTTTCAATTTCGATCGATGACGAAATTGCTAAAAGCGGCGATAAGGAAATGCTTGAAGATTTGATAGTTGCAGCCATTAATAAAGCTTTGAGTGCAGCCGGTAAAATGGCAGAGGATGAATTGCAAAGTGTTACAAAAGGAATGCTGCCGCCCGGTTTCAATATCCCGGGGTTATAGAATTGTTAATAGCCGAACCTTTACAAAAAGTGATTGATGAACTAAGTAAGTTACCTTCCATAGGCAAGAAAACCGCACAAAGGCTTGCTTTACACTTACTTAAAAGTAATATCCAAGATGTTGAATCGTTGGTTAGTTCAATTAGAGAATTGAAAACTAAAATACATTTCTGTAAAGATTGTTTTAATATTGCTGTTGACGAACTTTGTGATGTTTGTAAAAGTCCTAAAAGGGATCATGCAATAATTTGTGTTGTTGAAGAAGCAAGCGATATAATTGCCATTGAAAAGACAAACGAATATGGCGGTTTGTATCATGTACTTGGTGGTGTACTTAATCCGCTTGCAAATGTATCTGCTGATTCACTCAAGATTAAAGAGTTAGCAGAAAGAATAGCAAAAGGAGAAACAAAAGAAGTAATCCTTGCACTAAATCCTGATGCCGAGGGCGATGCTACTTCGCTATTCATAACGAAAATACTTAAAGAATACCCGGTAAAAATATCCCGGATTGCACGCGGATTACCAATCGGCGGCGATCTAGAATTTGCCGATGCGGCTACTATCGGCAGAGCTTTTATTAGCAGAATCTCCATATAAAGAATAGATGAAAAAAGAATGGTTTAAAGAGTGGTTTGAATCAAATGATTATTTAGATGTTTATAATCATAGGGATGATAAGGAAGCGCTTACATTAATTGAATTGATAATTAAAACAATAAATCCGTCTAAAGAAAAAATATTTTTAGATGCTGCTTGTGGTTTTGGCAGACATGCACTTGTACTTTCCTCTCTCGGTTATAAAGTGGTGGGATTTGATTTAAGCAGAAATTTACTAAGCATTGCAAAAAGAAAATCTCTCGATAAAAATTTGAATCTTGATCTTTTAGTAGCCGATTTCAGGTCGATTACATTTAAGAAAAAAATAGATGCGGTGCTGAATTTATTTACAAGTTTCGGGTATTTTGAAACTGATGAGGACAATTTCCATTTTATAAAAAGTGCGCACCATTTTATGAATAAAGAAGGATATTACGTTTTGGATTATATTAATCTTCCTTACCTTGAAAAAAATATTGTAAGAGAAACAGAAAGAGTTGTTGGGGGAAAAATTATTCGTGAATTCCGTAGTATAGAAAATGATAGGGTTAATAAGAAAATTCTCATCCGGGAAGGAAATACTTTGGTCGAGTATAATGAATCGGTTAAACTTTATAACCAGGAATTTTTAATTAAAAATTTCCGTTATGCCGGTTTTAATCTTATCAAACAGTATGGTGATTATCTTGGTAATGATTTTGATGAACAAGAATCACCAAGATTAGTCCTTTTCTTTCAAAAATGAAAACTAAAATCATTATATCGGTTTTTTTAATTGTAATTGTTAATTCTTGCGACCTATTTACAACCCGGGAGCCGGAATCTCCTGAGAATCCAAGTAATAACTTAATCCCGGCAACTACACCCGAAATACTTTTCAGCAATTTAGAATCGTCTATAGAATCAAAAGTACTGGAATACTACTTATCATGTTTTATCGATCAAACTTATTTGAATAAAGATTATCTATTTATCGCATCGGGGAGTGCATTAACACAGTATCCCGTGCTAAGTTCCTGGGATCTGAATTCCGAAAGACAATACTTTAATAATCTAAGTGCAAATTTAGGTGAAGGTTCTAATATTACTATTACTTTTTCCGAACAGACAAATAATCCTCAAGGTGATAGTTCAATTTACAGTTTGGATTATTCGATGAATATTGTTTCTACCAATACCACGATAGCCGGTGATTATAAGGGTTCGGCATTATTTAAAATCTTTCTTGATTCAAGAAATCAATGGGTTATTGTAGAATGGCAAGATATTAAAAAGGAAAATTTTTCTTGTTGGAGCGATTTAAAGGGGAAAGTCTATTAAAAAATATTTTATATATGGTCTATTGATTATACTTAATAGTTGTGTCAATCCCTTTGCGCCTGAGATTGATGAAAATCTTGGAAGCGAGGGGGGTATAATCTCCGATCAAAAAAATATAGACGGAGTTTTTCAAAATTTTCAATATGCATATACATTTAAGGATACATTAATTTACAGTCAATTATTGGATAAAGACTTTACATTCAGCTATAGAAATTACGACTTAGGTGTAGATGTTTCCTGGGGGAGAGACGAAGAAATGAAAGTAACTTATGGTCTGTTTCAGAATACACAAAGACTTGATTTGATCTGGAACAACATAATTACGATAACCGGAGATTCAACAAGTATAATTAGGAGTTTTAATTTAACAATCACATTTAATCCGACGGATATTGTTTATGTTGACGGTAAGGTTAATCTTCTGCTAAAAAAAGGCGAAGATAACAAATGGAAAATATTGCGCTGGATTGATGAATCAAACTTTTAACAATTATGATATTATTTTATATCTCTGAAGCATTTAGAGTTTTTAGAAGATCGCCATTTGCTACAGTTGTAACCATTAGTATAACTGCAATTGCAGTCTTTATTACAACTATAGCTATCTTCATGCTGTTTGTTTCAAACCAGCTATCGGAAAAAGTAATAAGAAACATTGAAGTTAGGGCTTACATTAAAGACTCAGAAGATTCTACGTCAATCGAAAAGATGAAAACCGAACTCCGGTCATTTGTTTTCATCTCATCACTAAAGTTTGTAAGTAAAGAAGATGCGGCAGAAGAATTCAGAACTGAAACCGGGGAAGATTTTCGTTCAGTGCTGGATGCAAATCCGCTACCAAATTCATTCGTGATTAAATTTATACCTGAAAAAGTTAACGAAAAGAATTTTAATATTTATGTGAAAGAGATAGCAGAAATCGACGGAATTGATGAAGTTGTTTATGATTACAATGTAGTTATAAAGATTATGGATTTGCTTCGGACGTCTAAGACCATCATATATGTATTTTCGTGTTTACTTTTAATTCTTTCAATTTATTTAGTTTATGTCCATAACAAAATGCAGTTCGAAAATAATATAGATTTGTATCGAACAATGAAATTGGTAGGTTCAAAAATTAGTTCTCTAAAAATCCCCTTATATTTTAATGGGATATTAATAGGTCTAATTGCCGGTGCAGTCTGTGTAATTTTCAATTATATAATATACTATTTATTGACTGCTATAATTAATAATCTTAAATTTTCAGTTGTAATTCGAGGGCAGCAATTCTTCTTACCGCTTATTATTGGATTTCTGTTGGGTCTATTAGGTAGTATAATTTATTCATTTAAAATATCATTGAAAATAGACGAAAAAAATTCTAATTAAAGGTTAAAGATGAAAATATATAAGTTGTTATTCCTCTTACTATTCTTTTTAATTGTCGGGAAATCCGCTGCTCAAGTAACTGATTATGAATTAGGTTCAAGCTTGTTTAATCGGTATAGTCAGCAAACCGGTCTTTTTGATTTATCGGATCCCAATGCTGTCAATATTAAAGTTGCTGTCTGGGGTTTTGTGCGTTACCCTGGCAAATATATTGTGCCGTCATATACAACTATTTCCGATTTGCTGTCTTATGCCGGCGGTCCTACTGATGCTGCTGAATTAGAAGAATTAAAATTGTACAGAGTACATGAAGATGGGAGACAAGAATTAATAAATGTTAATTTCAGCGAGATTATGTGGAATGATAAATTAGATTCAAAGTTTAATCGAGCTCCAAATCTGGAAGCCGGAGATATTTTAGTTGTTACGGGTTCACCAAGGTTATATACAAGAGACCAGGTGTCTTTGTGGGTCACAATTTTAAGCGCTTTGATTTCTTTATCAATCTTAGTATTAAATATTGTTCGTAATTAGGAGAAACATTGAATACACCTAATAATAATTCCCAATACCAGGAATATCATACACTAAAAGATTATTGGAGCCTGATTCAATTAAATCTTTTCCCAATTATTTTAATTGCATTGACCGGTCTTGCTGTAGCAATTATTTATGCCATAAGCAGTCCAAATATTTACAAATCGACAACTGTAATTAAATTGGCAAAACCTCAAGGCAATATTCTAGATGCTCCTTTAGTTCCTGAATTCCAAGATTTTGGTAGTGACCGCTTCATTGCCAATGAAATTGAGATATTAAAAAGTTACCAGTTAAGGGAAAAAGTTGCAAATGCACTCATAGATAGTTTCAAAGTATCAAAAAAGAATAAAAACTTTTTTTTAATCTTTGAAGAAAGCGATAGACCATCTGCCAAAGAAAAAATAAAATCACTTAATTCTGTTGCTTCATCATTAAGCGGTTATGTTTCGATAGATCAAAAAAGGGGTCTTGATATTGTCGAAATAATCGCTGAATCCCAATCTCCTAACGAGGCAGCTATTATTTCTAATCTCTATGCCGAAGCATACAAAGAAATAAATTTAACTTATAATAGGCAGCAATTAACAGCAATTAAGGATTTCTTAGCAGAGCAGAGAGAAGAAAAGCTTAGTGAGCTGGCTACTGTCGAAGAGACTTTACTCAATTACCAGGAACAGCGGGGTATTGTTCAATTGCCTTCACAAACTCAGGTTTTAATTCAACAAGCATCCGAATTTGAAGCAAAGATGAAATCGATCCAGATTGATTTGACTATATCGGAAAAAACTTTGAAACAGTATAAAGACGAACTAGAGAAACAAGACCCGGAAATAAAGGACTATATAGAAAGTTTTGCAACAGAACCATATATTAAAAACTTACAAACTCAAATTGCTGATTTGCAAACCCAAAAAGATCGTGCTTTATCGAGCGCTTCTGCAAACCTGAAAAGAAACGAGATTATTAAAGACATTGATAGACGAATTAATGATCTAAAAGAAAAACTGAACAGCCAGTTGTCGGTTTATAGAGCCGGTATTTTATCTTCCAGTCCGGAAGAAATAAAAAACACTACAAAAAAAGTTTTAGAAGAAGAAGTTAAATACCAATCGTTGTTGGCATCTTATAGAAAGCTAAATGAAATTGTGCAAGACTATGATAACCGCTTAAACAAACTTCCAACTAGTACAATTGATTTAGCCAGACTACAACGTGAACAATCTGCCTATGAGAAGCTTTACTCACAAGTAGAAGAAAAATACCAGCAAGCATTAATAAATGAACAATCCGTTCCAAGCAATGTTTTCATTATAGACAGCGGCAGAGTACCAACTTCACCGGCTAAACCTAATAGACTGCTGATTGTAATTGTGGGCCTTGTGCTCGGGTTTGGTATAGGTATTACTTACGCTTTTGTAAGAAATCATTTCGATAACACCGTTAAAACTCCAGAAGATATCCAGAACAAAAACATAAATATTCTTGCATGGATACCAAAGATAGAAGGTTTAGATACCGGCAATAAAGATTTCGAATTTATTGTAGCAAAAAAACCGGATGCAAGTGCAAGCGAAGCTTATAGGGCATTGCGTACAAGAATTAAATTTTCTAAGATTGATAAAGAATTTCTAAAGACACTTTTAGTTACATCCCCTACATCTCAAGAAGGTAAAACAACTACTTCCGTTAATCTTGCCGGCAGTATGGCACTTGCAAACTTTAAGACTGTAATTCTTGATGCCGATCTTAGGAAGCCGCGAGTGCATTCTATATTTGGACACAAAAGATTCCCGGGTTTTACCGACTATTTCTTTGGGCAGTCAACTTACGAAGAGGTAATTAGAAAAACCGGGATAGGTAATTTATACTATATAAGCGCCGGTACAATACCTCCTAATCCTTCCGAAATACTTGGTTCTTCTCAAATGGAAAGTTTTTTGGAAAAATTAAAAAGTGATTTTGATTATGTTATCATCGATTCACCTCCATTGATACCGGTAACTGATTCAGAAATAATTGCTCAAATTGCTGATGGAACTATTTTAGTAGCTTCTTCAAATAATACCGAGATGGATTTGCTGGAAAAATCTGTTGAAATTCTTAATAGAGATAAAACAACCTTCTTAGGTGTTCTGCTTAATAATTTTAGTTACCGAAGCGGTTACAGTTCATATTATAAATATTACTATTATTATTCTAGACCTACAAACGGTTCTAAAAAAAGTAAAATTAAAGTATAAATAGATGCAAAAGAAAGTTGCTGTTGTTACCGGAGGTGCCGGTTTTCTCGGCTCACATCTTTGTGATCGCCTCGTTAAAGAAAATCTTAAAGTAATTTGTTTAGATAATCTAATTACCGGTAGGATAGAAAACATTGAACACCTTTTTGGTAATGAAAATTTTCAATTCATTAAGCTTGATGTTACAAATTTCATACATGTTCCATCGCATGTAGATTACGTTCTCCACTTTGCATCACCGGCAAGCCCGATTGATTATTTAAAACTACCGATTCAGACCTTGAAAGTTGGTTCGCTCGGTACGCATAAAGTTCTTGGTCTTGCAAAAGAGAAGAAGGCAGTTTTCTTATTAGCTTCAACATCCGAAGTCTACGGCGACCCGTTGATACATCCGCAAAAAGAAGATTACTGGGGCAATGTTAATCCGGTTGGTCCTCGCGGCGTTTATGACGAAGCAAAAAGATTTGCCGAAGCAATGACGATGGCTTATCACCGATACCATGGATTGCAAACAAGAATCGTAAGAATATTCAACACTTACGGTCAGCGTATGAGATTAGATGACGGTAGAGCTTTGCCGACCTTTATTTCGCAAGCATTGAAAGGGGAAAACGTAACTGTTTTTGGTGATGGTTCACAAACAAGAAGTTTTTGTTTCGTAGCTGATTTAATAGAAGGTATTTATAAACTATTAATGTCAAATCATGTTGAACCAATAAATATCGGCAATCCGGAAGAAATTTCTTTACTTCAATTTGCAAATGAAGTTATTGAAATTTGTAATTCAAAGAGTAAAATTATTTTCCAGGAATTGCCGGAGGATGATCCGAAGGTACGCCAACCCGATATAACACTTGCTCAAGAAATTCTTAACTGGGAACCGAAAGTAAGTAGGGGAGAAGGACTAAAATTAACTCTGAAATACTTTAAGAATGAGTTGAAAATTAACTAACCTTTTATTTGGAATTAATTATATAAAAAAGTCCCGCAAATTTGCGGGACTTTTTAATTTCATAACTTAACTTCAGAATTCCGTATTGAATTCTATTTTCCTAGTTATCTATTAATACATTCCGTCCATACCGCCGTGTGGCATCGGCGGCATTGGTTTTTCTTCTTCTTTCTTCTCATACACAACTGCTTCTGTAGTAATTAATAATGAAGAAACAGATGCAGCATTTTCGAGTGCTGTTCTGGTAACTTTAGTAGGATCGATTACACCAGATTTCAATAGGTTCTCATATGTCTCGGTTGCAGCGTTGAACCCGAAATCATTTTTACCTTCCAATACTTTATTGAGTACAACAGCACCTTCCAAACCGGCATTAGCAGCTATTTGTTTGAGTGGTTCTTCAAGTGCTTTCTGAACAATTTTGATACCGGTACTTTGATCTTCGTTTTCGCCTTTAATTTTATCTAAAGCAGAGATAGCTCTTACTAAAGCAACCCCGCCGCCAACAACAATTCCTTCTTCAACTGCTGCTCTTGTAGCATGCAGAGCATCTTCAACACGAGCTTTCTTTTCTTTCATCTCTATTTCAGTTGCGGCACCAATTTTTAATACGGCAACACCACCCGATAATTTTGCGAGTCTTTCTTGTAATTTTTCTTTATCGTAATCTGAGGTTGTTTTTTCAATCTGCGATTTGATTTCATTGATTCTCTTTTTAATATCATCGGCTTTGCCGGCACCTTCAACTATAGTGGTATTATCTTTATCTATTGTTACTTTCTTAGCACGTCCTAAGTATTCAATTGTTGCATTCTCTAATTTAAAACCTCTTTCTTCGGAAACCACTGTACCGCTTGTAAGTACTGCAATATCTTCAAGCATTGCCTTTCTTCTATCACCAAATCCCGGAGCTTTAACGGCGCATACTTTCAATGTACCTCTAAGTTTGTTTACAACTAAAGTAGCTAATGCTTCTCCTTCAAGGTCTTCTGCGATAATTAATAATTGGCGTCCGGATTGAGCAATTTTTTCAAGAATAGGAAGGAGATCTTTCATTGCGGAAATTTTCTTATCATGAATTAAAATGTAGGCATCCTCTAAGGTCGCTTCCATGGTCTCGGAATTAGTTACAAAGTAAGGTGAGATATAACCGCGGTCAAATTGCATACCTTCAACTACATCTAAAGTAGTTTCTGCAGATTTACTTTCTTCAACGGTAATAACACCATCTTTGCCGACTTTTTCCATAGCATCTGCAATTAAGTTACCGATGGTCTTATCATTATTGGCTGATATAGAACCGACTTGAGCAATTTCTTCACGTCCGCCAACTTCTTTACTGATTGATTTAAGATATTCAACAACTTTAGCAACAGCCAAATCGATTCCTCTTTTCAGATCCATAGGATTAGCGCCGGCTGTAACATTTTTCAATCCTTCACGATAAATAGCTTGTGCTAAAACAGTAGCTGTAGTTGTTCCATCGCCGGCAACATCGCTGGTTTTGGAAGCAACTTCGCGTACCATTTGTGCACCCATATTTTCTATTGCATGTTCAAGCTCAATTTCCTTAGCAACCGAAACACCGTCTTTGGTTACAGTAGGAGCACCGAATTTTTTATCAAGAATAACATTTCGGCCTTTAGGTCCCAGGGTTACTTTAACTGCGTTTGCTAATTTATCAACACCGGCTTTGAGTGAACTTCTCGCATCGCTGCTGAATTCAATTATTTTTGCTGCCATAATTTTTCTCCTTTTTTATTCAAACTTTATTTTACTATTCCGTAAATATCGCTTTCACGCATTATTAAATATTCTTCACCTTCAATCTTTACTTCAGTACCTGAATATTTGCCATATAAAACCGTATCACCGGCTTTTACAGTCAAAGCCATAACTTTACCGTCTTCTGTAATTCTACCGGTACCAACAGCAACTACGGTACCCTCTATTGGTTTTTCTTTAGCTGTATCTGGTAAAATAATGCCACCCTTTGTAGTTTCTTCTGCCTCTTTCGGCTTTACAACTACTCTATCATGCAAAGGTTGGATTTTGAATTGTGCCATAATACCTCCTTTTTGATTTATATTAGATTAGCACTCTAAAATTTTGAGTGCTAATATATTACACGGAGTAAATATTGTCAATAAGGTATAGAAAGAGGAGTGATAGAAAAATAGCTTGAACTTGAAATTACAGAAAGTGTTTTTTAAGATGAGGGTGAATTCCCAGCCACTATTGTGAAAAAAATAAAAATCATATTTAGATACCTCGCTGCCTCGCCTCGACAAGTCTCAACGAGTCGAAGTGGGTTGCGGCGAGGAGATTCATTCAATAATAGATACGTTTTTCCCGTTTATTCGCTTAATTTTTAACAATCCACCTATATCCATTGGTATCCATGTGTAACCCTGATTTTCATCGTTAATTTTTAGAGGCTTGTTTTCTAAAAGTATATGGGATGGTTTTTTTGTTAATCTTAGATACTCTACTCCTGAAGTATCTAATGTACGGTAATAAATTTTTAATTTTTTGTACAATGGATTTTCTGGGTCTTGCCATATAAACTTTATAAAATTTCCTTTATAATCGATTTGATGGATAATAGAAGTTGAAGAAAGTAAATGGTCTTGATCAGAAGGTGCCAATTCAGGATTAACAGCCATTGCACGTAAATAATGTCGTATATAATCGCCATAACCGTCTGTAAGCCAAATATCATCCGAAGGGAAGCGGTTCTTACCGTCGAAGTCCACCATATATGTTGACCATAATAGCTGACGCTTTGAATTTTCAAAATATGTACTATCACCGGATAATTTTGCGTAGAGGAGACCATCGGCACCTTGCCTTGCAGTATGACTATTAGCGGGAACTCTGTAGTATGTCTGTTCATTAATAGCAATAACACCATATTTTTCCCAAGTCTTGTTTCCCAACTCTTTATGGACCCAGTCAATTATTTTTTTGGTATCACTTGCCCAATCAGGAAATAGTTCGGGATGTTCCATTACAAATCGAGCAAAAGTCATAGCATTAATTTGGGTATCACTCCAACCCGGAACATCTTCAAAGAATGGACCCCATTTATTATTCTTCATCGGGTATTTTTTCATCCATCCCAAAATTTTGTTGAAAGCTGCTTTATATTTTTCAATATCACCCTTATTTAGTTTTTCGAGTTCTAAGAAAAGCTGTAACGTAGGAGCCCAATTAGTTGTATAGCTGCTATAACCGATCTTTGTGGAATCATTCATGTCTTTAAATAAATATCCTACTTGATTGGTATAGACATTCACTTTAAAAGGGAGTGGTGAATTATTTTCATCACCATTTTTAATATTATCTGAAAGTGTGTTGGCAATTTTTATTGCCGCATCTAAGTAAACTTTTGTACCAAACATTTTATAAAGGTTGATTAACTCCAGGGCAAACGAGCCGGCTTTATCCGGTTGTGTATATCCTTTACCAAGAATCATATCACCATCATAAATGCCAGAATAAAGAATTGTGTTGTACGGGAAAGGTATATTCGGCCAGTAACAAGATTCCGGGCTAAGACTGTGGCTCAAATAATAATCTGCCATGAATCTCATGTTATCTTTTATCTTCTCGTTACCGGTATAAGCATAGAGCAACTTCCATGCTGATAAGGCCATTTGTAATTGATCGCCGCCGATACCGCGATTATCGTTAAATCCATTATTCCAAACTTGATGATTCATATAGTAAGGCAATCCATTTTGATCGATGCGCATTGTATCCCAAAAACTCCAAACGAGATTGATTACATGATTAAATGATTTGCCCGGTTCATCATCGTACCACGATATAATTTTACCTTCTTTATCTGTCTTGATATCGTGGTAAATTAATTTTTCTTGTCCGTAAGTATTTGCAAATAGTAGAATTGCAATTAAGGAAATAAAGCGAAGTGCCATATAATTCTCATCCAGTTAGAGGTGAAAAGTTTAATCTGCCAAAGAGATTCATTCCTTTTCTACTGATCGTGAAAAAATATAATCAATATTTTTGAGCATCTTTCCGGGATCGAATAAGTCTTCTATTTCATCCCTTTGTAGGTATTTTATTACACTTTCAGAATTTAATAATTCGTCTTTCAAATTTTTATTTTGATTTGCCCACACATCCATCGCAGCCTTTTGAACAAATGAGTAAGCTTCTTCTCTTGTCATTCCTTTTTCAGTTAATTTAAGAAGGACTGCTTGAGAAAAAATCAATCCACGGGTTTTGTTTAGATTATTAATCATGTTTTCAGGGTAGATGATAAGATTATCAATTAATTTTATCATGAGACCTAACATGTAATCGAGAGCGATTGTGCTGTCGGGTAAAATAATACGTTCAACGGATGAATGAGAGATATCTCTTTCATGCCATAGAGCAACATTTTCAAGAGCTGCTACGGCATTTGCACGTAATATTCTAGCTAAGCCCGTAATACGTTCACTAATTATCGGATTACGTTTGTGGGGCATAGCGGAAGAACCTTTTTGCCCTTTTGAGAAGTACTCTTCGGCTTCTAATACTTCGGTTCTTTGCAGATGCCTGATTTCGATAGAAATTTTTTCTAAAGTAGCACCAATGATAGCTAAAGTAGAAAGAAACTCTGCATGTCTATCCCGTTGCACTACTTGTGTTGCTACCGGTTCAGGTTTAAGACCTAATTTTTCGCAAACGTATTCTTCTACTTTTGGAGTTAAGTGTTCAAACGTACCAACTGCACCGGAAATTTTACCAACGCCTATGGAATCGATGGCATGTTGTAGTCTGTTTATATTCCGTTTTGTTTCTTCATACCACAAGGCAAACTTTAAGCCCATGGAATATGCTTCGGCATGGATGCCGTGACTTCTACCTACACAGATAGTTCTCTTATGTTCAACGGCTCTTTTTTGAAGAATATTTTTTAACTGTATCAAATCTTTTAGGATTATTTCGCCGGCAGATTTTAATTGGTAGGCGAGCGAAGTATCGAGAACATCCGAGGAAGTCATACCGTAATGGATATGGCGTGATGCTGGTCCAACATATTCAGCAACGTTTGTCAAAAAAGCAATTACATCGTGCTTTGTTATTTCTTCAATTTCAAGAATACGATTAATGTCAAAATTGGCTTTCTCTTTGATGGCTGCTAAATCAACTTTGGGAATATCGCCGAGTTTTTCTCTTGCTTCACACGCAAGTATTTCGATCTTTAGCCACGTTTCAAACTTGAAACGGTCTTCCCAAATTTTACCAATTTCAGGGCGAGTGTAACGTTCTATCATTATCTACGCTCCAATTTCATTTTCTTGTGAAGTAGATCGCTATCTCTTTGAATTTTTAGATCGATAACATCGCCAGCACGGAATTCTTTTAATACGCCGATCAAGGTTGTTTCATTTGTTACTTTATAATTATCTATTCCTAAGATAATATCATAAACTTCAAGACCGGCTTTATCTGCCGGAGAATTTTTCTGTACCTGGGTAATGATTACACCTTGTGAACTTTTCAAATTGTATGCTTTAGCAATTCTTGGATCAATAGTTTGAATGCTAAGCCCGGTAACAAATTCACGATCAACTTTACCGTTATTTTTAATTTCATCAACTATTCTTTTGATTTTATTAACTGGTATTGCGAATCCTACACCAACATTGCCGGTTGAACCTTGAGCGGTAAAGATTAAAGTATTCATACCAATTAATTCTCCGTAAGCATTTACCAGCGGACCGCCGCTGTTACCCGAATTAATAGCTGCGTCCGTTTGAAGCATATCCACGTAATACCGGTTTTCAGATGAACCTAAATTCATTTCTTTGGCACTTACCACTCCTACTGTAACTGTTGGCTGGTCATTGATATCGAACAAACCAAACGGATTGCCTAATGCAATAACCCATTCACCGATAAGAATTTCATCGGAATTACCGAGCTTAATGTAAGGCAAGTTATCAGCTTCAATTTTAAGTAAGCAAATATCGGAAGCCGGGTCGCTGCCGATGATTTTAGCTTCGTGCTGAGAACCGTCCGTCATTGTAACAACTGCTTCAACTGCATTACCGGCAACGTGATCATTTGTAAGTATATAACCGTCGGGAGAAATTATTGCACCGGATCCAAGTCCTCTAATCTGCTGGCTATAGACACGATCACCAAAGAATTGCCTGAAGAAAGGGTCCTGGGAAAAAATATCTCTGTATTGCCTAATTTCGGTTACGTTAATTCCAACAACTGCCGGGCTTACTTCTTTTACAGTCTTTGTGATAATAGTTTGTCTTGAATTTGAAATGTCATCTTGTATTTGCTGCCTATCCGAAACTTGTGATGCGTGAAAATCATCGTTACTTAAAAGTGTGCTTAGAGTTGAGCGATTATTACTTTGATTATTCAACAATAAAGCAAATACAACTGAAGCAACGAGTAGTGTAATTATGATCGATAAAATTATTGGTTTAGTTCTATTCATTTTAATTACCTGATGTTTTTAAGTTAGATGATATATATTCTTTGATCGGCTGAAAATGTTTGACAAGAATGATTGATAATAAGAGCAATAATAAAATTGAGAACTCAAGTTCAGAGGAAGCCGGTGTGGTAGTATATTTATTCATAACATCCCCAATTGAGAAACCGAGTGCGGTACTTAATAAAGTAGCGCTGAAATTAGCAAAGTGTATATTTCTTCTGAAAGCATAACTAATTAACCAAAGAAAAATCCAGATTCCTAAAATTGGAATTGAAATTATCAGGGCACCTCCGGCTGCTGTTGCTAAACCTCTTCCGCCTTTGAATTTTATCCAAAATGAAAAACAGTGACCGAAAACCGCACCGATTAATGCTATCATTAAAATCGGGAATTCATTTCCCAGTAAAAACTTAACTATTACAACCGACGCAACTCCTTTTAAGAAATCAATTACAAATACTACGATACCTAATTTTTTTGATTTGCTAACCTTGTAGGAATTCAGTGCTCCAACATTTGATGACCCGTTTTGTGTAATGTCAATATTCCTGAATTGTTTCAGGATGATATATGCAGTAGGGAAAGAGCCGATTAATAATCCGATGATAAAACTAAAGAAGTAATTCATAAAATTTTATTCCATTAACTTCGTGTGAGAAATAGAATTACTTTAGCAATTATTAAAAATCTTATTATTTGATTTACACTACCGAGCCTTTTAATAAATCAAATTTAATAAATTAAGAATGTTCATAAAATACTAATCTTCAACCAGTTGCGTGAATTCAAAGAATACTTGGATGGGCGATTCAGCGAATCGCCCTACAGATTTAATTCTTGCACAATGGGTTTTAAAAATTCTTTTTCTTCAGCGTTTAATTTACAATTTGCTTGTTCAATCAGTTCCAGAAAAAAATTGTTGATGCTGTTTGTAGTTATCAAAAAAATATTAAATTTGAACTCATAATCTAATTTATGTCACTCACGGGAGAATAAATGATAAATTATATCGGCAGATTTAATGTAATACCTTCTTTACCTGAAAAATTAGAACCGCTTAGAGATATAGTATCCAATCTTTATTGGACGTGGAACCAGGACGCGATAGAATTATTCAGAAGAATGGACAGCAAACTATGGGAAGACTCACATCATAACCCGGTTTTTATGCTGGGGAAAATCAGCCAGGAACGCTTAAATGAAATTGCAGTTGATGACAGTTTTATTTCACATATGAACCGCGTATATGTGCAGCTAAATATTTATCTTGAAGAAAAAACATGGTACCAAAAAAATTATAAAATCGAAAAAGAAAATGTTATTGCTTACTTCTCGGCAGAGTTCGGATTGACCGAGTGTCTTCAGATTTATTCCGGCGGACTCGGGGTCTTATCCGGCGATCACCTAAAATCTGCAAGCGACCTCGGATTGCCACTAGTTGGTGTTGGACTTTGTTACAAAGAAGGATATTTCCAACAGTATCTAACGAACGACGGCTGGCAGCAAGAAAGATACGAGATTACAGATTTTTATAATCAGCCAATGAACCTTGTGACGAAAGAAGATAATTCACCTTTAAAAATTGAACTCGATTTCCCGGGAAGAAAAGTCTATTTCCAGGTTTGGAAAATACAGATAGGAAGAGTTCCACTTTACCTTCTTGATACGAACGTTCCCGAAAACAATGACGAGGACAAAAAAATCACGAGATCGCTTTACGGGGGTAATAACGAAACAAGGATTCAGCAAGAAATTGTCCTGGGTATCGGGGGTATCCGCACTCTTCATTCAATAGGAACTAAACCGGTTGTTTGTCACATGAACGAAGGTCATTCTGCATTCCTTGCTTTGGAAAGAATTAGACTTTTGATGAAATTACATAATCTTAGTTTCAGTGAAGCACGTGATGTTAATATATATGCAAATGTATTTACGACACATACACCCGTTCCAGCCGGTATTGATATTTTCCCGAATGAACTTGTAGAAAAATATTTCGGTCAATACTATCGCCACGAACTTGGCATAGCCGATAAAACTTTTTATAGTCTTGGTACCATAATAAAAGATAAAGCGCCGAGCAATTTCAATATGGCTCATCTTGCAATGAATATGGCCGGTTATGTTAACGGTGTAAGCAAACTACACGGAAAAGTTTCTAAGAAAATGTGGCAGTCCGGATTTATCGACATTCCTTTTGATGAGATTCCAATTGATTACATTACTAACGGAATTCATACTCATTCGCATCTATCAAATGATATGCAAGAATTGCTCTACAGATACCTTGGCGATAAATTTATGCGTTCGCCATCGGATATTGACGTATGGAAACGTATTGATGAAATGCCTGATGAGGAATTATGGCGCACGCACGAAAGACGGAGAGAGCGTCTTGTTGCATTTGCGCGTAAAAGACTTAAGAAACAAATAATAGAACGCGGCGGCTCCGGATCAGAAATTTCTGCTGCGAAGGAAATACTGGATTCTCAAGCTTTGACCATCGGGTTTGCAAGAAGGTTTGCAACTTATAAGCGTGCAACCCTCATTTTCCAGGATATTGAAAGATTAATTTCGATATTAAGCAATCCCGATTACCCGGTACAATTAATTATTGCCGGCAAAGCCCATCCAAAAGATGAGGAGGGTAAGAAACTTATTCAAGAAATTATAGCACTCTCCAAAGATTATCATCTCAGGAAAAAAGTAGTATTCCTTGAAAACTATGATATGAACATTGCACGCTACATGGTAGAAGGCTGCGATGTATGGCTTAATAATCCAAGACGGCCATTGGAAGCGAGCGGAACTTCTGGTATGAAAGTAATTGCAAATGGGGGACTAAATCTGAGCGTGCTTGATGGATGGTGGGATGAAGCTTATAGTTATGATGTTGGCTGGAAAATAGGGAATGCCGAGGAATATGATAATCTCGATTATCAGGATGAAGTTGAGTCGAGGATGATTTATGAGATGATAGAAAAAGAAATTGTACCGACATTTTATAATAGGGGTGAAGACAAACTGCCGCGCCAATGGATTTCGATAATGAAGAATTCGATGAAGAAACTCGGCCCGGTCTATAATACACATAGAATGGTTCAAGAATATGCCCAGAAATTTTATTTTCCATCATATGAGAAACGAACACAGTTAATGAAAAATAATTGGGAAAAAGGGAAAAAACTTTCCGATTGGAAATCTAAGATATACGAAAACTGGTCTAAGTTAAAATTTGTAAGTGTAGAGGAAGAAGAGAAGAATTCAGAATTTAAAGTAGGCAATAAGTATCCAATAGTAGCGGAAGTTGAACTTGGCAATCTTACACCCGATGATGTGGATGTACAAATTTATTTTGGTAAAATCGATAATGGTTCTACCAATAGTAAAGGTTTTGTTAATATGACTTTCTTACCGAAGAAATCAAAATCAAACCGATTCGTTTACCGCGGTGAGATCGACTGCAAAGATACCGGACAATTTGGCTTTACTTTACGTATATTACCAAGGCATGAAATGTTAATTAATCCTTTTGAAATGGGACTAATAAGGTGGGCGTGAGAGAAAAGCAATTAAAAATTAAAAATGAAAAATTAAAAAGTGAAGGGAAAGGATTCCGAATTAAAAAGTGTCAATTAAAAATTAAAAAATGAGAAAGATAAACTTAAAATTTTAAAGAAAAAGTAAAGTGGTTAAATCTGAAATACATATGCTGAAATGAGGAGATAGAATTATTGATAGACATAAATGTTAGTTTTTAATTTCTAATTCTTAATTTTTAATTAATTATATGGATCGCGATTTAGCAAAAAGACTTTTTGATTTCGCTATCAGAGTAATTAAATATTGTAGGACATTAAGAAAATCGACTGAGAATTCAATTATTATCAACCAATTAATTAAAGCAGACACTTCAAGCGGCGCAAATTACGAAGAATGCCAATCTGCTTCTTCCAGAGCTGATTTTAGGAATAAAATGTGTATTTGTCTTAAAGAAATGAGAGAATCAAACTTCTGGTTAAGAATTATACAAAATATACAAGATGTAACCCCTGAATTGAATTATTTAATAAATGAATCTAATGAATTGAAGAAAATATTAGCAACGATTACCAAGAAGGTATCTGATTAATTATTTCTGAAATGAATCAATATCAATTTATGATTGATTTATTAAAACTGATAGTATTTTTATTTAAATTAATTTTGAATTTTTAATTCATAATTGTTAATTGATACTATGCTTTTAGAAACATTAGATTTAAAAACGAACGACGTACTTATCTACTCCCAGAATCTATTTAATTTTAACGATAGTTTTAAGATTATCAATAAGAAGGAGAAGATAAAACATCCCCGGCGCATAACATATTTTGATGTATGTAATTATGTTAAAGATCCCTCGCCTAAAAACCTAATCATATATCGATTGTTAACCAACGTAAATAATTTAGATGCTTATTCAACCAAGTACGGCTACTTTATAAAAATTAGCGGCAGAATTGAACTGATATATTTCGACCCGATATTTGCGATAAAGGACTTGCGCCATTTACGCTTTGATTTAGATCCTAATCATTTTAGATTCAAAATTCAGCAAGTAGGATTAACATCGCTAACACGGTGGGAAAGCGAGCCGGATTTTGCAGAAGTATTTCACTTTGATCTCAAGGCAATAGAAGCACAAAACCAAAACGATAAAATTTATGCCGATGCAATTTTTGCCTTCGACCCGGATTTTTCGGAAAAAGAACACGATGAGTATGAGGAGGTCAAAAAAAATCAAGACATGTCTTCTTCAGAGAGAATTAAAACAAAAGCAACTACCGAGACCGTTACTTCGCTTAATAATATAGCAGAAGATAAAGCAACAACACACACAGTACTATCATCACCATCGGCGCCAGATTCTAATAAAGTTCAAGATCTTAGGGAAGAAATTATAACATTGTTGAAACAAGCATTGAATATCCAGGAAGATGTTAAAGGTCCTTCTCAAACAGACACGGCTCCTGATACTAATAAGCAAATTTCCGATCAGAAGGAATTACATATCGACGTAAGCAAAGCGCAAAATGTATTCGATCTATTCAAAACAACGATCAAATCAGAAGGACTTTCCGAAAGAGAAAAAGAGTCTGTTATACTTAAATTCGGAAGAGACTAATTCCATAACACTTGGATTTAAAATTAATAGAGTTATAATGTTTTTATTAATGATTTTTTAAAAATATTGTACTAAATTAAAATTAGAAATTGAAATAATACAAAGCGCTGCACAGTTCCGATCCGTAAGTAAAATAGTATTAGAATCTAACTATAAATTTAATTTGATACGATATTAAATTAATAAGTGGTTTACTATTTCCGTCCATGAGGGTGTTTATTTTTCTATTAAAATTACAAGTTAATGTGACTTACATGGCGGAGCTTTCTTTAAAAGCAATTATAAATTATCAATTATAAATTCTAAATTTTATCAAAATTGACGCAGAATAATACTTAGGATACTGTAAATCAGAAGACAGAAATCAGAAGACAGAAATCAGAAGACAAAACTAAAAACTAACAGAGACCTCTGAAAAAATAGAATTTTATATAAGCACTACATTTTTAATAGAACACAGACCTGACTGTCGAAGGCAAGTTAAACGGATTTTTCATGATCTACGCTGATGAATTTTTCCGTAAGGAATGGATTCCTATGAATAATTACTTTTGTCTTCATTTTCGGTTCTGTTAAATCTAATCCGCTTAGATTCGGCGAGGCGAGTTCACAAAATCGATTACGATCATAATCATCATAATTATCTATGTGTTAAAATAATTAACACGACTGATATATCAATTATAGTATAATTTGCAGTAAAACTTTTCTTTCGATATTTAGTAATTAATAAAATAGATATAATGACTGCAACTGAGGTCATTAGAAAAAGTAATCGAAAGAAAATAATTGACGGATTTCGTTATAACAACCGGTCAATTAAAATCTTTAAGGTGGGAGAAGAATACTTAGCTATTGAAAAAAGGTATTTTTTAAAACTACCATTGATAGTAAAGAGAACAAAATTAAAAGATCTGCAAGAAGTAGAAGATGTACTCCAGGGTTTTAAATTTGATAACGTCAGCAGATTAATATAGATTATCAACTAGAGCAACGTACCAAGAACAAAACACCAAGTGCACACAACTAATAATTCGAAACTTCTGAAAAATCCCATATTGTCATTTCTTCCAAAGGCATTCCTTTGGAAGAAGGAGAGCCCGCATTGACGAGCAATTACGAGGCATGTAGCGACTGAGAAATCCAATCAAAATCAAAGATTTCTCTCCCGATGAACTTGACTTGCGTCAAGCAAGTTCGGGATCGAAATGACAAACAATATTTTTCAGAGGTCCAATAATGAATAACTTAAAACTTAACACTTCATTAACATTATGGATTACAAACATCAATTACTCGACAAGATTAACAATAAGACAGCTGTGATAGGTATTATCGGTATGGGATACGTTGGATTACCACTTGCTCTTACATTTGCAGAAAAAGGGTTTAGTGTGATGGGATTTGATGTTGATCAGTCAAAGGTCGATCAGCTTAATTCGGGACAGAGTTACATCAAACACATCATGGCGTCAAGAATCAAGAATCAAGTACCAAGCGGAAAACTTAAAACTACAAGTGATTTCTCAAGACTTCCAAGTTGCGATGTTATTATTATCTGTGTACCTACTCCATTAAATGATCACCGCGAACCCGATATTTCCTACATAGAAAATTCGGGTAAGATTATTGCCCAATATTTGCAACTGGGGCAGTTAATTGTGCTTGAGTCATCGACCTATCCAGGAACTACAGAGGAGATACTTTTACCGATGTTTGCTAATGCTAACAGTAATCAGTTATCAGGTGACAGCGGTCAGTTGACAGTGGGTAGTGAAAAAAATCTGGAAGGTGAGAGAGGCGAGACGCGAGACGCGAGACGGGGGATGGGAGAGGTCACGCTGGAAAGTAGTAAAACAGAAGATGTTAGAAGCGAGATGGGTGACGAGAGACGCGAGATGCTAGAAAGAGATAAGGTTCTTCACTCTGCTCAGAGCGACTCCTCCATGATTGTCGGAGTCGATTTCTTCTTGGCTTTCAGTCCTGAACGTGAAGATCCTAATAACCCAGATTATCAAACATCAAATATTCCTAAGGTAGTTGGAGGTGTAACATCTTCATGTCTTGAAGTTGCTGTTGCGCTATATAACCAGGTTATAAATAAGACTGTACCGGTTTCTTCGCCACGTGTTGCTGAAGCAGCAAAACTATTAGAGAATATCTACCGCTCAGTGAATATCGCACTTGTAAACGAACTTAAAATGATTTTTGATCGGATGAATATAGATGTTTGGGAGGTTATAGAAGCGGCAAAGACAAAACCATTTGGATTTCAGCCATTCTATCCCGGTCCCGGATTAGGAGGACATTGTATTCCAATAGATCCGTTCTATTTAACCTGGATAGCTCGAGAATATGACATCAATACAAAATTTATTGAATTAGCCGGTGAAATTAATACTCACCAACCATATTATGTTGTCGAAAAGATAGGTGTGGTGCTAGACGCAAGAAGCAAGACTATTAAAGGAAGTAAAATTTTAATTTTAGGAGTGGCATACAAAAAGAATGTTGATGATATGCGTGAATCACCGGCACTGAAACTTATTGAGATATTGCAATCGAAAGGTGCGCAAGTTGATTACCACGATCCATTTGTACCGAAGTTGCCGCCGACACGTAAGTATAAATTCGAAATGTCCTCCGTACAGCTTATATCTGATGTAGTAGCAGCTTACGATTTAGTTTTATTAGTGACTGATCATGATTCGTTTGGCTATAAGCTGATAGCCGATAGCTCCAAGCTGATTATTGATACCCGAAATGCTTTTGAAAGGAAGGGAATCAAAAGTGAGAAGATTTTTAAAGCGTGAGAGTGAAGCATAAAACTGAGAAACTGAGTGCCAGAGCGCCTGAGTTAGACAAAATGATCGTGCCTCGGCCTCCTTCGACAATTCTTCGGCAAGCTTAGAATGTTGCTCAGGATACTGCTCGGCAATAGTACAAAAGAGAACTCATCCCGACCTTCTCTTAGAAAGAGAAGGGGGTGTTAATGAAGAAAGAAATTGGAAAAAATAATGCGACGAGAATAGTTGAGAAAATGAGAATATGTGAGTGGGAGAAGGTGAGTGAGGGATGTATGGAAAGATGGAATGATGGAAAAATAGAAGGGAATGATGGAAGAGTGGTTGCATGAATGTATTGATGGGAAAAACGAAAAGAATTACACAGAGTTCCACGAAGAGGTCGTTCGCTGCTTAGTCAACACTCTGCGAGAAGACGCGGAACAATGAGACACGGAAAGAAGAAAAAGATAAATGAGCAAAAAGAATTGTTGAATGGTTGTATATTTATATAGATAAAAAATCTCTTTTTGTTAACTGAAGCTACGCAAGGTTTTGGTTACATAAGCGAATCATCTTTGTCTTGTTGAAATAATTAAGTTTTAATTCGCATTTCTCAATGATAAATCAAACCTTGCGTAAGGTGTGTTTGTTAATAAAAAATAGTCATAGTGGATATGTTAGATAAGGTTTTAAAAGTGATTGATTCATTTAATAAACATGATGTACAATATGTTATTATTGGCGGGTATGCTGTTATTCTTCATGGATTTTTAAGAGCTACTGATGATATAGATATCTTATTGGAAATGTCATTGGCAAACATTTCAAATTTTCAAAAAGCATTATTAAATGTTTATAACGATCCAGAGATTGATGAAATCTCCTTTAAGGAATTGCAAACTTATTCTGTCATCAGATATGGAACACCCGACAATTTCTATATAGATGTAATTTCGCGGATAGGAGAAATGTTTTCCTATCAAAATATTGATAAAGTGAGCAAAGTGATTGATGGGGTAGAGATTAAATTTGCTTCTGCAGAAGCTTTATTCATGTTGAAAAAAAATACTTACCGTGAAAAAGATAAACTTGACATTCTATTTTTGATAGAGAAATTGAAAAATGATTAAGAAGTATAAAACTATCGAAGAATCTAACGATCCAACCTGGATGCTTGATCCGGATGATAGCTATTATATTAGGATGCAAGATTTTTTTGTGATGATAGAAAAACTAAGCGAGGTTCAAGTAAGAAAAGGTATCCAGAGATTTAAGGATCCCTTCAAACTAACAAAAAGTGAAAAAATCTTTAAAGCGTGAGTGAAGTATAAAACTGAGAAACTGAGTGCCAGAGTGCCTGAGTTGTAAAAATAGTGTTACAGAATTGAGAGAAGAAACAAATTATATGCAGACTCATTACCAATCATATATTATCGATTTTTAACCTCCAGTGAAGATTATTTTACAGACTCACTCATACTTTTTAATTTATACTTTATAATTTTTAATTGAACATGAAACGCGCACTTATTACGGGTATAACTGGTCAAGATGGCAGTTATCTCACGGAACTTCTTTTGGAAAAAGGTTATGAAGTTCATGGAATAATAAGACGAAGTTCTTCGTTCAATACTTCTAGAATTGACCATCTTTATAACAATCCAGAGATTTTAAACAAAAGACTATTTCTACATTATGGAGACCTTGTTGATACAAGTAGTTTGAACCGATTATTAGAAAGAATCACACCTAATGAAATTTATAATCTTGCTGCACAGAGTCATGTGAAAGTATCATTTGAAATACCAGATTACACTGCCCAGGTAGATGCGTTAGGGACTCTTCGGTTTCTTGATTCAATAAGAGAAGTAGGCATTGTTAGACAAACAAAATTTTATCAGGCATCTACGAGTGAGTTATTTGGTAAAGTTCAACAAATACCTCAAAATGAAGAGACACCTTTTTATCCGCGCTCTCCATATGGAGTTGCTAAATTATATGGTTATTGGATAGTTAAAAACTATAGAGAGGCATATAATCTTTTTGCGGTTAATGGGATTTTATTCAATCATGAATCTCCAAGAAGGGGTGAAACTTTTGTAACACGTAAGATAACACGTGCAGTTGTTAGAATAATTTTTGGATTTCAAAAAACACTTGCACTCGGTAATTTAGATGCTAAACGCGATTGGGGATATGCCCCGGAGTATTGTGAGGGGATGTGGAAAATGCTACAACTTGCTCAGCCGGAAGATTTTGTCCTTGCAACTGGCGAGACTCATACCATCCGTGAATTTTGTGAACTAGCATTTAGAGAAGTAGGTGTAGAACTAGAATGGGTTGGTTCTGCTGAAAATGAGAAGGGGATAGTGAAAGCAATTGACAAGGAAAAATTAAAAAGTATACTGAAAAAAGTATCTAATAATTCTTATGACTTTTCCACTCAATTTGAGGATAACAAACGAATATATGATACGGGTACTACTCTTGTTGCTATCGATCCGGCATATTACCGGCCTACGGAAGTTGATCTTTTGATTGGTAATGCTACGAAAGCAAAGGAGAAAATTGGATGGGAACCTAAAGTGAAATTTGAAGAATTAATTAAGATAATGGTTGGACATGATCTTAAAAGTGTGTTTAAAAAAGGGTATTAAAAATCTTAAAATATAGTGTACTCTAAATTAATTTATGTGATTTTTGTGAATGATTTTAGGTTATTACTTAATTTTCTGGTAGTGAATTGAAATATTAATAAAAGGAAATTTTCGTATGGAAAAAATAATAAATATTCATATTGAAAAATTACCTGAAGGATATTATCTCGCAACATCTGATGATATTCAGGGGCTAGTTGCTCAAGGTAGAACTATTACAGAAACTCTTGAAATAGCACGCGACATTGTTAAAAAATTAATGGAAGCTCAGTGGGAAAGCAAAAGTATAAACCCCACACTAATAGAAGCCGGTTCCAAATTTGATTATCCACTTGTTGTTGGGTTGTAGTGTCAAGATTAAGTGGTTTCAAATATCGTGATGTTACCCGGAAAATTAAAAGATTTGGTTTTGAGTTTTATCGTCAAGCGGCCGGCAGTCATGAAATTTGGCACAACCCATTAACGGGAAGATATACTACAATTCCTAATCATTCCGGTGATATCCCGGAAGGAACTCTTAGAGCAATATTGAAACAAGCAGATATAAATATTGAAAAATTCCTTAACGTTTGATTTTAGATTATCAGTCATTACCGCCACTACAATTAGAATGGAAAATTCAAAGAATTAGTCAAGATTATGGTGAAGGCGGATTTGGAGAAAGCGTTGAGAAGAGGGTATTAGAGGATGCTGAGTGGCAAAGTGACTGAGTACTCGCCTCTGTAAAGCGAGTCGAAGCAAGCTGAGTGGCAAAGTGACTGAGTTGCTGAGTAACAAAGTGCCAAAGTAATTAATATGATAGACAAAAACTTCAAACTTTATATTGCCGGTCATAATGGAATGGTTGGCTCTGCTATTATGAGAAAATTTTCCGGTGAGGGATACGCGAACATAGTCACCATGACAAAAGAAGTGCTTGATCTCCGCAATCAGCAAATAGTAACTCAGTTTTTTCAAACTGAGAAACCGGAATATGTGATTATAGCCGCGGCTAAAGTAGGCGGTATTTTGGCAAACAATAGATACCGCGCAGAATTTCTTTATGATAATCTTATGATTCAATCCAATATTATTCATGCTGCTTATCAATACGGAGTGAAAAAGTTAATCTTCCTTGGCAGTTCTTGTATTTATCCTCGTGATTGTCCTCAGCCCATTAAAGAAGAATACTTATTAACCGGTCCGTTAGAGCAGACAAACGAACCATATGCAATTGCCAAGATTACCGGCTTAAAACTGTGTGAGAATTATTATAGGCAGTATGGTTGTAACTTTTACTCAGTTATGCCGACAAATCTCTATGGTCAGAATGATAATTTTGATTTAGCTACAGCACACGCACTGCCGGCGTTGATGAGGAAATTTCACGAAGCTAAGACCTCACCCCTGACCCCTCTCCTTAGTAAGGAGAGGGGGGTTGTGGTGTGGGGTAGTGGAAAACCTCGTAGGGAATTTATGCATGTTGATGATTTGGCTGAGGCAATCTATTTTCTGATGAACTCGGTTGAAGCATTTGATATTTATGATCAAGGTATTACACATTTGAATATTGGAACCGGTGAAGATATAACTATTTCTGAATTGGCTCTGTTAGTTAGTGATACCATTGGTTATAAGGGTGGAATTATTTATGACTCATCCAAACCTGACGGTACACCGAGAAAGTTACTTGATGTCACCCGAATCCACAATCTTGGATGGAAACACAATATTGATTTGAAAACCGGCATCGAAAGAACTTATAAATGGTATAGGGAAATGTTCAGAATTAAAAATGAAAAATTAGAAATTAAAAATTAGAGAAGAAAAATTTGAAATAATGTAAAATGAAAAAGGTGAAAAGGAAAAATGGAAGATGGGAGAATGAAAGTGTGGATGCACGAATGGAATAATGGAATGTTGGTACTTCGGTAAGCTCAGTACGGGTTAGGGAAGTAGGATGAAGTGCTTCTACAAGCTCAGCAAAACTGGAATGATGGAATGCTGCCAGCTATAGCAAGGGCTGAGGTGTTGGGAAATATTGAATCTAATGAAAATGATTTATAGTCATTTAACAAAAATCGGCTTTTCAAAATTAAAGGGACGGTTCGTTCCCGTCCCCTTTTTAGAATAATTATACTAAGTTTGAATAAAATGTGTTCGAGTGATTAATCATATTGTTATTCACATCGTAAGTAAGCAATGCAGAAAAGAGAGATTTATCTTGATAAGCACTTACTTTTATTTGATTTGTCGTGGATAAAATGAAATCAAAAGTGAGCGGATCATCAAGATTTATACTTAATAAATTTGAGGTTATAGAAACAACATCAAATTTTGGTACATCATTATTTACCGGATTACCAAAAGTTATTAATGAAATTAACCTGGCATTTTTTTCAACATTGCTATCAATTAAAGATGCAATGGTTAGCGGCAGTAATTTAATGGTTAATTTATCCTGAGCGACTGTGATATTATCTAAACGGACACCAATATTAGAATCGGGTACAATCTTTAACGATGGACTAACCGAATCGTCTGTTAAGAATGGATAAGAAGCAGAAATTAGATAATTATAAAGATTTTGATTTTTCGGTTTAATCGAATTCCATATTTCTTTTAACGATGAATCGGCATTGATTGTAGATGAAATTTTTGATGCCATTTTGAATTTAGTAGTTCTGATCTGGAAATCCTGAGTATCAGGGGGAGTGTAGGATGATGGTTTTTGAGCCAAATAATTTTTGCCATATCTTTGACGAAATACAGCATTACCGAAAGTACCTTTAATATTACCGAACAGAGGTTTTTTTAATTCAGCCATTGTAGTTCTCCTTATTAATAAAATTAAAAATTATAAATGATAAATTAAAAATGACTTATAAACATCAATTAAAAATTATAAATGATAAATTAAAAATTGTGGATTTTAGTAAGCTATTAGCTGTTAGTAATCAGTCGTTAGCTATTAGTAATCAGCTGTTAGCTACTAGTATTAAACTGATAATATTTACAGAGTGGGGGCGAGCGCAATAGTTCCAAATAATCTGCGAATTTGAGTAAATAATTGATCAAAAGAAGGTGTGACGAATAAAATTTCAACAACGACTTTTGAGCGAATTTATAGTGAGTTTGTATCGAGTTGCAATTAATAATTTCTTCTAATTGATTTTTACCGGGTTTTATGTTGTTTAGAAAATGCATAGTTTCATTAACTTTTTTACTGACAAAAATTTAAACGAAGGGTAGGTATTAATATTTCCAATAAGCAGATTTTGAAATAATATTCCTTACGATGGAAATTTTTTGTTTGATGTGTCGTTTAAATATGTAAAGAAAAATGTTTAATAACATAGAGGAATAATATTGAATAACGACGATCAAATTCTGAAGCTTACTTACACAGAGGAGTTTATTAGAAAGGATAAGTTTAATGCTGTTTATTATTGCATGAAATGGAATGGTACAAATGGAATATACTTTAATGCAAAGGAGCCGGCTGATTTTATTATTGATATTCTAGAACGGATAAACGAGGGCAGAAGAAAATGTTATCTTAAAAATTATAATACTTTTAAGAATTCAGTTTATTATCACCTCAAATATGAAATGCTCACTTATTTTGGGTGCCGGACTAAGAAAAATGATTATGACGATGGGAACGAGAATGTTATTGCGATTGATAATTCTGTTATGCTCTCTTTTGATGATAATATAAATTATGAGTATGACGATTTAGGAAGTGAAGATATTTTAACAAATTTAGAGAGGGATGATCTTAAGGGAAGACTGATTGAATTATTTGATCCAAATGAAGAAGTAGAAGAAATAGCTGTACTTGAAGAGATTTTAGAGGATAAGAAGAGAAGGGAGATTGCAGAGGATTTAGGTATTACCGAAGTTGAGGTTACAACTATACAAAAAAGAATTTATAGAAAAATAGATAGAAGAATAGAATCATTAAAAATAGATGGGATCAAAAATGTCAAATACAATTAACAGTTTTTTGAAATTTTATTTTAATCCAAATATTCTTTCGGAGGAGGAAGCAAGGGAAGAGCTTGAAGAAATTGGAGTAGATACAAAAGAAATGGAAAGTTCTTTTCAAAATTACCTAAAGAAAGTTCAAGCTAGAAAAAAACTTTTGGAAGCTGATATTAAAAAAGAAAAATTTGAAAAGAATCTCGCTGAGTTTAATAATTTACAAGCCGGCAATAACAATGAAGAAATGGATCCTAATATTTTTAGATTAGCAGCGAGAAAAGGGAATGAAAATATTGATGATGGGAATGATGCCGCTCTGCTCGAATATTTAAGGAAAAAAAGTGAATAATTAGAATACAATAAAAAGTTGTTTCACGCAGAGCACGCAGAGAAAAGATAAAAAACGCAAAGGGAAAAATAGATTAACAAGAATGAAAGAAAAACTGTTTCACGCGAAGTTCGCAAAGAAGAAGTCCGGAAAGAATGAAAATAAAATTATGGATGGAAGATAAATAAAAATATGAACTCACTCCCGAAACAAGTTCGGGACAAACTTTGAATCCCTTAGGAAGAGAGGGAGCGTATCGATTAAATTTCAATTTTGTTTTATGCTGGCATATGATAATGCAGAGAAATTAATTAGTAAATACTGTTTTGAATCACCAAGAGAATTGAATTTGGTTACTCTGTTATATGCAGAGGATTTGAATCTTAAAGAGGAACCGCTGAGTGATTGTGAAGGGAAGATTTTATTTGATAACAGCATCGGTATCATTACGCTGAACAGCAGCATTACTGATGAAAGACAAAAACGATTTACTTTAGCACATGAAATGGGGCACTTTTTTAATGAAGCCCTCACCAAACCTCTCCCAAAGGGAGAGGCAGTTTACAAATGCGGATTTGAGGAATTCTACGGTGTCAACAAATCTAGGAAAAGGGAAGCAGATGCAAATGAATTTGCTGCTGAGTTGTTAATGCATAAACCATGGTTCCAAAAATTTACTAAAAATAAACCGATTAATTTTGAATTATTAAAAGATACTTCAGATTACTTTGATGTGTCGCTTACTGCCGTCGCCTTGAGATATGTTTTTGTCGGTCAATACTCAACTGCTTTGATAATGAATAAGAATGGAAAGGTTCTCTGGAGTGCCGTGAACGAGTATTTCCCATTAAAGTTTATTCCTACCGGATATAAAGTTAGGAAAGAATCTGCTGCTTATGATTTTTTTTCTTGCCTGGCTGATAGGCGAGACCTCACTCCCGGCCTCTCTCCTTACAAAGGAGAGAGGGGTATGATGCAGACATGTTATGATTTAGTACCGGCTTATACCTGGTTTTCTGAGGATTATAACTGTCCGAGAGATAAATATTTGTATGAGCAGAATGTGGCGATGTACAATTATAATTGTGTGCTGACGCTATTGTGGGAAAAGTAGGGTGGATGAATGGATGGATAGATGCATGTATGAATGGTTGCATGGATGCATTGATGGAAGGCTTGTCAGCCGTAGGGAGGATGGGCATGAATGAATGATTGCATGGTTATATGTTCCGTATTGATAAAGAAAATGGCAACGGGATTTCGTCCCGATATTTTTCAAGAAAGTGAAGTTCGGAACTCAAAATTATGGTATATGAATGCATGGAATGGTGGAATGAATGTATGGTTGCATGGTTGCATGGATGCATTAGAGGATACTAGATGCTGTCCCATTCGGGAGGTAAACTTGATTTTGGACTCGCCTCGCTTTCCCGTCACGCCTTCGGCTTGCCGAGGCGGGTACCGAGTCGGAGCGGGTACTAGGTGTAAATTTTTTCGGGCAACAAAAATGAATTCTGATTAAAGTGATTCTAGATAAAAAGCAATTGAAATGACTAATAAATTTTTTGTAGATCTTTTTTATCAATGGGTAATAATAAATTATTTAGTAATGTAGCAGTCTTAACAATCTATTTTTTATTCTTCTCTACAGTTATAATTGGTTTACCTGATTTGCGTTATTTAGTACCGATACCGTTATTAATATTAGTTATTATGAATAAGCAATTAATTAAATCATTCGCAAAATTTCTGAATAGTAAAATATTTATTTTACTTGCCGGATTTGTTATTTGGACATTGATTATTTCGCTCTGGTCGTTTTATCCAACTGTTACATTCCAGAGATCGATAGTGTACTTAGGTATATTAATTGTTACTGCATTTATAACATTTATATGGTATCATCATAACCGAAATTATTTTGGGTACTTTGTACTATTAAATACTATAATTGTTTCATTATCCATGATATCGTTATTTTTTAATTATCCCGGTGATTTATGGAGTAGAAATAATGTAGAAGGTTTTCATTCAGTTTTTACACATAAAAATACTTATGCAAGCTTGATTCTTTTTACTTTACCAGGGATTCTTGAGAAGTTATTCATTCCCCAAAATCGTTATAACTATGTTGCCTTGTCACTTGTCACATTATTACTCGTTACTGAGTACTCATTACTTTTTTTATCAAATTCCCGTGCATCGTTCATTTCATCGCTTATAATATTGCTGCCGATTTTGTTTTTACTTTCATTTAAAAAATATATCATGCCAATTCTTGTATTATTTTTTCTTTTATTCATTATAGTTTTTTCCTTTTCTAAAGAAGTTAGAACTGCTGTGAGTAGTTATTTTAACCGCGGTACAAATATTCTTGCATCCCGTTCAGAATTATTTCTTTCATCCTTGCATGCGGCTAAAGAAGGGGGCATTACTGGAATCGGATTCGGTATCAGTCATCCCCAAATTTTGAATAACGCAAACGGCTCACATTATGATAACGGAAGGTATATCCGTGAAAAGGGGAACAGTATTCTTGCTCTTATAGAAGAAGTTGGTATTATTGGTTTAGCTCTATTCTTTGCACCTATCGTTTTTGTTTTCATTCAACTGCTCAAATTATGTTTAAAGTATTTTCAAACAAATAACACCTCTCAGCAGTTAGTAAAACAGAATTTTATAAGGACTTTTTTCCATCTTTCCATCATTTCATTATTCCTTAATTTTATAATTCACTCGAACTTTGAAGCGTGGATGGTTGGCATATCCAGTGTTCAAATGATTTTATTTTTATCTTTTCTATTCTCTATAAATATATTTTTGAATGTTAATCTTGTTTACAATAATAAAAACTCAGTTAATTTGCTATTATTGAGTTGATATCAAAAAAAATCCGTAAATGTTTGGAGTTTCGTCACTCCACATAGTCAATTCTTATTTATTGAAGATATGAAAGCACAGCCATTTTAAACGTTCCAGTTGAGACATATGATTTTATGACAATTGGTGAAATTGTTTTCTATACTTATAAACATGATAAGATTCGATTCGTATTGCTTAATGTGAAAAGAATAAATGATCTTATGGTGTGAAAAATAAAATGCAGTTGAAAGGGAAATATCAATGACTTATAAATACTTTCAAGAAAGTCACTCAGGAGTGAAGGTTGTATGAAAGTAGTAATTCTAGCTGGTGGACTTGGCACAAGACTTAGCGAAGAAACCACTATTAAACCAAAACCCATGGTTGAAATTGGTGGTAAACCCATTCTCTGGCATATCATGAAAATATATTCTCATTACGGGTTTAATGAATTTATTATTTGCTTGGGTTATAAAGGTTATTTAATAAAAGAATATTTTGCGAATTATTTTATACATCAGTCAGATATTACTGTTGATTTAAAGAACAATAAAATTGAGACACACAACAATTATTCCGAACCATGGAAGGTTACACTTGTTGATACTGGAGATAATACAATGACGGGAGGAAGAATATTAAGAGTAAAAGATTATGTAAGGGATGAGACTTTTATGATGACTTACGGAGACGGCGTAGGTGATATCGATATAGCAGAACTTCTCAAATTTCATAAGAAGAAGCATAAAGTTGCCACAGTTACGGCGGCACAACCTATTGGCAGATTTGGTGCTTTAGATATTGATGATGATAATAATGTAAGACATTTTATAGAAAAACCGGAGGGTGATGGTAAATGGGTGAACGGTGGTTTCTTTGTACTAGAACCGGAGGTGTTTAGGTTTATAGAAGACGACAAAACCTTTTTTGAACGTGAGCCACTTGAAAACTTGGCAAAGCAAAAAGAATTGGTCGCCTATCATCATAATGGATTTTGGATGCCAATGGATAAATTATCAGATAAAGTTGAATTAGAAAAATTGTGGGAAAGCGGTAAAGCTCCTTGGAAAATTTGGTAAAAAGCAATTGAGAATTAATGATCCGCCAAAAAGACGGCGGACAAGTTGAGGATTGAGAATTGATAAGAAAACTTTTTAATAAGATTTTTGAAAATAAAAAAGTTTTAATAACAGGTGACACGGGATTTAAGGGATCGTGGTTGGCAATATGGCTGAAAGAACTAGGAGCTGAAATTTATGGATATGCACTTCCACCTAAAAGAGAAGAAGATAATTTTGTTAAATGTAATATGAATCAAAAAATTAATCATGTTGATGGAGATATAAGAGACTTAAATAAGCTATTAAATTATTTTGATAAAGTGCAACCGGAATTTGCGTTCCATCTTGCTGCTCAACCTCTCGTTTTGGAATCTTATAAAAATCCCCATTATACATTTGAAACTAATGTAATGGGGACGGTTAATTTTTTTGAGTGTGTCCGCCAAACGAAAAACGTAAAAGCAGCTTTAAATATTACAAGCGATAAATGTTATCAAAATAACGAGTGGGTTTGGGGTTACCGTGAAAATGACCCGATGGGTGGTAAAGATCCTTATAGTGCTTCAAAGAGCTGTTCGGAATTAGTGACAAACAGTTATATTAATTCTTACTTCTCTAATAAAGCAAATTGTGCAATTGCTTCTGCAAGAGCTGGAAATGTAATAGGTGGAGGTGACTGGGCGGATTATAGAATTGTACCTGACTTTTTTAGAGCAATTAAAAAAAATAAAAAACTAATTATTAGAAATCTAAATGCTACAAGACCATGGCAACATGTGCTTGAACCATTGAGCGGGTATCTGCTTTTGGCTTCAAAGTTATATGAAGAAGGGAATAAATATTCTGGAGGTTGGAATTTTGGACCACTCGATCAGGCTAACTATAAAGTAGTGGAGTTAATTCAAGCTATAATTAAATATTACGGTAAAGGGAATGTAGGTTTTGAAGAGTCAAATGAGAAACTTCATGAAGCAAACGTATTGAAGCTGGATATTTCTAAAGCCATGTGGAATTTGAAGTGGAAGCCGGTATTAAATTTTAAGGAACTCATCAAATTTACTGTTGATGGATATAAAGCAGAATTGGAAGAGAAAGAATTGTACTTTGAGAGAGTGAGACAAATAGAAAATTATGTAGAACTAGCTGAGCAAAGAAATATTAATTGGGCAAAAAACAAATACTAACACAGAGTTCCACAAAGGAATCACAGAGTAGCACGGAGTAGAACCAATGACTCATACTGAAATTAGGGAAAAGATCTTGGAGCTAACAAAAGAATATTATAGGGAAAAATTCTCTAATAATAATTTTGTTCCAGGGAAATCCAGAGTTAACTATGCCGGAAGAGTATTTGATGAAAATGAATTAGTTAATCTAGTTGATTCTTCATTGGATTTTTGGTTGACAGAGGGAAGGTTTTCTGAACAGTTTGCAGAGAAAATTAGTGACTTTTTAGGAATAAAAAATGTAATTTTAGTTAACTCCGGGTCTTCAGCAAATCTTTTAGCATTTACTGCACTAACTTCTGAAAAATTGGGTGATCGAAGAATAAAACCAGGAGATGAAGTTATTTCTGTAGCTGCCGGGTTTCCTTCTACAGTAACACCAATTATACAGAATAATTGCGTACCGGTTTTTGTTGACGTTGACATACCAACTTACAATATTGATGTTGTTATGATGAAGAAAGCTGTTTCAGAGAAGACTAAATGCATATTTCTTGCTCATACACTTGGTAACCCATTTAATATCGATGCAGTTATGCAATTAGCGAAAGAATATAGTCTTTGGGTTATTGAAGACAATTGCGATGCATTCGGCAGCAGATACAAAGGTAAATATACCGGTACATTTGGAGATATTTCCACAATAAGTTTTTATCCCGCTCATCACATAACAACCGGGGAAGGCGGTGCTGTTTGCACAGATAACGAATTACTTGCTAAAATAATTAAATCTTTGAGAGATTGGGGACGTGATTGTTATTGTGCTGGAGGTGAAAATAATACATGCGGCAAGAGATTTTCACAACAGTTTGGTACATTACCTTATGGTTATGATCACAAATATGTTTATACTGAAATAGGTTATAATTTGAAGATGACAGAGATGCAAGCATCTATTGGTTCAGCACAAGTTGATAAACTGGCTATGTTTTGTGAAAAGCGAAAAGAAAATTTTAATAGATACAATCAAATTTTTGAAAAGTATTCTGAGTATTTTATATTACCGAGAGCAACTGATAAGAGTGATCCGGCATGGTTTAGTTTTATTGTTACAGTAAATGAAAATGCACCTTTTGAGCGGGATGAACTGACAAAATATTTGAATGATAATTTAATTGAAACGAGAAATCTTTTTGCGGGGAATATGATACGTCAGCCGGCATTTATAAATAAGAATTTCAGAGTTGCAGATAACATGAATAATTCAGATTATATTATGGATAATACTTTTTTCCTTGGTACATATCCGGGAAACACAAAAGAGAAATTGGATTACATTGAAACAGTCTTGGAATCTTTTATTAAAAACTTAGTGTAACTTTCCGCCAGTGGACGGCGGACAAGTGTGTAAACTTTGAGAGACTTAGTGAACCTTCTTTTTTTTGTTTCACAAAGTACCACAACGTTAAAGCACAAAGTATCACGACGTAACTATGAATGAAAATGAAATAAGTAAAATAATACTTGACTGTGCCTTCAATGTCCATACTGCTTTGGGACCTGGTTTACTTGAAAGCGCTTACAGGGAATGCTTAGCTTACGAATTAACAAAAGCAAATTTATTTGTTGAAAAGGAAAAATCTTTACCTTTAGTTTATGAAGAAGTTAAGTTAGAGTGCGGGTATAGAATTGATCTTCTTGTTGAAAACAAAGTTGTAATTGAATTAAAAGTTGTCGAAGCATTTAACGAGGTTCACTTTGCTCAAACTTTGACTTATATGAGGCTTTCAAATTGTAAGCTTGGCTTATTACTAAATTTTTATACGAAATCTTTGAAGGATGGAATTAAGCGGTTAATACTTTGAGAAACTTTCCGCCAGAAGACGGCGTGTAAGGGAGAAATTACTTAATGTTACTTCATGAAAGATTTTTATAGTAACGCAGAGAACCACAGAGAAATACAATTGTATTGAAGAAAAACCAGTAAAATTTGTAGGAAATAATTCGCAAAAGGATAGATAAAAAAAATGAATAAAAAAATGACACAGCGATATATCGAAACAATACGTCAATTTGTTCTTAAAGAGCTAGAAAGTGAGGATGTATCCATTGCACTTTTTGGATCTTTCACAACGGGTGCGAACACAGATGTTTCGGACATAGATATTGCTGTACTTCCCAAGGGAAAATGGAAAAGGTCGAAACTTTCACAAATTCGTGAAAAGTTGGAGGAGCTTACGATACCATACACTGTTGACCTGGTTGATTTCTCTATGGTATCAGAGCAATTTAGAAAGACAGCATTGACAAATGTATTGTGGTGGAGGATGTGATGGTAAAATTGTTTCCACTAAAATATGAAGGTACTCTTAAAGCATTATTAACACTTGAAGAAGCTTTAAAGGCAGAATATTCCATCTTCATCCAGGATGCCGCTATTCAACGTTTTGAATATACCACGGAAGCGTTATGGAAATGTCTTCAATCGTATCTAAAAGAAAATGAAGGTATTGTTTGTACTTCACCGAAAGCTTGCTTGCGCGAAGCAAAAAAAATGAGGATACTGAATGATACTGAAGCCGAACTTGCATTAGAAATGATTGATGATAGAAATTTGACATCCCATACTTATCACGAAGAGGTTGCAAAAATGCTTTATAAACGGTTGCCTCAATATAGCCTTCTCATGAAGAATATTCTTGAAAGAATAAAGCAGAATTCTTAATTATCAACTATGCCGATGGTAAAAAAGTACAGAGTTAGGGTTGAAGAAATAATAAATCCTTTACCAGATATTTATACTGTTACTTTTTCCTCTGAAAAGAAGTTTATTTATAATCCGGGACAGTTTTTACACTTAGCTTTAGATAACTATGATGGTGTTGGGCAGTGGCCTGAATCAAGATGTTTTTCAATGCAGAGTAATCCAAACGAACCACAAATAAAAATTACTTTTGCTGTTAAAGGAAATTTCACGAATAGGATGAAAAACGAATTACATGAAGGGGAAAAAGTATGGTTAAAACTACCTTATGGTGATATCTTTCAGAGAGTGCATGATAAAACTAATTGTGTGTTTATAGCCGGCGGAACCGGAATAACCCCATTTCTTTCTCTATTTAATGATAGTTCATTTAATGAATATGTTGATCCCAAAATCTATTTGGGTTTTAAAACGAAAGCGCATAATATTTACGGAGAAGAATTACACAGAGTTCCACTGGACATACACAGAGAACCACAGAGCGCACTTTCTAACAATGTAACTAAAATATTTTATGAAGATACCGATGGAATACTTGATATTAACAAAATATATAACGAATGCGGTAATGGAGCTACTTATTTTATATCTGGTCCGCCGGAGATGATTAAGAATTTTAAGAAATATTTACTTGAGCATGGCTTACCGGAAGGAAATGTGGTTACGGATGATTGGGAATAGATATGACTAAAGAAGAAAAATATAACACGCTTAAGAAAATATTTTGGGATTATAATATTGATATACTTCCAATAAATAAAGTTGTTGATCAGCAATTGGACAAAATTGATAAATATGAATTAGATATAATGATTAACCGTATGCTCGAAAGATTGAACTGGTACGATCTTCTGGATATTTTAGGAGTTGATTTATTAAAAAAGCTATTAACCGCCGGTTCAATTAGTAAACTGAGAAGCAAAGAATTAAAGGATAGATATGAACGAATCAGACGAATTTTATTTAAAGAGCCTCTATCCCTTTCAGGATGGGATGCTGAATATATTAAAAGAATTAAATCTACCCTTTTATCTAACCGGTGGTACGCCGCTTAGCCGTTATTATTTTAACCACAGATATTCGGACGATCTTGATCTTTTCGTGAACGACGAAGACAATTTCCCAAAATATTGCAGCCTTATCTACCAAAAATTAATTGATTCGCAAGATAAATATGATATTATAATTGATAAGCAAAGACTAAAACTCTCACAAGACTTTATGCAGATTTTCGTTTCAAAAAATAATATTAATTTAAAAATAGATTTTGTTAATGATGTCGCTCCGCATTATGGAGATTTTGAATTAGATAGTGTTCTTGGAAAAATTGATAGTCTTAGAAATATTTTATCTAATAAATTCTCGGCGTTATATAGATTTGAGCCTAAGGACGCAGCGGATATTTGGATTATTTGTAAAAGTTATGACTGCGACTTTAAGGAAATTATTGCGGAAGCAAAGAATAAAGAAGCCGGAGTCGATCCTATTTCTGTTTATGAAATTCTGACATCTTTCCCGGATGATAAGATTAAACTAATCAAATGGGTCAGCGAGCCCGATCATCTTCAATTTAAAAATGAATTGGCTGTTATTGCGGATGATATTCTGAACGGAAGGCGAAATACAATTGCCGGCTAACGCAGCAAAGTGAAACAAAAAAGGTAACGCTAAGGTTCTTAAAGTGCTGAGTGTTGAACAATGAGCTATCTTCGTGATACTATGTGAAAACCTAGTGTAACTCGGTGTAACCAAAAAATAATATCACAAAGTCTCACAAGGGAAACCCGCCTCGACCCGTCTGCCGCCGAGGCAGGTTCGCGTCTACGGCGAGGCTGGAACGAAGTCTCGCGAAGTATCAGAGGCACGGGACCGCCAATGATGATAAAATCATTTAAAAATTATCTTTTAGAAAAAAAAATTTCTGAAAGTAGGGTGATAATGGATGATTGGGAATAAATGAAAACTATTCTTATTACAGGTATAAATGGTTTTCTTGGTAGCAGTATAGCTAAAAGATTAACTGACAAATATAAAATTGTTGGTACCGAATATAGTTTGAATAATCTTTTTAGAATATCTGAATTTGACTTTAATGTTTATGGAGCTACACAAGAAAGTTATAAAAGTTTATTTAGTGAAAATAAAATCGATATAATTATTCATACAGCTACTTTTTATGGGAGAGGTAATGAAGATATGTCACAGATGCTTGCTGCCAATCTAATTTCTCCTTTGTATCTTCTAAATTTTGCTATTCAAAATAGTTGTGAACTGTTTATTAATACGGACTCAGCTTTAGAGCGTGATGCAAACATATATTCTTTAACCAAGAAACAATTTCTTGACTGGCTCAAGTTTAGAAGCCATGAAATAAAAACTGTTAATATGCAACTTGAACATTTTTATGGGCCTGGTGCAAATAACACAAATTTTATTACAGCGATGATTACTCAACTAAAAAAAAATGAGCCAATAATTAATTTAACTAAAGGAGAACAAAGAAGAGATTTTGTTTATTACGAAGATATACTTGATGCTTACGAATTAATTATCAATTCTATAGATAAATTAAATGAAGATTTTAATCATTTTGAAATAGGTACAGGCGAAATTTTTTCTATTAAAAATTTGATGAATCTATTAAAAGAACTAACATCAAGTAAATCAGAGCTAAATTTTGGAGCTATTCCACTCAGGGAAAACGAATTGATGGAATCAAAACCCAACAATGCGAACATTTTAAAATTGGGCTGGAAGCCGAAGACAAAAATTAAAGAAGGTTTAATAAAGACCATTAAAGGAATAAGCGGATGAGGTATTTAATAACCGGTGGGTGCGGTTTTGTGGGCAGCAATCTTGCGGCAGAAGTGTTGAAAAGAAATGAAGAGTTATTTGTCTTTGATAATTTATTCAGAGCCGGCAGCGAAAAGAATTTACTATGGTTAAAAGATAAGGGGGGTTTTAAGTTCTATCATTGTGATATAAGAAATTATAACGATGTAGAGAATGTGGTAAAAGAGATTAAACCGGATGTTATTTTTCACCTTGCGGGGCAAGTTGCGATGACTACTTCAATTAACGACCCAAGAATGGATTTTGAAGTAAATGTTGTCGGCACTCATAATATTCTAGAAACAGTAAGAAAGTTTTCTCCAGAAACGGCTATCCTATATTCATCAACTAATAAAGTTTATGGGGATCTTGAATATCTCACTTACGAAGAAACGGAGACTCGATACATTTGTAGAGAATATCCGAATGGATTTGATGAAAAATTACCGCTTGATTTCCATTCACCCTATGGCTGTTCAAAAGGTGCCGCAGACCAATACTTGCTTGATTATTCTAGAATATTTGGCATTAAGACCGTTGTATTTAGGCATTCCTCAATGTACGGTGGATACCAGCACCCAACATATGACCAGGGATGGATTGGTTGGTTTATACAAAAAGGTCTGGAAATTAAGTGGGGATCGGTCAAAGAACCTTTTACAATCTCCGGTAATGGAAAACAAGTGCGCGATGTCCTTTACTCATCCGATGTAGTAAATTTATATTTTCAAGCGTCGACAAACATTGAAAAAGCAAAAGGACAAGCTTTTAATATTGGAGGGGGTATTGAAAACAGTCTTTCGTTACTTGAGTTATTCCAACTTTTAGAAGATGAGTTGGAAATAATAATGAAATATAAAAAAATACCAGTAAGAATTAGTGACCAAAAGATATTTATTGCAAATAACACTAAAGCTAATACTATCTTAGAATGGCATCCAAAAGTTAAATGCAAGGCTGGAATAAAAGAACAATTGAATGGTTAAAGCAAATTTAAAATAATATGGCTAGTATTAAAACAAATTCTTTGTTTGGCTTCCTAGGTTTTCTTGTCCCATCTGTTATTACATTATTATCATATCCTATAATAATAGGTCATATAGGGATTTCTAAATTTGGCATATTTACACTGGCGACTTCATTCAGTGGTACGTTAGCGTTTTTAGATTTCGGATTTTCTGCTGCCACGTTAAAATTTATGGCAGAATATGATAGCAAAGGGAAAAAAGATGATGCTTCTTCAATATTAACTACTTCAATATATTTTTACGGAACATTAGGAATATTAGTTTCAATACTGGTATGGTGTTTCTCTCCGCTAATAGTTTCTTTTTTCTCTATTATTCCAAAAGACAAACATGAGGCAATTTGGGTCTTTCGTGTTGCAGGTGTTCAATTTTTCTTTTTCTTTTTAACTACTGTAATGATTTCATTATTCAAAGGATTGCAGAGATTTGATTATTCAACTATGGTGTTGTCATTACTTTCAATCTTGACATTTGGAGGTGGAGCTATTGGTGTTGCCATTTTTAAAGTCGGTTTGTTGGGAATTACTTTGATTAGCTGTGCCTCAAATTTAATTATCCTAATAACATCAACAATTTACGGGAATAAATTATGCAAAAATAATAATATCAAGTTTTTCAAAGGTTTACCAGATAAAAAATCTTTTGAGCACATGTTTAAATACGGTTCAATAATGACCATTAATTCCGCATCTGGAATTTTCCTTTATCAAATACAGAGATACGTTATTGGCGCTTATATTAGCACTTCAGCTGTTACAATCTATCAGTTAGCAATGACAATATGTTCAAAAGCACATGCCGTTGTGGACTCAGCTACTGCAATATTATTTCCAGTTGCAGCAAGCGTAAGTCAGAAAATAAATCAGTTCAGGAAAACTTATGTCAAAATGTTGTTGAGTAGTGGATTTGTTTCTTTTGTTATTTTGTTACCGTTATACCTATTTACTAATATTATACTAAAAACATGGATTGGAGAACAGTTAGCAAATCAAGTCGCACCATTAGTAAGGGTTTTGGTATTTGCATTTTTCTTCCTTTCCCTTTCACCAGCGCCTTATCATGTAATTAACGGCGTAGGAAAACTATGGTTAAATACTTTTTCTTATGCATTGAATGCTATTTTAAATGTTGTATTTATAATCTTATTTGCCTTTAGCAAGCTAGATTTATTATGCATTGCATTGGCATTTACTTTAGCAAATATTATAAATAGCATAATCTATCAGTTACTTTCTGAAATAATTATTTGGAGAAATCCCATATTATTAAAAATTAAAGCAAAATTTATATATGGTTCCTAAAATATCGGTTGTTGTACCTGTATATAATAGAGAAAAATTATTAATACGTGCATTAGATAGTGTCAAGAACCAGACATTTAAAGATTTTGAATGTATTATTATTGATAATAATAGTTCTGACAATACATTTAATGTTGCAAAAAAGTATACAGAAAGTGATAAACGATTTAGTGCTTACAAACAAGAAAGAAACGTTGGTCCGGTAAGAAACTGGTTAAGAGGTGTAGAGTTATCTAATGCAGAATGGATTAAAATTCTTTTTTCAGACGATTATTTAGTGCCAGAATGTTTAGAAAAATGTTTTAGAGTAATTGGAGAATTTCCAGAAATAGGATTTGTTTATTTTAATAGTAACACTAATTTGGTTAAAATTGAGACCAATATAACAGGTATTTACCAAGGTTACACGTTTTTATGGAAATCCCTAGCTACACATAGTAACGTACCAGTTAGCCCAACCTCTGCAATGTTTAGAAGACATGAAATAATTGAAGCGTTGTCTAAAGAAATAAAGCAGTATAATAATTTTAATTATTTTGAAACGGGAGCTGGTCCTGACCAATCTATATATTTGTACTCAGCTGATAAATATAAACACATATATTTTATAGATGAAATTTTGGCGTTATACGGTGATAATCAGGATTCTATTACGATAAGATATAATAAATCATTACCAGGTTTTTTATTATTAGGTGTATTATTTGCTCAATTGACGTTTCTAAAAAATTCTTTAATAAAAAAAAAATTAAAAGGTAAATTATTTTATCTCACCATATCATTTCATATTCTTAAATGGTTTGTTAGATTTAAAATTTTGAATAAAATAAAATTACATGACTAAGTTATCTATTTGTATACCAACTTATAATCAAGGAGTTTATCTAAACAAATGTTTAGATCCCCTTATTAGTCAAAGTGTACCACCTTATGAAATTGTCGTATCTGAGAATCACTCTACTGATGATACTAAAAATATTTTATATAAATATAGTAATGAAATTAGGATAGTGCATCCACCAACCCATTTATCAATGATAGAAAATTATCAGTTTTGTGCTGAACATGCTGACGGTGATTGGCTAATTTTTATGACTTCCGATGATATTGCCGAAAAAAATTATGTATATGATATTTTGAAAGGAATAAAAGAACGTCCTAATTCTATTTTATTTCGTGGTTGGCATAGCGAAATTAATTCAAATGGTGATTTTTTAAGAAAAGTACCTTCATTAAGAATGCCATATCTAGCAAACCCAAGAGATGCTTTCATCGAGCAATTTGATGGTCCTAAATGTTTTTTTGAAGCAACAGCTTTTTTAAAAACAGCTTGGGAAAAGGCAGGTGGTTTTAATACTAAACTAAAGTTATATGGTGATTGGGCATTATGGATTGCTTTAAGTCATGTTGGAAGTTTCGCAAGAATAGAAAAATATTTAACAAAATATCGAATATGGGAAAGATATGATAGAGGCATCAACAGGATAAAGCCCCATCTTGAAGATAGCATTATTATTTTTAAGGAGATGATCTTCCCAAAAGCGCAGGAATATGGTAGCGATGTGACAAGTATAGCAAGGAAAAAAGGTAAAAAATTTGGCTATGAAACATTATTGTGGATTAACAATAATGCCAATCACATGGTTATAAGGGATAATATTAAAATAATTCAAGAGTTTTGTGACTTGTTGGATATTAGAATGAATGTAAAAAAATTGCTGGATGGACATTATGCGCCACCAAAATCATATTTATTAAGAAGTAATCTTAAAAGACTACTTAAAAAAAATATAATTAAATGCTTTTACTGAAATTATAATTATAAGTATTCAGCACATCCAAATTATATAAATAAAAGTGTATTAAAATATTCTTAAAATTTATGAGCTAATTGATGAAAAAAGTCTTAATAACTGGTGCAGGTGGTTTTATTGGTAGTCATTTAACCGAAGAGTTGATCAAGAGAGGGTATTATGTCACAGCCTTAGTCAAATATAATTCGAGGTCACATTTTGGTTTTCTTGAAAATATTGGCAATGTCAAAAACCTAAATATACTATTAGGTGATATCACAGATCAGAGAATGATAAATACATTAGTAAAAGGAAAAGACGTTGTGTTCAATTTAGCAGCTCTTATAGGTATTCCATATTCTTATTTTGCACCTGAGAGTTATATAAAGACTAATACAATGGGGACTTTAAATATTGCTAACGCATGTCTTGAACAAAATATATTATTAATACAAACTTCTACATCTGAGGTATATGGAACAGCACTCTATACCCCAATTGATGAAAACCATCTCTTACAAGCCCAATCACCTTATGCTGCGTCCAAAATAGGTGCTGATAAAGTTGTTGAAAGCTTTATAAACTCATTTGGATTAAAAGCTGTTACTCTTAGACCTTTTAATACATTTGGACCAAGACAATCTTCGCGTGCATTTATCCCAAGTGTTATAAGCCAAATTCTTTCAAAAAATACAGAGATAAAAGTCGGTAACCTTGAACCCATAAGAGATCTGAATTTTGTTTCTAACATAGTAGATGCATTTGTTCTAGCTTCAGAGATTGAAGAATGTAAGGGACTTACTTTAAATGTGGGTTCAGGTATAGGTTTTAGTATGAAAGAAGTATTTGATAAAATAGTAAAACTAATGAATGTGGAGAAGAAAGTTATTATTAAACAAGACTTGGATCGAATTAGACCTGAAAATAGTGAAGTCTTTAACCTAATTTGCAATTCAAACAAATTCCGAAAAATTACAAATTGGAAACCAAATATAGATTTAGAAGAGGGGATTCAAAAAACAATTCAATATATAATAGAGAATATAAACCTCTATAAAACTAATACTTATAATATCTAAAAATGAAAAAATATCAAGCAGTAATACTTGCCGGTGGGAAAGGTAGAAGATTGCATCCGTTCACTACCACAATCCCAAAACCACTTTTTCCTTTGAATGAAAAAGCAATAATTCAAATCATAATAGAACAATTAAAACATTATGGTTTTTCCAGAATACTTATTTCTGTCGGCTATTTATCTGAGTTAGTTAAAGCATACCTTGGTTCCGGTAATAGATTTGGTGTTGAAATTGAGTATGTTCAAGAACTAGAGCCGTTAGGGACAGCAGGTCCACTTACCTTAGTTACAGATTATGTTGAAGATAATTTTATATACATGAATGGGGACATATTATCTGATATCAATTTTAAAAAAGCTTATCTATTTCATATAAAGAGAAAAGCGGATTTAACCATTTGCACTTTTGAAAAAAAAATTCAATCTACTCTTGGAGTTTTGCAATACAATAAAAACGGAAAAATAAAGGACTACATTGAAAAACCAATACATACCTTTTCAGTAAGCAGTGGTATTTATGTTATAAAAAAAGAGACACTTAAAATGTTAAAAACGAATTGCAAAATAGATCTTCCTCTACTAGTGAAAAAATGCATCAAGTTAAAAAAAGAATTAGTTTCTTACCCCATCAAAGGAAACTGGTTCGATATCGGAACTGCTGCTGATTTGGAGAAGGCGGAAAATTTTATCTCAAATAAGTAATATATGGGACAACTCTCCTTTATAATATCTGGTTCTAATGGATATACAGCAGATTTCTTGATTAATAGTTTAAAAAATAAATACCCAGATTCATGTTTAATCGGAATTGACATTGCCCCCACAACTAGCAGGCTTAATCTTCATAAATATTATTCTACTTCGAATTTACATTTACTAAGAGAAGAAATTATTAAACATAAGAATATTTATTTCTTTCATTTAGGTGGTTTAGTATTTAGTAATGATATCAAGGATTTATTTGAGAATAACGTTGTCTGGACAGAAAAATATATTAATCTTCTTTCAGGTTGCAACATAAAATGTTTTATTAATATTGGTTCAAGCGCTGAATATGGTTTTCAAGATCAGGTCAATGTGTCCGAAGATTTCCCCCCCAATCCTATTACAAATTATGGGGTCTCCAAGTTGTCACAGTATTATATAGCCAAGAGTTTATCAATTAGGGAAAACCTACCTTTAATTCATTTAAGAACGTTTAATTTAGTTGGACCAAATTTAAATTCTAAATTAGTATGTGGAAAAATTATCAAGGACTTGATTCATATTAAAAAAGGAGTCATTAACGAGATTGAGTTTGAAGGAAGTGATACAAGAAGAGACCTAATCGACGTTCGGGATGCTGTCGAAGCTTACATCCAGCTAGCTTTCAATGGTACTCCAGGGGAGATCTATAATATTGGTTCGGGAAAATCATGGAGTTTATCAGATCTGATAAAGTTGTTGGAAAGTATAACCAATTTTAAAATCAATATTAGCTTTAAAAATAAAAAAATAGAATATATCAAGGACCAGATTGCATCTACAAGGAAAATAAATAGCACCTTCTCTTGGATAAAGGAATTTCCGATTGAAAAGAGTTTGAATGATATGTATAGATACGGAGAAAAACATTTTGAATAAAGTTGCAATATCAAATGGGAATTCTTATTTCCATCTTTTTGAAAGTGCAAATGCAGCTATTGATAATAACATGTTGTATTGTTTTATCAGCAGTTTTTCTGTTAGTAGTAATTTTTTATATGAATTCTTACAATATGTAGACAAAATGAATGTTAGACATATTTCGAAAAAAGCCAATAAACTAAGAAATCGATTCTTACCAAAGAATAGCCCTTATTATTTGTTTTCTATTCCGCTCGCCGAAATATATTTCCAGCTTTCTTTTGTAGTGCGTGCGATGTTGTACTATAGGACTAAAACTCACGGCTTTTTTGGGAAAGTAGGCTTCCCTGAAATATATCATGTTCGAGCTGGATATGGCGGAGGTACGATTGATCTGTGTCACAGTAGTAACTCATTAGCAATTGTAGATCATTCTGCAATGCATCCACAAGATATTATTGATTTGAATAAACATTTATATGGCGGAAAAATATATTCAACTAAATTGGAAAAACAGTTAAGAATTTGGGAACTTGTAGAAGAAGACATCAATAATTCTGATTATATAATAGCTAATTCAGATTGTGTTAAAAGCTCTTTAATCAAACACAAAGTCGCTCCCAATAAGATAAAAATTATTTATTTGGGTATTCCAGAAAAACTTTTAAATAT
>JBFMBS010000013.1:0-109895 GCA_040755055.1 Bacteroidota bacterium
TGATAAATTACATCTATTGAGGACGGCAATAAAATCCGAACTAAACATTAAACAACAAAAAGTGGCATAACTAAAATAAGGGGTCTCGGTTTTAATGAAATCTCAACTAAGTTTGACTTTATGCCTTATTATAGAGTATTATTACATTAATTTTATATAAGTAATAAAAAATAATATAATAAACCGTTTATGAGATACGAAAAAAATAGAGGCGAAAAATGTTAAAGGGGAAAAAATCATTAGTATTTTTTTTAGCTTCATTTCTTATAATGATATTTATCCTCTTGGTAATGAAATTAGTTTTAATTTATAATCTAATAGTGATTATTTGCTATGTGTTGATATCAATGTATGTTTATCTATACATACTTTGGAAAAAAGATAAAGAAAAATTTGAAAATCTGAATACTATAATACAAACCACCGGACTATTTTTAACTATTATTATAGCGCTTTTTGCTATAGCTCTTTCAGTTGAAAATGTTATATCTGCTGAAAAGAGTACAGATATTTTAAACAGCTCGCTTACAAATATTTATAATTCTTCAGAAAATGTTAAGAATGTTTTAAACGAAGTTGGTGATAGTTTAAGTATTGTACCTATTAAATTGCATACGTTTTCGACGAGTATTGAAAAGCTTAATGCCATAATTGATAAACAACAATCACAATTTTTATCTCATATTAGCATTTTTGAAAATAAAATTGGCCAGTTTGATACAAGTCTGTCAGAATATAAAAATGCAATAGACGATTATAGCATACAATTAAAAACGATTGTAAAGGAAACGGAAGAGCAATTAAATATTCTTAATGAGCAACAGAAAAACATTAAAAGAGAATTAGAAAAAAAACCCCGTTTAGTTTTAAGTCTTGAAGATTGTGCTGCATCAGATAGTGGTATTACTTTTAATAGAATTTCATTTAAAAATGAAGGAGATATTGAAGCATATATAAAAGTCGTTTACCTAACAGTTTTGAAGCGCTTAAATCCAATCGTAAATTTTCCACATTCTAAAGTAATATATGAAGATAATATTGCTGCAATATATCAGCTGCAAATAAATCAAAACAATTATGGTGAATTGGTAATTATAGATAATACACCTGGCAGTAATATAGAGTGTAAAGTTTTATATAAAATTCCAGCTACCTATGAAGCAATAGTATCTATTAGAGTAGATTATTTGAGCAGATATAAAAATGGTAAAGAGCAAAAGACATTTTATCTTTGCTCAAAGAAAAACAATTAGGGTAGTAAATACCCACTTAATTGTACAGTTTGATATATTTTATTTCACCTTTTTTTATTTCAAAATAAGTACTTGCATTTTTTACTTGCTGACTTTTACCATCGTCTTCCAAAATATTTGTTTCAACTACTTTGGATGGTTTTACCGGCAATTTAATTTCTACGTCTGAATCGATGCCTTTTGATTCGTATAAAGTAATAATCCATGCGTTGTCGTTTTCTTCTGCTTTCTTAACGGAAGTAACAATAACATTTTGTGGAGAGATTTCAACAAAAGATTTTTCAAGGGGTAAAGTGCCCTCGTGTGAATCAGTCAATAACGTAAGCAAAGGATAATTGAATTCGTAACCCTTAAATACTGTTTGTGATTCTTCAACTTTGCCTTTGTGTGGAAAGAGTGAGTACTCGAAAGAATGATCGCCTCTATCTGCTGTCGGATCAGGCCATACCGGCGAACGGAGGAGGGAAAGCCGCATAACATTGCCGCGAGTATCATAACCATATTTGTTTTTATTTATCAGGCTGATTCCGAATTCGTCATTTGAAAGATCGGCCCATTTTTGTGCATTCACTTCCCACTTACCTTTATCCCATTGTGCTTTTAATGTAGTTGATCTTTTTATTGCTCCAAACGGAATTTCATAAGTAGCAACAGTATCGTTAACGTTAAACGGGAAGGCAACTTTCAGCATCGTTTTTTCTTCCCACCATTCAACATCGGTTTTGAAATCGATCCGGTCGATATTGTTGTAAAGAATAATATCCTGGGTAAAGAAACTGTTCGGAAAATCTTCGGTAGGGAATGATTTGACCATCCCCGGTTTTAGATAATCGCGATATAAACATAATACCTTACGCACGGTTCCATCTTCAACCAACTCGGCTTTTCGGAATGTGGACGGAAATTCGATCCCGGTTAACCCGATATTCCACGCGTCGTATGCTTTCGGCTTGTCTTCGAGCAGTTGTAATTTGTTTCCATAACCGCTGAGAAGTTCCTTGTTCAATCGTTTGTCAAAAATATTTTTAATCCATCCGCTCTCAAGATCAACCGATACTTTGAAAAAGTTATTCTCAAGATCAATTTCTTTAGAACCTATTTTCGGCTTCGATTCTTTGTTCGCATCATAATTCTTGTTTCTTGGTTTCATAACAAAAACTTTGTAGCCGAGAGACGGAACATTTTCAGCGACAAAAATTATTTTTCTGTTGAGCTTATCTTCTTCAATCAATTGAGATGGAATCTCAACATCTTCAATACTATAAATTGCATAATTATTTCTATCACCTTCGGGTAATGTTATAACAGCCAAGCCGGTTCTCTGCCACGAAAGCGAATTGAAAACCACAAGAGGTTTTCCTTCGGTAATTTTTGAAGTGTTTATCTTATCTGAAATGGATTCCAGCGAGTTTGTTAATACGTGGTTTCCAAGTTGGAATGATTCCTTGTAGTCCTTGTCTGCATCAAGGTAAACTTCACGAATGCCGGAACCGGGAAGTATATCATGAAATTGATTAAAGAGTACATTCTTCCATGCACCTTTTAATAATTCCTTTTCGTAACTGTTGCCATAGAAAGATGAGATTGAAGAAAACTTTTCTGCATTTGTTAGAAGCACTTCGTTTTCACGATTCCATTTTTTTGTATTGGATTGTGTTGTCGCTGTACCGCGGTGGTATTCCAAATATAATTCGTTGTTCCATACCGGTATATCGGATAGGTCTTGTTTGCGCAACCAGTTAATGTAATTTTCTGTCGTGCCGAATTCGATTGCCGGATAAATCAAGAGCTCGCGGAGTTTATCAATTCGCATCATCATCTGGATAGAAGGACCGCCGCCATGATCGCCGACTCCAAACAATACAAGTAATTTTTGGAAGCCGGTGTTTGCTTCAAATTGTTTTAACCAATCTGCCAACCTAAATGGATCATCGACTTCGTTTACATAATCGAAAGGGAAGTAAGTAAGTATTTTTGATCCGTCGGGCGATTGCCACCAAAAGACGCGGTACGGAAAAACATTTGTATCATTCCACCCTATCTTTTGTGTTATGAAAGCATCGAGCCCGGCGTTAAGCATGAATTGAGGGAGATTCCAATTGTAGCCGAAAGAATCCGGGTTCCAGCCGAGACGTGCAAGCTTTCCAAAATTCTTTTTGAAAAAACTTTGCCCGTATAAAAGTTGACGCGCCCATGAATCGCCGCTTGGTAGATTGCAGTCGGGTTCAACCCACATACCGCCGGATATTTCCCACCGCCCGTTATCGACATAACTTTTAATTTGGGAAAAGAGTTCGGGATAATCATTTTGCATCCATTCATACAATGCAGCTTGACTTTGAGTGTACGTAAAACCGGGACGTGCCTTGAACATATTCATTACCGCCGAGAAAGTTCGTTTGCAAACTTCTTCGGTTTCTTTTTTGCGCCACAACCATGCAGCATCGATATGTGCATTGGCGGTAAACCGTAATGTGAAACTTTTTGCGAAATCCGAGATAGGTTTTAATTCTTTTTTGACTTGATCAACAGAGCTTAAAAATTTTATTGTATCGCCGTTAGCTAAAGCATCAACATCAATCTTTATCGCAAGCTTCTGAATTAACTTTTGCAGCTCTTCTCTTTTTTCTTTTTTGATTTTCGATTTATCAATGCCCGGATCAACTTTTACACTTGCATTTGTTTGGTAAGTATCAAAGCTTACAAGTTTTTGTCCCACGCGGAAACTGGTTGAAAGATTTCTGATGAGATTCTGCAGAGCAGATTCAAGTCCTAATGAAATTCTTGCTTCAATTAATCTTAAAGGACCGCCGGTGTTGATAGCTTTGATCAGCACAACAAATTTTTGATTCGGCACCGCATTTTGTGTTAGAATTGTTTCGGCATCCCATCCGAACTTGCCGCGTGATTCGCCATCTATCCAGATATAGCTATAGTCATCTACCGCATTGATAAATTTCAATTGACCGGTTACCAAAACGCCGGCAATATACTTTGGTATTTCAATGGTTTTTCTAAACCAGCATGAATCGAGATATAAACTTTCGTTTAATGTTAAATTCTTCCATTGAGAATCATCAAATGTGGTTGAAGATATCTCTGTCGGTGTTAAGGAAAAATTTGTGGAGTATTTCCAATTATCAAACGAAGCATTGCTTAAAAGGTCGAGCCGCTCGACAAGTTTATCAACATTTGTCTGTGCAATTAAATTAAGCTGAACAAATAAGAGAAGAATAATTTTTTTCATGATATTTCTCCTTGCATGCTCTTGGTTAAATATTGCAGTGTGTAAAGATTTCACGCAGAGCGCGCAATGGTTCCGCCGAGTTCGCGGAGTTATAATTTGTTTACGACTCTATGAATACCTTCTTTAAGGAGGTTTACGTTAAAATTAATTAACAATCCTAGTTTTAATTCTGATAGTTTTAAATATGTTAATAATTGAGCATAATGTACCGGTGCGAGTACATCTACTGATTTAATTTCAATGATTACCTTTTTATTAATTAATAAATCTAATCTAGAACCAACGTCGAACTTAATTTCTTTGTAAACCAATGGGATAGGAACTTGTTGATCAACATGAAATCCTTTCTCATTTAAATCATAAGCCAGCGTATTTTCATAAACAGATTCTAATAAACCGGGACCAAGTTTTTTATGTAACTCTATAGATGTTTGAATAATTGAAGTGGCAATTTCATTCTCATGCATAAGTACCTCTCAGCGTTCACAGCGATTTCTTGGCGTTCTCCGCGAGAAAAGAATTCTAATATCTATAACAATATTTATTTCGAGAATTTTTTATAAAGTAACCACGTAAAGAAAACTGAAAGACCAAGAATAAGTGCCGGGATAATTATTCCAAGCGATGGATCGCCAATACGCTGTGCTTGTTCTATTTGCGCAATCATTTTTCACCTTTGTGATGTTTACGGTATGAATACCACGCCAATACCAATCCAAGGAATGATGCTACGTAAGCGATCGACATTCCTATTACCATTGCAAATCCTTTATCCATGGATTTCCTCCCAACGCACTTTGTGTTCTAAGTTCTCCAAATATTGATGCTGCTTCTTTTCATATTCTTCGGAAACAGTTTTCAGTTTTGGATCGATGATCCAGTGCATTAAATATGTTGAAGCAATTCCTAATGCTAAAATTATAAATCCCCATATGTTCAGTAAGAACGATAATACGGTTCCAACCATCAAAAGTATATATGAAGCGGCAGAAAGAACAACAGCAATCCAATCTTCTTTTGTCCATTCATCAGCTTCACCTGGCGTCCAACTTCTTCTAATGAATCCCATTTATTTACCTCCTTCATTTTTCATTTCAACATGAGCAAGAAGACCTAATCTTTGTGCCTCGCGTTTTACCGGGCCCCACCATCCAATTGGTCTTGCTTGCACATAATATTTTACGAGATGTTCCATCGGTTCGTGTTTAGTTAACAGAGTTACCGGGAGAAATACTAAAGCACCCAAGAGCATCAAGAGCCAGAACTGCTGGTAATCGGGAAGTACCGGCAAAATATTGAAGTGCGGAAGAATCCAAACTACAAGCCAGCTTATCCCAAGATTAGCAATCCATGATGATAAATAACCCCAGGCATTGAAGCGCCACCAAACAACTTGCAAAATATTCGGCAGCCAGATTCCAGCAGCCATCAACCATAACGCAAAGATCAACCATGAAGTAATGTCTTCCATCATTAATCCATAGAAGAAAGAACCGAGCAGAAGAATTAATGTTGCTATTCTTGCGACCCAGACTAATTCTTTTTCGCTTGCTTTCGGTTTGAAATAGTGTAAGTAGAGATCGCGTGTGAAATACATCGCGCCAAGATTCAAATGCGATGCAATAGTAGAAACGTGGATTGCAATAATTGCAGCAAAGAAAAAGCCGATAAGACCAACCGGCAGATATTCAAATCCCAATCTGAACCATCCCATTTCATAATCACTTTGAGAAGCAATATTCGGGAACATAACATAGAATCCCAAAATAGCCGCAGCCCAAACCGAGTTACGTGTTAACACGAGAGCGGTTCCCCACCAAATAGAGTAACTTGCATCGCGTACGGATTTAGCACTTTGAATTCTTTGTGCTTCAACATACCAATCGATACTTGTACCCATCCCGAATCCGCCGATGATAGCAATAACCATCATGGTAATAAACCAGGCAACCGGAAAATCACCATCGAACCACCCGGTGAAAGCAAAAGGATTCATTCGCCATGCTTCACCCATAGAAGTTAATTTTGCAGCGATGGTTGATGGTCCGCCGGCAGCAGTAATACCCCAAACAGATACAACAAGAATCATAAGGAAAGCAACAATGCCTTGTTGAAAGTCTGCCATAATAACTCCCCAATAACCGGCAGCCAAAACATAAATTGCGCAGAGCGAGGAGAACACAACAAGCCCAATCCACAAATCCCAGCCGAACAAATACTGGCAAACTTTTCCCATTGCGATGCCGACCCATCCGAGGATGAACATGTTCATAAAAACTTGCCAGCCGGAGATCCATCCGCGCAGCATCTCTGCACCAAGTCCGTGAAAGCGAAAAGTGTTCCATTCGGCTTGAGTATATGTTAATGATCTTCTAAAAATTCTTGTTGATACAAATGCACTTATAGCGCACCATGCCGCAAAGAAAGTGTACCACAAACCGGCAACACCATATTTGTAAACTACACCGGTTACCCAGATTGGAGTATCGGTAGCAGTATGAGTTGCATAGACAGATGACGCCGGGAGCCACCATGGCAATCCGCGTCCAGCAAGAAAAAAATCGGATTGAGAACGCTTGCCCAAACGGTAGAATGCTACACCGATTCCTACCGTTATTATCAGGAACATTATTACCCAGAACCAGTCAATGAATTGAAATTCAACCATTGTTACCTCGTATTAATGTAGAATGTAGAGTGCAGAATGTAGCTCGCCTCGTTTCGACGTAGCTCTGCGAGTCGAAACGGAAGTGCAGAACTAAAAATTTTATTTTTAGATGTTGTATGCTCGATACTTGTAACCGGTTAATCATAGAAGATATGATTTAGTTTGTGTGAAATTAGGGAATGAAGATGAGTGACGCAATAATTAATTTCTCTGCATACACTGCGTGAGAATCTTTCTCTATATTCAGTTATCTTTTTCGCAATGGAACGTTTGCCATTATCGTGGTTTTCGTTTATTTGCACTCCAGCCAACATCTCTTTTTAAAAGTATCTGCATACCATCGGTCGATTCCAGCCAATCATATATTTTCTTATTGAAATCTTTGATTAAGTCCTTGTATTCGGGTTTATTGATTAGATTGTTTTTTTCTTCCGGATCATTTTCAATATCGTAAAGTTCGTCTGTATCCCAAACGCCATGGTAGGTTATGTATTTAAATTTATTGGTTCTAATTCCAAACATAGTAGGTGTATGTGGAAAAGTTCTTTCCCAGAAGTATTCATAGAAAACCGAATCCCGCCATTCGACTTTTTTACCCTTCAATAAAGGGAGGAATGATTTGCCATCCATGTGTTTTGGGGTTTCGATTCCGGCGAGTCCTAATATTGTTGGGGCAATATCAATGTTTTGTACGAGTTCCGGAATTTTTGTCCCCGGCTTTAAAAATTCCGGTGCATATACAAGCAAAGGAACCCGCATTGATTCTTCATACATATGTCGTTTATCGATCAAGCCGTGTTCTCCTAATGAAAAGCCATTATCGCCCATATAAAAAACGATTGTTGATTGATCGAGACCGGTTTCTTCCAAAGTATTGAGGACGCTTCCAATACCTTCATCAAGCGCGAGTAAAGATTCGCAGTATCTTTTATAAAAATCATCGAAAGAGATTCCAAGTTCCCCGTGGTACATATAATCAACGCCATGCCAGCCGTATCGCTGTTCACTAACCCATTTAGGTTTATCGGAGAAATTTTCTTCGGTATATGCCATCGTTGGTGGGTGAACCACTTTTTCATTCTTGTATTTCCCTTTGTGTCTTTCCGCCGGTATAAACTCAGCATGAACTACTTTGTGAGATAAATAAAGGAAGAAAGGTTTACTTGTTCCGTTTGCGGAATCTTTTTTTTGTTTTACATAATCCAAAGCATATCCGGTTAGAATATCGGTAATATATCCTTCCCGTTGAACATGTTTTCCATCAATATTTAATAAAGGATTATTATAAACTCCTTGACCTTTAAAACTTATCCACTTGTCAAAACCTTTTCTTGGTTCATCGCTTTCATTGCCCATATGCCATTTACCAATGAATGCAGTTTCATAACCATTTTTTTGTAAGTATTCGGGGAAGAATACGTTTTGCGGCGAGTCGGGGGAGTCGTTATCAACAACACCGTGCTTGTGAGAATATAATCCCGTTAATAATGATGCACGGCTTGGTGAACATAATGATGTTGTTACAAATGCATTTTGAATGTGTGCCCCTTCATTTGCCATTCTATTCAAGTTAGGAGTTTCCAGGAATTCGGGTGTTGCCGCACCGGGTATTGTTTTCATAAAGCTCATAAAATCATAACGGTGATCGTCGCTCAATATGAAAATAATATTAGGTTTTCTTTCTTGTTGTTTGTATCCGGCTACAGATTCGGTAAAATTATTTTGCTTGTTAAATAAACCGGTTGTATTTACTAAAGGTAATGCGGCAGCAGACATAGAAACTTTTTGTATGAATTTTCTTCTTGTTAATTCATGTTCATTTTTTTTCATGATTGACTCAAGTTTAATCTAAGGTTGAAAATTTTTTACCCAATTCATTACGTTTGCCGGAGGACGTTTATGCAGTAATTCATTTGCCATAAATTTCATATAAGGATCGATGTGTTTAAAGAATTTTTTATACCCGGCACAAAGATAATTTAACCCATTTTCCCCATCAAGTGTTTTGGTAAAACGATGTTTCGGGCATTCGCCATTGCAAGCAAAACGAAATTCGCAGTTTAAACAGTAGTTTGGGAGTTTGTCTTTTTTATCGTTCCCAAATTTTTTCTGGCTGTCGGAACAAACAAGAGATTCTAACGGCATATCAATTATGTTTCCTAATTTATTCTCAGGGTACACATAGTGGTCGCAAGAGTAAACATCGCCGTTGTGTTCAATTGCCAATGCTTTACCGCATGTTTCATTAAAAACGCATAGACTCTGTTTTAGTCCAAGCCAGCTTTCAAGCGAGACATCGAAAATCTGCACAAAATATTTCCCGACATCTTTCTTTACCCACTCGTCAAAAATTTCGCATAGAAAATTTCCATACTGGATTGGCTCTACGGACCAATCTGTAACGTGTGCAGTTCCGTCGTATTCCGGTAAGACTAATTTCAATTCTTTGGTTTGAGTATTATTCATTAGCTTTTCATTTTCAGGCGAATCAGAAATTCTCTCTACGACTGGTATAAACTGCATAAAACCGCTTCCGGCTTCCCTCAAAAAATTATATACAATAAGAGGATGGTAAGAATTTTCTTTATTAACTACTGTAAGAGTGTTGAATTGAACATCGTGTTTTTTTAAATAGGCAATTCCGTTCATTACCTTATCGAAAGAAGGTTGACCCCCTTTGTAGGTTCGGTATTTATCGTGGAGCTCTTTAGGCCCACCTATTGAAATACCTATAAGGAAATTATTCTCTGAAAAGAAGCCGCACCATTCATCGTTTAGCAAGATACCGTTGGTCTGGAAACCATTCTCAATTTTTTTACCGTCGGAGTATTTCTTTTGGAACTCGACAACTTTCTTAAAGTAATCCACTCCCAATAAAGTAGGTTCGCCACCTTGCCAAACAAAGCTTACTGTGTCAACATCTTGTCCCTTAATTTTCTGTTTTATGAATGGCTCAAGTATGCCGAGCGGCATTCTAAAATTTTGTTTGTTATTTGATATTTCGTACGTGTAAAGATTTTCTTTCTCAAGATAAAAGCAGTATTTGCAATCGAGATTACAGATCGGCCCGATTGGTTTTGCAAGTACCTGGAAAGAGTCTAATTTTTTTTGCCGTGCGTGCATAAGTTATACTATATCTTGAAATAATGAAAAGGATATAAAAAAATAAAGTTTAACTTTCAATATTTAATGAGGCGTAAGTATTGTTGGAAGTAGATAAATGAATATTAAAACATTTTTTATAACATTTTGTGGCCTTCAGAGATAACCATTCAAACCTATATTTGCGTCGATGTTAAAATATTTTCACGCAAAGTCCGCAATGGAAAACGCTGAGAGCGCAAAGATTATTTTAGATATATCATCTTACGGACAGATGAAAAGTTACCGGCTTGTAATCTATAAAAATATACACCGGACGCATATCCGCCTTTGGCGGAAACTCCGCTTGGTAGGGACGCGCCGCGGCACGTCTCTACATCAAAACTTACACTGTACTTTCCCGGTCGTTGGTATTCATTTACAAGTGTTTCAACTTCACGTCCAAGGATGTCGTACACTTTCAAAGTTACGACCCCACCCTCAGTCCCTCCCCTTATTAAGGGGAGGGATATGGGAGGGGTCGGAATGGAATATTCTATTGTTGTACTTGGATTAAACGGATTAGGATAGTTCTGATAAAGAATAAATGAATTCATTAAGTTCTTTCCATTGTAGTAATCTACATCAGAGACCAGACCACGTTCTCTCATGAGTTGTGTAACAGTTTTGCAATTTTTGTCTTTGAAAAACTCAAATAAATTTTTTAGATAAAGTTCATCATCGTCAAAATTAAAAACATGCGTAACCATACCAAACAAACAATAGCCGGCAGTGTTTCTGTATTTATTTATTAGAGCTTTTACCGTGGCGGTATCACCAACAAAACAGTAGGTAATTCTCCAATAATTGTTTCCTAAGATGTTAAACAATTCCGGATTTGAAACCGCATCATCAAGCGTATGCCCGTAAGTCCAAAATCGAAATTGGGGATGTAGGTCAACAGTATCACCAATACCGGCGGTCGTTATTAATGAATCTCCTTTGATAGAATTTATTATTGATATGAAATCATTCATGTCACCTCTGTACATATCCGGGAACGTAATTTCGTTTTGAGTGTGATTGGTAAAACCATCCCATCCGGCACCGACTTCAATACCGTGATGATGTGCCCCGATTTCGTGACCTTTTTTCTGCCACTCTTTGAGCAATGATAATTTAAACTGATCCGATGCAATATATTCCGCCCACTGTGGTGTAAATTCGATAGTTAATGGAATTCCTTCGGTATCGGCCAAGTTTATTAACTGTATGAGCTTTGGAAAAAGATTATAATCTTTTGGTTAGCAATGAATTACAAAAAAAGGAGTTATGTTTTGCGCACTAATATTGCCGGCTACTACAACAATCAAAATTAAAAATTGTTTAATTCTTGTCTCAATCATTTTAATAAATTATTAAAAATAGATTCTCCTATTTATTCATAATCATTTTGATAGATTTATTATAACCGGCGGAGGAATTAACAACATTAACCTTACAAACATAAACACCCGAAGGTACAGTTTTATTATTCCATGTTATGTTGTAACTGCCGGATTGTTTTTCTTCATTCATAAGAACATCTACTATTTGACCAAGCATATCATAGATTACAACTCTCACATGTGATCTGTTAGGAATAGAAAATTTTATTTGTGTTTGAGCGTTAAACGGGTTAGGATAATTTTGGTAGAGTACAAATTCATCAGGAAACGCGGTTTCATCTTCAACGCCAATGATAAGCGGAATATCGATTACTGTTGACACAACATGTGCACTGTAAACTTCGCTATAAGCCGTTAATGTAACTGTGTACGTGCCGGTCTGCATATATTTATGAACCGGGTTTTGTTCTTCGCTTGTTCCGCCATCACCGAAATCCCAATTCCATGCAATTGCATTTGTGCTATTATTGGTAAAAGTAACGTAACCATATTCGTCTTTTGTATATGTAAAAGCAGCAACCGGTTTGTGTATATTATAAAGAAAATCTCGTACCTTCTCTACAATAATATTCCAGTATTGATTTGGCGCCGGACTCCACATGCCATTTGTCACTCCATAAAATTCATGCCCTTCTCCATCAACGAAATAAGTCTCGTGGGGATAATTCAATTGTGTAAGCCGTTGATCAATTAACTGGCTTCCGTATGTGGCGGATAAACTTGGAAGTTGAAATGGAGAACCGAGCGCAAACGGTACTACTGCATCCGCCGTTCCATGTACAAGAAGTATTGGTATTTGCGGATTGTTACTTTCTATTAAATCCGGATGTTTGATCGCTCCCCAAAATGCAATCACACCATTAGCTTGTGAGCTATGGGAAGTATAAGAACCGATAGCATCAAGTGTCCCGAGATCCGGTCCATTATCTAATGTAGGAGGAAAATTATTAATTGTATATGTGCCGGCCGGTCTTTCCGATTCTTTGTTCATGAATAGATTGTGTATTCCTATAAAAGCACCGGCGCTGCTTCCGAGAATGTAAATATGATCGGGAGAAATTTTCAATGTTGGCGCATTCTCTCTTAAATATCTAAGTAACGCACGGCTGTCTTGAATTGCTCGATAAACGGATCTCTCTCCGCTTGTGTTGCTTAGTAAATTCATCCCCAAACGGTATTGAGCCGTAGCAGTAACATATCCTTTCTGTGCAAATATTTTACAGAACTCCATCATGTCATCATGTTCTTTGTTGCCGCTAACAAAACCGCCGCCGTGAAAACAAACGAGCATTGGTCTCTCTTGTAATTGATCGCCTTCCGGCTGAAAGATGTGAAAGGTTAAATTAACATTGCTTGTTGAGTTCTCACCAAGGTAAGGACTATTTAGCTGCGGTGCTGTTACGTAAACCTGGTTCGTGTGTGTTTGAGTGTAATTAAATTCGCTGTCGATGTACCTGGTGGCGCTTTGCGGGTAAACACTTATACAACCCACTAAAATCAAAATGGAGAATACATTTTTCATGATGTTTCCTTGTTTATATGTTTGTCGGGATTTTTCGATTTTAATACCAATCTCATTTCATAAAAATCATTTTTCGCGCTGACGAAAAATTACCGGTAATTAGTCTGTATAAATACACGCCGCAAGATAATTCTGAATTCTCAATTCTAAATTCTACATTATATTTTCCGGGCAGTTGGTATTCATTTACAAGAGTTGCGACTTCACGTCCAAGGATGTCGTAAACTTTTAATGTTACAACCCCTCCCATATCCCTCCCCTTACTAAGGGGAGGGGCCGGGGGTGGGGTCGGAATTGTATAACTTATTGTTGTACTTGGGTTAAATGGGTTAGGATAGTTCTGTGCTAAATAAAAATTGTGGTCAATACTTTCATCTTCTACTGAAACCGGAACTTGAATCTTAAAAACATTATCACTTTGATCTTTGATTGCAGCTTCATTGAAATTAAAAATTTTAACTAAACAATTTGTAGAAGGTGTATTAGGTATTGTCCATTGGTAAGTTCCTACCGATGCATTTGTTTTGTTAACAATCTCAATCCAGTTTGTACCATTATTAGTGGAATATTCAATTGTAACATCCGAGACGTTAGTGCTTGTCCATTGAATAACTTGTGAAGAACCAATATCCCATACTTCACCGCCATCCGGTTTCACAACAGTTACAACCGGTTGTAATTCTATTCCAAAGAGAAAATCGCTTTGATCTTTGATAGTTGGATCTGATTTATCTAATATTATAACAATGCAGCTTGCCGAAGGTGGATCGGGTATTAACCACTGATATGAGCCGATCGATGCATCGATTGAAGAAATAATTGTAATCCAGTTATAGCCGTTATCTGTAGAATAAATTAGTTTTACATCGGTAACATCTCTGCTTGCCCATTGAATGGTTTGAGTTGAACCAATTCTCCAGATTTCACCGCCATTAGGTCTTACGATATTGATATAGGGCATTAATCTGAATTCAACCGTATTGGCTCCCATATTAGGTATAACCAAAACATTATTCGTGTTATCATAAAAAATATCTGCCGGGCCGTTATAACCGGAAGAAACAAGTATTGGTTCGATAATAAAATTGGGATCGTATTTATAAACAGCATTTGTACCTGATGAAGAAATATAAAAATTACCCGTGTTGTCTCGCGTTATTCCATCGAGATATGAAAGATTAGTTGTTATGATAGAAGTTATTGCACCGCTCGTGAGATCAACAGCTTCAATTGGCGAATTAACTGACCAGAACACAACTATTAACCTATTATTGACTTGATCGCAATAAATCCCATTTGGTTCATCTGTTGTGTCCATTGTAACAAATGTTGTGGTCTGTTGATTTGATGCAGTCCATTTGAAAATTTTATGTGCCTGGTTATCGGAAACATAAATATTTCCGGATGCATCGGCGGTAATATCATTCGGGAATATTGCACCGGCTATAGCGTAAGTGTTGGTCTTCTGACCGGTAGTTAAATCGTAAACAAGAATTCCTTCGTCACCGGCGGCAAATAATTTGTTGTTGGAAATCGTAATTCCCCTTATTGATGTAGAGCCGCCTTGATTGAAATAGCTTAGATTTCCATTCATATCTCTTGCTATAATATTTCCATTTCCGGTATTGGAAATAAGGTAGCGATTGTTCTGGTTATCATAAACAGCGCTTTCCGGAAAATTGTAAGTAACTTGTGCATTCAGAGAATTAGAATAGAAGGAATAGAGAAGTAGTATAATAATCATCCGTTTCATATTCTTACTCCTTGGTTATTTATTTGCAGTAATAAAACTTCTTTTAGGAATAAAAAGGTTTGATAGAAAAAATGTAGTTGTTCACAACATTAGCACCTCTCTTTGAAAAAATGGAATTATCTATTTAAATATGTTATGGACTTATTGTTGAGAGTAAGAGTAATGAAGAACTGTATATAACTTATTGAATTGACACGATGTGTGCAATGATTTAAAGATAGTAAGCTATAATAACCTCACATCTTGTCTGATTATTTTAACGCGCGCCTGAAAAAATTAATCACTTCTTTCGCCGCAGCATAATGATTGTATAGTTCATCGCCAAGCTTATTACTTGTTATAGTTGAAACCGGCAGTTTACCGTGCAGATAAAATTGTGTATTGTAAATTAGCGGTTGTTTTTCCGCAGCTTCCATTAGTTCTTTTGGAAGTCGTTTCTGCTTGTCTCCCAATATTTCACCGCCAAAATATTTCTTAAACTTTCTGTCTTTCAGAATTTTATCAAGCACTTTTGAATTGTGCATAATATAATTTCTAATCTTGGTAAGTCCCTGCTTATCTACCATGTACGAACCACAGTAAATGTTAACTCCCTTGTGGCTTATTTCGAAATAGAATCCCGGATCGTTAATAGCAGCTCTTGCTACTGAAGAAATAGCTGCGGACGCGTGAAGCTTGTATGGCGATTTATCTTTTGAGAAGCGAACGTCCCTATAAATTCTGAATATGGCATCTTTGGGATCGGCAAAGAATGTTTGATCATCAAAACTTATCCTTGTAAGAAATTCTGCAACAAGATTATAGAACGGTTCTTTAACAACTTTTTCGTAACGCTCTTTATTCGTATTAAACCAATCACGGTTGTTGTTTGATGAAAGTTCTTTGAAAAATTTTATGAAGTCCTTGGTGAAATATGGCATCTTTGTTTCCAATTTATTTTACATTAAAAATTTAATCATTTCTTAGGAAAGAATTATATTGGCAAACAATTTTTAGAAAAGATTATTATGATTGAAAAATACAAACATGTTATCTGGGACTGGAACGGAACAATCTTTAACGATGTTCAGCTCGGTGTAGATATAGTTAACAAAATGCTCCTTCCGCGCAAACTGCCCACATTAACAGTAGAAACGTACCGCGATACTTTTACAATCCCGGTGAAGAATTATTACGAGAGGATCGGCTTCGATTTTTCGAAGGAGTCGTTTGAAATGCTCGGTAAACATTGGATGGATGAGTACGAATCGAGGAAGTTTGAATGTGGACTTTACAAAGGCGTAGTCGATTTGATGGAAAAAATTTCTTCACATGGAATCGGGCAATCAATTCTTTCAGCTTACTCACAACACACACTTGAAGAAATGGTAGATCATTACGGACTTAGAAAGTATTTTCATCACATAGTTGGGCTCGATAATATTTATGCAGCCGGGAAACTTCACCTTGGTATTGAACTAATGAATAGATTGGGCAATGCTCGCCCCGCCGGTTCGAAGCTGGGGAAAGGAGAAACTCTATTAATAGGCGATACTGTTCATGATTACGAAGTTGCTTCGGAAATCGGCGCCGATTGTGTGCTGATTGCCAATGGACACCAAAGCAAAAAAATACTTGAAAAGTGCGGTGTGCCGGTGTTTAATAACATAAAAGAAATTGTGTGATTATTTCCCAAGTAAGTTTAGTCGCGTCTATAATTAATTTCATAAACTGTAACTATTGTCAATAAACCTTCATCAAAATCTCACCTTACTGCTAAAAAATTATGTAATAATTTCGATAATAATAAGGGCAAACAATAAATTATCAAGAATACTTGGCAAATGAATGATTAATTTTTTCTCAATTTCCCGTTCAAAATTTTTGAGGAATGAATGAAACTAACCACAAAAGCATTATTAATAATTTTATTCTTAATGACATTTTTATCATGTAAGAAAAACTCATTATCGGTAGAACCAGAACCAAATTATGAACCCGGCAAAAGAGATTACGTATGGACAGCGGATACAATAAAAGCATATTACATTTATATCAGTTCAATATGGGGAAAGACAGTTGATAATGTATGGGCAGTAAGCATGGTAGGGGGTACATATGAAAATATTTATCGGTATAACGGAACAAACTGGTACAAAGAAACAAGAACGCCGATAGGAAATACAACATCTCTTTGGGGAACAGACGACAATTTATGGATAAGCACACATGACGGACATATCTGGAATTACAGTAATAACACTTTTACTTCTTCTCCGCAATTTTTGTACGGACAAAAAGAAATTTATTTTTTTAACGTAGTAGGAAAAAATAATAATGAAGTATATGCTTGCGGAGGTAAAAATATACCTTTTAATAGAGACGGGTTGATTTACAAATACGACGGTGTCAACTGGCACTTGGAATTGGAAATAAATGATTACGGTAGTCTTTATTGGGCAAGATATAGTTCAAATAATGATAAATATTATTTTCTGGCTTTTCTGGATAATAAAGAGTTAATGGATACTACTAGACTTCTTGAATATGACGGGGAAAACATTAAAGTAGTTTATCAAAACTATATATCGGACAATACTTCAGTTATAATAAATGATATAAACGGTTATTTATATGTAACGATTGGACATAAGATTTTTAGGTATTATAGAAATAATTTTGAACAAATATTAGAAATAAATAATTCGAACTTTGGCGGACAAACCTGGGGGAGAAATAAAAACGACATATTTATTAGGATGTTCGACGGACTGATGCATTATAACGGAAGTGATACGCAGTATATATTGAAATTCCCCGAGAATATAGATTTTGGTACTTCCACGCTTGTTTTAGAGAAAGATGTTTTTGTTCATGCCTTTGATAACAAAACTGGTTACAATATAATATATCACGGACAACTAAGATAGTGGGGAAAAGCAAACCAAATATTTTTAAACCTACAGTACCAAATGTAGCTTCTTAAAGGAATTCTGTTATCCTCTTCAAACTTTGCATTTTATAAATGAGGGGGCTTTTTTTTATAAATAACAAATTCACTAATCATTTTTTATGGAGCTTTTATGAAGAAGTATTTGTTTTTTCTTTTATCGATTTTATTTTTTCCAAATTTTATTATCGCACAAATAAGAGTAGATAAAACTGGCGATTTTTTTAAGGCAGATTTGTATACATTATATAGGGCAAGCCCGTCGTCAAGTGTTAATCTTTATGTTAGTGGTCAAAGTACTGAAGGACCTAATATAGGCAGAGATACAATTAACCATATAGAACAATGTGGAATTAGAGTGATTAGATTTCTTGCAGAAGGTAACGTAGGTGAAAATCCACGAGCGGACAGAACCGGGGATTTAGCAACGCTCGAAGTTACTATGAATAATGTCTATCAACACTGGCATTCGGTATATGAACAATCAAGTTGGGCACACATCGTTATGTTGTGGTTTTGCTGGATAATAACGTTGTAAATCTGTCGCCTAGTCAACAATGGGCTGCTGTCTGGGGCGGAAGTGTAATTGCTGTTAAAAGGTATGATGATAATTCTGCAATTGATATAAAATCTTATATTAACCAGACCAATTCCGATAGAATAACATTCGGTATTCGTGCTGAGTATCAGAATGATCCGGTTAATAACCCATGGGCTGGAACAAGTGATTGTGTCTTTGGATTCGTTGGAACAGTTTTACAAGACGAACAAATATCTGTTACTGTAAAAAATAATTTCCCGGGTGGTAAAATTAAAGGACAAGTTAATAATTCTAATCCACCAATAATCAATGCGCCGGTTACAATTACAGATATGACACGCAAAACACTTTATATGGGTGCTGTTGAAGGAACAAATCAACCGATGGTTGGGGGATATGACCATGTTTTTAACGATACTGAAGCATCATTGAACAAAAGTAATTGGTATATGCAAGATCAATTGGGCGCACCAAAAGGAATTTTTGATTCAGGTGCCAATACATACAGAATTCTTTCCTCTACAGAAAAGAATTACAGTTATGTTGCAGATATGAAAAAACTGTGTAATGTTACCTTTACAACATTAGGAGGAACAATGACAGTTGGAGGTACATCATCGTCTTCGCCGATTACGAAACAAGTGGTAGAACAAAACACAATAACAGCCACTTGCTCAAATTTCTATGCTAATGGTGTAAATTTTGTTTTTAACTACACATGGTTAAAAAGCAGTCAAACATTTACTTCGCCTATTACAATTGCTGCTCATGAAACCTATGAAGCAGTATTCCAAGCGAAACCATCATATTCTACAATTAACATAAAATGTAATTCTCCGGTTGGTAGTCCAATTGTAATAACATGGACTGATATACCGGATCAGCATGTTACGCAATATGAAGTGAGACGTAAAGTGAAACAAAACGGTGTTTTTGGACCTTTAGAAACGTTAGCTACGTTAAGTGCCGGGGTAGGTACTTATACTGATTATGAATATAGAAGGACTTCTAGTTACGTTGATTTGGTTAACTATGAAGTAAGAGCATACTATAATTCTACTGACAGTAAAATATTAAGTGGGTATTCTGATCCATATTGGTTATCAGTTTATGGACAAATGCTTGCTAAAATGAATAAAGATCAAATGACTCAAGAAATGGCTGTTGAGCTACCGACGGATTACTCGATCAGTAATTTCCCAAATCCTTTCAATCCAGCAACAACAATTAAATATCAACTTCCTGAAGCCGGGGTGGTAACAATAAAGGTTTATGATATACTTGGGAAAGAAGTTGCAGAATTGGTAAATGAAAATAAAGGAGCCGGTTATTACAATATTGTTTTTGATGCAAGTGAGTTAACAAGCGGTATATATATTTATACTATTCAGGTTAATAATTTTGTTGAGTCGAAGAAAATAATGTTAGTGAAATAACATTGATATCCTACCCTTTCATTCTACTCTTTTTTATGTGGATTGAAAGGGGATTTTTATCAAAACTTTATTCCCAACAAACTCATCGGGTCAATTCTTTTCCCGTACCATTGGACTCCCCAGTGCAGATGTGCAGAAGTAGATCTGCCGGTAGAACCAACTTCGCCGATCTTATCACCTCTCTTAACAAAGTCACCGCTCTTAACATTTAACTTGCTCATGTGCAAATAAACGGTTGTTAATCCTTGTCCGTGATCGAGCAGAATAAAGTTACCGTTGTAATAAAAATTTTCTCCGGCAATTCTAACAAAACCATCCGTTGCAGCATAAACGGGATCGCTTTCGTCGGCAGCAATATCAATTCCGTTGTGTGTGTTTTTAGGTACACCGTTAAGAATACGCTGACTTCCAAAGACACCCGATACTCTTCCTTTTGCCGGTTTTATAAATCCGGATCTGAAAAGAGCCGTATCAACCTTACCGACTTGCGCGCGTGCTTCTTTCATTTTCTGAGATTCAACTTCGATTCTTTCAAGTTCTTCTTTTGGAGGAGTAACGTATTTATCAGCGATCTTTAATTTTTGTATCTGGTATTTTCGTTTTGGCAGTTTAATCTTTTTTATTTCTTCTTTTCCGCTAGTGTAAATTACTTTCAATGAATGTGTTCCGGCAGCATCCCTATCAAAACCGAAAATAAATGTTCCGCTTCCATCAACTTGTAACAGATCATTATCAAGCCATGCCTCTTTTATGTTTGCGCCAGCACCGACTACAACATTCCCCGGTTTAAATTCACCGTAGAATTTTAATCCTTGAGCAGAGGAGATCAAAAAAGGGAAAAGAAGAAGAAATATTTTTATTAAATGTATTCTCATTTTCTAATTGCAAGATTAATAAGGAAAGGAATTAATGCAAGTCTAAAAAATTGTCCAGTATGCAGTAAGCTGCCCGGAAAAATATCTGTAACTCGAATCGTCGCGCGATGTACTTCCAGCACCGAGTCTTCCCGATAATATTAAACTCTTTACCGGCTGGTAGTAAAAATCTCCATGTACTTCGAGCGTTAAAATTTTATTGCGCGGAATAACGCCAATTTTTCCGCCGATTGTTACACGCAGTAGATCTTTTTGTTCTAACTCATTATCAATCCAGATGCTGTGGGACTCAAATGTTGTTGGCGAATAGTAGAGGTTCGACTTGAATTTATAATTTGTGTAATAGTATTCATAACCAATGGCTAGATCGCGGTAAAAATATTTACCTAATCGAAGTACAAAATCATTTCCTTCGTTGCCATCGGTAACAGAAATGTATTGAAAGTTACTGCTGATTTTTAGTCCATCCCTATGACGGTAATAACCCTCAAAACGGTAAAGGTTAGAGTAGTAGCGGTTGTCAATCAAGTATGGTGAGTAAAGAATAAGCGAGGCATCGGAATTTTGATAAACAGCTGCAAACATGATTGTATCGCGTTTTTCGAAACGGATGAATGCATCTTTCTCATCGCGCTTTAAGTAACTGCGTGCATTACTGATGCCGAATCCGGCTCCCATATTTAAATTTTTCCCGAGACGAACAATAACATGTCCTTTGAAAGTGGTAAAATCAATATCGCCCGTAAAATTATATGTGCTTGTAACATCTTCATCCAAACTCGTAGCTTTGGCATTAAGGGTCGATCTGCCGAATGTTATGCCGAGCGAGATAAAATTTGTTAAGCCCATTTCCAATCTGCTGCCGATAGAAAAAATTCTGAAACTCAGGTTATCGGCATAATATTGAATGAAGGGGGCGAGACCGAGATAGTTTGGAAATGTTTCAAGAATTGCAGCAATACCGGTAATGGGAAGCCATCCCTTTCTTTGTTCGACCATACTCACTTGTGTTGAATCGAGTTCCCATTCATCGATTAACATGTTGTAGATTGTACGAGCCGAATCGTACTCGGTTGCTTTCGCATATGAATCGGCAAGATAGAGCCGTGCTTCAAAATCAGTTGAATCTTCTTTCACCAAATCATTAAATTCTTTTACCGCCATTAGCGTATCATCTAAAGCATAATAAACCTTAGCGCGCTGCATAGCTGCTTCGTAATTGTAACCCTGGTTTAGAACTTCGTTGTAGGTATCTAATGCTTTTTGAAAATCTTTTGCGCAGAAGAGAACGTCTCCGTATTCTTTTAAAATTAAAATGTTTGGTTCAGCTTTAGATAGAAATTCTTCATAGTAAGGGAGTGCGCCGGGACAGTCTTCATCTAAAACGCGTTTTCTGCCTTCTTCAAGAATTGCATAATTTTTTTCTTCTTCTGCACGGAGTTTTTGCCAATCGATATTGGACTGAAGTTTTATAACATCATCATTGGTGGGATCTATATCTTTAGCTTTATCAGCCATCTCTTGAGCACCTTCAAAATCACGATCGAGCAGTTTAAGCGATCCCATCGAAATAAGTGCTTCAAGATTGTTTGGTCTGGATTTCAAAACATTTTCAAGATATTCCCTCGCAAGTTCAATATCCCGGTTAATCCAAACAGATACTTGTGCACGGAACAACTGGTAATCGAGATTATCGGGATAATCTTTTAAGAGGAGATCGGTAATATCAATAGCCTTATCGAAATTTCTGCTCCATGCGGAAATTCTTGCGTAGCGAAATCTTAATTGTTGATCCTTTTCATCAGGGTAAGTTTCAAAATATTTATCGAGCATAACCATAGCACTATCATATTCTTGCAGATATTCATAATACTCGGCAACCAATTTTAATGCGTCTTTGTCGGTTTCATCTCTAAGAAGTTTTACTTTTGCCGAATCGAGCTGCTCGCGGTATGTTTTCTCTCTATAATCGGTAACATATTTCCACTTTTCCTGGTAACGGGGATCTTCTGCTTGTGTTATTCCGATAACTTGCAATTGCTGGTAAGCTTCTTCCAATCTATTAGCTGCAATTAATTCATCGATAAGTTTAAAACGAGTTTCTACGTCGTTCGGTTTTCTTCTTAAAATTCTGTAATACCGGTCTATTGGATATTCTTTTTCGAATGCGCGTGGATCTTGCTGGGTTACATAAGCTTGGCGGTTTACAATATCGAGCCCGTCTTGTGCTTCCTTAAAGAATGGTTTAAAGCTAAGTGCGGTTTCAAATGCTTGTTTTGCGATTGCATATTTGCTTAACCACATTGTAAAGTATCCGTAACGGCTCCACAATCTCCAATCATCGGGATAGCGTTCGACATATTTTTTTAGAATTTTTTCGCCCTTTACAATACTGCCGGTGTGAGAAAGAATTTCTGTATAGCGAATTATTTCATCGGGGGAGGCATTGTCGTCGCGTGCAAGATATTCATCGTACCATTTTTCTGCATCAGGCCATTTTTCCATCCACATATATGATTTGCCGATCTCAAGGTAGTTGAACGGATTATCAGCGTTGATGGCAATCTCTCTCAAATGCCCGTTAATTTTTTTCTCAAGGAGTGGATACCAAATACCGATAAGTCGGGCAAGGTTCTGTTCGTACTCCGTACGTTTTTGTGCGTCGCGTATTTCAAGAGCAATTGCACGCCGGTAATCCAAACGTGCGTTAAAATACTGCTGGCGTTTCTCAAAACATGTGGCACGTAGGTTATATCCTTCGGCTTCTTGCGCGTTTGCGGAGATGTATTTGTTAAGCTGATCAATCGCTTCGCCGTAGCGTCCGGCTTGCATGTGGGAAAGAGCTGTCCGTTTTAATGCGGCAATATCTGTTCTTTGCGGTTGTGCATTTACCGCACCGTAAATGAACAGAACTGAAACCAGTAACTTAACAACCCATTTGTTCATTAATTGGATTTCGAAATTCTCTTTTGGTAAGACAAAGTTATTAAAATTCACATAAATATTATACTTAAAACTGTGCCAATTTGATGTGCTGAAATCGCTTATAATCGCATTAGAATTAACGATTTTGGATTAGACAGAGTCTCAAAAAAATAAAGTGGATTAAAATTGGAAGTAAATAAACGGCTGTATATCAGCAGATTTGAATTGAGCGGCAATCCAAATAACAACTGCAAGCAGAATTGCTTTACCTATCATTGGCATACCCGAAACAATCTTTAATACTTTATTCTCGAACTTGACCGGCATAAAATGGAAAGAGTAGCCGATTAACATCAACGCGAAAATTATAGGCATCTTTTCGATGAATTGAGTGAAAACTTCTCCATGGAAGAATGTAAAGATCTGTTCGAGTATATCCTTTACGCCTTGAAGATCATATGCGCGGAAAACAAGGAATGAAAATGCAACAAGGTGAAATGTTACCAGCACTTGAAAGAATTTTAAGAAAGGTGTGTTGTTGATTTTCAGTTTGTTGTAAATATATGCTTTTGGTTTTTGGAGAAGTAAGCCAATCGACATATAGAATCCATGTATTACACCCCACATTATAAAATTCCAACCGGCGCCGTGCCAGATGCCGCAAACAAGAAATGTGAGAAAGAGTGCGATAACGTTAGCCCAAATTTTAATTGAGTGCATAGAAAACTGTAAGGGTTTAAAAAGATAATCGAGCAGCCACTTTGAAAGTGATATGTGCCAGCGCCTCCAAAAATCTGCAATACTTGTTGCTTTGAAAGGCGAGTTGAAATTATCCATCAAACGGAAACCGAGAAAGAGCGCTGTACCAATTGCCATATCCGAGTAGCCGGAAAAATCGCAATAGATTTGTAAAGTATAACCGTACAATGCAAGCAGATTTTCAACACCGGTAAATCTTAAAGGGTAATCAAAAATTCTATCAACAAAATTTATGCTTATGTAATCTGCGATTACAACTTTTTTAATTAATCCGACTGATATTAGTAATACAGCTTTGCCGATATCTTCTTTCGATAAAACCGGTTCCTGATTTATCTGGGGCAGAAATGCCGATGCACGGTCAATCGGTCCGGCAAGTATATTTGGAAAGAAAAAAACATAAAGAGAAAAATCACGCAAACTCCCGGTTGGTTTCAGCGTATCGAAATAGATATCAAAAACATATGTCAATGCTTTGAATGTGTAGAACGAAATTCCAATCGGCAGAAAAATAGCAAGCGGCTCAATCTCTCCTTGCGAAACATCATTGATAATTTCTATTATAAAATTTGTGTACTTAAAGTAGCCGAGCAGACCAAGATTAAGAATGAGTGCAAGTACAAGGAATAACCGCTTGTAATTAAAATTTTCTGTTGCAGCTATCCATTTGCCGAAATAGAAATTTGCGAAAGCAGATACAATTAAAATTAAAAAATAGAGTCCGGCAGATTTGTAGTAGAAGTAAAGCGAGAAGACTATAACTAATCCAAGTCGGAAATTTTTGTATTTGCCGAAAACATTGTAAATGATTAAAAAGAAAAAGAAGAGAAAGAGAAAAAGGGAAGTGCTGAAGATCAAAGGATCATCAGGAGTGTAAACAAGTAATTCCGGTATTCTATCAAACTGAATATTGGAGAACATACCCTAACTTATTTACCAAGTTTGGAATCAACCAGTTTTTGGAGATCGCCTACACATTTCAGACGAAGCAATTCATAGCTTTTGAATTTAACTTTGAAAAATTCTTCAACCGCAAGGATGATATTTATATGATTAAGCGAATCCCATCCCGGTACTTCGGGTGCCTGGGTCTCATCTTTGATATCGAAATCATCGAGGTTGAGCTGCTTTAAAATTACTTTTTTTAGTTCAGGTGAAATCATTATCTACTCCATACTTGTTGATCGTTGCCCTCAAGAATTCTTTCTTTATTTGTTTTACGGCTCGGTTTGCCTGATGAACTTTTAATCAGCCATCTTGGAGGAACCAGATAAACTTTGTGAATATTTATATCGATGGACATCCCGGCTTTTAGAATATCGAGACGGACTTTCTTTTTTGCTTCCTCGGATTGATCATCAACCTCGGCGACGACCGCTACTTGCTCGGTGCCCATATCGGAGTCTTCTTCACCAAAGGCAATGATTCTTCCGTGAATTACACCCGGTACGTTATTCATTGCATCTTCAATATCTTCGGGATAAATATTTTTCCCGGCGACAATGATAATATCTTTTTTTCTACCGATTACATAAAACTCGCCTTCCCATCTGAAGCCGTAATCACCGCTGTAATACCAATTGTCTGCAACAACCTCGGCGGTTTTCTCCGGGTAGTTTCTGTAGCCGTCGAATAATGAAATTGACGTAACAGCAATTTCGCCAACGAGCCCATCGGCAATTTCTTTTCTGTTTTCATCAACCACTTTAGCATCGCATCCTTTAATTACTCTTCCGGAAGAAACGCAAACGCGTTTTACTGAATCATCATCTGCAAATTTCATATAGCCGCGTGAGAGTTCATTTCTATCAACAACCACTTCTTTCGGCGGCATACCCGGTGTTGTAAGTACAACTCCAAGTGTTGCTTCTGCCATTCCATACATCGCACCTATGGCAGATTCTTTGAAGCCGTATTTTTTATACTTGGCAAGAAACCTTTCGTGACTATCATGTCTTACCGGTTCAGCTGCATTAATAAACATCCTAACACTTGATAAATCAATTTCGCTCAATTCATCGTCATGGATTTTTTCTGAATAAATATTGTATGCAAAATTCGGAAGTCCGGCGAGCGTTGCTTTTTCTTTGGTGATCGCTTCAAGATGAATGATCGGTGCGAGCACCCATTCAAATGGATCTAATTGAATTAGCGTTATTCCCGAAGCGAGTGCAATCTGAAATGCAAAGATTAAACCAAAATCGTGGTAAAGAGGAAGCCAGCTTGCAATCTTATCACCTTCGCGTATTTGGATAGCTCCGCCTAAACAATCAACATGATTTAAAATTGCTTTGTGTGAAAGCACTACCGGTTTCTGTAATCCCGTAGTTCCCGATGAATGCTGAAGCAATATCGGCGCGGTAGAAGGAATCGACTTGTTAATCGCATCGATCGCGGCATCAATTTTTTCATCCAGGGATTCGTTGATGTTCCACTCAAGCGGAAAGAACATCGATTTAATTGTACTTCCCTCTTTTTCTACTAAAGGTTTTACAACCGGTTCAAGAGCTTTTTCCGTAAGAATATAATCGAGACCGGAACGCTGCGACATTCCCTCCAATCCATGACGGAATTTATCAGGATGTAATCTTGGATTCGGGTAAGCGAGTACAGCCGGTAATGCGCCGGTACGTGAAATTCCTAAATAGAGAGGATAAAAGTAAGGATTATGCCGGATGATGATTGCACAAACATCACCCGGTTTGATACCCATCTTTTTAATTTGTACTGAAAATTTCTTTGCTGTCTCTATCAATGATTTGTATGTCCATCGGATAGGTTCTTCACCGGCAACCCAGTGAACAATAGCTTCACGGTCGGGATGTTTTGCAGCGATTTCTTCCCAGCGTGTCCATAATGTATTCGTTTTTATTTCGCTCATGGATCCTTTATATGAGTGAATGAATAATTAAAAGTATTAACGGTAGTTCTCTAATAATGCTTCTGTAAACAGTTCGGCTATTCTTGCCGCACCTTGATCGTTAAAATGAATATAATCTTTGAATGCCATAGGCGGATTTGCATTTACCCATTTAGGCATGGAATTCTCGCCTCCCATTGCATCGAACATACTCCAGATTGCAACGTCTGCTTGTTTGGCAATATTTTTTTGTGATTCTAATAATTTTAAAATTGTCGGATCGGTTACAAAGCTGCTTCCTTTTTTCATTGCTTTATCGTGAACGCTTATCATAACAATACTTGTTTTGGGAAATACGGATTTTAAATGATTAATAACTTTTACCATCTCTCTTTCATACCATGTGTAATCTGCTTTTCTTGTGCCGGCAATGTTCAATCCGAATTCAAGAATAATAAGATCATAATGGAAATACTTTGAAAAATCTTTTAAGATAGGCGCTTTCAATTGTCCGATATCAACACCGGAATTGCCGCGCAAAGGAAAGTTATCGATGTAAACACCGGGCTCGTTTTCCAAACTAACACCGTAAAAATATGCTTGATTTGCGATAGGAAAGTCGATCTTTACCGATTTGGTTTTTGATGATGGTTTGATAACCAGCTCCTGGATACCGGTTCCTTGTTTTAACTGGGCAGATTGTTTTTGCCCGTTATCGAATGTGAAAAAGATTTGAGAGTTCTTTGCATCAGAATAATAAACTCTAACAACTGTAAAATCCTTCAAGTATCTTCTTGCTCTTGTTGTTTCGTATTTTACCCAGGCATTTCCTTTAGGTATTGCAATCTCTCCACTGATACCGAGTGGAAGTCCTTTCGGGTTGCTTGTGTAGAGTGCTGCACTTTCCCAGTTATCCGAAAATGAATGTTTGGTTGTAAGTCTGAATGTAATATCTTGAGAAACAATTCCGAGCCAGCCAACCCCGTTGCCTCCAAATTTAGATTGCAATTTTTCTCTAATGTCCGAAGTAATGAGATCACCTTCAATGGCTGAATCGCCGAAGTGTGCTATTCGGACTCCGTTTGTTTTTGCAGATTTCAATGTGCTGTAAAAATATGAAAGTTGTTTCGTATTGCCGATGAGCGATGTTTTAACTCCTTGTGACGATAGTAGAGAACCGGCTTCTCTAATTTTATCAGCCTCTGCCGAAAAGAAATTTTCAATTGATCTCAAACCATCGGCAAAATTGATCCGTGCTTCAATTACCGTAGGTGAAAATTTTACTTCATTTATGTTCAGCATTTCCTCTGAAGAATCTTGGCGGATGTCTGATAATAGATCGATAGTGCGCAGTCTAAGAGCTGAAATTTCATAATCAATGTTTAGAAATGAAGCAGCAAAAAGTATAAGTATTGCAATTGCAATTATATAAATTGGTTGCCGTGTTTTATTATCGGGAGCCATTTAATTTCCTTTAAATATTCGTACAAATAATTAGAATTTATATTTAGTCAAAACTTTTTCTATTTCGCGAGCCCAAATTTTATAACCTTCGGCATTAAAGTGAACACCATCCCACGTAAGTTCCGGTCTCAAGTAATTATCGCGTGTGGACATTTTAGAAACAATATCAATATAATCAATATTGTTTTTCTTTGCATATTCGTAGAGTAATTTATTCAGTTTATCAACTTCTTTGTTTCTGCCCAAATTAACTTCAGGTGTGCCACCCCATTCTTTTGCATAATCACGGGAAGCATATGTTGTAGATTGAATAACCGGGATAATGTTTCTTGCCTGGAGCGAAGTAACTATTCTTATGTAGTTGTAATAAACATCTTCAACCGGGGTCCATGCGTATATGTCGTTTAATCCTCCGCAGATAAAAACTATCTTGGGTTTAAGTTTATAAACAGTGCTCATGCGTGCATAAAATCCTTGTAAAATATCCCCGGTGATTCCTCTTCCTACAACGTTGGATCTGCCAAGCAGCTCTGCCCAATTGGCTCCGGCTGTAAGTGAATTACCGAGCATAACAATATCGGCTTGCTTTGTTTTGTAAAGATCGAACATTCTCATCTGCAGAATGTAATTAGGATTGGATTTATACTTTAATGAATCGGCAGCCGGATGATTTTGTGCGGTGTTAATTATTGATATAAAGAATAATATCAAAAATGAGATCGAGGTTGTAATTTTTCTATTCATCAGGATTTTTTCAATTTATTTCAGGGATACTTAAGACCAGCTATTTGCAAAATAAACTTATTCGTTGTAAAATCAAAAATAGCGGTGAGTTTCATTAACAATGATGTTAGTCACCCGGAAGCTTGAAACAAGTTTTCAGCTTTTCTCTCAAAAATTTTCTAATTTTTTCTCATGCTCGGAGATTTTGAATTTTAGATTTTTCTCCATAGCAATCAGCTCGGTAATTTTGGATGTATATTCTTCTTTTTGTGTTTCTACATTAGCTGTTTCAACTTTAAGATCGCGTAATTCATTTTTAAGTTGCGACACAATGCTTCTTAGATCATCAAGTTCTTTTTGACTCTCCAATACTTCTTGCTGAATCTTCAGTTTTGTTTCTTCCAGATTTGAATAGCTTTCACTTGTTTGGTTGAATAGCTGGCGCAATTCTCTTTCGAGAGAATCCTTTTTTGTTTCTAAGCCATCTGTTTCAGCCCGTAGCTGGACAAGGGTATTTCTCTGTTTATTTACTTTATCTCTGAGTACTGCTAATTCTTCGCCAAGTTCAAGTTGCTGCTCTTTCAAGTTGTTTACAATTTGTTCGGCAGCGTTCCTTTCTTTTTGTAGAATTTTATTTAAGCCGCCGTATTCGGCAATTTGTGAAGTTTTCTCCAGCAGCAGTCTTTCCTTTTGAGAAATTTCTTTTTCTTTATCTAATAGTTCCTGGCGTAAATCATTCAATCTTATCTTGGATGAATTTAGTTCATCGGAAAATTTAGTGAGTATTTGTGAAAAACTGTTTTCGACTTTTAAGTGACTCTCTTCGATCTCAAATTTTCTTTTTTCAAGTTCATCTATAGTTTTTTGTTTGCCGGAAATCGATTCCGAATAACTTTCTTCTTCTTTCTTTAAGTATAAGAGGTTTTCCTGGAGATCATTTTTAACTTGATCAAGTTTTCGTACTTCTTCGTATAGAGAATCGCGCTTTTCTGTAAGCTGTTTAACATCAATTTCGAGTTTGTCTATGTTTTCACGCTGAAAATTATATTTATAGTTGAATTCGTCAAATTCTTTTTGTTTCGAACGGAGTTCATCGAGGATCGCATCGCGCTCTGTAAAATATTCGGTAAATAATTTTTCTTTCTCGGCTATTTGGGCAATAAGAGTTGCAATTGCATTCTCAAGATTTGATTTTATTTCTTCGTTCAGCGAAATTTTTTCATCGAGACTCTTGATCAGTGCATATTTTTTATTCTCTTCTATCCTTAACTGATTAAGTTTTTCGGCAGCAAGCTCTTCGTCATTTTTCATTTGTTGAAGCGCTTCGTCAACATTTCCGCCGAAACGGCTGATCAAATTGTTAACTCGTTCCTCTTCAATTCTTAACGAGGAAATATTTTCTTGCGTGTTTTTATATTCAACGGTCAGTTTTTCGAACGAGGAAAGAAGTTCGTTGTATTGTTTATTCAGTTTGCCGAAATCTGCTTCTTTATCCGCAATCTGGCTTAAAGCTTCTTCGGAAACCTGGGTGGTGGATAAAAGATTTGAAAGAGAACCTTCAAGAATTGCCTTCTGATCCTCGAGCTGTTTTAATGAATCCGTTAATTGCTCTACCGAATTTTTTTTGTTTTTATGAATTTCTTCTAGCTGGTGTGTTTCTTTTTTTAGAAGATCGCTCTTGTGGGAAAGATCTGAAAGCTCTTTTGTAACCTCATTTAGCTTGTTCTCTAATTCATTCAAGCTCTGGTGTTTCTGAACAAAACTGTGAAGTGTGTTCTTTAATTCATCGTTCTCTTCAATTAATTTTTCGATCTCATTTCTTGATTTAGACGAGAACAAACCCATTATTTTTAAGTCTCCTAACCGGATATTTGATGATAATACTTTTATTAAAGATAATAAACTTTAATAAAATAAGCCTCTACTAAATGAGAGATTTTAGATAATTAACTTGCATGTTTTTTAGTCGGAAGTGGTAACGGTTTTGTTGATAGTGTTCAAGGATAATATATACCAAATTACACCGGCAGCAATAACAACAAGAATTATTCTCAGCCAAAGTTCGCCGGTAAAAAAAATTGCCGAAGATCCGATAACAAACGTAATCATTGTAACAGCAATTATTTTTGATTTTAACTGCATACCGCGGTGTTCTCTGTAATCTCTTATAAACCTTCCGAATTTTTGGTGGTTGATCAGCCAGCTGTAAAATCGTTCCGAACTTTTCGCGAAACTCCATGCTGCTATTAAGAAAAATACTGTTGTAGGCCATACCGGCACAAAAATTCCGATGATTCCCATAACTACACAAATCCAGCCCAGGGCTATCAGTAAATAGTTAACTATAGATCTATTATTCATTTTTTAGTTTTTATTTCCGAACAACGAAATGTTTCGGTTAGTTCTTATTCGTTCAATATTTTTTCAAGATAATTGCGGTAGATCGATTTTGGAATGCCGGCAATTAATTTCTCGAATTGCGGTTTGGTAATAAATCCCTTTTGAAATGCTATCTCTTCGATACAAGCAACTTTCAATCCTTGCCGGTCTTCAATAACACCAAAAAATTGAGATGCTTGAAGTAGAGCTTCCGGTGTCCCGGTATCGAGCCATGCAACACCGCGTCCTATCATTTCAACAAAAAGTTCGCCTTTCTCAAGATAAGTTTTATTAACATCGGTAATTTCCAGTTCACCGCGTGAGGAAGGTTTTAAGTTTTTTGAGATTTCAACTACGCGGTTATCATAAACATATAAACCGGGAACCGCAAAATTTGATTTCGGACGTTCCGGTTTTTCTTCAATGCTGATTGCTTTACCTCTCTTATCAAACTCAACAATGCCATAACGCCGCGGATCGTTTACCTGGTAAGCAAAAATTGTTGCCCCTTTACGCGATTGTTTTACTGCATTGTAATAGAAATCAAGTTTACCGTAAAATATGTTATCGCCGAGTATCAGTGAAACGGAATCGCCCCCGATAAATTTGTCCCCAATGATAAATGATTCGGCAATTCCGTTTGGTGCTTTTTGTACTGCATAATCAATTTTCAAACCTATTTGCGATCCATCCTCAAATAATTTTTTATAGAGAGGGATTGTTTCTTCATTCGAAATAATTAAAACTTCCCGGATACCGGCAAGCATAAGAATAGATAAGGGATAATAAATAAGGGGTTTATCGTAAATCAGTGTAAGCTGTTTACTATAAATTTTGGATATCGGGTACATACGCGTGCCCGAACCGCCGGCAAGAATAATTCCTTTCATATTTTATCCATTCTAATTTTCTACTGAAATATAAGCCGTTTTGATTAATAATTCCTTTTCGTTAAGCAGATTGATTTTATATTGCCCGGTTTTTCCGAACTTATATTTAAAGAAAGTATTATTCCACCCGGAGTTAATTTGAAACTTTTTTGAGTCAACAAACTCATCATAATCATTAATAGTCTTTGATCTGCGCCGGATATTAAGCAACAGTGTATTGGTATTGAGGGGTTTGTTGTTTATTATATTAATGTAAACTTCACCACCATCTCTTCCCATCGAAACTTTATCTATTACATTAAATGGATTATTGTTTTGAATCCGCCTTGAAAAAATTATTCTTAATTCCGGTTTAATTTCTGGGAGAACTTCTACTTTCTTTTTCTCTTTCTTAGCGACTGATACTGAAGTGCTGGCAATTTTTTTGCGATTAAAATCCGTGAAGTAAATCTCGTAGTTGCCCTCTTTTACAAATTTAAATTTTTCTAAGAGCCAGCTTGAATTTTTCTCCGGTCTGATCATCTTACTTAGCTGGTTATCCCTTCCGGATTTTGTAACGATATCAATAAATAGAAAAATGAAGTTTTGTGGAAAATTTGTCTTCCCGTTATTAAGTATTATACACATTGATTGATTAAACTCGACTTTTCTGTTGTAAGCGAGATCAATTGGTTCGCCGGTCCCGGTATATCCCTTGGAAATATAAACTTGTTGTGAAAACGAAATTGTGGTAAGAGTAAAGAATAATATTATGGATAAGTGTTTCAATTATTTTTTCAATTTCTTTAAGAACATGACTAAATATAAAAACAAAAACAAAAAACCGCCCGCCAATTGACGAACGGTTTTTTTATTATCGTTATGAATAAAAATCAATAACTCTCTTTTGTTATAACAACTTTTCCCTTGAATACTTTATAAATGAAAATAGTGTACCCGATAACAAGAGGCATTCCAATCAGAGCTATAATCAGCATTGCATTAAGTGTGTATTGCGAAGAGGAGGCATTATAAACAGTAAGACTATAAGAAAGATCGGTTATTGAAGGAACTAGTCGTGGAAATAAACTAACTGCGCTTAGTCCTATTACCGATGCTATTATAACTGATGATGCAATGAATGATAGAAAGAATTTGCTGCTTTTTAACCCTATCGGCAAATAAAATATTGAAACGAGCAAAAGGATAAACAAAACCCAGAATAACGGATTGCTCATTACACCGTCAAATAAAAAATGTGCAAAGAAGAAAGTTGCGAGTGTTGTGAGTAAATATAGAATAACAAAAGCAATCCAACTATTATTTGCCCATTTGATCATTTTTTCAAGTTGTGCACCTTCAGTTTTTATGGTCATGTAAACAGCACCGTGCATAGCGAAAAGTATTACACCCGTTAATCCTACAAGTATAGCATAAGGATTCAGCAGACCAAAGAACGAACCGGTAAAATTACCGGCTGCATCTATCGGAATTCCTCGAAGAATATTCCCGAATGCTACATTGAGTAACAGAGCTATTAATAGACTTCCGAAACCAAACGACCAATCCCAGATTTTTTTGTATTTATCATCTAAAACCTTTCCTCTGAATTCAAAAGAAACGGCTCTTAAGATTAAAGCGGTAAGCAGCAGCATCAACGCTAAGTAGAATCCGCTGAATACTGTTGCATATACAACCGGGAAAGCTGCAAAAAGAGCTCCACCCCCGGTTAATAACCATACTTCATTTCCATCCCAAACCGGACCTATTGCATTTATGTTAATTCTCTTTTCGGTTTCGTCCTTTGTGAAGATGTGGAGTATTCCAACACCTAGATCGAAACCGTCAAGGATAGCGTAGCCGATGATTAAAACAGCCACAAGCAAAAACCATATTGTGTTTAAGTCGATCATAGTGTTACCTCCTTTGTTCCAACCGGTTCTGGTCCGTGTTTAATTTCCTTTACAAGTAAGAAAACGAATAGAGCAAATAGTAGGATATAAATTATTCCAAATAAAATTATGGAAAACAAAATTTCACCGGCGGAGACTGTAACTGATGCTGCCTCGCTCGTCTTCATTAATTTGTAAACTATCCACGGCTGTCTTCCTACCTCGGCGGCAATCCATCCAAGCTGGCAAGCAATTAACGGAAGAGGAATCGACCATGTCATTAACTTCAACAATTTTTTACTTTGCCAGAGCGTTTGCTTCCATAATTTAAATGTGGCGATCAACATAACAAGTATGAAAAACAATCCTAACAAAACCATGTTATGATAAGAAACGAAAGTAAGAAACAACGGAGGCACCTCATCTTTTGGAAATTCATTAATACCTTTTATCTGCGCATTCACATCACCAAATGCAAGCCAGCTTAATAATCCTGGAATTTCAATCGGTGCTTTTAAGTCCGGCGGATTATCAACCGGTACTGCAAATACCATTATAGGCGCACCGCTTTGTGTTGTGTATAAACCTTGAATAGCCGCAAATTTTTCCGGTTGTGTTTGTGCAACTTGCCTACCGGATTCATGTCCAAATGGAAATACTTCAAGTAGGGAAGTGATTAAACCAAAAATTACCGCAACCTTTATCGCCTTTTTCGCAGTTTCAACTTCTTTCCCTTTAATAATTAAATAAGCGGCAACACCTGTCATCAAAAATGCACCTGAAATTAAGGCGGCATCAACGGTATGGAAAAAACGCGGAAGTGTTGATGGGTTGAATACTGCTCCCCAAAAGTCGGTTAATTCCGCACGACCGTTTCTCAAAACATAACCGGCCGGTGTTTGCTGCCATGAGTTTGCAACTAAAATCCAGAATGCAGAAATTGTTGAACCGACAGCAACCATGAAAATTGAAAACCAATGAACTCCTTTCGAGACTTTATTACGTCCGAAAAGGTAAAGACCGAGAAAAGTTGATTCGAGGAAGAAAGCAAACACACCTTCTGCCGCAAGAGGCGCACCAAAAATATCGCCGACAAATTTGGAATACTCTGCCCAGTTTGTTCCAAATTGGAATTCCATAACAACACCGCTTGCTACCCCTACAGCAAAGATCAACCCAAGTATCTTGCCGAAAAATTTCCCGATCTTTACATAGACTTCATCCTTTCTTTTCCATCCAAGTAATTCAACAATTACGAGCAGCCACGCCAACCCGATAGTTAATGGGGGAAATAGAAAGTGAAATCCTACAGTCATAGCAAATTGAATTCTTGCTAAGAGAACCGGATCCATATTTTACTCCTTTGTTAATTAGTTAAGCTGATAATTTATGTTTGTTGAGTATGCTCTGCTCCGCTAAATATTTTATCGATCTGCTGGAAAGAGTATCTCTCATTCTTTCACGGGCTTCAATCCACACACAATGAACTTCGCACCAACTTGTTCGGTTACAGAATTCCGACGAGATCAAACATTTATTTAAAAATATTTCTCCCTCGACTGATTCGATTACTTCCAACAGAGAAATTTTATCTGAAAGTTTTGAAAGACTTACTCCGCCGCCGTTGCCTCTTTGAGAAGTCAATATCCCGGATTTAGTAAGCTGAGGAATTATTTTTCTAAGATACTGGTCCGGCACCGCGCATTCCTTCGAGAGCTCTTTAATGTGAAAAGATTTTTTTTCTGGGTTTGTTGCAATGTAGATTAATACTCTTACTGCATATTCGCCGGTTAACGTCAGTTCCATTGAACGATCTTTTTAATCTTTATTTAACAACATTTATGCCGAATAAGACAATGTTTGTCACATTTGAATTTGGATTAATTAATAGCTTTTGTTCACTTCAGTTAAAAAGGATTATAAGTATTGTTTCTCAGTAATGAAAAAAAAAGAAAAAATAAAAGCCGGTTTGAGAACCGGCTTTATAAAATTACTGCCATGTAAATGTATCTACCGTAATCATTTTGGTTTCGTCATCACCGCTGTTTACGGTTGTAACTCTCCCGGAATAACTTTTAGTCGTACCCTTTTTAATTATTCTTACGCTGAAATCTACCGGATCACCTCCATATAAATTAACTTTTATTGAGTACGAACCGGTAGGCATTGCACCGGTGCTGTAAATATTTTCAGTAGCATTTCCGTTAACGTATCTCCAATCGCGATCAAGAGCTAAAGAACCATCTGTCGAAGTTGGGTAGCTGTAATAGACATGCATATTATTTGGACCAAACAAATGCAAATCAACATCTGTGTTGTGGCTGTTATTATTAACCCAGGTTAAAGTTGCTTGAAACTGACCGGTGCCGTAAGTTTCAGTTGGAACCGGCCAACCATCCGGTCTTCCCTCAATCCATTGTCCTACGCCGGGCATACTTAAAGTTGTCCATCCTTCACCTGATGATAATGGTCCCATGTATGTTACCGGCTGTGATATTGTTCCGCTTGCCGGAACAGAGTAGGTATAAATTTGCGGCAACGTTGATAATGTTCCCGGTGTTGTTCTTGTAATCCAGATTTGATAAGTAGCTTGTACTAAATGAACATGTGTGGGTGGTTTTGGTCCGCCGGTAGGATAAGAACCGGTCGAGCCGGATGACCCAACAATGTTTCCGCTGTACCAGGCAGCAGCTTGCCATGCATATTTAAAGTTGGTTACCGATGCTACTGTTAATGTATAGTAATAATTTGGTTCACCTTGAAATTCGAAACCGCCATCTGAATCTTCTGCCATAGTTTTAGGAGGATTCTGCCCAACCTTGGCAACCAGGTAGTAACCCAATTCTAACACATCGGCGCCGACTACTTTTTTGTCTTTGTCAACCATAGATATTGGAACTATTTCCCACGATTCCGAAATACCATCATAGTGGAGTAACTTTAGTTCGGAAGGATCGGTAGTATTTTTGTACGGAAAAACAACACGCACCGGCCACCTGAAATAAAATCCTTCCGGACCAAGTTTAGTGTATTCACCCCTTTTTTCTACAGATGCCGAAACTTCTTTTGGAGGTGTCACCGGTGTCTCGATTGAAAAAGTTACTTCTGCGGATTGACCGTTCTGATTTTGCGGAACAGCTCCGGCAATTACATAAATCTCGTAACCTGAATCTGTTTTGATACTGCCGCTTCCGGTTGATGAAACCGTTCCGGTTGCGCTTTCATTAGTTGGTGTTGGTTCGGTTGGATTGTCTTCGCTCTTCTTACAAGTTGTGAAAATCATAAGCAAAGATAAAATGAAGAACAATGTAAATATTTTTTTCATGCAACCTCCAGGTTGATTACACAATTAAAGTATCTATGTATCTATATGGGTAAAGATTTAATTGCTTTTCGAAATCAAGGAGGTAAAATTTTCTAATACAACTTAGCAAATAAAAATTTAATTAATGATTAAAATCATTAAGGAAATGATAAAAAGCAATTTAAGACTGTTGGTATGATTAAAATAATATTCTAGTTATTGCGGTATTCTTCGGAGTTAGTTTGCTGGTTCAGATAAATAATTATTGGCTCTATTAACTTTTCGGCTTGCTTTGGTTTGAAGAGTAAAAATTGCTCTTTATGAAATATACGTGATAAAGATTTAATGGCGTCTGTGATTATTGATAATAAATTTGTCTGGTGTGTAATGAGTTCGACCGGCATTAAAAATATTGTATCAAAAACGGAAGCTTCTACAATTGAATAGAGTTCTTTGTACCTCAAATCTTCCAGGCGCAATTCTTTCTTTACTAATCCGGACTTTTGTCTTTGATGAAGCTCGAATCTCATTCTATCTAATAGAAGAGCAAGAGCGGCTTCCGATGTTATTCTTATTTCTATCATAATTACTTTCGACCTTCAAGGTCTTAAAACCTTGAAGGTCAGGTTAATTTTTTAAGCAACACTTTCCATATGTAAAACAGAAGTTACTTTATGTGCTGCTTCTTGTAATGTAATTGCAACTTCAAAATTTAAGCCCGAATTTTCGAGCATCTCTTTTGCAAGTTCTGCGTTTGTACCTTCAAGACGTACAACAACCGGAACGGTAACATGAATTTCTTTAACGGCATCGATAACACCTTGTGCAACACGATCGCAGCGAACGATACCGCCGAATATATTTATTAAAATTGCTTTGACGTTTGGATCGGCTAAGATGATCTTAAATCCGTTAGCAACGGTTTCTTTGTTAGCACCGCCGCCAACATCAAGAAAATTTGCCGGTTCGCCGCCGGCTAATTTTATAATATCCATTGTTGCCATTGCAAGTCCGGCACCGTTAACCATACAGCCAACATTGCCGTCGAGTTTGATGTAGTTCAAATTATATTTTGATGCTTCTATTTCGAGAGGTTCTTCTTCGTCAAGATCACGGTAAGCAGCAATTTCGGGATGGCGGTACAATGCATTGTCGTCGAAATTCATTTTTGCATCAAGAGCTACAATACGATCATCATTGGTTATTATAAGAGGATTAATTTCGAGCAGCGAGGCGTCTGTTTCTTCATAAGCTTTATAAAGTTTTTGAATGAATCCAAGAAAACTCTTGAACGCCGCACCTATTAAACCGAGTCCAAAAGCGAGTTCGCGTGCCTGGTAAGATTGTAAACCTACTGAAGGATCGATCCACACTTTCAAAATTTTATCGGGTGTTTCTTCTGCTACCTTTTCAATTTCAACACCGCCTTCAGTTGAAGCCATTATAACATTTTTAGAAACGCTTCTATCAAGCAATATTCCCAAATACAATTCTTTCTTATAATCTAAACCTTCGGCAATAAAGAGTGTTTTTACTATTTTACCTTCGTTGCCGGTCTGGTGAGTTACTAACAAATTACCGAGCATCTTATGAGCATATTCTTTTGCTTTGTCAGACGATGTTGTGAATTTAACCCCACCTTCTTGTATTAATTCGTTGCGGTTTTCAGGATCGTAGAGTTTTCCTTTACCTCTTCCACCGGCATGTATCTGTGATTTAACGACAAACTGGTTGATTCCCCTGGATTGAAGCGCTGTAATTGCAGAATCGAACTCCGATAGGTCTTTGATTGCAACCCCATCCTGGATTGGTACGCCAAACTTTTTAAGTAATTCTTTTGCCTGGTATTCGTGAATTTTCATGATTTTCCTTCAAAATTTTTTGTATTTGTATAACAACATCGAAAAATTAAACCAATTAAATATGATATTCAATTTGACGAACTACGGTGATTTTTTATTTGTTATATAGTATATTGTGTCCGAATATGATCGGGGTGAAAAATGAACAGTAAACAAAAAACAATTCTGCTAATTGTTCTTTCAACATTTGTAGTATCATTATTAGTTTGGCAAATATTCGGGGGAGAGATATTCACCAAAACACAAGTTCTTGTTGAAACAAAGGATGAACTTTTCGGCTGGACGGAAAAAAAATGGGAGAACAAGTTTGTCTGGGGACTAGATTTGAGTTTGGTAATCAGCGGTGCATCAGTTTTAATAGGCGGTATTTTATTCTTTCTTTTCAGAAATAGAAAAAATTACAATCAATATTGAGGGCATTATGAATAAATTAATTAGAGTATTCTTAGTTCTACTTTTAGGCAACTCCTTTTTATCTGCGCAAGATTTTAAAGTAAAGGCAGCGGGTACACAGACCTTTAATTTTTCAGATGAAAACGGTAGAAACCATGTTTCATTTTTCAGCACTATGCCGCTTGAAGATATAACCGGTACTGCAAGCGGTGTATCAGGGACAGTTTCATTTGACCCGGCTAATTTTGCAAAAACATTAAAAGGGAAAATATCTGTTAAAGTTGCTTCAATGAATACCGGTATTGAACTGCGCAACCAGCACCTACGCGGACCGAATTGGTTTAATGCCGAAAAATATCCCGATATTACTTTCGAGATAAAGTCGGTATCCAACGTTAAAGCCATTGGTGAAAACAGACTTGAATTTAAAGTGAAAGGTGATTTTACTTTTCACGGTGTGACTAAGGAATTAACAGTTGATACAGAAGCATCCTACCTTGAAGAGAGCGAACAAACTAAAAAACGAGCACCAGGTGATCTATTGGGAGTCCGTGCAAAATTTAATGTTAAGCTTTCCGATTACAAAGTTGATAACCAACTAATAGGGAATAAAGTTGCCGAGGATATTGAAGTAGGTGTGAATATCGTCGGTTCAAATAAATTGTAATAAGAAATAGGGTTGTCACAAAAGATGAATAGCACACAGATAAATTCTGGTTAAAACAGAACTTGCCTGACGGCAGCCAGGTTTCCGCAGATTTTTTATTCTCCTTCGGCGAACAAGTTTGAACTATTACTTTTGTGACAACTCTTACTTTTAACTATATGCCGTAAACTAATCCCGTGCTGAATGTAGGATATGTAGTATTACCACCCCAATGATTTCTCATTCCGAAGTTGACACTAAAATTTTGTGCTAATCCTAACATTATACCAAACTCTAAACCAAAAGAAGCGAATAGTTCGGACCTAACTAGTTTTGTATAATCGTAAATTGTAAACTCGTTAACCTGGTGTGAAGAAATCGGGAAGTAGTAATTTTTCTTCAAAATATTCAAACCCCACTCTAAACCAAAATATGGATTGATATTTAATCGTCCGAAATAGTATTTTATTCCAACAGTGATAGGTTGTAACGCATTATTTTTCTTTTTTGTAATGTAACCATATCTGCTCAATTCATTTATGTCTGTTTCATCATTCCACGAAAAGAAACCGTATGAAAAACTTAACGCTAAGCGATCTGTAATATAATTTGCTGCTGTAAAGTTACCGCCAAAGCCATTATCAAAGTGTTTTATGATTCCGACATTGACACCGAGAAGTATCGAACTTTGTGCGCCAGTTTGACTTATAAGGGTTAAAAATAGAATGGATGAGAAAAAAAGATGTTTCATACTGCCTCCATATTGTTGGGTTATTTGTAAAGAGAATTTTGAACATTATGGTAAACAGCTTCGGGGGAGTGTTCCTTAATTTGTTGTTTGTAAAATAAATTGCGGTTTGCTTAGAAGCAATATACAAATTAAGGGATAGTAGCGCTGAAAATCAGCGCTATTTTTTCTCTTCAAAAATACTATCCGGTATTCCTTTATTGATTTTGTAGTTTGAATAGGTAACGATAACATTACCCGAAAAATTGCTTCGATCGTTCCATCTTCTATGTTCATCTTGTTCGTTTTGCTGTTGTTGGGGGACTTCTTTTTTTGTCTCAGCCAAATCCGAATTAAGAGTAAATTTTATTTGCGATGGAAGCCCAAGATTTTTGTTATCGTATGCTAATTCTACCTTGGCAGTCCCGGTGCGCTTACCGGTTGTTTCTATTTTGCGTATAACTTTTTGTGATTGATCTACCCAAAGTGTTGTAAGAATGACATCTGCTGAGTCGCTGTTGGGAATAATTTTAATTACATCCGTGTTAATTCCATCCAATGATTCGGAGCGAGCATATAGAGCCGTATGATCACCTTTGAGTAGTTGCGTAGGAGAAAAATTAATGCTCTGTTTAGGAAGCATTGCAAAACCTTTTGAATCGATTTTTACTTTATCCGGCTGCTTGAAATATATTTTAGCTTTCGTATCTGGCATTTTAACGAATTCAAAATCGAGTTTGATGTTTACATCAACTTCATAATCGCGGATGGCTTCGAATTTCTTTTTTACGTCACCAAGGATTTTATCTGCGTCTTTAGTTTGTGCAAATGAATTGGAAATTAGAATTGATAGAATTAAAATCATAAACTTTTTCATGATAACTTCTCCGTGATTTTTCAACTTAAAATATCTTTTTTGAGGAAGATGTAAGTTGTAATTAAATACAAACCAACTATGTGTCCAAGCAGAACCGACCCCGAGCGCCATACATCTGCATAATCAACCGGGTCATCGAAAAAACTACTCCACACAGCCATGTGCGATGTAAAGAAATACGGTGACAGATTCTGAAGTATTTCAACCGGCAATGCAGAAAGAATAAGAAGAATAATAATTAGTGCCATTGTTGCTACAATCGGTCCAATAGCATTTTCAACAAGAGATGAGAAGAAAAACGAAAGAGCGAATACAGTTCCCATACTTATTAAAGCAAAAAAATAAGCAGAGGCAAAACGCCAAAGTACATCATCGGCGGCAAAGATAATTAATTTACCGCGGAAGGAAATTAATTCGCCGGTTCCAAAAATTAAACAGCTTATACCAAGACTTAAAAATGCGAGCCACGCCAACAGAATTGTTACGTATATCATCCCGGCAATATATTTTGCGGTAACTACCTGGAACCGCGAAACCGGCCGTGTAAGCAGCATACGGTAAGTACCGGACGTAGCTTCGTTAGCAAGAATATCACCGCCGACAAGAACAATCAAAAACGGAAAATGAATAAACAAAGAGTTTAGAATCAGGTTTGCAACAAGGTAACCGTTAAAAAGATTGCCAACCATAAAAAATGAGTCTTGAAAGGTACGTGTAAGCGCCCTTATATAATCATCACCGGTAAAATAGAGGGCTGTCTGAACGATTGGAACGAGAATTCCAATTGCAATAAAACCGATATATGTTCTCCATTTCTTAAAGATCTTTTGGAGCTCGGTATAAATTAGAGTTGTCATTTATCGCCTCCTTCGGTAATCTTTAAGAAATAATCTTCGAGAGATTTTACCGGGATAACAGCACGTACCGAGATCCCGTTTTCGATAAAATGTTTGTTTAAATCGGCAACTTCGTTTTGCGGCATTTCGAGCAGAATTTGATTTTTCTCCTTCGATTTGAAATTTTTATTCCACATTGTAAAATTAAGTACTTCAATTGCTTTTGAAATATCATCAACCTCAAACGTTACGCTTACAGTATCGGACTTAAGCAATTCTTCAACGGTACCTTCTACCCGGGTTGTTCCTTTATTAATTATTATCATTCTTGAAGCGATTATTTCAACTTCTCTTAAAATATGAGATGAAAGAAAAATTGTTTTGTTTTTAACTTTGCTTAAGTAAAGAATTAAGTCGCGTATCTCTTTCATTCCCTGGGGATCGAGCCCGGTTGTTGGTTCATCAAGAATAATTAATTCGGGATCATGCAGAAGAGCTTGTGCAATACCGAGGCGTTGTTTCATACCGTGCGAATATGTTTTTACTTTGCTTTTGTAACGGTTAGCTAATCCAACAAGTTCGAGCATCTCCATAATTTTTTTCTTTGATGTATCTGCACCGCAAAGTTTACCAAGTATTTCTAAATTCTTGTAAGCGGAGAGATACATGTAAAAATCGGGCTTTTCTACAATTGCACCGACCTTTCTTAAAATTTTTTCGCGATTCTCTTTTAAAGGCATACCGAAAATTTTAATTGATCCGTCAGTCGGTTTGATCAATGAAAGAAGCATTCTTATCGTTGTGCTTTTGCCGGCACCGTTTGGGCCTAAAAATCCAAATACATCACCGCGATAAACATTTAAGTCGAGATTGTTAACTGCGACGAGACTTTTAAATTTTTTTGTAAGGCCTCTAACTTCTATAATCTGTTCGGAATTCAACATGTCTCCAATTGTTAGGTGATAAGACGAAAGAAGTAATTAACTTGTTCGGAAATATTTTCACTTTATTGTTCCGCTTCCTGAAGGGATTGTGCATCTTCTTTTTTCTTCCCGAAATTTTTGCTTAACGGAATAAACTTAGCTACGATGAAAGATGGAATAGTTGCTATGCAAACCCAAATGAAAAAGTATTTATATCCAATTGCTTCCTGGATGAATCCGCTAAAAATGCCGGGCACCATCATACCAAGAGCCATGAACCCGGTTGCAATTGCATAATGAGAAGTTTTGTATTCACCTTCGGAAATAAAAATCATGTACATTACATATGCTGTAAAACCAAATCCGTATCCAAATTGTTCAATTGCAACACATGCGTAGATAATCCACATATTTGCCGGTTGTGTATAAGACATATATACATAAACAGTATTAGGCAAATTGATAGCAATCAACATCCACCAGAGCCAGGTTTTTAATCCGTTTTTCGAAATAGCGAAACCGCCGAGTATTCCGCCGAGCACAAGGGCAATCATTCCTACCGTGCCGTAAATGAATCCAACATCGGCGGTTCCTAATCCTAATCCGCCAACAGAACGAGGGTCGAGTAGGAATGGCGCAGCCATTTTTACAAGCTGCGATTCACCTAAACGGTATAACAGTAAAAAGCCGATTATGATTAGAATTTTTTCTTTCTCAAAGAATCTGAAAAAAGTCCTGAAGAATTCTTTCAATGCTGAACTTCTATAAGTATCCACTACAGATTTATCATTTGTCGGCACCGGCAAAACGAATTTGTGATAAATGAAAAAGAAAACAAATAGCAATGCGACAACACCAATTGTGATCATCCAGGCAACGGGAATTTTATCGGATTGTATTTTAAATACGGCTTCGGTTCTACTCTGTATATTCTGATCGATTTGAATTACGGAAAATGCCGGTTTGTTCCAATTGTATGATGTGAACTTGAAAGATTCTCCTTCAATAATCGTGAAGCCATTATTACCCTCAAGAAAATCGACATTTACAAAATATTCGTCTCCTTCATCCGGTTGTTTCGATAAATGGAATTTTATGATTGCGACATTTCCAACTAATTCATTATCTATTATTGTATCCGGCACGGCAAGTTCGTTAAGGTTGAATCCGTTCATTGTATTGAAACGTCTCGCAAAATTTGTATAAAACCCGACCGACTCTTTTGTTATCGGTTTTGTTCCAATTTCTATGACAGAAGGATTAGCAACAATGCTTAAAGCTCCGGGTACCGGTTTAACACTCATCGAATCAATTTGAATGGTCTGCTCGAAAAATTTTTGCGGATTGGCAATCACTTTAACTTCTGCCGGTGAAACGGAAAATGCACTTTCAAGGTTGCCGGCAAGTATAACAAGCAGACCTTGTCCGGCTATCATTGCAAATCTGTAAAATGTACTTCGTATCCCTACGAAGAATGATTGTTGGTTTTCATTCAACGCAAGCATATAAAATCCATCGGCAGAAATATCATGAGTTGCCGAGCTGAAAGCTAAGAGCCAGAAAAACAAAAGTGTAAACTGGAAAAAATCAGGCGCTGGAATTGTAAACGCAACACCGGCTAACGCGGCACCGATAATTAATTGCATTGTAATAATCCAAAACCGTTTTGTGCGCAGTATATCTACAATCGGGCTCCAGAGAGGTTTAATTACCCACGGCAGATAAAGCCAGCTTGTATATAGAGCAATATCTGCGTTTGAAATACCAAGCCGCTTATACATTATAACTGAGAGTGTAATTACAATTACGTAGGGTAATCCTTCCGCAAAGTAGAGTGTTGGTATCCAGCTCCAAGGGTTTTTGGTTTTAGGTACTGATTTATTGTGCAAGGTAGATTTTTTTACTATCATATTTTTATTGTTTACCGGTTATGAAAAATTTTTTAGCTAATAATACCGCACCACGCTCTGGCGGATATTCGGCTTTTTGAATTAGTATATTTTCAAATCTTGATTTAATCTTTCTTTTTAAGAGATTAGAGTAATAATTACTTTCTAAGATCAAACCGCCATAAAAGCATAAAGGGATTTTTTTTGATTTGAAATTCTTAGCAGCGGTTTCAATATGATTAATAAGTTCGTTAACCTCTTCGTTTAATATTTTTCTGCTTAAGATGTCTCCTTGCTTTGCCGCTTGAATTACAATTGGTGCAATCGAAGCAATATCGAATCCGGGTGAATTGACTTTATAAATAAATTCGTCTCTACCGAAGATTTTTAATTTGTCTAAAATTTTATTTGTAAGGATATTTTTTTTAATACGCTTGTCAAAAGACTTTGAAACGATCGCCAAACCTTTTCTGCCGATTGAATAGCCGCTCCCTTCATCACCGATCAACCTTCCGTAGCCGCCAACTCGTAAAATTTTACCTGGATTGTTTTTATAAATTAATATAGAACCGGTGCCGGCAATTAACATCATACCGGGTTTTCCGGAAAAAGCACCTTCAAGGGCTGTTAACGCATCACTTGTAATTTCCAGTCCGGAGATTTTTATTTTTGATTTTTTTGTTTGAGCAATGATACTTTTTTTAAGTCTTTCAGCTTCTCCTACGCGACCGGCTCCCGAAATTCCGGCAGCAATAAAAATTTCACTTAGTTTACCGGATAAATTTTTAATCAAATTAAAAAGTGTTTCCGATGATTTTTCAAAACCTACAATGTGGGGATTTGCCGCCCCGGTTTCTGCAGTTTTGATAACTTTGAGATTTTGATCGGTAAGTATTCCGCGTGTCTTTGTACCGCCGCCGTCTATCCCGATAAAATAAGGCATCAATTCTCTTCAAATTATTGGGTTTCAAAATATATAATTTCATTAGAAATTAAAACCAGCAGACAAAGAGTATTTTGTTGAAAAATCGATGTTGATTAATGAGCGAAATGTTATTACATTTTTTGCGAACAATTCTATTCGTACTCATAATCTTCTTCTTCATTACCTAAAATGATTCTCTTACTTCGAGAATTTAATAGAGAAAATATCGGAGGACGAGATGGCGTGTAAAACATTTTTCTTGTACATCCTAGCAAAAACCACACGGTAACCGGGTACTTATCGAATCGGGACAACGGAGAAATTGGAATTTATTGGGTAATAGATTTTTTGTTTAAGGAGGTAAAAAATGTTCTTTAAAAAAATTTTATTATTTGTTTATATCAGCTCATCCACATTATTTCTTGTAAACTGCAATGATGACAACCCGGCTTCTTCATTTAACGAATTACTGAGTGATTGGCTTTTAGTGAAAATTACTTTCGAGTCTGATGCAATGTCGTTCGAATTTACTGCGGAAGAGCTTGGCTATAGTATGATTTTGAAAATTAAAGGGGATCATACTTATCAAATATTAATTGACGGAGAAATTTCCGAGGAAGGAACATGGAATGTTTCCGGCAATACCATAACTTATGTCTCTTCGGAAGGTTATACACAAGCGATGAACTATACTGTTAGCTCTAACAAATTGGTCTTAACTTTTACTACTGAAGATGAAGAACCTCCGGTGGGTCCCCCTTCCGCCCCATCAAGAAGTCTAAAAATTTTAACACAAGCTACGGTTACCATGGAATTTATAAAAGCTGGCTGACAGTAGTAAATAATAAACATAGAATATAATTACGGAGGTGTTTATGCCGGTAAAAACTCTGAAAGAATTTCTTGATAGCAACAATATCAAGTACGTAACAATAAAACATTCGTTAGCATATACCTCGCAAGAAATAGCTGCTTCAATTCACATTAAAGGAAAAGAAATGGCTAAATCAGTTCTTGTGAAGATCAACGGTAAACTTGCATTTTGTGTTATACCGGCTTCATACAAAGTCGATTTTGAAAAGTTAAAGAAGATTCTCGCTACGGAAAGCATCCGCCTTGCCAATGAAGTTGAATTCAAAGATAAATTTCCTGATTGCGAGGTTGGCGCAATGCCTCCATTTGGTAATCTCTACGGCTTGGATGTTTATGCAGACACTTCGCTTGCAGAAGATGAAGAAATCGCTTTTAATGCCGGGTCGCATACGGAAGTAATCCGAATGTCTTATTCTGATTTTGAAAAACTTGTTAAACCGAAAAAGTTGTCTTTTTCGTTTCAATCTAAACTTTGATATTGTTAAACAACAGTCAGTTGGTTATATTAAAACCGTTTTTATGAAGTCTTATGTTTTCTGTTTTAATCCGCCAGAGAGGATAAGGGTTAAATTCTCCATCCCCTCGCCGCGAGCCGGAGCGGGTTGAGACGAATAAAATAATATTTTTTTATGGTACCTCGCTGCCTCGATTCGACAAGTCTCAACGAGTCGAAGTGGGTTGCGGCGAGGAGATTCATTTACCGGTAAGCTGAAGTTGATAGTTGAATAAAAAGGGAGTTGTGGCTTTGAAAAAGTATTTTTCGTTTTTAATAATGTTGGTATTTACTCTCTACATTGGCTGCAGTGAAGACAGTACTTCTTCATCAAGTGAAGAAAGCCTTATTGGGACCTGGACTTTAACCTCAATCACCCTTACGACAATAAACAATACGGTGCTTACGCCGGAACAAGCCGGGATGAGTGGAACGATAATAATGAGAGCCGACAAAACTTTTGAAGCTACTTTTACTACTGATGGAGAGCCAAATACTGAAACCGGTACATGGAGTGTTTCGGGAAATACTATAACTCTTACAAGCGAAACGGAAACGATTGTACTGGAAAATTATTCTATCCAGGGTAATAAATTGTATGTTAATACGACGGTAAACATAGATCCGTTCGGCGAACTGCCGGTGAAATTAGAGTTCACCAAACAATAACCAAGTTTGAAACTCTTAAAACCCGGCTTCAAAGAAAATTGAAACCGGGTTTTTTTATAATTGTACGTATCTACTACTTTAATGAAATACTAAAATTAATTGCGAAGTGAAAAATATTTACAAGGAGAATCGATAAATGGAAATTGGTTTTGTAATAATAGCCGCTCTTATAATAATACTTATTGCGGTGGAATACCGCATAAAGAAGCCGGGACAGATTATTCTTTACGAATCAAACGGTTTGGTTAAATACCGCAAATCAAATTTTTACCCGAAGCATTTCAGCTTGGTGATACCAAATACCACTTATACTCTAACATCATCAGTTGAGCCTGAAGTAAAAGGGAAGATCGGGTTGATTGTTAAGTTTTCAGTAAGTGTTACACCCTCGCTAAAAAATATTTCCAAGTTAATACGGATTGGCGGATGGGGTAAAGATGTTTTAAACGATGCCGCAAAAGAACTAGATGCTATTCTGCAAGGATTTGTAAAGGAATACACCGAAAAATTTGATATTGAAGAAATTAAATCCGAAGGAATTGCAAATTATTTGCGGGATAAAGTTAAGGAGACCGAATTACAGCTAGGTCTAGAAATTATTTCTTTGACAATTCAATCCGTTGAACCGGCAGATAAGAAAATTGCTGAAGCGATACGACAGAAAGAAGCATCGAGAATTCTTGAAGAAACAGAAAAGAACAACCAGAAAGTAAGAATCCAGACTGCTCAAATAAAATTAAAAGCCGATGAAGAAATTTTAAGTTATGAACACCAACTCGCTTTGAAAAAAATTCAATTAAAAGAAATTGAAGAAGATAAAGAAGCTTCACTCGCTCTTAAGAAATTAAACGAGCAAGTTAAACGTGATAAGATAAAGCTTGAAATAGAGAAAGAAGAAATGAGCATGTTCAAAAACAACCCGGAACTTCTTCTTCTTACACCGCAAGTTGCAAGGTTAGCCGAAGCCAGCCAGAATCTGAAAAATGCTAAAACAGTAGTTTCGTTCGGTGATATTGAAAACGGTTCGCAATTAGCCGAGATGTTGAAAAATTTTCTAAGCGGATTGCTGCAGCTTTCTAACTCAAAGAAATGATGAATAACATAGATGTTTTATTTGGTTGTTACGGCTAAAAGAGAGTGTTGTAAAGTCTTCGTGGAATTTTGTGTCTTCTTCAGGTCTCTTCGTGAGATAAAAGAACAAATTAATTACACCAAGTTTCACAGAAGAAAAAAGAAGATACACAAAGAAAAAATAATAATTTATGCTCAGACTCTGAAGGTGCTGGCAATAAATACTGCTTAAATATACTTTTTTGATATTGTGATAATAGATTAACCAGGAATATTTTGAGTACAAAAAATAACATAGAAAAATTTTTTGAATTGAAACCGATTAAACCCGGGAAAATTTCAGAGATAAGCGAAGCAACCGCATCTTCATCGGTACCGCCGGCAGAAAGAGTAAATTTCCATATCGGCAACCCGGTACAAGATGATCGGCTGACCTTTTATTATCTGAAGTCCATTTTAAATCTTCAACCGGAACTCCACAAAGAATTTATTCCCGAACAATTAGTTAAAGAACTTGGATGGGAAGATGAACAGAAAAAGAGAATAGAATTTTTACACAAATTAATAAAGAATAGTTCTCCCTATTCACCACGCGGCGGTTATAATATTAAAAACCCGATTCCTCTTATAAAAAAAATATACCAGTGGCTGACAAGCGAACAAGAAGAGCCGCTCTCATACGATATAGGTGAAAAGTCCGGGAGAAGGGAAATTATAATTTCAAGCGGAGGCATTGATGAATCGGTAAGAATACTTCTTCATTCTCTTGATAATTATCTTATTAATCTTCCGACTAAAATTTTATCAATCGATTACGAAATACCATCCTTTTATAAAGACTTTGATCATTTGGAATTTGCATCTCTTTCCGGCGATGAATCAACTCTTTATTCGGAATTATCATTTCATACTAAAACAAATAAACCGATCTATCTTTTACTTGGTAAAATTTTATCTGAAGAATCGAGAAGGAAACTGCGCAACCTATGTCTTGAAGTTCCGCTTTTTTTTGTTGAAGTAAATGATGCACCGAATCACTTATCACTTGCAAGAGAAGCAAAACTAAGAAACCGGGTACTGAGGTTTATCACTCCTTATTTTATTTCCCACCGGCTAAAAGATCAATCGATAAATTTTATTATTGGTAATTATGATCTGCTTAAAATTTTTGAATCTGTGCATTTCCAGTTAAAAGGTACGCCAAGTTCATCCGAGATAGAATTATTGCAATATGCAATTGATAATCTTGATGAGATCGATAATATAGTTGAGGAGCCGGACGGGGATTTAAGCAGTTTAAGTAATATCAATTTTACTCCAGAACCTCCGTTGGTAAGCCAGCAGAATTTTGCCGCAAAAATAGAAAGTATCGTTGCGGCAAAAGTCGGGTTGATTTCAGATAGGATTGAGAAACTAACCGGCAAGGATTTACTGCTCGATAAAATAGGAAGCCCGGATTATTTTATAAATAATGATGCACAAGAAATTCTGGACAAGTTTTTCTCCGTAATAGATGAAAAAGGATTTTACCTTGAAGCACTTGATAGTTTGAAATCAGTTTTTGTAAAAGAACACCCTGAATATTCATATAAAAATCTCTCAGTTGTAAATGGGTCATCCCGAACAGCATTAGGTTTGCTCGGCTTCCATTGCGGTATAAAAGAAATTATCACATGCGACTATAGCTGGACTTATGAACATTGTTTCCCGAAATCTAATTTTATTCCCCTTACGGATGATTATGAGTTAGATACTAAAGCAATGATAAAAAAACTTGATGAGCAGATTGGCGAAGATAGGGATTCAGATAACATTGCCATAATTTTTAATAATCCTCATAATGCAAGCGGAAAGATTTTTAAGGAATCCGATATTAAAGATCTGCTTGCCGAAGCATTAAATAAAAATATTTTTGTTATTGATGATCTGGCATATCAAAACGTTTTACCCGGAGAAACTATTAACGGTCCCAAAACAATCAAACAACTCGGTCTCGAATTGGTAAGCGAAGGGAAAATTTTCAAAGATAAACTTAATAAAATTATCACCGTTCATTCGTTATCAAAGACAGATTGCTTTGCCGGTGCGAGACTTGCTTTTGTAGAAATAGCCGATGAAAAACTAAGAGATCAATTTTTAAAGCTGAATGTTTATATAAAACCAAATATTGCAGCAATTCTTTTAGCTTACATGTTTTACCGGAATGATTCCGAGCGGATAAATAATTTTTGGTTTTTAAGGAATAGAATCTTCAAGGCAAAAACTGACGCAATGATCGATGCGGTAAATGATTTACCTGATGATCGAAACCCATTTAACATTTCAATAATTAGACCGGAAGGAAGCATGTATCCGCGCATGGTTATTGAAAATTTACCAAATGGTCTTTCGCTTGATTGGCTTTCATCTGGATTGGCTTTGCAAGGAATTGGTTTGGTGCCGCTCTCTTCCTTTGCCAGAACTGCCAAAGGATTTGAGGTTGCACGCAAATCATTCCGGCTTACTCTTGGCGGAACCGATACACCGGATATTCTTTTGAGAAAAACCAGGAGAGTATTAATCGACTTGAACAGATTAATAGCAGAGGAAAAATCAAAATACAATAAACATCTTATATCAATAAAAACAGTTAGCAAGAAAAGTAACTCTTACCTAGAGAATGCAGAAAAGAATTGGAAAGAAATTCTCGTTAATGTTAAAGAGAGCTGTTTAAAAATTGCCGCCCAACAATCCATGGTTCTTGCCGGTGAAAGGGAAAACCGGATTTTGTTTGACAGGTTCTTCGATAAATTTCTTCCTTCGCGTTTTAATACTTTTGGCGGAATATTTTCCGATCATTTAAATCTCTCTCTTGATTTTATATCACAGATTTACTCTAAAGGTGCTGGATCGATCGAAAACAAACTTGAATATGAATTTTTTAAAGATGATTTAGAGAAGCGTAAAAATGCATTTACAAAAAGAACATACGATCGGACAGTTCACCCGACACAAATCTATGCATTAGATACTGAACTGATTTTTAATAACGTAATCGATTCGATATTGAGAAATGAAAAGCCACTCCCCGGTGTAACCGAGAAATTGAGTGCGAGTTTAATTAACGAATATTTCGGTAGGAACATTGCTATCAATTCACTCCAGGAAGGAGAAGAATTGGTCTGCGATCTACGATCGATTATTGCTGCCGAACAATTCAAGTCAATCTATTCATCAGACGAAAAACGGATTCTTCTTTCATTCTGGGGCGACTGGGATGGAAGCAACCGTCCCTCCGGGCAAGGGCACACTTTGGTTGCATCTGCCTTAATTGAAAATGTTAACCAGTTATCGAGCATAATAAAAACCATAATATCAATCGATAAATCTGTTAAAGTTGATAAGAATATTCTTCAAGCAATAGATCAGCTCTCGATGACGAATAAAAAATTCTGGGAGCTTCTCAATCATATTACTTCTTTAACAAACAAACTTGAAAAGAGATATAAAGGCGTTCTCCCCTTTAATATAGAATCAAATCCGTTCCGTAAAGTCGGGATGAAAATAGGTATTGCCAAGGACCCCGTTGTAAAACTTTGGCAGCATAACGACCGGCTTGAGCAGAGAATGCTTGAAATGCGGCTTGAGCGGAGAAAAAAATTAGAATACTATTTCAAATTAAATAAAGAACTGCGGAAAACTTTACATGGATTAATACCGGTCATAATAAAGAATTCGCACAGTACAGAATTAATTCTAAAAGCCGGGTTGTACCGTGATATTCTAAAGCGGTTTATTCTAACTCCGCGAATCCATCAGAAACTTATTACCGCAAAGGATCAGTTTGCTATTAATACAACTGTAAATAACATAACAGAGATAAACGAAATCTCCGGCAATTTCGGCAACCCCGGTATGGTTCTCGGATTGCAAATTAGTATGTCGACCAATCCCGAAGCTCTGATTTCACTCGATAAAAAATTTGTTGCTGAAAACGAACGGATTAGTAAAACGAATTCTTCACTTCTTCCGAAAGTTTGGTCGATTCCGCTTTTCGAGGATATTAATACTGTTTCCGGTATAGAAAATTATCTTGATAAAGTTTGGGATTATGCAGTACAATCGAGAAGTATCGATCAAGAAACCAAAGCACGGTTTACAGAAATTATATGTGAGATTTTCATTGCCGGTTCCGATCTCAGTCAGCAAGTAGGGCAGACTGCTTCTACACTTTTGTATAAAACAGCAAAACACAAAACAATTGAATGGCTTGCTAAAAAGGGTTTGGTTGAGTATGTAAGAATAAAACTCGGCAGCGGCGAGCCGATGCAAAGACAAGGCGGTTACTATGCCGATTTTTCGAGCAAGCCGGCATTCATTAAAAATGATATTAATGAAGTAAGATTATCGGGCCATTTGAGTGATTCTGCAAAAATGAGTACGGAGTTTGCTGTTAGTCCTTTACACGGTGTTTATGCCGGCGGCGATTTAAGAACGTTGCAAAGTGCGATTTCCGAGAAACTCCGTCATCTTAGAGTAGAGGAACGCACACAACTGCTTCATCACCTGAATAAAACCCAGGAGTTTTATCATTCGGAATTAATAAGAGCTTCGGAACCGTTCATTGATACGAGATTGATTTACGAATCGAAAAGTTTAAAAGAATTGGAACGATTAACACTCGGGAAGAAAGATGATGTCTTCGAAACATTCAGCGAGTTGGCTAAAAATAATTTTCAGCAGATAGTTTACGGCAGAGAAGACGATGTTGTTGGAATACATATTATTTCTTATTTCATTTCAAAAGCTTCACCATCACTGCGCGATCGGCCAGTTGATAGACCATCGAGAAGTATTGGAGATAATAAAAGCCAAAAAATCATCGAAAGAATTGCCTCGACTATTCCGTTATGCAAACATGGAAGTCTTTTACGGGCAATCAGTCATAACAAAGCGCAGACTTTTGTACTGGGCATCAATCAATTAACTACCGGGTTGTTCCGTGCTCTTAATCAATTTTCGCAGATGGATTTTGTTGGCGGTACCGGCTACCAGATGCTGCATGATAGAATTTTGCCGCAGCTGCCGGTTTATGAAATTCTACATACCTTGAGAATTTTTCAAGATTATAACTTGAAGCATCTTCAAAAATTATCAAACTCATTTCAACCGGGTAATTCTGTTTTTTCGTTATTACGGGAAGATACCGATTCTATTAAAATGTTTATTCCTCTTTTCCAAAAAGAGCTATTAAGAAGACACGGTATTAATGTAGCGGAGTTTTTTAGAGGTGATGAGTTTATCCCTGAATTGCTTCCAACATTGCGTCCCGATCTTGCCGTGCTGCTTCAGCAAGATTTTTTCAATACAAAGCCGGAAAATGTTACGGCAAAAATTGAATATGAAATCCCCGGAGATTGGCTTGATGAATTTTCTTCTCTTATTGTAATCCCGGAAAAGCTTGAGTATTGGCGGGAAAAAATTTGGCTGCTGCTTGAAGAACCGGTAATCAACCAGGTAAAATCTTTTGTTGAACTTGCCATTGCTCTCAATAATTTTTCAAAGGAAGTTGGTTCTAAGGAATTAACTTTATCAACGACAGCCATAAAGAAAACAAAATTTAAAACATCGCTTGCTGATCTTCTCAAAGGAAGTGTTGATGATTCGATGCGCCAATTTTTAACTGCGGCGGTACAGTATTTAACACAGCTTCCTTCGGAAATGGTTGAAGTTCCGGTTGATATTGTTCGTGCGCTTAATGATGTTGAGCAGATTCTCCGTATCGAAGAACAAGCACTAAGTAAAAAGAAGCAAGAACTGCTTAATTTCTACCTTATTCAAATCGCACGACACGTTGGAGACAATGGGTAATTCAATTATAAATTATAAATGATAAATTGTAAATGTTGAATTACAAATTCTCAATTTGTTATTTTCTTGGGGAACAAGTTCTCTCCTCGATTCAGAATTCTGCGTTCTATACTCTCCATCCGCCAAAAAACTGGCGGACAAGTTCTCAATTCTCAAACTCTTGCCTTGCTAATAAATCATATTACCGATAAGTTTCGGACACAAATATTCTATTTTGTAATTAGATCAAGGCAAAAATGAGTCTGAGTCAAATCGCGCGATCCATCAAAGCATCACCCACCTTAGCATTAAACGAAAAAGCTGCAATCCTGAGAGAGAAAGGAGACCCGGTAATACATCTTGGAGGTGGAGAACCCAAAAGCAGAGCGCCTATGGATGCACTGCTTGCTGCTGTTAATTCACTCAATTCGGGAGAGATCCGTTATGCACCGGCAGATGGAACACCCGAAATTAAAAAAGCAATTATCCGTTACACGGAAGAATATTATCATCGAAAAGTAAATCCGGAAAATGTTATTGCAAGCGGCGGTGCTAAACAAGCAATTATGGTTGCATTGCAAGCAATATTAAATCCGCAAGAGGAAGTAATTTTCCCGGCACCGTATTGGGTTAGCTATCCCGATATGGCAAAATTATGCGGTGCTATACCGGTTGCTGCATTACCCGAAGACGGAACATTTTATCCGCGCTTAAAAGATATTGAACAAAGAGTTGGTTCTTATACAAAGGCGGTTATAATTAATAGTCCGAATAATCCTACCGGTGCTTATTACTCACAAGAATTTATTGCAGATATTGTTGATTTCTGCGAACGTAAAGGAATCTATTTAATAATGGATGACATTTATCATCGATTATTGTTTGATGGTAAGAAACCATACAGCGCATATGATTTCACAAAAAAATCCGTTGAGGAATCAAAACTCCTGATTGTTAACGGTGTGTCGAAGCAATATGCTATGACCGGTTTTAGAATCGGCTGGGCAGTTGGAAATAAAAAGTTGATTGAAGCAATGGCAAACATTCAGGGTCATCAAACTTCAGGTCCTTCTGTGCTGCTGCAGAAAGCTGCTGTTGGTGCGCTTAATGGAATTCAATCCAGTGTCGAAAGTTTACGCGTTACACTTGAAAACAACCGCAATGTGTTAGTTGAACAACTACAATCATTCAGTGGTGTTAAAGTTCATATTCCGGATGGAACATTTTATCTCTTTGCAGATTTTTCTGCTTACGAAAAAGATTCTCAAAAACTTTCCAGTTACCTGATCGATAAAGTGATGGTACTTACCGTACCCGGTAAAGAATTTGGTCTGGATGGTTATTTAAGGATCAGCTACTGCGGAACGATAAAAGATATTACCGATGGAATAGAAAGAATGAAATGGGCACTCGATCCAAATTCTCCGAACGAACTTTACATTGGTGATCGTAAACTTGTGAGGGATTGGTCATGAGCAAATATTTGGAATTCAATACACCGGCAAGCAAACAAGCATTAGAACTCGCATCGGATTTTAGATTAAAGAATCAAGGTTTAACTTATCTCGATCGCGTTTACTGGAATTTGCCGGAAGAAGCACTTTACGAAGAAGCAATCTTTCGTAACGAAGCTAAACTTGTAAGAGGTGGTGCGCTATTGGTAAACACCGGCAAGCATACAGCACGTGCCGCTGCAGATAAATTTGTAGTACGGGAGGAATCTACCGAAAAAGATATTTGGTGGGGAACATACAACCGTCCGTATGCACATGCTAAATGGTCGCAGCTCATGGGCCGATTGCAAGCGTGGGCACAAGGCGAAGAATTTTTTGTTCAAGATGTTTATGCCGGCGCCGATCCCGATTACAAAATGCCGGTAAGAATTATTACGGAGAAAGCCTGGCAGTCTCTTTTTGTCCGTAATATGTTTATCACCACCGATAACAAAGATGAACTGAAAAACTTTGTACCTGAATTTACTGTAATTGCCGTACCGGGTTTTAAAGTTGATCCTATTACTGATGGAACAAGAACAGATACCGGAATAATCCTGAATTTCGATCAGAAAACTGTAATCATAGCGAACACCCTTTATGCCGGGGAAATTAAGAAATCAATTTTTACTGTTCTTAATTTTTTGCTCACATATAATGATGTTCTGCCGATGCATTGCTCTGCAAACGTTGGCAATGAAGGTGATGTTGCATTATTCTTTGGTTTGAGCGGAACCGGTAAAACAACTTTATCTGCCGATCCTAAACGCAGATTGATAGGTGATGATGAACATGGATGGAGCGGACAAGGTGTTTTCAATTTTGAAGGAGGGTGTTATGCAAAAGTAATCCGACTTTCGCAAGAGAGCGAGCCGCAGATCTATGAAACTACTCACCGCTTCGGAACGATTTTGGAAAATGTTATTTTCGATCCGGTATCAAGAAAAATTGATCTTGATGATGATACGATTACAGAAAACACCCGTTGCTCTTACCCTATTGAATTTATTCCAAATGTTATAGAAGAAGGATATGTCCGTACACATCCAAGAAATATTATTTTCCTAACATGCGATGCCTCAGGTGTTATGCCGCCTATTGCACGCTTAACGCCGGAACAAGCACAGTATCATTTTATCAGCGGATACACATCTAAAATTGCCGGAACTGAAATCGGTTTGGGTATTGAACCGCAGATAACATTTTCTGCATGCTTCGGCGGACCTTTTATGGTGCGTCATCCTTTTGATTATTCCGAAATGCTGAAGCAAAGGTTGCTGAAACACAAAGCAAATGTTTGGCTTGTAAATACCGGATGGGTTGGCGGAAGATTCGGTGTCGGGAAAAGAATCAGTATCCGTCACACACGTAACTTGTTGAATGCCGCTCTCGAAGGTAAACTTGATAATGTGAAATACAGAAAAGATAAATTGTTTGGATTCGAAGTACCGATAAGCTGCCCGGATGTTCCGGAAGATGTTTTGTACCCTGAAAACTCATGGGGTAATAAAGATGAATACTGGAAGAAGTACGATGCACTTGCTGCACGCTTTGTAGAGAATTTCAAACTCTTCGAAAAAGGATGCACTCAAGAAGTGATTAACGCCGGACCCAAACGGCTTTCACAAATAAAATAATTCGTAAAGACGCACCATGGTGCGTCTCTACTATTTTTCCTCGCTTTTCATTCTTAATCTCAAATATTATATTGTGCCCAAAATTTCAGGAATTAGAATAATTAGGAGTTGAACTTGCCGATATCAAAGCATGTGCACAAGATTGGTATATCCCATACAATGAAAGTCGCTCAAGAAGCAAAGGAGCTTCAAGCGAAAGGGGAAGATATAATTGATTTAAGCGTTGGCGAGCTCGATTATCCAACACCGCAAAATGTAAAAGAAGCAGCGATAAGGGCAATCAATAATAACCAAACGAAGTATACTTTAAATACCGGTACAATAGAACTGCGCAGAGCAATTTCGGAAAAATTAAAAAGGGAAAATGGAGTAGAATACTCACCGGCTGATATCATTGTTTCAAACGGTGCTAAACAATGTCTGTTCAATGCAATAAATTCAATTGTTTATGTTGATGATGAAGTGATTTTTTCCGCACCATACTATGTTTCTTATCCCGAAATGGTTTCACTCGCACACGGTACATCGGTAATTGTTCCTACAACTGAAGAAACCGGTTTTAAAATTACTGCTGAAATGTTGAAGCAGAAGATTACGCCTCATACCAAGCTTTTAATTCTCTGCAATCCTTCCAACCCAACCGGTTCTGCTTTTTCAAAAAAGGAATTAGAAGAAATTGCCGATGTAGTAGAGAACGGAAATTTTTATGTCCTTTCCGATGAGATTTATGAAAAGATGATTTACGACGACAATAAGTTTGTCTGCTTTGCATCGCTCAGCAAAAGAATAAAAGAGAAAACTGTTATTGTTAATGGGATGTCGAAATCATTTGCAATGACCGGCTGGCGGCTCGGTTATGCAGCCGGACCGGAACATATAATAAAAGCGATGGGTAAAATTCAGAGTCACACTACATCCAACGCATCATCAATTTCGCAAGCTGCCGCTGTTGAAGCACTCAACGGCCCACAAAACTTTATCGAAGAGATGAGAAAAGATTTTGAAGAACGTAGAAATTCATTTTATAAAGAACTCACCTCAATAAAAGGGATTACTTGTTATAAACCGGAAGGAGCTTTTTATTTATTCCCGAATGTGAAATCGTATTTTAATAAAACGTCTCATTCAATAAAGGTTACAAATTCATTCGACCTGGCAATGTATTTATTGTATGACGCTAAAGTTGCAGTTGTGCCGGGTAACGGTTTCGGTTCCGAAGGTTATATCCGTTTGTCTTATTCGACTACAAAAGAAAAATTAAATGAAGCTGTTGATAGAATAAAAAAATCCCTCTCCAAATTGTCTTGAAGGTTATAAAGCAAGATAAGACTGCAAAGCTTTGTAAACTTTTTCAACGTGCATCTTTTCACCGGTCCAAAGCTCGTAAGATTTTGCTCCTTGTTCAACGAACATTGTTAATCCGGTAATGATTTTTGCCCCTTGCGATTCTGCAATCTTAAGTAATTTTGTTTTAACCGGGTTGTAGATTACATCAAAAACAATTTGATCTTTGTTGAATGATTCCGGGATTGAAGTAGCGGAATCGTCAACATCCGGGTACATTCCCATTGAAGTAGTATTAACAATCATTTTTGAACTCTTGAAAATCTCAACTAAATCCGGCGGTATAAGGGGGTGAGCTTTAAAATTGCTGAAAAGCATTTTTACAGAAAAATATTCTTTTAGTGATTCTCCTATCTGTTCGGTACGGTTTACAATATGTATCTGTTCAACCTTAAAATACCTGATCAGTGCATAAATAACACTGCGCGCGGCACCCCCGGCGCCGATCACCGTTACCGTCGATCCCTGGAGTTCGTCTTTGAACGGATTCAGTGTTTCAATCACTCCCATAACGTCGGAGTTGTATCCGTGTAGAATTCCATCTTCATTCACTACGGTATTAACTGCACCAATAATATTCGCCTCTTCGGATACATCTTTAAGCATAGGCAGAATTTTTTCTTTTAACGGAAGAGTAACATTGAACCCCTTTATACCAAGGGCTACCATCCCTTTTAGAGCATCTTTAAGCGAACTTGACGGAACATCAAAAGGCAAATAGATAAAATTCAGTCCGGATAATTCGAAGGAAATATTATGCATTAAGGGAGAATAGGAATGTCTAATCGGGTGGCCGATTATACCTACAATTTTAGTATTAAAGTTAAATTTATTTTGTGACTGCATTTTCTCGATTAGGATTTATTGTCATCAATTAATTTAGTAAAAAGTTTTGAAGTTTTAACTTCGGGATAATCTCTTGTGAATTCATTCCTAATATTAGGATCAAGTTCGAATGCGGAACGTAAGCATTCAATTGCTTCGTTTGTTTGGCTGATTAAGAAATGAATCTTTGCTTTTCCGTAGAAAGAGTTGGCGTGTTTCGGTTTGATTTTAATGCACTCATCGTAAGCATTTAAAGCTTCGAGCCATCGCCCGGCTTCGAATAATGTTTCGGCAAGTTTAAATCTCGAATGAAAATTGTCGGGATTTATTTCAACAGCTTTCTTAAAACTTTCTATCGAATCGTTCATCTGTCCCAATGAATATTCCAGATCGGCTTTGGCAAACCATGCATCTTCAGGATTGCTGGTAAGGGCGATTGCCGAATTAAAATCTTTTAATGCTAACTGGTATTTGCCTACTATATCATAGCAATAACCTCTTGCAAGAAAAGCTTCGTAATATTCGGCGTCAAGTTTAAGAGCTTCTGTATAGCATTTTATTGCTTGCGGAAAAGAATCTAACTCTTCGTATAATTGTCCGAGGTTGAAAAGGACAGTCTCGTCATAAGGATCGAGCTCATATGCTTTCTTATATGAGTCCATTGCGTCTTGTGTTTTACCGGTTTTTGCGTAAGCAAATCCGCAGTTAAACCACGAACTTGAAAAATCGTCTTTGAGTGCTATGGATAATTCAAATGCGTTGATAGCTTTTTCGTATTGCTCTTGTCTAAGGTGGACGATTCCTTTGTTGTACCATCCGGTAAAGCTATCCGGTTCAATTTCTAAGTACATATCATAGGAATTGGATGCTGAGTTAAGCTGATCGATACTTTCGTAGCAGTAACCAAGTTCGTACCATGCTTCGGCGTAATTCTTATCCATCTGGACGGTTTTGGTGAAATACTCGATTGCTACATTGAATTTTTCTTTTTTCTCGTAAAGCACACCAAGGTTAAAAATTATCTCTTCATTGTTAGGTTCTATGAGTAGGGCTTTTTTAAGTGAGCCAACAGCATCATCAAACATACCAAGGTTATCTTCGGCAATGGAAATGTTTATGTAAGTTTCTACATCATTCGGATTTAGTGATAATGATTTCTGGAAGCATTTATATGCTTCATCAAACAAGAAAGAGTTGTTTAGAAAAATTCCTTTATACTGCCATGCTTCGGAATTGTAAGGTGCAACTGCAAGTACGGCATCTATGATGTAGAGTCCATCTTCAACTAGATCGTATTCTAAACAAAGTTGGATTGAATCTTCTATGAAATCCAGGAAAGCAAGAACTTGTCCGTTCTGTATATATTCTTTACAAGTTTTAATTTTTTCTTTGGCTTCATTCTCATCATAATATGTATCGTAATCGTCACCTAAATAGTCTTCGGGAAAACTCATCTATACTCCGTATTAATTCTGTGGAAAATGTATTACTAAGGGAAGTTAAAATCAAGTTGATTTTAATATTAGAATTTTTGGTCTGGATAAAAATAATTTCTACTTGACTTTAGCAAAGAATTTTTTCTATCTCATTCGAAGGAATATCTTTTATTCCTTTTGAAATGTGGAAAGAATAAACGTCTAGACCGGTGTTAAATTTTCTATTAAAGGATTCTTTTATATGTTCAACGTAGCGGTTGGAAGAATCTCTGCTTACTAAATGAAAAGTGCCTCTCTTTGGAGTACAGCTAATCATTTTAGAGCCGAAAACGCCGGGGTAGTTTGCAGATTTTTCTACTATGAAATCACAAGTGTTACAGCTCAATTCGTAATCCTGGGCTAAACTCCAATGCGATTCTGTAATATATTTACCGAAATCGGAGAGATGATTTTTTTTAAGTACTTTTATTGCGCTTTCGGAGCGAGTACGTTCTTTTACGTTATATAAAACCCTATTAAATATTTTGCGCGGCAGCATGTGATAATGTTTTAGAAGAAATTCCAATTCTACATCTCTCAAATTTTTTATTCCCCAGATATAAAGTCTTAATCCTTTAACTCCAACATCACATTCCTCAATCCTTTCGTTACATGTATTTTGCGGATTGATGATCTTTTCGCCGGTATCGAAAATGATTAGTTCGAAATTATCCGACTTTGGTAAAATCGTTTTATATTCCATTGTTCTCAGGTCAATAAAAAAAAGACGGTTCTCTTTTTCAAATCTTGTTGTGTACAAATGTGCAAAGTTGGAAATCTTGCCTATAACAGAAAGATCATTTTTTCTTATTAAGTTCATTAGACTGCCGCATTCAATCGCAATGTTGAATGCTTTCTTTAAAGCATAGGCAAGACCTACTTGGTGGGAAGAAGTTTTTCCGAGCCCTAAACATTCCGGTATGTCAGATATTATCAATAAATCGCATCCTTTGCTTAAGTATCTTTCCTGGTATAATAATTTTATTATTCCTAGAGATAGTTTATCTTGCTGTGAATATTGATCAATATTCTCCAAATGAAAAGTGTTAATTACTTTTGTCTGGGCATCTGCAATATTAATTAATGTATCATGCCTTTTTCTTACAACAACGGCGGTGTATTTATTTAATGCCACCGATACCAATACCCCATCATTGTAATGAGTATGATCACCAAGAAGAATTAAACTTGCCGGTGTAAGTGTTGCGTGGATGCCTTTCGAATCGCCGTATATTTCCGTGAATTTTCTTTTGGCTGCTATTAATTCTTGCGAAACTAAACTGCCGTTAGCCATCTTTATCCCTAATTATAATATCGAGCAAAGAATGTTAATGTCTTATTTAAATTTACTTTTTTTTATGAATTAAAATCAAAATAAATCTTATAGCAAATAGAATTTTAAAAAATTGCTGGAAAAATGAAGATCGGTAGATTATAATAATCCGGAGAAAGTTTTATTGCATATTATGATAGACCGATTGTACGTCATCATCTTCTTCCAAAGCTTCAATTAGTTCGTTTACCTCGTTTTGCTGCTCGCCGCTCAATTCTTTATAAGTACTTGGAATATATTGAAATTCCGTTGCGTTTATCTCGAGTTCTCTTTCTTCGAGTGCCTTTTGCATATTACCAAATTCCTGGAACGGAGTATATATGTAAATATAACTGTCATCATAATTAAGTTCATCCAACCCGTAATCTATCAAATCGAGTTCGAGTGTTTCGATATCTGAAACTTTTATTTTATCAACTTTAAACAAAGCTTTCTTTTCGAACATGAACGATATCGAACCGGTATTGCCTAAACTGCCTTCATGTTTTCTAAAGTAATGGCGTACGTTAGCAACCGTTCTTGTTGGATTATCCGTAGCACATTCAACAAGTACAGCTATTCCGTGCGGTGCATATCCTTCGTAAACAATTTCCTGGTAACCGGCTGTATCTTTTGATGAAGCTCTCTTAATCGCCGCTTCTACTTTATCTTTGGGCATGTTAACGCTTTTTGCGTTCTGTACTGCAAGTCTTAGTTTAGAGTTTGATTTCGGATCGGGTCCGCCGGCTTTAACGGCAATCTCGATATCCTTACGTACTCTGTTAAATGCTTTAGACATGCGTGCAAAACGCGCAAACATTTTATGTTTTCTTGTCTCAAATATTCGTCCCATCGGAATTCACCTTTATTACGGAATTGTTATAAAACGTTTTTCAAATTTAATTAATTGTTCTGATATTTTTATGGTTTGAAGAAAACGAAGTTATATGTAAAGTTTTTGATATTCTTTCTGCAGCATCATGGTTATTTCTCCCGGTACCCCTCTATTAATTAGTTTGCCGTCAAATTCAATAACCGGTGTAATTTCATTAATAGTACTGGTGATAAATATTTCGTCAAAGTTATATAGTTCATTTATGCTGATTGATCTTTCATCAGATGCAATTTGATTCTCGCTGCAAAGATTTAACACTTGTTTACGCGTAATGCCGGGTAGAATAAAGTTATTCAGGAACGGAGTAACTACAACACCGTCTTTTACGAAAAAGATATTTGTATGTGTTCCTTCGGTAATTATTCCGTTACGATGCCAGATAATTTCTGAGTATCCTTCGTCTTTAGCTTTTCGTTGGGAGAGAACGTTGGGTAAAAGCAATGTTGATTTTATATCGCATCTCATCCATCGAATGTCCTCTTCCAATCCGGCTTTGATTCCTTTAGTTAACTCATCATGTTTAGGAGGGAAAGCTTCAACATAAATAAATATATTCGGCGTGATGGAATCAGCGTAAGCATGTCTGCGCGGAAACTGGGTGCCGCGAGTAATTTGAATATATGCAGCCGCATATTCATTTGATAAATTATTCTGTTCTAGTAATTGCAGTATTACATTTTCAAGATTACTTAAATTCGGTTCAGTAATATTTGTTTTCCGTAAACTTTCTTTCAGTCGTTTAATGTGAGCATCAAATAAAAATATTTTTTTGGGATAACATCTAATAACTTCATAAACACCGTCACCGAACATTAATCCCCGGTCGAAAGGAGAGATTTGAATATTTTCGAGCGGAAGTATTTTACCGTTGTAATAAGCAAGCATCTTATACTTAAATGTTTTTACATTAAAAATTAATGTATTAAAAGTACAAATAGAAAGTAAAAAACCCAGAGTATTTAATAATCGGAATTTTTTGAACTAGTCCCGCATAGTGGTATAAATTCCTGAATTTACCTGGAGAGATTCTTACTGAAGAACTTCCAGACAAAATCGGGATGATTACAAATCAAAAGGGAGTTTAAAATTAAAAAACCCTCTAAAAGTAAAGAGGGTTTTTCTTGAGCTGGCGGACGGATTTGAACCGCCGACCGGCTGATTACAAATCAGCTGCTCTACCAGCTGAGCTACGCCAGCATTTTTAATTTATTATTTCAATTTCTCAAAATTACCGACCAGCCGATTACAAATCAGTTGCCCTACTCCGCCAGAGGCGGACAAGCAGCTGAGCGGAGTTTATCCCGCAAAGCGGGGCCAGCATTTTTAATTTATTATTTCAATTTCTCAAAATTACCGACCAGCTAATTACAAATCAGTTACTCTACTCCGCCAGAGGCGGACAAGCAGCTGAGCGGAGTTTATCCAACACAGTGTGGTCAGTATCTCAAAAATTGCGGCACAAATCTAAAATAAATTACCATTCTATGCAAACTTTCGTAATTTTCCGCCAAAATTATTGCGGTTTATGATTACAAAAGCTGAATTAAAATATTACTCCGACTTGAATCTTAAAAAATATCGTAATGAAGAACAGAAATTCATAGTAGAAGGACCTAAATTAATTTTAGAAGCACTTACTTCAAATTATGAATGTGAATTGATTTTAAGTTCTTTTAGATTCTTTGAAGACAATCCTGATTATTTTAATAATAAATATGTAAAGAAAAATAATATTGAATTAATTAAGCAGAAGGAATTAGAAAAAGTATGCGATACTACAACTCCGCAAGGTATCGTCGCTGTCTTTAAGGTTCCGGATACGAATGATACGGTCGAAACCAACGATAAAAAAATTGTTGCACTCGAAAATATCTCGGATCCCGGTAACATTGGAACAATATTGAGGAATTGCGATTGGTTTGGGCTTAAAACTGTTTTGTTAAGCGAAAGCTGCGCGGAGATATATAATCCAAAGGTTATCCGTGCTTCAGCCGGATCAATATTTCACCTGGATATTTTTAATGCGAAGAATTTCTATGATGAAATTAAGAATTTAAAAGGTAATGGTTATAAAGTAATATGCAGTGATATAAAGGGAGAGAATGTTTACAATTTTATTGTACCAGATAAATCTATCATTGTCTTATCAAGCGAAGCTCACGGACCCACAGATCATGTATTAACTTTATCCGATCATGTAATTACAATACCAAAAAAAGGGAAAGCCGAATCACTCAATGTTGCAAGCGCTTCGGCTGTTATACTTTCTGAGTTAACGAGAGGCTAATTTTCTTTTGTAGAAAATGTAGTCTGTCTGCACCGGCTCGAGAGAATTTTGCCTGAGCAGCAAATTAATTTGTGCGCGGTGATATGTTGAATGATTTATCAAATGTGTGATTATATCTTTCAACGATGAAATTGCTTCTATCCCTTTTGTGTTGCGGTATTGATATTCTTTCTCAAGATCATTCTCTGTCGGATTGTTTAAAAGATTGAGCCAATCGTTTGTATTCTTCTTTGAACGTTGTTTCAACTCATCAAGCGAAAGTGTATTCCAAAAAACATTATCGTAACCGCCTCTTACTCTGCCAAGCCAGTTTTCTTGACTTAAAATTATGTGACCCAATAATCCCAAAATTTTTTCCGGCGGATTTTGAATCGAATCTAATACGGAAAATATTTCTTCGTTAGCCCAATCGTTGTATTGAAATAAATTTATAAAATGGTTTTGCATCATACTCTCACTCATCATTTGATACTATTTCAGTAATATCATTTTACGAACGGCTGAATAATTACCGGCTGTTAATTTGTAGAAATAAACACCGGATGATAATTGATAATTAAGAACTTGTCCGCCATTAATTTGGTGGATTGAGAATTGAGAATTATATCTACCGGCTTGCTGATGTTCATTCACCAATGTTGCAATTTCTTTCCCAAGAATATCATAGATCTTTAAGGTAACATAGCTTGCGGCTTGCAGTTTGTAGCTAATGGTTGTTGTCGGGTTAAACGGATTAGGGTAATTCTGCGAAAGAGAAAACTCAGTTGGTAAATTTTCCTCATCGTCGATATCCGAAATAATTTCTTTTCCGTTTTCTGGTGTAGGTAATTTTATGGTTGTGTAAATTCTGAATTCGCCCGGCTGCAAATTAATTTGATCGCTCACATTCACGACATTCAAACTATCACCGGTAAAGTAATCGTACCACATGCCGGTATTTTGGAAAGAAGGATTCATACTGCCGGCTGTAACACCAAAATTGCCGATGATGTTTATGATCATCGAACCGTGATTGATGCTGATACGCTTGAAAGTGGAAGCTACGTTCATCGAAAAATCGGAACTGGAAAACGCTTCATAATTTTTCTTGAGATTTATCAACTCAGAATAAACTCTAAAAAGTTTTTGTCTTTCTGAATTTGATGCGCTTGTATAGTAATCCCACCTGATTGGCTTCTCACCGACACGTTCATTGTAATCAATCGAATAATCGTAGCCGAGCTCGCCGAACTGCCAGATCATTTTTGGTCCCGGCACAGTTATAAAAAATGCTGCAGCAAGTTTTATTCTGCTCAATGCATAATTCATTTTTTTAATATTGTAATCGCCGCTCGAATTTCCATATTGTAAATTTTTGTACATCAATCTTTCCTCATCATGACTCTCCATATAACCGACAAGATGCGGCTTAGTCCATGTTTTGTTTTTATAAGATATGTTGCTAAAGTTTGATGTGCTGACCCAACCCATAGCTGCTTCGCTGTAATTGTAATTCAGGTTTCCCCACAACATCATGCCGTAATCCGAAAGTATTTTTTCTTCGTAGTTATCGGCAAAGTGTTCAAGAATTACATACGCGGTCGAATCAACTTCCCAAATTTTATCCGCCATTCTTTTCAAGATTGCAATTCGCGATGCGTCGTATGCACTGCCGTCGCCGGATTTGTTTGTAAACCCTTTTGTAAAATCAAACCGGAATCCGTCGAATTTAAATTCAGTCAGCCAGTACGAAGTAACACGGTCAACAAAATATTTTGTGTCATTGCTTTCATGATTGAAATCGTTTCCCCAATAAAACACCGGGTTTGGTGAAGTCTGATTAAACCAGGGATTATCTGCCGAAGGTCTTCCCGCAGATTCATCCCAATACATCCGGACCATCGGGTTCAAACCGTAAGCATGATTCAATACGATATCCATGATTACTGCAATTCCGTTTTGATGACACGCATCGATAAATGCTTTCAACGAATCGCGGTGACCGTAATATTTATCAACGGCAAAGTACATCATTGGATTATAACCCCAACTGTTGTTGCCTTCAAATTCACTCACCGGCATTAATTCAATGGCATTAACTCCAAGTTTCTTGAAATAACTTAATGTGTCTTTGAGTGTCTTGAAACTATGAGTCGAAATAAAATCTCTCACGAGCAGTTCGTAGATAACAAGATTTTCTTTTGGAGGTTTAACAAAATTATGGTTATGCCACTGATAAGGAGTATTTCCGCCCTCTAAATGAGTAACAATATTTTCTGTTTTATCTTCCGGGTAAGATGGTAAAAAAGGATACATTGAAGAAGTAATGTAGCTGTCATTCCATGGATCAAGTATTATTTCTGAGTATGGGTCGGGGATTCTAATCTCACCATCAACAAGATATTGATAATTATAACTGTAAGCTGGTGGATCAAAAATTATTTGTGGCATCTCAATCCAAAAAATCACACTGTCGGGATTTACTTCGTAACGATTCATAAAGTAATTCGTATCAACTTTCCAATCGCTTAGGTCGCTAAGTACATAAACAAATTCCTTCTTCGGTGCATAAAGAGCAAAAATTCTCGATTCTTTGTTAATACCAATTCGAGCACCTTCCGGCAAAGGCAAATTTTTTACGGCTGGATTTCTCATAATTGCAAATTCAATCGTGTCTTTTAAACTTGCAGTATCCTCGGCTACTATTGCAACATTATTAACTCCGCCTGGATATTCATCGGCAATAAAAATGTAATCAAGATTTTGTGTAGTAGTCTCAGATTTTAATTGGTCATTCACATAAAGTTTGATTGAAGAAGTTTTAGTACCCAACTCAACAGTTTCTGCGGATATATCCAAACTATCACCCTGAGAAACAAATACGGGTGAGCGGAGAAGATCGCCAAAATTATTGTTTACAGTTGGAGTGTTTAGTACAAGCGACAAACCGGGTTCGTAAACGGCAACGAAAAGATCTTCGGTTTGTTTAGAGCCATCCGAACTTCTTAAGACAAGGCACAACTCTGTAATTTTTTCAGTTGGGGATACGCTGTAATAAGTTCTCGGATTATCGATAACAAGCTGATAAATATTGGTCCCGGTTCGTGTTAACTTTGGTTGTACAGAATTATTTCCCCAGCTTCCGATTACATGCTGCCATCTTCCGGCTTGTGTAGTAGCACCGGTATGAGCATAAACATCACCGGTATAACCGGCAATTTTATTTGCGTGCGTTGCGTCGGTTACATCAAAAGTTAGAATAATGTTATCGGTTTCAGTTGGATAAGTTGGAACGGTTGTAACAACAGTCTGTGCGAATGTTAGTGTAGAAATAAAAATTGCAGCGATAAAAAATCTGAAGTTCATGGTGCTCTCTCTTAAATATGAAAACAAAAAATAAATGTTGGATTAGTTAATCAAGGAATTCCCACGCGACCCCGAAACGAAGTCCTCTTTCTTGCTTAGGATAGTATGGAACAACAAAATATTGGTTGTTGAGTATGTTCTCGAATACAAAGTAGATAATTGCTCTATCTTGAATTTCCCCGGCAAGGAAGAAATCGAACTGGAACTCGGGCGAGAAATATTCGAATGAATTTACTACTGCGCTGTTATAATAATTATCAACTAAATATGGTGTTGAAATTCCTTTCTCAAAATCGAAATAAATTTGATTGCGGCTTCCAATTGAGTAATAATTGATGCCGGTTTTTAATTTCAGATTACTCTTAAACAAAGTATCTATATAGTAGAGACCACCGGTTGATGTAAATTCAGGCAGTCCAAATTCGCTTCGATTATTGTTATTGAAATAATAGTTTGTATTTGAGCTGATGAGCAATTTCCAAATCCTGAAATTAAAATTCAGATTAAATCCGTTTAGAGAAAGATTTTTTTTGTCAAAATAAACTGCCTGATCTTTCTTGGAACTATCTTGTTTTACTATTGCGGATATTAACTTATCTTTTTGTGATTGACTGAAATATCCAAGTGAAAAATTGAGAAGATTGCTTTTGAAAATTAATTTGAATTCTAGGTTGGTATTTTTTGATTTCCCGATGGAAGGTGAATCTGTCATTAAATCGTCGGCGATTATTATCCGGGGGATGAATTCAAAAATACTTCTTGGCTTTTCAAAAGAAGAAAAGCCGCCGTAAACTTTTATCGTTTCGGTAAGGTTGATAAAACCATCTGCTCCAAATCCCAAATTATTTTCACCGTCATAGTTGAGATATTTGCCAAAGACCGATGCTGAAATAAATTGTGAATCCGGGAAAAAAGTAAATCTATTAGCAGTAGAAAAATCTGAGAGACTTCTATTGGTATAATTGCCTAATGATCTTAGCTTATTCTCCTCGAATAAATTAACGGAAAGAAAATTGATGAATAAAGTACTGTGAACAAATTGTAATTTAGCGCCGTAAGTCTCATAGCGATTATTATTGATTATAGTTGCTGTTCTGCTTCTACTGCTTTTACTTTCATTTTGCCTAAATTCTGTTAGGTTAGATTGAGAATAGAGTAGCAACTCTACGAAACTGTTATCAAAAGGTTGAACGGAGAAGCCAAATGAAAAGTTATGGTTTTTAATTTTTTGGTATCGATCCGAATATCTCACCGGTGCGGCGTCTGGACTGAACAAGACTTCGTTAAATTGTTCCGGCGTGTATGAGTTACGAATGCTATCGGCATCTACACCACCAAAAAGCTGTTGGTCAGTTTGTGAATAGACATAACTGAAACTTATGTTAACTTTGTTTGATAACAAATATCTCATTCTTGCCGAACCAATCCACAAACTGTAATCGCTGTTAGAGAATCTGAAATCGGTACTTTGGTTTGTAATTTCAAAAAGTGTACTTAACCTCTGCCCAAAGTTGGAACTAAAAATGCCATCGAACATCCCCTCTTCATTTGGAGCTTGATAAAATTTGATGCGTGAATACGGGCGGTTGGTGGTGAAATCTTTAACTACAAAATTTGTAGTGGAAATGTTGTTGTTATGACTCCATAGAAAACCTTGTGGAAGTGAAAAAACCTCAATGGAATCAATACTTTCCGACTGGTACAAGCTTAGATCAAATGAGTTTTGTAATCTATTGGTTATATCGATACCGTTTGACAAAAACGATAAGTTATTAAATCCTTGTCCGTAAATAAACATTTCATTCGGTTGCCCGATCGTACCAAGGTCTCTAACAAAACCAAAAGGTGATTGCGAAAAATAATCGCCGGTGAATCTGTAATCGGTATAATTTAATTTTTCTTTACGCTGTGTAAAATAAGCTTCTTTATAGTTATTGTATGAGATAGTTTTTAATGGAAAGAATTTTTCCTTTTGGATAATTTTTGTCGAATCAGTGGTTGATGTTTTAAGCGAATCTTTTTTAAATGTAGTTTTTGTTTTAATTGTATCTTGGAATGAAAGTGAGTTACGGTAACTACCGGAGCCGAAGATTTTATTCGGTAAGAGAGTAAGAAAGAATAAAAGTAAAAAAAAATATTTCACAAGAGCCCAGAAAATTTTTTGCAAAAATAATTTTAATAATTCATTTGTAAAGATAATACAATCTTTACCGGAATTTTAGATTTAAAAAATTGCTTAATGACTCTCACGAGATGTTAATCAAAAAGTGAATAAAAAAGACAAAAACTGTTTGTTTTATAATAAAAAAGTGCTAAATTTGAAGTGAATTTACATCCAATAAATAAAGGGGTAAAACAATGGGTATGACAAAAAGCCAAGTACTTGATTACATGGCAAAAAAGACCGGTGTAACAAAAAAGCAAGCCGGAATTTTTATCTCCGAGTTAGTTAAACTCTCCTATAAGGAAGCAAAGAAGTCTTTTGTAATTCCTGGTTTAGGAAAATTAGTTTTAGTCGATAGAAAAGCAAGACAAGGTAGAAATCCTAAAACCGGTGAGACAATAACAATCCCCGCAAAGAAAGTTGTAAAATTCAGAGTTGCTAAAGCTGCTAAAGATGCAATCTTAGTTTATAAAGCTTAGATAAAATTTAAAAGCCCGCCGATAAGCGGGCTTTATTTTTCCCTTTCTACTATTTTTTCTTAATCTTATCGATAAGATCGTTATATAGTTTTTGAGGTATATTACTCAAAATTATTGTAAGTAATTTTTGAAACTTGCTTACATGTGAGTAAAATCCAACCGTGATATTGTTCTTGCCGTCGGTGATGTAAATCGGTCGTGTTGGGTAAGCGCTGAATATTCCCCCGTCTATTTTAGAAATATCGGCGTGTTTGATTTCAATTTTTTTTTTACTTAAAAAGAAGTTACTGCAAATCATTTTTTCATTGTCGGTTATTATCTTAAATGGGAATAACCGATACGTTTTAATATAGTAAACATTAGTTATTATTAATATTGTAAGATTTATTACAGCCAAAATTATAAAGTACCATTCTTTCATAACCAGAAATATAGAAGATACCAGGTGAACGGATAACAACGGGGTAATTATAAAATTACCGTACCGATAAATTAATTTTGCGGAGGATGAATATTCAAATGTTTGCATAGTGCCTTAGCAGTTACAAAACAAATTTACAAAAATATTTTAACCAATCGGATAATTACTTCCCCTCGCATAAAAAGAAACTGCCATTATTGTTGTACCTATTACAACTGAAAATTTTAGTGACGATGATAAAATATTTAGTGAAATTATTTAATTTGCAACCATTATAATTGAACCTAATAATTGAGAAATGATAGATGCATACAAAGGTAAAATCCTATTCGTTATCAAAAGACAAAATTAAAGTGCTGCTGCTGGAAGGGCTTCATAATAATGCAGCAAATTTATTTTATGATCACGACTATACAAATCTTGAACTTGTTAAATCATCCCTTGAAAGTGAAGAGCTTAAAGAGAAGATAAAAGATGTTCACATTATCGGTATCAGGAGCCGGACAAATCTTACCGCCGATATTTTAAAACACGCAAATAAGCTAATATCTATTGGCTGTTACAGCATTGGCACCAACCAGGTTGATTTGCACGCAGCAAAAATGAAGGGTATCCCGGTATTCAATGCACCGTTTTCCAATACAAGATCTGTAGCCGAACTTGTAATAAGTGAAGCAATATTTTTAATCCGGAATATAGCAGAGAAAAATTATTATGCTCATAACGGTAAGTGGATTAAAGATGCATCAAATTCTTACGAGGTACGCGGTAAAAATATTGGAATAATCGGCTACGGTCATATCGGTTCTCAAGTTTCTATATTGGCTGAAAGTTTGGGGATGAACGTATTCTACTATGATATTGTAAAAAAATTAAGTCTTGGTAATGCGAAGGCATGCAGTTCATTAAACGAACTGTTATCAGTTTCCGATGTTGTTACACTGCACGTTCCCGAAACCGAGTTGACAAAAAACATGATCGATTATGATAGATTGAAACAAATGAAGAGGGGATCATACCTCATCAACTCTTCGAGGGGAACTGTTGTAAATATACCGGACCTTGTGCGCGTACTCGAAGAAAAATATTTAGCCGGTGCTGCTATTGATGTTTTCCCGGCTGAACCGGTTTCTAATAAAGAAACATTTGTGAGCGAACTCCAAAAATTCCATAATGTAATATTAACCCCTCACATAGGCGGCAGTACTGCTGAGGCACAAGCAAATATTGCATTGGAAGTTTCGGAAAAATTGATTAGGTACTGCGATGTCGGCTCTACAATAGGTGCAACAAATTTCGTGGAAATTTCGCTTACCCCCAATATTGATAAACAGCGTTATCTTCACATTCATAAAAATCAGCCTGGTGTTCTTAATAAGATTACAAAAATATTCACTTCGCGTAAACTCAACATCGCATCACAATATCTTCAAACCGATCCCTACATTGGTTATGTGATTATTGATATTGACAGCAAAGTACATTCGAAGGAAATTATTAAAGAGTTGAAAGCGATTCCTGAAACTATCAAGGCAAGAATGCTTTTTTAAGATAGGCCTACTTTAACAGTACCATTTTCTTCGACTTCTGAAATTCTGAGGACGAAGAATCTCCTATTTTTAACGTGTAAAAATATACCCCACTTGGTAAAGATGCACCATGGTGCGTCTCTACATTAAAATGTACAAAGTATTTCCCCGGTTGTTGGAACTCGTTTACAAGTGTAGCTACCTCGTTTCCCAGAATGTCGCAAACTTTTAATGTTGTAAAGACGACTCGCCGAGTCGTCTTTACATGTGGTATTGAATATTCTATAGTAGTAGTTGGGTTAAACGGATTAGGATAATTTTGAAATAATTGAAAATTTTCCGGCAATCTAATATTACCGACTTTTGTTGATGGCGATCCTTTGAATTTATATAACTTGCCATTCCCATAACTTGCAAAGTATAACTCGTTATCCTGATCAACTCCAAAAGTGGAAACCTGGTACGAAGTTGTTTTGATTAGGTTATTAGTTGCAGAAGAACCATCATACTCAATCGACCAAATATTTCCCGATACAAAATCGGCATAGACATATTTGCCGTAAATTTCTTGAGCATTTTTCCCCCTATACACAAATCCGCCGGTGATTGAGTAACCGCCATTTTGATTATGGCCGTATTCCCAGATTGGCATTGTTAAATTTTCCGTGTCGCAATTAGTGGAAGGATTGAAACAATGATTTCCTTCCACAATTCTCCACCCGTAATTTTTCCCATTTTCTATGATATCAATTTCTTCCCATGCATTTTGACCAACGTCCGCAGCCCACAGTTTATTAGTCGGCTTATCAAAACTGAAGCGCCAAACATTACGCAAACCCCAGGCATAAATTTCTTCTCTCAGTCCATTGGTATTTCCTTTTAACGGGTTATCATTAGGAATGCTGTAATTTATTCCCGGGGAAGTGTTGTTAACATCGATACGGATTATCTTGCCGAGAAGTGATCTTAAATTTTGCGCATTGTTTTGTGGATCGCCGCCTGAACCGCCATCACCAAATGATATGTATAGATAACCATCAGAACCAAATGTTGTTTGTCCGCCGTTGTGGTTGGCATACGGCTGTTCAACTTCTAAAAGTATTAATTCACTACTTGGATCAGCTTTGTCTTGATCATTAGAAGAAACTTTAAATCTTGAAATAACAGTTCTTCTTGGATTATCTGTTGTATAGTCTACATAAAAAAATCCATTGCTCTTATAATTAGGATGAAAAGCAAGTCCAAGCAATCCTTGTTCACCGCCGGATAATACTTTGCCGGAAATATCTAAAAACAATTTTTTTGAAGCGGTAGTAGGACTGTTTTCAAACACGAAAATCTTTCCGCTTTGTTCAACAATAAAAAGACGGTTCGTACCATCGCCGGGATTTTGTATATCTACCGGTTGCTCAAAACTTAAATTCGGGAAAGCTTCTACAATTTCTATTTGCGCTTTCGAAGAGTTACAGCCGGTAAAGATGGTTAAGCCAGTTATTATAAAAGAGAAAATTCTTTTCATAATTAACGACCTTTCAAAATTTTTAAATGAAATTGTCCCCTTTTATAAACCAATATTTCTTTCTAAATGTTCATTAATAAGTAGTGGAAATTATTTCTACGGAACTTCTTCGGGTTATAGATGTTTGACATACTATCCTATTTGACAATATTTTATTACTAAACAATCACTGGGAGGGTATAATGAATCGAAAAAAAATATTTCTGGGAATCTTTCTACTAATTTTCAGTTCGATCAATATTTTAGCTTCAAGTTCTTCTAATGGGGTAGAGAACTTCAAACTCAAGGATTACAATGGTAAAGAAGTAGAGCTAAGTGACTTTAAGGATTCTAAAGCCATTGTAATAATGTTTATTGCCACACAATGCCCGGTTTCAAATGCTTATAACGAAAGAATGGCAGAAGTTTATAATGATTATAAGAAGAAAGGGATAGCTTTTATAGGGATTAACTCCAATAAGCAAGAGGGTGTTGATGAAATAAAAGAACATGCCCAAAAAAATAATTTAGGATTCACTATTCTAAAAGATGAAAAAAATATTATTGCCGATAAATTTTCTGCAACTGTTACGCCGGAAGTGTATGTTTTAAATGGAAATTTTGAAATTCTTTATCACGGTAGAATTGACGACTCAAGAAATGCCGGCGATATCAAGTCGCAAGATCTTCGTAAAGCTCTAGATGAAATATTAAGCGGCAAACGAGTATCAAACACTAAAACAAAAGCATTCGGGTGTACAATTAAAAGAGTGAGTTAATAATGAAAAAGTTTTTCTTGGCGATATTTATCTTAACTCTATTTTTCAATACTGCTTCCTTTGCTGATGAGAAACCTAAACAAGGCAGTAAGATAATCGTAGAAAAAATAGATAAGGAAAAACTTGACAAACTGATTAAAGAAAGAAAAGGCAAACCGCTGTTTCTGAATTTGTGGGCTACATGGTGTGTACCTTGCCGGGAAGAATTTCCATCGATTAACAAATTGGCAGACGAAAACAAAGATGTGGATTTTATCGGTATTAGCGTAGATTTCCCGGAAGAAGTAGATTCCAAAATAATTCCATTCTTAAAAACTCAGAAGGCAAATTTTACATCTTACGTTAACGGGTTCGAGGGTGATGAAGCGCTGATCAATGCACTTGATAAAAATTGGAATGGTGCTTTACCGGCAACTTTTATATTCGATAAATCAGGCAAGAAGATTGTCTTCCTTGAAGGAAAGCGATCGTACGACGAATTCAAAAAGGAAATAGAAAAGGTTAAAAAGAAATAGCTTCTTTAATAATCCCTCTCAATTCCAGAGAGGGATTATTAATTTAATTACTGATTTTTATTACCCCATATCTTCCCATAAATAGTTATTTACTATAAAAATAATTAATTACTCTAACCATTAATTTATCAAATTGACTTTCATCGGTTCTGTAAACGCATTACTAGCTGACTTTATTTGCTGATATTATTCATAGTAAAAATGAAAGGGTAAACAAATTGCGAACATTCACAGCATATATAGAATGGGATCCTGAAACAAAATTATATGTTGGTATAATTCCCGGCGTTCCAGGTGCCCATACACAAGCAGAAACTCTTGATGAATTAAACTCAAATCTCAAAGAAGTTTATCATTATGTCTGGAAGAACTTGAAGATTCTATTGATAATTTTCCTCAGTTCGTAGGGTTGCAACAAATAGAGATTACAGTGTGACTAAGCTTCCTTTAGTTAATTATAAAACAATGGATAAACTTCTTCGTAAACTTGTTTTTTCAGCTGTAAGACAAAAAGGGAGTCATGTATTTTACAAACATGAAGATGGGAAGAACCACAACACTTCCATATCATTCCGGTCGAGATTTAGCATGCCCCCTTATAAGAGAAATATTAAAAGAAGTGGAGATATTGATAGAGGAATTTAATAATCTGATAAAGGATAGTTAGAGTTAATCTTTTTGAATGTATTTAATCACATCAAACTTTCTTTTGCATCCTAAGTAATTCATATACCGGATTTTCCCGAATACTTTTCTTTCAACCCATGGACGGTCGTGAACTCCACCAATTGACCATGCAATGCCGGTGTACCCGTTTGGATCGCGTCCATCCAATTCATATTTATCATTTAAGTGGATAGCAATTTTTAGAGCATCTTCTGGAGTAGGCGACCATTCAAGAATTTTCTTCGCCCAGTACATACGCAAAAATCCATGCATCTTGCCGGTGTTAACCATTTCTCTTTGTGCAGTATTCCATAGGTCGTCATGAGTTTCCGCCTTCTCAAATTCCTCAGTAGAGTATAGATGTTCTCGTTTATCTTTGCGGTGAATATTTAATGTTTGCTGTGCCCATATTGGAAATCCTTCGAACGAATCATATTTTTTGTTAAAGTAGCAGAAATTATCTGAAAGTTCTTTTCTAATAATTAATTCTTCGAGAAAAGAATTTTGCAACACGCTTGTTTCATTTTGTTTTATAATTTCCAATACTATTCTTTGTGAGGAGATTTGTCCAAAGTGAAGGTAAGAGGATAAATTTGAAGTGCCGTCGATGTTAGGATCATTCCGTTTGGCGGGATAATCATTAAGTTTATTATAGATGAAATTATTCAGCATTTCTTGAGTAGCTTTTTCACCCGGTAAAATCCAATCTACTTCTTTAACTGACCGGTCAACGTCCAAGGTGTCAATAATTTTTTGCCAGTCATTATTGGTTGTATCGGGGAATATATTTTTCATTTTCTTTAGTTGTGGAAATTCATCAAGGAATTCCGGAAGCAGATTGTGAATTTTAGGGCGGATTGTGTATGCCGCCAACTCGAGTTTATTTGACGCTACCAAGCAAGGCACGATGTTATGCGCATCCACCTCATGAAACGGGATATTAATATTATCAGCGACTTGCTTCTTCCATCTTCTTACAATTTTTAAGGGATTGAAATCCGCGATTAGTAAAGACGAATCGGTTTGCGAAATAAATGCCGGGATTTCAACCAACGGATCACCGCTTAACAGTATGAAACTTACATTGAATTTTTTTAATTCTCGATCAACCTCGCTTAAACTTCGTAACATGAAGCCGTAGTGTCTTATTGTTGCACCGAGAAAAGATGGAACGAGATTGAAGACAACAATTAGCGGCACGCTTCGTTTAAGAGCTTCTTCTTGTGCATAAATCAATGCCCAGTTATCATATACGCGCTGATCACGTTGCATCCAATAAAGCACGGGACCGGTTTTCTGAATCCCTACTTTTAATATTCTTAAACGTTTTGGATTCATTTCCCCAGTCTTACAATTTCATCGAACTCATCTTTCGTAACCGGCATGACCGATAAGCGATTTGCCTTCTGCACCAATTTCATCTTCTGAAGTTTTTTGTTCGCCTTAATTTCTGCGAGTGTCACTTCTCTTTTAAATTTCTTTACGAGTTTAATATCAACCATCATCCACGTCGGTGAATCTTTTTTACTTTTTGGATCATAGTGCATGTCTTCGGGATCGAAGGCGGTAACATCTGGATAAGCTTCTTTCACAACCTCGCAGATTCCGGCTGCACTCGGCAGTTCGGAATTGCTGTGATAAAAAATTACTTTGTCGCCGATTTTCATTTCATCGCGCATGTAATTACGCGCTTGATAATTGCGTACTCCATCCCAGGATGTAGTTTGATTCTTACATTTTGCCAATGCATCTATCGGAAAACAATTCGCTTCGGATTTTACGAGCCAGTATTTCTTCGGCATGATTCGCTCCCACTACCCCCTCTGATTCCCCCTCCTTAATAAGGAGGGGGATATGGGGGAGGTTCTAATTAAGTATTTGTTTCAAAAATTTTCCGGTATTGGATTTTTCATTCTTAGCAATTTCTTCAGGGCTTCCAACGGCAACAATTTCTCCACCTCGTTCGCCGGCTTCGGGACCGAGATCAATCACATAATCTGCGCATTTTATTATATCAAGATTGTGTTCGATTATCACGACGGAATTTTTATTTGCAATCAGCATTTGAAAACATTTTAACAATTTGCCGATATCATCAAAGTGCAAGCCGGTTGTCGGTTCATCAAAAATAAAAAGTGTGTGCTGATTTTTTTTCTGCTGCGATAAATTGTAAGCAAGTTTAACACGCTGAGCCTCGCCGCCCGAAAGTGTTGTTGAGGGCTGTCCGAGTTTTATGTAACCGAGCCCTACATCCGAAAGAACTTTCAGTATCGAAGAAATTTTATCATGATTAACAAAGAATTCAAGCGCTTCGTCAACGGTCATGTTCAAAACATCAACTATATTTTTCCCTTTGTAAGTTATCTCCCTCACTTCTTTTTTGAAACGTGTACTTTTGCAGTCATCACATTCGAGATAAAGATCGGCGAGAAACTGCATTTCAATTTTAACGTAACCTTCACCTTCGCAAGTATCGCATCTTCCGCCGGGAACGTTGAATGAAAAATATCCCGGTTTGTAACCTCTTGACCTTGCTTGAGGTGTTGATGCGTATAATTCGCGGATCAATTCATAACCTTTAACATAGCTTATCGGATTGGACCGCGGAGATTTTCCTATAGGTGATTGATCAACAATTTCAATTTGATCGATATATCTTGCCCCTTCAATGGAATCGAACTTGCCGAGCCTTGGAGGATTTCCGCCGTTCATTTTTACTATTCCGCCATATAAAATATCATGAACAAGCGTACTCTTTCCCGAACCGCTGACACCGGTTACAACAACAAATTTTCGTAATGGAAATTCAACTGTGATATTTTTGAGATTATTCTCCCTTGCACCGAGAATTTTAATTGCCTCCGTTTTATGTGTGTGCCTAGTATCAGGAATAGGGATTTTCAACTTACCGGAAAGATATTTGCCGGTCAGCGACTTTTCATTGTTCATTATTTCTGAAATTGTTCCGTGTGTAATAATTTCTCCACCGTGTATCCCGGCACGCGGACCCATATCATAAATTAAATCGGATTCGTGCATCATCTCTGGGTCGTGTTCTACAACTAAAACGGTATTACCGAGATCGCGCAGTGATTTTAAGATTTTTATCAAACGTGCATTATCGCGTGGATGTAAACCGATGCTTGGTTCATCGAGCACATACAACGTTCCCATCAAAGCAGAGCCGAGCGATGTTGCAAGATTAATACGCTGTGTTTCACCTCCGGAAAGTGTGCTGCTTAAACGATCAAGTGTTAAATAACCCAAACCAACGTCATTCAGGAAGATTAATCTCTTTACAATTTCTTCATATATTCTTTGTCCAACTGCTTTTTCATACTCACTAAGTTTTAACGATTTGAAGAACACTAACGATTTTTCTATCGACATCTGTACTACGTCATGAACGGATTTATTGGCAATCTTAACTTGCAATGCTTCTCTTCTCAAACGTGAACCGCGGCAAGCCGAACAAGTTGTATATCCTCTATACTTACTTAATAATATTCTAATATGCATCTTGTAAGTTTTTTCTTCTAAATGTTTAAAGAAACCATTGATGCCGGCAAATCCGCCGAATCCTTCCATGATAAGATTTTTTTGATCTTCGGTTAAATCCCTAAACGGAATATTAAGAGGAATCTTTCCGTTATTTACGCGGATAAGGTCACGCATATATTTACTGAATTTTACAGTACGCCATGGAGCTATTGCCCCTTCGCTCAAGCTTAAATTTGGGTTAGGCACGATAAGATCAATTTCATAGCCCATAGTTTTACCGAAACCCTGGCAGACCGGGCAAGCGCCGAATGGATTGTTGAAAGAGAAAAATCTCGGTTCGGGCTCTTCATAGCGGATGCCGCAGCATTCATAAAATTTTGTGAAGTGTTCTATCTCGTTCGTATCAGTATTAATTATGGTTAAACGACCTTCGCCTTCTTTGAACGCAGCTTCAATTGAATCGGCGAGCGTCTCCCTGACTTTTCCTTTTTTGATTTTGAAGCGATCGAGGATTACATAAATATCTTTTTTCGATTTTGGAATTTGAAACTTAGAATTGAGATCAACTAATTGGTTCTTAATATAAACTCTGAAGAATCCTTTCTTTTTAAGTAAATCCAATTCTTCTTGAACAGTTCTTCCTTCATGCGCATGAATTGGAAAACCGAGATAAAATTTATGTTCTTCATTTTGGTCTTCGAGCCATTCTGAAATTGTTCCTACCGTATCTTTCTTTACAACTTTACCGCAGTTAAAACAAATTGTTTTACCTATACGTGCAAAGAGGAGACGTAAGTAATCATAAATTTCCGTACTTGTACCTACGGTAGATCTTGGATTTCTCGCACCGGTTCTTTGTTCAATTGCTACTGCCGGTGAAATACCGTAAATGAAATCTACTTCCGGTTTGTTCATCCTTTCCAGGAACTGGCGTGCGTATGAGGATAAACTTTCAACATAGCGGCGCTGTCCCTCGGCATAAATTGTATCGAACACAAGAGATGATTTGCCGCTTCCGCTTACACCGGTGAAAACGACTAATTTATTTCGCGGTATTTCCAGTGAAATGTTTTTCAGGTTATGCTGGCGTGCGCCGCGCACTATAATTTTATTATCGGAGATGATTTTATTATTCTTTGCCATATTTATATTTTCGGTAAATCGTAAAGAGTAAGTTACAAAATTGTATCAATATTTAAAGATCGTTTTAATTATTGAATCACGGTAAAATCATAATTATATTAAATTCAAATAGAATACAAATTATTGGAGTTAATATGGAGTGGACAATTATAGGCGTTAATTTTTTGTATGCTGCACTTGGAGTTCTGTTGATGTTTATTGCTTATAAGATATTTGATAAACTTTCACCAAGAGTCGATTTTGAAGAAGAACTGAAAAAGGGGAATGTTGCGGTGGCAATCTTTATAGCTTCATTATTTATTTCGATAGCTTTGATAATTGGCGGCGCATTGAATTGAAATATTTATTGATCATACTGTTATTATCCTTTGCGACCCTAACTGCACAGAAGAAATATTCCGAATATGACGATACGTTCAAGAAATACAGTAAAAGATATTTTGGACCGGGTTACGATTGGAAAATTTTCAAAGCGCAAAGTGTTGCTGAAAGCGGTTTATCACCGGAAGCCGTTAGCCCGGTTGGCGCAAGAGGATTGATGCAGCTGATGCCCTCAACTTTTGCCGATGTGCAGAGTGCTAATCCCCAGTTTGAAAGCATTGATGACCCGGTCTGGAATATTGCAGCCGGAATTTATTACGATAGGCAGATTTATAAAGCTTGGAAAGAGATTGATGAGGAAGAAGAAAAATTGAGTTTTACTTTCGGCAGCTATAATGCCGGTAGGGGAACGATTATGAAAGCACAAGATAAAGCAAAAGAAAAAAGTTTAGATCACACAGCCTGGGAAAATATTACCGTTGTAGCGCCTGAAGTACCCAAGTGGCGCCATGAAGAAACAATTGGTTATGTTGAAAGGATAAAGAAATTTCATCTGAAGATGATGAAGTAAGCGTAACCAAATTTTACATTAACCTTAAGTCCATTTCCATTCTTTGGGATTCCAAGTGCCCGGTTTAGAGCCGGTAATGACTGGTTCTATAAATGATTTAATTTTATCAACTACAATTGTAAAGGATGTCTCGGCAGTCAGTTTGTTGCGGTTAAGAAAGGATGACCATTGAACTTGTTTTTGGTCATTTTCCATAAAGCTTTTTCCAAAGATCAAGTTACGGTCTTCAAGATTAGTTCCTCTATTCTGGAAAGTGGTTGCAATTGCCTCTTTAAGTAAAGTTATATTAAATAAATTTCTTTCAGCAATAAAAATAAGATCAAAAAAATCTTTCATTCTGCTCGTAACAAAATTTAGTCTTACTATTGCTTCAAATTTTTCTGCTACCGCAGATTCTAATGAATAGACGAGTATCCGTGGTGAAGGGAAGTCAAGTAAGGATGGGAAATCAATTTCAATGGGTCCTTGAATAATTTTATCCCCAAATCCGATATCAATTGATAAATAACCTTTAATCGTATCCATCTTATATGGCAGATGAATCCTCACTCCTTCATAATCTTCGCCCTCTTTTATTATCTCAGCTGAGATATTATCTACGACAAACTCAACACCATCGTTGCAATCAATCGAAGCAATTTCTTTAATTATTTTTTTGCAATCATGCATCTCGCTTGAAATTGCTCTGCCAAGAAAATCAATATCCTTTGTCGGTCGGAATTTTGAAATATCATTCATCACCAAAAGCAATGCGCCCTTAAGGATGAGCTTCGATTTATAATCGGAAATAGAGAGACGATAAAGAAAACGTCCTTGAAAATATATCCGTAGTATCGAGTTATAGTCTCTCTTGCTTTCATCGGCAATGTTTATAAGCTTGGCTCTAACAGAAGCCGCTATATTTTTAATTTCCTTCTTCATTAAGCAACAAGTCCTTTAAGAATAGGCATAATAACCGTTTTAACCTGGCATATTTCTGCATATTTGATAAGTGTTGCAATGCTTTTATTTTTTTGTTTTAGGTAGTTTTTAAGAGCTTGCATTGCAAGATCTTCACCAAGTTTATTTCGGTATCTAAACATATCACATACAGTCTTTTCTCTGTTATAAATTCTAAGTTCACCGTATTTGGTTTTGATGATTTCGATTCCAGGTTTATAAAATCTTTCTCTAAAGAAAAAAGTTTTAACCGGCGGATTGTTAATGCTTTTAATTTTTTTAGAATGAGGAATAGCACAATAGATTTCCGATGGATTAAAGTCGGTCATCTCGAAAAAATCAAGTGCCGAGATAAGGCAGATTACCGCTTGAGGTTCTGCTCGGCAGATGGTGATAAGACTGATATTTACATCTTTAAAATAACTGAAATTGGAAAGTCGATAAAAGCCAGGTCTTATTTTATCGATTATTTTTTCTTTAACAAGCGATGTTATTTGCCTCGTATGAAAGTTAGCTTCTTTAAGTTCTTTCATTGAGGCAAAGCCGCCTCTTTTTGCAATATACTCTTCAATTTCTTCCATTTCTACACACGGTTCTATTTTACTGCCAATAATATACATTGGCAGAAGTTTAGAACCAAATAGATAGAATCAATTCTTAGGCATTTTCTTGAAATCTGCCTAAGATTTGATCCATAATTATTTTTTATGGTTCGATTTTACAGCCAATTACATGTATTGGCAGAGGAAATGGATCGATTTCAAGGTAAATAAGAAGAACTTACCTTGGAATCGAATCATTCTTCTTTACTGTTACCGTTTGTTTCAAACTCTTCAAGAATTTCTTTCAAATCATCAACAACGATTTCAAGTTCGGTTTTAATAACTTATGGAAGGAATATAGGCGGTTCCTGGAGATCATATATTTCATAAGATTTAACCTTAACACCCGGATTTGCTTAATCTGTACTGATCACCGTTTAATCTTATTTCTTCTCTAATTTCTGTTCGAGTTCAAGTAATTGTTTAATCTTGTCATCTAGTATGGCATTCTGCTTTTTCAAATCTTCTAACTTGGTATTGATCTCATTTTCATATTCAACTTTATTCCAGTAGCCGCGTTCTTCAAAATATCCTTTGAAGAGCCAGTTATGTTTGAGAGCTTCCATATTTTCTGCAAGACTAGATGTAGCAATACGCGCATCTTCCGAAGTTTTTGAAAGATTTGCAATCATAGTTTTTACAGAATCGGCAAGTTTTTTATCGGTCAGCAATGCACCGGCAACGCCTTCTCCCTTTTCAATATTTCCAATCAAGTTTTTGAGGTCACCGGTCGCTTCGTCAACATTCGAAATTATCCCTTTTACATTTTTACCGAGATCAACAAGTATATCGGAAATTTCGGTTAGTCGATTAGTCATTTCCTCCAAACTTTTATCGGCGGTTTGGGTAATCCGTACTGCAGAGTAGTAAAGTTTTTCATCATTAATAAGTTTACCGACGGTACCTTCACCTTCGTTTGTTTTAGCAACAATTTCCGAAAGATCCCTGGTTAGATTTTTAAGGTAAGACATAGTTGATTCGGTTTGTTCGATTATAGCAGCAATATTAACCGGGTTTTTCGATTTCAAAACACCGTCATCTGCAATTATTTCTTCAGTAGGAGAGCCGGGTGTTATGGAGACAATTTTTTTACCAACCAAACCTTCAGTCTCAATCGATGCCTCGCTGTCTAAGCGGATGAAATGAAGAAGCTCATTATCAATTCTCATCTTAACTTCTACATTGCCGGTTTTGCTGTCAACCAACCTAATTTCACTTACACTGCCGATATCATAACCGCTTAACCTTACCGGGGCACCGCTTTTCAATCCTTCTATCTGTGAGAAATATGCTTTTATCTCTATTGTCGTAACAAACAATTTTTCTTTGTTGCCTATCATGAAAATTGAGATAACAAGTAAGATAGTTCCAATGAATATGAAAATACCGAGCCTCGCTCCTTCTAACTGTTTAAACATTTCGTACTCCTATCAAACTTTTTGTGATTCATTTGGAATGTCTAAAATCTCATGACTGAAAAAATTTTTTAAGAAAGAATCATTTGATTCTGTTAGCTGCTTAATATCTCCTTCGTAAGCAATCTTTGCATCCTTAAGAAAAATTGCTCTATCAGCAATTATCTCGGCACAAATTAGATCATGTGTTACAACAATCGATGTCATATTCAATTTTTTTTGAAGACTGAGTATCAATTCGCTGATTTCTTTTGTTGTGATTGGGTCGAGCCCGGTAGTCGGCTCATCGTAAAGCATTAATTCCGGATCAGTGATAATCGATCTTGCAAGCCCGATTCTTTTTTTCATACCGCCTGAAAGTTCTGCCGGCATTTTATTTATAGCTTCTTCAAGTGAAACAAGCTCAAGAGTGTATTTTACTTTGTCGTTAATCTCATTCAGCGTCATATCGGGAAAGTGACGTTTCAATGGGAATGAAAGATTTTCATATACAGTCATTGAATCATATAGCGCAGAACTCTGAAATAAAAAACCAATATTCTTTCTAACCTGGTTCAGTTCGTTGATTTTTAATTTACCAATATTCTGTCCATTGATAAATATCTCGCCGGAGTCCAGTGTCATCAGTCCTATGATACATTTTAGCAATACGCTTTTACCTTGTCCGCTTCTTCCAAAAACTATAAGGTTTTCCCCTCTCGTAACTTCGAGCGAAATATTTTCGAGAACCGAAAGGGTATCAAACCGTTTCGATAGATTTTTAATAACTACTACCCTAGAGTCGGCCATAACCATAATGAAATTTTTACCAAAATCATATCAAAAATAAGTATTAAGAGGGAAGAGACAACAACAGAAGTAGTTGATGCTTTACCGACACCTTCGGTACCTCCTTCGGCAGTAAAACCTTTATATGAACCAACTATTCCAACAATGTAACCGAAGACAAAAGTTTTTGCAACTCCGGGAATAAAATCTCCGAACTCGACAGAATTAATTACAGCAATACGATAATATTCAAAGTTCATGCTTTCAACAATTATTACTGCAAGGTATCCGCCAAGTAAAGCGATAATGATAACGTAAATAGTAAGTACCGGTAAGATCATTGTAGTTGCGATAATCCTTGTTACAACAAGGTACTTGAATGGATTAACAGCCGAAACTTCCATAGCATCAATTTGTTCCGTTACTCTCATCGAGCCAAGTTCTGCACCGATGCCTGAACTAACTCGTCCGGCAAAGATAAGGGCGGTAATTACCGGACCTAATTCCCGAACGACGGATAACGCAACCATACCCGGCAAAAAATCCGATGCACCAAATCTCGCAAGCACGGGCTGACTTTGCATTGCAAGTACAAGTCCTATAATGAACCCGGTAACACTGACTATTCCAAAAGTTTTTACGCCAAGTTCATCCATATGTTTTTTAATTTCGCTTATTTCATATGGAGGAACAAACACTTGCTTAAAAAATTCAATGTTGAAAATAGTAAGGCCGCTAATCGTTGCAAAGAAATTATAAATGTATTCCCCGGTGCTTAATCGTTTGCCTTGTTTTAATCGGGGTAGTTTCATATGAAAAGATAAATAACCGTGTTTTGAGTGAAAAAATAACAAAAGATAATATTAGTTAGTAGCAAAGAAAAATAATCTTCATTAAAACGCATTTATGTAGTGATTAATTTCGGGCTTTTGTCCCGGTAATTGCAGAATTGCAACAACATCAATTCTACACGATGTGTCTTTAATCTCTCTCTCGTAAATATAAGCTTCGGCAATTTTCCTAATCTGCTTTTGTTTTCCTTTAGTAATTGCCGTTTCAGGATGACCGTACTCGAGACTTTTTCTGTACTTCACCTCTACAAAAACAAAAATTTCTCCATCCTTTGCAACAATATCAATTTCACCATGTCCGTAATGGTAATTTCTTTCGATTATTTTGTAGCCGAGTTTTGTGAGGAATTCGGAAGCGATTTGTTCTCCTTTGCTTCCGGTGGTTCTTTTATTTTGTTCTTTTTCCATTTCAATATTTTTATTATTAACTCTGGCACTTAGGTACTCAGGTACTCAGTTACTAAGACATATAGTTCCTTAGTACCTGAGATATTAAAATAAATCTGCTTGATATTCTTCGTTCAAAATTCTTTTTAAAAAAGTTTTACGATGCAAAGGAGTAATACCATGTTTTTTGACAGCTTCAATGTGAGCTTTCGTCGGGTAACCTTTATTATGATCCCAGAAGTAAACCGGGTGTTCGATAGAAACTTGTTTCATAATCCGGTCACGCGTAACCTTTGCAATTATTGAAGCAGCAGCAATTGAAAATGATTTTGCATCACCCTTAACGATTGTTTTTGTATTAAAATTTGACTGAAACGATTTGTTCCCATCAATTAAACAAAGTTGAGGTGAGGGTTCAAGCTGCATTACAGCATGTTTCATAGCTTTTAGTGATGCCTGAAGTATATTGATTTTATCAATCTCGTTATGATCAATTGTACTAACGCCGTATGAAACGCAACTATTAATAATCCATTCATACAACTCTTCCCGGTTTTTTTCATTTAGTTTTTTCGAGTCGTTTACGAGCTTATGAAAGGTTTTCTTATCAAATATTACAGCTGCGGCAACAACGGGACCGGCAATTGGTCCGCGCCCGGCTTCATCAACACCGGCAAGTAATTTAACTTTGCGTGAAAGGAAAGAGAGATCAAATTTTTTGAGAGAGTTCATGCTCTAATATAAAAAGAGAATTTTGAATAATGAACAAGGAAGAAGAATTAAAAATGATTAATTAAAAATTAAAAATGAAAACATATACTTCAACATTGAACACAGATTTAAGAATTCTGAAGTGAAAGGAAATACCGGATTAACATGCTTAGATCAAAGTTAAAATTCATTTACTATTCCAAAATGTATTTTGCCGTCTGAGAAAGAATCACCTTTTGCGAGGGCAAAGCTTACGCCCAGAATACCAAGCCCGGTTTCTATATTTAGACCCAATCCGTAACCGATTTTGAAACCATCGAGTTTTGTAACATTCTGATTTTCATTGCGTAAAAAGTAACCGGCATCGAAAAAAAGAAAAGCAAAAGATCTGCGTGTTAATAAATAACGGTATTCTAAATTTGACCAAAGAATTCTATTACCGGAAAATTGTTTTTCGCGGTAGCCGCGTAATGTGTTGGTTCCCCCTAATAGGTATAAATCGCTGATCTCTATATCTGTTCCCTTTAGTTCACGTGCATGAACGTTGAGAGCAATTATTTGTTCGCTGAAAATTTCTTTATAAAAACCGAAATCGATTTCGATATGCTGAAAGTTATTCTTTGTTCTTGTTTCCGGAGTAATAAATTCACTAGGTCCATTAATAGTTTTATTTGTGTACTTGTAGGCATTGATAAGAATCATTCCTTCTGTAGGAGAATAAGGGTCGTTACGGGTGTCTATTTTTAAGTTGATCCCGGTGGAAAAGGAAGAGGAGTTAAAAACTGTAAAAACTTTATTTTGCCGTTCAGTAGGAATAGTTGAGAGCGAATTGATTAGAAGAGAAGTTGAAATTTCTTCGGTAGCAAGAAATTCTAATTTACCTTCTACAGATCTTTGAACGTAAGTTGAATCTTGTTTCCGTTGGTGCAAACCGGCTTCCAGATTGAAAGGAAGACCAAATAACCATGGTTCTAAGTACCGCAATTCAAGTTCTTGTGAGCTTTTATTTTCTTGTAACCAGCGGATTGCCGCAGCACGCCCGGTTCCGAAAAGATTTCTCAAGCTGATGTTTACATAACCGGTGAAAAATCCCTTTTCGTTTGGATCGGTTGACGGAACATACCCGACTACACCGTCAAAATTGTTTGTCTCTTTTTCTTTTATAGAAATTTTAAGTACACCTTCGTTTTTATTGTTCAAAAAGAAATCCGGTTTTTCTAGGGGTTCAAAAAACCTGAGACGGTTTAACTGCTCGGGGATTTTATTAATTGCGGACTGGTTATAAAATTTTTCATGTAGGTTTCTCAGTTCGCGTATGATTACATGATCTTTAGTCTTTGTGTTGCCTTCAATTTCAATTTTATCAATCCGGCAAAGGATGCCTTTATCAATGTTTAAATAGACATCTACCCATTTTTTTTGATTTAGCGTATCTGTCAAGAAGTAAACCGATTCAACCTTGATAGATGCGAATGGATAGCCGGTGTTCTCATAGTAATCGAGTGCGGCAGAAATTGATCCTTCTATTACTTCCGGGGAAAAAGTAATGCCTATTAATGGATTAAAATTGTAATGTAAAAAAGTTGAATCGGTCATATCATGATTGTAATAGATATTTTTTATTTCTGATTGCGAATAGAGATTGGAGAAGAGTAATAGTGATAAGAAAAAATATTTAGTAATTAGGCGAGTCATCAATTATTTTCATTTTTTTACCGATTGGTTCAACTTTTACAAGTTCAAGATAAATCTCCATTTTTTCTTTTGGAACTGCGCATGTCTGCCACATTTCCGTGTTTGCAGAACCTAATGCCGCAGCACATTTGATCATCTCATCATATACAAGGGAGTTCTCCAATCCATAAGCTAATCCGGCGGTAAAAGCATCACCGCTGCCGGTAGCATCCAATACTTTTACTTGTAAAGGATTTGTTTTGTAATGGAAATCAAATTTAGATGAATAGACAGTATTAACACCGTCAGTTAAAAATGCAAGCTTAATGTTTTTTGAATAAAGATAGTCAAGATAATCGATTTTATCCTTTTCACTTTTCAAATTCAAGTTGAGCGATGATACAGTTTCATGTACATTGTTATGAATTACCGTTGGTGAAGCGTCTATACATTTTTGCAGATGGCTTCCATAAGTATCGACTATTGAAATTTTATCATGTTTATTTGCCAATTCAATTCCATAAGCAAAAATATCATCTGTTTCTTTGCAAGGGGAGCTGCCCGAAAAAATGACTATCGAGCAATTTTGAATCATCTTATCGAGTTTATGTTTGAATTCTTCTGCTTCCTCTTTTGAAATGAAACTATTTAATCCAAAGTATGTCGTTAGTGAATTATTTGATTGATCATATATTAAATCGGCAGAACGAGTTTCAGATTTAGTTTGTACTAAACTAAAATCTATTTTTTCTCCGGTAAGGATATGGCGCAATGTTTTCCCATTATTCCCGCCAATGAATGTAAATGCGGAATTTTTTATTCCCAGATAATTTAATTGCCGGCTAACATTAATTCCTTTTCCACCGGCAGTGAATTCTTCTTTTAAAGATCTGTTTGAGCTGCCTTGTATAATTTTATCGAAGTATAATCTTCTTTCGAGCAATGGATTGATTGTTACAGTGAGAATCATTTTAATTTACTGTGTTCTATTGATGGCGGAAAAGAGATTTTAGATTTAAGAACAAGGAAATTTGATTTATGAAAGTGAAGCCATTGTAATTCGATAATCTTAAATCCATGTTCGAATTTCTTAGATAGTTATTATCTATTGCCTATATCCGGGCCAACGACTGTAATCGGGATTAACAAGCCGGTAATCTCCAAAGCCGGTTTGATCGAGAAATACAAATGAACGGTTAAGATCATAATACTCCCAGACTTCATAAGGTTTGGAATCGGGATCGATTGGATGTCTTTCAACATGATTGGGAGGACCAAAGGTAACGTAGATCATACCCATATCGGAACGCCATCCTTCGCCAAGACCTTTGAAGTTTTTGTTTGCATAGTCAATTCTTCTGTAATATTCATACAGTATTGGATTATCATAGGTCTGTTTATTTGGTTTTTTCTTATCCCAGAATGCAAGAAACCGGTTAAGTTTTTCATCATACGCTTCAGCTTCTTCAATATAATCTACTTCATCCGGCGAGCCGATATAGATCATTTGTTCAACTGCTTTGTCGAGATCTACGATTGAGTTTGGAAATCCTTGGATCTTTGAATAAAATTTTTTCTCTGATGTAGTGATCTCTTTCCAATCGTTTGATTTGAGCATAACTTTCAATATATAATCGCCAAGTGTAAAATCCGTGCTGTCCAGCGTAAAATAAATTGTGTTGGTGCCTGGTTTAATATGCTGGGGACTAAGCTGCTTGGTAGATCTTTTTGCTTTTAGGTTTTCTAAGTAATATTCAAAAAAAACATCACGCTCCTTATCCGAATACGTTTCAAAATAGAAAGAGAGATTTTTGGTTTCATTGGTAACAATCTTAGATATATTAGGGACAATCCTTTCCCCGGTAGAATCTTTTAGTATTTCAGCGATTAACATAGGATCGCTTAAACCGAGAGTATCCGGAATCATATCTATTGTGACGGGGAATTCGCGGCTCGAAGTTCTTTTTGAATCTGCATCTTCCAATATACATTTGACAACGTACGAACCCGAATTCAGATCGAACGAACGATAAGAAAGGTTGTAGTTACTCCTTGATAATGTTTGCGCAAAATCTTTTGATGTAACTTTTTCTCTCCAGATTCTTTCGGTTAGTATATTCTTTTTTTCGTTATCGTAGAATGTAAGCGTTACATTATAACCGGCATTGAAAGTATTATCTTTTTTTATGAATTGAATTTGTGAATAGGGGACCTGAATGAATATATCTAACCTTGTTTTATTTTGAACGTTGCTTTTATAATCGGCTACATCAATATAAAAAAGCGGTCCACCGCTGTAAGTATTAACTCCAGATGAGTATTCAACTTGTGCCGAAACTGTCTGCATGGCTAATAAAAATAATATCAAACCGAATTTTTTCATGTCTAACTCCTTTAAGCACTTTTCAATTTACCAAATAAATCATACTCATTGCAATCGTAAATTTCAACGTTATAAAATTCACCCTTTTTTAGGTGATTGTTTCTTGCATCAATTAATACTTCTCCATCTACTTCCGGTGCATCGTGTTCCGAACGCGCTACGTAATACTCGCCTTCTTTTGAATCGATCAATACCTTTAATTCTTTACCGACAAGATTTTGATTTTTTTCATGCGAAATTTCTTTTTGTATCTCCATTAAGACGGTTTTTCTTTCCTCTTTTACTTCTTGCGGAACCGGATCGCCGAGGATAAAACTTGGTGTATTCTCTTCAATGGAATAAGTAAAAACCCCGAAGCGTTCGAACTTTATATCTTTTACAAAATCACATAGTTCCCGGAATTCTTTTTCGGTTTCGTTCGGGTAACCTACAATAAATGTAGTTCTTAACGTTAAGCCGGTAATTTTTTCCCTTAATGTATAAAGCAATTCTTTTGTTCTTCTTTGAGTAATGCCTCGGCGCATGGATTTTAACACCGTATCGGAAATATGCTGAAGTGGAATATCGATATATTTACAAACCTTTGGATTGTTAGCTATTTCGGAAATCAGTTCATCGGGGAAGTGGGATGGATATGCGTAAAGCAATCTAATCCACTCGATACCTTTGACGAGAGAAATATTTTTTAATAAGTCGGCTATGTTACGCTTGCCGTAAATTTCTTTTCCGTAATCCGTTGTATCTTGCCCGATAATGTTGATCTCTTTAACACCTTGTTCAGCAAGAGATTTTGTTTCGGAAAGAAGCTCATCCATACTTTTTGTTTTGTGAAGACCTCGCATTAACGGAATAGCACAAAAGGAACACGGATTATCGCAGCCCTCCGATATTTTTAGATAGGCATAATGATGCGGTGTAGTAATAACTCTTTCACCAAGCAGTTCATACTTCAAATTGCCGCCGAACTCACGGACGATGCTTTCGTAAGCTTCTGTACCGAAGTATGCGTCCACTTCCGGGATTTCTTGTTTCAAATCATCAACATATCTTTCAGACAAACAGCCGGCTACCACTACTTTTTTAATCTTACCTTGTTTCTTTAATTCAACAGCGGAAAGGATTGTGTTGATCGATTCTTCTTTTGCAGCATCAATAAAGCCGCACGTGTTGATTACAATTGAATCGGCTTTTTGGGGATCATCGATTAAATCAAATTTATTCAGTTTAAGCTGATTCATCAATCGTTCGGAATCAACCGTGTTTTTAGAGCAGCCGAGTGTAATAACTGATATTTTATTTTTTTTATTCGTCATAACCTTAATTTCAAAAAATGATATAATGAAAGATAGATAATTTAGGTTAATTCAGATGATGGTTATTATTTCCTTTGTAATCATGGCTTAAATCTAACAAAGAGATTTTTGTTGCTAAAATTAATAAAGTACACTAACTTAACAATTGTGTTAAGCATCTATACTTATGAAAACCAACAAAATCGCTGAAAGCAGCAAATTGATATTAGGCATAAATGATATTTGTCGATTGCTATCGGTAACGAAACAGTCTGCGTATGTATCTGCTAACCGTTATGTAAAACTGGGATTTTTATTTCGTCTCAAAAAAGATGTTTATATTCTATCTTCTAGATGGAATTCTCTAAGCGAAGAAGAGATGTTTGAAATTGCGAATGTGCTCCAGGTACCTTCTTATGTATCGCTTGGTTCATCATTAAGTTATTATAACGTTACGACGCAACAACAAAGAAAGTATATTGAATCGATTGCACTTAAAAGAACGGTTTCTTTCGTGAAAGGAGGCACAAGTTTTACGTACTCGAAAATTAAGAAAGAATTTTATACCGGGTTTGTGCGTAATGAAAGTTTTTTTATAGCTCTTCCGGAGAAAGCTCTGGCAGATGTTATTTATTTAGTTTCGATAAATAAATACAGCTTTGATTTTTCCTCTCTTGATTTTAAAAAAGTAAACAAAGAGAAAATCAGTGAGTATCTGTTGAAAACTAATAAAGAAGCAACTAAGTATTGGAATAGATTATGCAGCACTTACAAGATTTAGAAATTTTTGAAATAGAAATCCTGGAATTATTGAACTCTAATAAGATTCTCGATAAACTTTTTTTTGGCGGTGGAACTATGCTAAGACTGTGCCATAATCTAAATCGTTATTCAACCGATTTAGATTTTTGGCTGGATATAGGAACGGATTCAAAAGAAATATTTAAAAGGATTAGGCTATCACTCGAGAAAAATTATATAATAACTGATGCTGCCAATAAAAACAATACACTGCTTTTCGAAATAAAATCTGAAAAAGTTAAAAGAAACCTCAAAATAGAGGTAAGGAAAGAGCAATCGAATTTTGAGTGGGAAAAAAAAATAGCGTTCTCAACATTCACCAACAAACAAGTAATGGTTAATGCTCTTACACTTAAACAAATGATGAAGAATAAAATATCGGCTGCCGTTTCGAGAAAAATAATTCGTGATTTTTTTGATATAGAATTTCTTTTTAAGAGAGGCGTAGAAATTATTGCAACACAAGATGAATTAAGACAATTATTAATGATAATAAGCAGCTTTAAAATTAGAGACTATAAAGTAACATTAGGTTCGGTATTAGAGGAAAAAGAAAGAAATTATTATTCAGAAAACGAATTGAAATTATTGGTAGAGGAAATTCATCGCAAGCTGCTTGAGTAAATAAAATTAAATCATTCATAATGATAAATACAAATAAATCAGCGGTGCAGAAAACAGTAATGAATCGAACCGGTCGAATATTCCGCCATGACCCGGAAGAATTGAAGATGAATCTTTTACATTTGCATCGCGCTTGATCATGCTTTCAATAAAATCCCCGGCTTGACCGAATATGCCGATGATTAAACCAGTCGCAATAGCATCTTTAAATGTGTAAAGTTCCAGTACAGTTTCTTTAGCAACTACCATTGTAATTACTGCAAAGATCAAACCGGCAATTGCTCCTTCCCAGCTTTTGTGGGGACTAACACGTGTAAGCATTTTGTGTTTACCAATAGCTGAGCCGACAAAATAGGCCGCCGAATCGCAGATCCAGATAGAGGCAAATATTGAAATAATCAAATATCCGCCTTGATCATAAAGGAAAAAAGAATCTTTGTAAAATTCCCTTACATTGATTAATGCCGAGGCGAAAAGACCGATATAAAATATTCCTATTAATGTAGCACCAAGATTTGCTATTGCAGATTCGCGGTTCCTTAAGAGTTCGGTTAATAGTATTACCGGTACTATCGCAAGTGTTAGAGTAGCAAATTCGGTAAAAGAGAAATAAGAATTTGCAATTATTAGAATTATCGATGCAGAACCAATAAAAAGATTTGGGAAAAACTTACGCCGGGTTAACATGTTAGAAAATTCAAAATAGGAGACAAGTGCAATTACTAAAGTAAAAATCAAGAATGGAATTTTACCTACAATACTAATTATTACAATTAAAGGAATACCGAAGAGTGCAACAATAATACGAGTAGATAGGTTGCTCATTTTTCCCATTTAAATTCCCGGGTTAATGGTAATGTTTTGAGATTCATTCTTGTAAAATCTTTTTCTAACAAATTGTATATAACCTAAGAATATTATTAGTAAGATAGCGAATATTATAACTTGAGAAACAATATCATTGTCAATTGTAGCACTGGAACTAATAAGATCCGGATCATCTAAGATTAAGAATGCTGTGACAGCGAGAAAGTTATTCAAAAAATGTAAGAACATCGGCAAGAAAATAGAATTGCTTTTGTAAGCGGCAAACCCGAAAAAGAAGCCGAGTGCTATCAATGGCAGAAGACCGTACGGGTTAAAGTGGTATATGCCGAAGAATATTGCAGTGATTAGAGCTGCCCAAACCGGCTTAAATTTGTATTCGAAACTTTTTAAAATATAACCCCTGAAAAATGTTTCTTCACAAATTGCCGGTATTACTGCTACAACAAATATGATGAAAGATGATTCAAAAATCGAATTGGATACAAGCAGACTTCCGTAAGCACTTTCAACCATCTTATCCAATTGATCAATAAAATCTTTAACAGACTTAACAACCGGGCTGCTTGCAGCTAATTTCACCAAGAAAAAATTTTGAATATATGCGTAAGATTGAAGTAAAGGTGTAATCAGAATTAATCCTAATGAAAATATCCCGATCTCTTTCCTTTTAGGAAAACGCACGCGCAGTATTGCAGTTACATCCGGATAGATAAATTTTGTAAGCAATAGCGTTGGTAAAAGTATTAATAAAATTTGCCCACCAATGGTAAGTAAACGGATTGAATTGACATCTGCCTTTTCAAAATCAAAACCGAAAATGACTAATGTTAAAATAGCACCTCCGAATTGATAAAGAATAAACACTGCTGCTAACCCGAATAATGCCGCAGTCATTGGAGACATGATCGGTTTAAAGCTATTATCCGAATCGTTTAAATTCCCGGGGTTATTTTGATTTTCAGAATCCATTAATATTCTTGATTATCATAATTAATAGAATGTGTAAAAACTATACTTAAAGTTACTCAAAATAATATGAGGATTGAAAGAGGATTCATTAAGTGGGGGATTTAATCTGGTGTTACTTTTTCCTTTTAGCTTTAAGTTCACCGGCAAGACCGGAATAGCCGGTAAGCTCAGCATCAATAGAACCGATAATTATTTTTGTTTTTACTTTTACCGGTATGCGCAGATTGTCATCGGTAAGCCATATAACAATATTTCCTTCGCTCTTGAAAAGACCTCCTTCCAAAACTAACGGTTCGAGTATAATACAATCGAAAGTACCGGCTTCAACACTTACTCTTTCTTTGCCGCGGTAAACAACATCTAAAGGATAAACTTTATCTTTATAGAAATTTTCTAAGTGAACTTTATCTCCTTCTTTGAGTTTTGAAAAGTCTAAAATACGGGCATAATAAAATGCCGATACGATATCATTCACATATTTTGGAATATCATAAGAACCTTCGGACGTTTTTGCTTTACCTTTTCTCTGATCGAAGAATGCGGAAAAATCTCGCGAGTAGCCGCCTTCCCGGATATGCTGTTCAAAACGCCAGGGAAATAATCCTTCAACGTCAAGATACGTTTCGTAACGATCGCGGACTTTATAAAAAGGATCGAATGCAGAAACTGTATTTACTTGGAATACTATGTTGAAAACATCCCTTCCGGCAATTTTTGTGATTTTGGGGATTGAATATTCCGCAACACCGGCAGTTACAAATCCGTATTTAACATCGAACGTAAGTTTCTCGCCAAGTTTAAATGCTTTGTTGTCAAGTTTACGAAAATTTGTTGTCTGGGCAAGTAAATTCATACTGAGGAATAAAAGTGCCGGTAACAAAAATATAATTGTCAATTTTAACAAGCGATTTGAAGGCAAGCATTTCATTTCTTCCTCAATCTAAATTTTGCTGTTAATAGTATTTAAAACTTCTTCTACTTTAATACTCGCCATACAGTTTTGTTCCCTACACTGTTCTATTGTGTGACCACTGCAACTATTATCCGGTTTAAATATTACTTTTTTGTTTGTGTAAGGTCCCCATCTTTCTTCAGAGCATGTTCTTACTTTTGGATAGAAACCGATAACTTGTTTACCAAGTGCAGCTGCAATATGAATTGGCCCGGTAGAATTTGATATCAGCAGAATCGACCGGTCTATCAACGCAATCATTTCGGATAGTGAAAATAGGGAAGCGACGTTTAATGTGTTATTGTTTAGCGCAAACAGTTGGCAAAGAGTTTTTTCTTTTTCACTGCCGGTTAATAATATTTTAATCTTGTTTGTAATGGATAATTGTTGAACAATCTTTTTGAGTGAATCAATAGGTAGATCGAGAGCACTGCCGCCGCTTCCCGGATGGATTATGATAAACTTATCATTTGCGTTGATACCAAGCCCGCGAAGTTTTGCATTTACAGTTTGCTCACTTTTTTGTGAAGCTCGTAAACCGAATTCAATGCTGGAAGGATTTATATCTTCATTAACGCCAATTTGTTGAAGCAGACGTACGTTATATTCAAGCTCGTGATGTTCCGCGGTCTTTCTGTGATCAAACACTTTTCGGTTAAACAAAAATGAATACCATCTGTAGCCGGATCCCACACGTGTTTTTATACCCGAAAGAAAAAGTATCAATGCAATTTTATAAGTAGGGAATGCGGTTATAACGCAGTCGAATTTATTTTTAATCTGTTTAACATTAGAAATGATATCAATCTTTCCGTTTGATGTTATCGGTGTAATCACATCATCGATAAAAGGATTGTTTTCTGCGAGCGGTTTTGTGTATTCACTTAAAAAGAAAGTAACTCTGCTATCCGGGAAATGTTTCTTAATAATTGATGCTATAGGAAGGGTGAGTACAACATCGCCAATCCGGTCGGTTCTTACTACAAGAATATTTTTGAGCGGCGTCATTTTTTGGATACGAACTGATTATTTTTAATGTAATACCTCCACGGCAAATCTACCGATTTTTTTATTCCTATTCTTGTTGAAACAGCAGTTAGACTTTTCGAAATTTTCTTTGCATCAAGAATAAATATCTCATCTCCCATAAGAGAAGTACCATTTTCTTTTCTTTGAATACCAAATGCCAGGCAAATTTTTCCCGGACCGTTCGTAAGGTTAATTTTTTCTTTTTGTGAAATATTTTTCTTTCCGTACCGGTTAACAGACATAACCTCAATTCCGTCAATTGGTTCTATTGCACGAATAAGAAGAGCGGTTCTGCTGTTTAATTTGCCGGTAACAACATTAGCACAGAAGTGCATTCCATAAGTAAAATAAACATACAAGACACCGCCGCCATCAAACATTACTTCGTTCCGTTTTGTTTTGCCGTTGTAAGAGTGGGCAGCTTGGTCAACGTTACCGTCATAGGCTTCTACCTCTACAATTCTGCCGCTTATAAACCGGTCATTTATTTTCCTTACAAAGACTTTGCCGAGCAGTTCTTTTGCAACTGTATGAACATTTCTTTGATAGAATTTTAACGGGAGTTTATTTGGATTATTTGGCAAAGTCATCAATTAAAAAATTTGAATGCCAGATTCATCATCTATAATATTTTGCAACTCGGCAATTTTAGCGGCGTAATAATCCGCTCTATCCGGATTCTTTTTAATCAATTCCTTAAAAACAGAGATTGCTTCTTTGTAATTGTTTTGTGAAATATAAATGCCGGCAAGAGTATCCGAGGCAATTTTAGAACCTTTGTATTCCGGTGCTTCAAGACCCTCGTCTTTTTTCTCTTCAGGGTTATACTTAATTTTTGCGTTGGTCAGTCTTTCTGCCAGAAGATCGAGCTGGTCCTCGATTTTTTCTCCCGGTTCTAAAGTTACTTCTAGGGGTTTCTCCGAAATGGTAGGAGTTTTTATTTCGTTGAGAGAATTTCTTTCTGAGATTATGCCGTTAATTTTTTGGAAATAGAATTCCTCCGTGCTTGCCGAGTTCAAAAAAGATGATCCTTTGCTGATAGATTCTTTTGCCTCAATTTCATTACCGGCATAAGCATAAGCAATAGCCAGAATGAAATATGCAGTAGGATAATCCGGGTAGTTGCCGATTCCACGTTTTAATATTTCGATTGCTTCGGTGATATTACTTTCAGACAAAAGGGAACTAGCAACCCTCGCAAAAAGAGAGGAACTTGTGTTGAATTCGTAGATTAATTTTATTCTATCTGCCGAAAGCTCTTTTGGTTTTGAATTCACTTAGCTTGCTTGTTGTTTTTTTAATAAAGATTGTCTTAGAGACAAAACAGAAACACTTGCAAATCCGATGAAGAACATTAGCTGAAACGGAAGCGCCGCAATCTCCATGAAGTAAACGGATGCTATTACTCCTATCAAACAATATAGTGCCAGTAATAATTCAATATATGTAGATGCTTGAATTTTTGTGTTCTTAAAATATTTATTCTTGGCAAGTTCATCACCCTTTTGAACAACTTTGAATTTTGGTGTTCTGACAAACTCACTTTTTCTGCTCAATAAACCTTCAACGACTGCGCGTGTATTATTCAGAGCGAAACCCATACTGCCGGCCATGAAGAGCGGAAAGATTGCGATGTTTTTCCGCCAATCGGGTCGTACATCTTTTTGTGAAAACATGTAGAACAAAAACGAGCTGATGAAGGCGATAATAAATACAGCCATGAAGTTGAAGAAATTCCAGTAAGGTCCCGAGTTCTTGATAAAGATCAATGGAACGTTTAGAATGCCGGCAAGAAGGATGAAAGGGAAAACGATATTATTTGTAAGGTGAAAAGTAGAATGGAATTTTAATTTCATAGAAAGTTTTGATTTCCAAACGAGCGGAAGAATTTTTTTAGCAGTTTCAATAGCACCTTTGGTCCACCTGAACTGTTGTGCTTTGAGAGCGTTCATTTCCGAAGGTAATTCTGCCGGAGTGGTGAAGTCGCGCAAGAAGACAAATTTCCAACCCTTTAATTGAGCGCGGTAACTAAGATCAAGGTCTTCGGTTAAAGTATCAGCATGCCAGTTGCCGGCATCTTCAATACATTCTTTGCGCCATACTCCGCCAGTACCGTTAAAGTTAATGAAGAACCCGGCTTTGTTGCGGACGGTTTGTTCAATCACAAAATGTCCATCAAGTGCCAATGCCTGGATTTTAGTAAGCAATGAATAGTCTTCATTTAAATGTTCCCACCGTGTTTGAACCATTCCTACTTTATCATTAACGAAATATTTTAACGTATTGATCAAGAAATCGCTTTTAGGAATAAAGTCGGCATCAAAAATCGCAACAAATTTTCCTTTAGCAGTTTTCAATCCTTCTTTCAATGCGCCGGCTTTGAATCCCTCGCGGTTCGATCTCCTGATATGCTGTATATCAAAACCTTCTTCTTGTTTTTGGTTAACAATTTTTGCAACAACGTCAACAGTTTCGTCGGTTGAATCATCAAGCACCTGGATTTCAAGTTTATCTTTCGGGTATTCAATTTCGCAAACTGCATTTATCAAACGATCGACTACATACATTTCATTGTACATCGGCAGCTGAATTGTTACCATTTCTTCAGGGTGGAATTCGCCCGGCTTGGGATTATTCTTCCTAAATTTTTGATGGTAATAGATCATGATAAAACCATGACTGCCAAAGAAGAGGAGGATTGTCAATGATATGATATATGCAAATAATATTATTTCATCGAATTCCATATAAGACCTAAAATTTACTTATACAAATTTACCAATTTGATACGACACCGAGTAGTATATCTTCGGTAATATTTTCAATGGCTGAATCTATTGCCTTTTGGCGTGATGTAAAAAGATCCCCTTCAACGGAATAATCTTCGTAATTGGAAAAATTTCTTTCGAAAATAGTTTGTTTTTTTACAAGGTCTTTATATATAACCTTTATATTAATGGTTATTCGTCTTCTTGTAATAGTTTCGTTGCCAGATACCACGGCGGCATCGTCCTTAATTGCAATTATTGTCCCTTCTACGATAGAATTGGCTTTGAGTCGGTCTGTTACAAGCAGAGTGTTATCGTCGTTAAATTTTTGTATTAAACTGTTGGTAATCTTTTCGCTAACGTCAAGTTCGCCGGTACCGCTCCGGTCTATAAATAGCGGAATAGCAACCGAATTAATATGCGGAGGGACCGATGCACCCGTGAATGAATAGCTGCAAGAGATAAGGGTAATTAATATTGAAATCAATACCGCGTTTCTTAGTATCAACAATTGTAAGTTTTTATTACTCATATGATTTTGAGGTTCTTCATCCATACTTCGACTTAGTTCATACTTCGGCCTTTCTCGGTATGGGTTCAGAATTTTATTTATTCTAGTCCATACTCTTTGATTTTTCTGTAAAGAGTCCGTTCGCTTATATTTAAAAGTTTTGCTGCTTTTCTTCTGTTGTGTTTTGCAAATTCTATTGCATGTATAATGGCACGTTTTTCCAATTCATCAAGGGGGATCACTTCATCATGTGGAATTTTTATTGATGTATTTGGAATTTCATTTTCGCTTTTAGCAGCAAATTGTTTTAAGTCGATTAAATCTTTTTTTATATCAATCAGGGCGCGGTAAATTAATTCCCTATCGAGTGCATCGGCGGAACGATTAATATGGACCGGTAAATTTCTCAGTTCGTCATCATTTGATGTAATAGTGATTAACGGTATGAATGAATCTGCATCGAGCACACCTTTTTTGTTGAGTGCTACAGCGGATTCGATAACATTTTTTAATTCGCGAATGTTCCCGGGCCAATTATAATTCATTAAAGTATCAACAGCATCACTTGTCAATATTGGTTCCGGAATTTTATTATTGACCGAGTAATTTTTTAAGAATGAATTAGCTAGTTCTAAAATATCGCCGCGTCTATTCCTAAGCGGTGGGATATTAAGCGTAACAGCTTTCAATCTAAAGTAGAGATCATTCCTAAATTTTTTGGAATCAACTTCTCTCTGTAAATCTTTGTTGGTAGCTGCAATAATTCTAACATCTACTTTGGTAACTGTCTCGCTGCCGATTCTCATAAATTCCTGGGTTTCCAGTACACGCAAAAGTTTTACTTGAGTAGTCAGTGCCATCTCAGCAATCTCATCAAGAAATAGTGTCCCTCCGTCAGCAATTTCGAAGTAACCCTTTCGGTCATCAATAGCACCGGTAAAAGAACCTTTCTTGTGACCGAACAGTTCGCTCTCTAAAAGCGTTTCAGGTATTGCACCGCAGTTTACACTTACAAGTTCATTTTCGGAACGTTTACTAAAACCATGTATTGCACGTGCAAAAATTTCTTTGCCTACTCCGCTTTCCCCGGTGATGAGTACGGATATATCCGATTGCGCCACTTGCATGGAGATATCAACAAGATCTCTAATTTCCTTAGATTTGCCAATAATTCCGAATCTTTTTTGAAACTCTTCCGTTCGCATTGCACCAATGTTAAAATTACTTACTTAAAATAATGGTTTTTTACCAATCTTATTAGGAAATCTAATCCCGGATTTCCAATCCATCATAACAGATTTGAATTATGTTTTTGTATTGTGGTGGGAGACTATTGTGCCATTTTGCCAGTTCGGTTTCATCATCATCACTTACGTGAGTTAACATAACTTTTTTTGGATGAGAATTATCAATAAAAGTTAGAATCTCATTTAGTTTTATGTGTGTGGTCTCGGTGATGAAGCTATCAACTTGATAATCTTTGAATAAATAAAGATCGTCTCCGGAACCGATATCAGAAGTGTAAACAATTCTCTTATTTGCCGATTCAATGAACAAACTTGAAGATGTAAATAATTCTCGCGGATATGCTTTGAGAAATTCTTTCGGATAAATATGTGAATTTTTTCTCGCAATGAAATATGTGTCCCCGGTTATAAAATATTTCTCATCGAAATTGAATCCGTGAAGTTGAAGTTCAAAGCCAGTATTTTCGCTAAACATTTGCACTGAATTTAATAAGTCGTTTAATAGACCAACTAAATCTTTGTGGGTGAATATTTTTAGTAAACTATCTCTGCCGATCAGTTTCATTTGAGTAATTAAAGAAGCGATGCCGGTATAATGATCTGCATGATAGTGAGTAAGAATTATCGATTCGATTGAATTGAGGGAGATATTGTGTTGCAGTAATGCTCTTGAAACACCATCGCCGGTATCGATCAGAATATTTTTGTCTTTTACAAGAAGCGATGAATGAAATCTTTTAAGTGAAGTTTTACCGGAGCCGGTTCCAACAAAAATAATTTCCATTAGAATATTCTAATTAATTAACTGAACCATTCTGCCTTTAATTTTAAATTGTTCGGAAAGGAAATCAAGAACAGATTTTGTTTCTTCTTCATTAACAAATTTACCAACGTTAACAACATTTAAGATTGTACCGCCTATTTCTTTCTGGGTTATTTCAACCGTATAACCGTTTGCTTTAATTTGATCACCCAATTTTTTGGCGTTATCGATATTAATAAATGCACCGGCTTGAATTGTGAATCTGTAATTTTTAGAATCTGCTGCCGGTGGAAGCAAAACTTCTTCTGTTAATAGCTCATCGGGAATATTTCTATCGGCAGTTTTAATATAAGGGGAGTTTGGATATTCCGTCTTGAGTTTTGTTAGGTATGTTTCGGCTTTTTTGTAATACCCAAGTGAATAATGGTATGAAAAAATTCGATAGAGTGATGCATCCGCGTAATTACTTTTTGGATATTTCTCGTAAACAATAGAATATTTTTGTAATGCTTCTTCGCCATTTTTTGTTAGCACGGCATCTAAAAATATTACGGAAGGATCGTTCGAGGATTTTAGTTTATATTCTTTCAGTAATGATTCGGCTTTTTGAATATTGCCGGATTCAACTAGTTTAAGCGGTTCGGTTATGTTTGTTTCTTGTGCAAAATTATTATTCGCAACGATTAAAATTAGTATTGTTAATAGTGTTCTCAATTTAAAAATCCTATAGCACGCAGATGACACTGATTAAACTGATTTTCGCAGATTTGAATTAGTGAATATTTTCCGACGTATTTCAGGTTTTTTCCCGAAATTAAGAAGTAATCCGACTTCAATTTCAGTTGCCTTTAAGTAGTTAATCAATTGTAATTCATGTTCTTCAATTAAAAATTCCGCTGCTTTCAATTCCAATATTACTTTGTCTTCAACTATTAGATCAGCAAAATATTCTCCGACTTTCATTTCTTTATAATAGACATCAATAGGTTTTTGTTTCTCTACTTTCAATTTCATCAATTCCAATTCATGCTTCAAAGCGTTTTCATAAACCTTTTCAAGAAATCCAAATCCTAATGCATTGTAAACTCTGTAAAAAGCGTCTATTATTTTTGAAGTTAATTCTTTATGTAAATACTCTTCCATATTTTTATCAGCGAATATCTGTTGAATCAGCGTTATCTGTGTGCTATTATTATATTATTTAAGTTTTCTACAGTATCAATATAATCACCAAATAGAGTAGCGGAGGTAGCCCGATTAATCTTTACTTTCACATAATCGCCTACTGATATGTTATCATTGCTTGGTATTATTACAATTTTGTTTGTATCGGTTCTGCCCGATAGAAAATGATCTGACTTTTTGCTGAATCCCTCCACAAGAATAATTTCATCAGTACCAATCTGCGATTGATTAATCTCGTAAGATATAGAATGCTGAAGATCAATTATTTCATTGAGCCGTTTTGTTTTAACTTCATCCGGAATGTCATCATTCATATCGAATGCTTTTGTTCCTTCACGTGGCGAGTACTTAAACATAAACGCACCATCGTAACGGACTTGCTGCATAACATCAAGTGTCATCAAGTGGTCTTCCATAGTTTCGGAAGGGAATCCGGAAATAATATCAGTGGAAAAACTAACTCCGGGAATAATCTTGCGAGCTTTATCCATCAAATTAAGATAATGTTCGATAGTGTATGTTCGGTTCATCAACTCTAGAATTCTATTTGAACCGGATTGAACCGGAAGATGAATGTAATTACAAATATTCGGATGTTCTGCAATGGTGTATAATAGTTTATCCGATAAGTCTTGCGGATGCGACGTTGTGAATCTAATACGCATTGATCTATCCACATTTGCCGAAGCAGCAAGCAGATCTGCAAAATCATTTCCATTGTCATCATATGAATTAACATTCTGTCCGAGAAGGGTTACTTCTTTAAAACCGCGCTGGGATATTTGACCGATCTCGGCAACAATTGAATTAAGAGAACGGCTTCTTTCTCTTCCTCTTGTGAATGGAACAACACAAAAAGTGCAAAACTTATCGCAGCCGCGCATCACTGAAATCCAGGCGCTTAATCCGTCTTCACGATAAGGAATTATATCATCATAGGTCTCGGTGCGTGAAAGCTTAACACCAATTCCTTTTTCACCGGCAAACGCAGTATCAATATATTCGGGTAATCTTCTGTATTCATCCGGACCTACAACTACATCTACTATTTTCTTTTCTTCGATAAGTGATTTTCGTAATCTCTCTGCCATACACCCAAGGATTCCAATAACGGTTCCGGGCTTATTTCTTTTTATTCCTTTTAAGTGTTCTAATCGATGATAGATTTTTTGTTCTGCATTTTCGCGGATGCTGCATGTATTTAAAAGAATAACATTAGCATCATTAATTTCATTTGTAACTGAATAACCTTTATTTGCCAGTATGCCAAGGACAAGCTCAGTATCGGCAACATTCATCTGGCAGCCGTACGTTTCGATATATATATTGTTGGTGCTCATTTAATGTCTTAATAATTATAATTGGGGACAAAAATTATATATATAGATAGAGATTAACAAGATTAATGGTACTGTATAAAATTCGTCACACGATATTGTAGAAAGAAAAGAAGAGAAAAAGTAGTGTCTCAAAAATATATCTTTTTGAAGAATGGCACACGGATAAAATCTGATTAATACGGAACTTGCCTGACGGCAGTCAAGTTTACACAGATTTTTCAATTGAACAATTACTTTTGAGACGGCTTCCACCTATGCGAAAAATATTCGTAGTGACGCTTCATAATTCGCTATATAATAATTAACTAATCTAATTTGACGAGTAAACCAAGGAAAAAAATGGCACGAATATTTCATGTAAATTCGTCTATGTCAGCCGATAACCAGAAAAAATTAGCCGCAGAAAAAGCTGTCGAATCGATAAAAGATGGGATGGTAATTGGTTTAGGCACGGGTTCCACATTTCAATTTGCATTAGAAGTTATTTCGAAAAAGATTAAAGATGGTTCTTTGAAAAATATTGTTGGCGTTCCGACGTCTGAACAGACGAAGAACGAAGCGATAAGACTTGGTATTCCGATTACTACGTTGAATGAACTTGTCCAGAACTCAGAACTCAGAAGTCAGAATTCAGCAACGAGTATCAAGAATCAAGAATCAAGTATCAAGCAACAGGTATCTATTCAAAAGTATCCCAAATTGATTGATGTTACGATTGATGGTGCTGATGAGGCGGCTGTAAGCCGTCCCGAGTCTGGCGAGGGATCTCCAATCATTAATCTAATCAAAGGCGGCGGCGGTGCAATGCTTCGTGAAAAAGTTATTGCGCAGAACAGCACAAAAAATATTATAATAATTGATAAGACAAAGTTATCGGAAAAACTTGGCGAGAAATTTTCTGTTCCGGTTGAGGTTTTGCAATTTTCGTTTAAAGCAGAAAAAAAGTTTTTAGAATCACTTGGTGCAACAGTAACAATTAGAAAAAATGCCAACTCGCCAAACTTAGTTACGAAAACAAATACTGGCGATGTAAGTGATAATTTTTTTGTAACAGATGAAAATAATTTTATCCTCGACGCCAATTTTGGCGTAATTGAAAATGTTGAAGAGCTGAATAATATTTTGAATAACAGAGCTGGGATAGTAGAGCACGGATTGTTTGTTAACATTGCTGATGAAATTATTTGTGGGAGTGAAAGAATAAATAAAAAATAAAAAGGAATGTTGGAAAATTGGAATGATGGAATTGGTGCATGGAGGAACCCGCTTCGACGAGTCGAATACGAGGCGAGTGATTGCATGAAAGGAAGAGTGGAATATTGGAAAGATGGAAGAATGAGTGTATAGTAAGAAGAGATGATAAAAAGTTTACTTTTTACTCAGCAGAGTTTAGGGTAATGAAAAATTGTGATACGGATAAATTCTTTACAATTCTTTAAAAAATAATTTGACAAGCGATGAGTGAATATTTATTTTTCGTTTCAGTTGGTAAACATATTAGAAAGAAATATTGCGAATTTTGGCGGTTTTCAAGGTTTTTATTTAAAGAAAATAATTGACAATATTGTTTTCTTTTATTTATTTTAAAGTAACGCTGTATATTATTTTCATAACTTTATATAAATAATGAACTTAACAAATCAAATAATTACATTTCAAAAACAAGTAAACAACAAAATTAACACACCAATTAAGGAGGAACCTCTACATGAGCA
>JBFMBS010000014.1:0-73599 GCA_040755055.1 Bacteroidota bacterium
CTATAGCGTTCTTAACAGATTTACTTTTAAGACGCTGTGCAACATTATTAACAATCATGATACCTCCGAAAGAATTAGTTGTAAAATAACTCTTCTTCCTTTAGGTATCATATGAGACTAACTATAAGTAATCTTTGAATCGTTACTTATTTTTTATGAATCTAATTAACATCACAAATAGGAGTTTAACATGATAAAAAATATGGGCAGTGCAGATAAGGTTATCCGTATTATTCTTGGTGTAGTAATAATAGCGTTAGGAATTTACTTTCAGAGCTGGTGGGGACTAATCGGAATATTGCCGCTATTTACCGCGTTGGTCGGCTGGTGCCCGGCATACATGCCTTTTGGAATCTCGACTTGTAAGACTAAAACTGGAAAATAGTTGATGGGGCTAAGTGCCCCATTTTTCTTTTTAGAACGTCCCACTTTTTAAATTCTATTCTTTAACCTTATAGTTCACTTTTATATATTATACTCACAATTAAAATAAAAGTGTTTTTTTTGAAAGAATTCGAAATAAATATTCTCAGTGATTATGATAATGTGGCGCACGTAAATGATGCGGTTCGCGATTTTTTAAGTAACCAGGGAGTTGAATCATACATATTAAATGCCTTTGACATTTGTTTGACTGAAGCACTAAATAATATAATAAAACATGCCTATAAAGAAGAAAATGGCAGAGAGATAATTGTTAAATTAAGAAAAGATACCAAGGTTGTTGAGGTTGAGATTATAGATGAAGGTCAACCGAGAACTAAATTTGAAATCCCTAATCTGGATTTTGATCCCCAGGATATAAATAACCTACCCGAAAGCGGCATGGGGCTGTTTATTATGAACCAGTTAATGGACGAATTGAAATATGAGAACCGGGATGGGAAAAATTATTTCCTACTCAAGAAGTGGCTCTACTAATTATATTTGCTCCTAAAAAAACTTACCGGAACCGACTTGAAAAAATTTTTGATTTTTTTATTGTTTATTTCATCTATAACTACCGGGCAAGATACAACTCGTAGCCAGGCATTCAAGAATAACCAGTTTATTCGACCATCAATTTTTAAAGCAAAATATCCTTCATATTCATTATTAGCGGGGTATATTTTAGTAACCGAAGCCAACCGCGGCGATCCTTTTGCGCAACATGAGCTTGGAATTCGTTATTTGATAGGAAAAGGATTTCAAGCTGATACTGTTAAAGCGGTCTATTGGCTGCGAAGAGCGGTAGATCAAAATTTACCTTCGGCAAAATACAATTACGGAATATTACTCTATAATGGGATCGGCGTTCCATGGAATCCGTTTGAAGCGTATGCTAATTTCAAAAGTGCTGCTAGTACCGGTCTATCCGAGGCACTTTTAGCATATGGGCTGCTGCTTACCGATAATTTGACAATAAACCGGAACTATGGCGAAGCTTATAAACAATTTGTGAAAGCAGCTAATGCCGATTACGAACCGGCAAAAGAAATTCTTTCACAATTGAAAAAAAGCGGCTTTATTCCTCCGCTTGAACCTTTGGATGAATTGGAAAATTACTCTCAACAAATAATTGATGAGTCTCCAAAGCTTGTAAGTTCCGACTGGGATTTAGATTATTTTAATTTTGATAATGAAACTGAAGAAGATGATCAAAAGAAAATTACACGGTTGCTAAGTAACAAAGGTTCGGATCTTAAAAAATTTCTCGGTCTTGAAGAATCGAACAGCAAAATAATTATACCTGATACAAGCGGAATCGGTATTCTTAAATTTGCCGCAGATAATGGCAGTCCTGAAGCTTTGTTAGTAATGGCTAAATGTTATGAAAACGGAATTGTATTGGAGAAGAAAATTATTAATGCTGCTGTAAATTATTTGAGTGCTTATCGTCTCGGCTCCTATAAAGCCGGTGAGAGTTTATATAAGCTAATGCAAAATGAGGATTTCAATAAGCTATTAAAGGATGAAGCAGCTAAAGGAGAACCGGATGCAATGTATGTTTGGGCCGGTATTTCGGCAATTGGATATAACAACCAAATTAGCAACAACCAGGCATTAGATTTCTTAAACAAAGCCGCATCAAAAAAACATATCCAATCAATTATTGAATTAGGACTTTGTTATAGTTCCGGCTCAATCGTAAAAAAAGATTTTGAAAAAGCTATTGGATATTGGCAAAATGCCGCACAATTGGGAAGCCGCGAAGCTTCTATTAGAATTGCATTCGCTCAGATTGCCGATACTCTAAATCAAGAAAATGTTACCGCCAGTATTGAGTTATTGCTAACTGCTGCTGATGAAGGTTCGGTACTTGCCCAAACGTTTTTAGGCTATTGTTATGAAAAAGGGCTTGGAGTAGGTGAGAATAAGGGACTTGCTGCTCGATACTATAGGCATGCTGCACAACGCGGAAATGAAATTGCGGCGAATTCGTTAATTAGATTGTACGATGAAATAAGGCCGCTCGAGGAAGAATTTCAAATTTATAAAGGCGAGTGATCGGCTTTTAGTATAACCATCGTAAGATCATCGTGCTGGTTGGCGCTGCCTCTAAAGGAGATGATTGCATTTAGCAGCGCACTTTTTATTTCTTCCGCAGATTTTTGGGAATTGTTTTTAATTACTCTTTTAACATTCTCATCACCAAACTGATCGCGCATTATATTCATGGTATCGGTTACACCATCCGAGTATAGGAATAAAATATCCCCGTGATTCATTTTTATCTCTGCAACTTCTAAAGTTCTTTCAAAAACACCTTTGTCATTCAATCCAATTCCGATTCCTTGAGGCGAGATAACCTCAATTTCATTTGAAGCTGTGTTAAATTTCATTGCCGGGGGATGACCGGCCCTTGAAAGTTTAATCGTATTATCTTTTTCCAGCGAAGCGAGTGTGATAGTTAAAAAATATTCCTTACGTAAATTTTTAGAAAAATATTTTTTAAGGTTGATCATAAGGTCTCTAATCTCAGTAAAGTAATTCATCAGTTGATAAATAATAGCTTGAACACGAACCATGTGAAGTGCGGCAGCCATTCCTTTACCGGAAATATCACCCACAACAATGTATGTTCTCTCACCATTCTCGATTACATCAAAGTAATCACCACCTACCTCTCTTGCCGGTTCGTAGTAAGTAGCAATTTGATAGTTATATATTTGTGTGGGATGCTTTGGTATCAGGTCAAATTGAATTTTACGTGCAACTTCAATTTCACTTTTTGCCGTAAGTTTATCGGCAAGTTCAAAAGCAAGAAGAAGATTTAAGATTAAAAATGATGCGAACAGATAAAGCGGTATCTGTTCAAAGAAGCCGGCAAAGAAGAAAAGGATAGCAATTAAGTAAAAAATCCTTCTGGCCGGTGTTAATCTTAAAATAAAAGCATTGAATAAACTCCGGACAAAAATTAGTGACCGTGTTAATTTATTTTGATATGGATTTGGTTTTGGTATATCGCTTTTGAAGAACTCATAGACTTCATTCGCCTCTCTTTTGATTAACCGTTCGATTTCCTGGTAACTCAGATCGCTTGTGTAGAGATCAAAAATCTTTTTGATTGGATTATCATTCGGCAAGTTTAATCTTCCTTAATTGCTACGTTTTTTAGACGTTTTTTATACATCATTGTTCACAAATTTGGAGATTTTAATTTTGTATGCAAACGTATATTTTATGAATAAAGGATAATTACTCTTGAAAGTGAGAAGAAATCCTTGAAATAAGAAAAAAAGAGGGATACATTTTTGACGTGGAGATATGTGGCTGGATATGTTGGAATTATAACTCTTCTTTCATATTTTTGAGCCGGGATGATATCAAATATCTAATCAATTTTGGCCCAATTCTTGTTTTCAACACTATAAATTTTGAAAAGGATTTATGATCTGGAAAGTAATACTGTTTTTATTAATGTCCTTCGTGATAATTGCCGGAATCACATTCCCGATAGTTCCTCAACCTTCGCTCTGGTATGAGTTTCCGAATATACCCGGTCTGGAAGAAAAAGCTAAAATAATTTTCTTTCATGTACCTACCGCATGGCTCTCTGTAATAGCTTTCTTGATGGCGATGATTTACGGGGTTAGATATTTAAGAAAAAAAAATTTGGATGACGATTCAAAGTCAGCAGCTTCTCTTCAATTAGGAATGGTGTTTTGTATCCTTGCAACCGTAACCGGTTCTATCTGGGCAAAGTTTACATGGGGAGCTTTCTGGCATTGGGACCCACGTGAGACAAGTATATTTATTCTATTATTGATCTACGGTTCTTTATTTGCTTTGCGTTCTGCAATCGAGAACGAGGATAAACGTGCGCGTCTTTCAGCTGTCTATTCTATCATCGCGTTCTTAACCGTTCCGTTCTTTATTTTTATTATGCCTCGCATAATGACCGGGCTGCATCCGGGTTCGGCAAACGATGATACATCGGGGCCGGTTGTGGATTTTAAAATGAATGCAAATATGCAGTTAGTATTTTATATCTCACTTTTCACATTTACTATTCTTTACTGGTGGATGTGGAAAATCAGGTATAAAGCAATTATAATTAAAGAAAATTTATTTAAGAAATAGAACGAGGTAAAAATTGGAAGGCGGATTTTTCGGATTCTTAGAGCATAATTCAATTTATATAGTAATGTTTATTGTACTGGTTGTTTGGTTCGGCATTTTTATCTTTCTATGGAATACCGACAAACGTTTGAAAGCAATCGAAAGCGAGTTAAAGGAGAAAAAGTAATATGAAAAATAAATATTTATTTGGCGGTGCTATCATTGTAATATTTCTTGGTGTTATGATCTATCTCTTCACACAAACAAATGTGCAATATGAAAGCAGTTTCGTAAAAATAATGGAATCAGGCAAGACAGTTAAAGCTACCGGCAGCTGGGTAAAGGAAAATGGCTACGAGATCAATAAGGAAAAGAAAATTTTTGCATTTTATATGAAAGATGAAAACGGCAGTATGATGAGAGTGATGTATCACGGAACAATGCCGAATAACTTTGAATCCTCCACAAGTGTTGTTGTTACCGGTAAATACCAGGATGGAATATTTCACGCAACGGATATACTTACCAAATGCCCATCTAAATATCAGGGACAACCAGTACAAAACGCCAGATCTTAATTTGGCTGTTAGGAGTTTATAATGATAGGAAATATATCTTTAACCCTGGCACTATTTGCCGGGGTCTTTTCAGTTATAATGTATTTTTTAACATTTAAAGGTTATAAGAATACATTACAATTAGCACGCATTGGTTATCATACAACAGCGATTTTTGTTCTTGTTGCAAGCGCACTGCTTCTTCACGCAATATTGACACACCAGTATCAGTACAAATACATTTACAATTACAGCGGCAGCGATCTTCCACTGGGATTATTAATCTCAACTTTTTATGCCGGTCAGGAAGGGAGTTTTATGCTGTGGACCCTCTTTTCTGCAGTAATTGGATTGATACTTTTAGATTATACTTCTAAACGTGGTGATCTTGAACAACGGACTATGATGATCTTTACGTTAGCATTAACATTTTTGTTGATAATGGTTAACCCGCTGTTGAAATCTCCTTTTACATATATTTGGTCGCAGCCGGATTTTATCGATCTTGCAAATATTAACGCTTCTTTCTTATCAATACCGGAGCTACAAAATTTTATTTTCAGCGATCCGCAATCGAACAAACAGTTTGTACAGATGAGTGATCAGTTATACGGCATTCTTCAAGCAAACAATATAACAGTTAACCAATTTATCATTCAGGGCAAGGGTTTAAACCCGTTGCTGCAAAATTTCTGGATGCAGATTCATCCGCCAATACTGTTCATTGGATTTTCAATGTCAGCGGTTCCATTTTCGTTTGCTGTTGCTGCACTGTTAAAAAATGAATACAAAGATTGGATTAAGCAAGCTTTACCGTGGGTATTAAGCGGAACAATGGTTTTAGGATTAGCGATAATGTTAGGCGGATATTGGGCTTATGGTGTACTCGGATGGGGTGGTTATTGGGGTTGGGACCCGGTTGAAAATTCTTCTCTTGTACCCTGGCTGGTTGGCGTTGCTTCAATACATACTCTATTAGTTCAGAAAAAAACTCAAGTTAATGATGGCGGAAGCAGATTTGTTAAAACTAATCTGATTCTCAGTATTATGACATATGTACTTGTTTTATATAGTACATTCCTTACACGTAGCGGAATTCTTGGTGATGCGTCGGTGCATTCATTTGTTGATCCCGGTATGACAGTTTATTTATTCCTTGTAATCTTTCTCGGATTATTTGCAGTTATAGGGATTGGCGGTATTATATATCGATGGAAATTTTTAACTCAGCATTTTTCTTTTGAAGAGAATGTACTTTCGCGTGAGCTTGCTTTGTTTACCGGCTCTGTTGCATTGATTGCTTCTGCAATTATTGTGTTGGTTGGTACAAGCGCACCAATATTCGGGCAGACAGTTGAACTCAAATTTTATAATGAACTTAATCTACCCATTGCAATTATTATCGGTCTGTTAAACGGAGTTAGTATAATTCTCAAGTGGAAACAAACAGAAACAAATCAATTCTGGAAACAATCGCGTATTTCTTTTCTTGTAGCGTTTGTATTCACTCTTTCAGTTGTTTTATTTGGCGGACTTAACCAGGTCATGTTGGCAGTTTTGATCTTTTCATCTGCATTTGCTTTAACGGTTAATTTAGAAATTGCTTATAAAATCTTTAAGGGCAAGAAAAGTCACCTCGGTGCTTATGTTGCCCATACCGGGATAGCATTGTTTTTAGTAGGTGTTGTTGCTACTGCCGGTAATACTGAACAAATGCAAATTGATTTAGTGAAAGGTGAAAAACAGCAAGCGTTCGGATATGATCTTATGTTTTCCGGCTACACCCCGATTGAAAACGGTACTAAGTACTCTTTCAATGTTGAAATTACTAAGGGTAATTCTACTAATGTTGCTTCACCGGTGATGTACATTGCAAAATTTAATAACAGCTTGATGCGAGAGCCGGATATTTTAGTTGGCTTAACTAAAGATTTTTATGTAACGCCGGTTGGTTATTCCGATGGAACAGAAGAAAGTAACTCAAACGGAAAACAAGTATCGTTAACCAAAGGTGAAAGCTACAACTATAATAATACTACAATTACATTTAATTCATTCGAACTTCCAAAAGAAGGCATGTCTGCTATGATGAGTGGCGGAGAGTTCCGTATTACCGCAGTTCTGAATGTAAAAACCAATAACGCAGAAAAAACAGTCAAACCGGCAATTGTTATGAAGCAAGGGAATAGAACATCTGAACCGGTAGAAATAAGCGAAGCAGATTTGAAAATAGACATAGCAAATATGGAAGCCGGATCAGGAAAAGTTGATCTAATTTTATCATCTCTAAATTCTGCTTCACAGCAGCAAAGTAGCGCCATGAAAGAAGTACTTACTGTTGAAGCAAGTATTAAACCATTTATCAGTTTAGTGTGGATTGGAGTAATTGTTATGGTCACCGGATTTCTTGTAGCGGCTTTTAGAAGATTACGAGAATCATTGGCATAGATTTAATTTCACGATGTGAACATTTACCCCGGCAAAAGTGAACCGGGGTTTTTTTTTGATAAAACTAAAATAATGCTGAACTAACTTATTTAAGAGTATGATGAAAATATTAATAATCATAAACGATGCACCATACGGTACGGAAAAAGCATATAATGCTCTGCGTTTGGCGATGAATATTCAAAAAGAAAATTCTGAAGTTGAACTTGCTGTTTTTTTAATGGCGGATGCTGTCGGATGCGGTATCCCAAATCAAAATACACCGCAAGGATATTATAACATCGAGAGAATGTTAAAGTCTGTTATAATGAAAGGCACAAAGGTAAAGGCTTGCGGTACTTGTCTTGATGCAAGAGGTTTATCAGCAATTCAATTAGTTGAAGGTGTAGAAAAAAGCAATATGCAAGAATTAACAAAACTTACATTAGAAGCTGATAAAGTTATTACCTTCTAATTTGTACGTTTATCGATTTGCTGCCAAGACTTCATTGAAATTTTATTGTACAAATCCACTGAATTTTTGTACATATTGATGAACAATTTTCTTGCATGAACATCTAAATTGAAAAAAATCCTGATTATTAACCGGCACTTTAATTGTTGATAAGTCATACTTACAAACAGAGGGCTGCAAATGAAAAAGTCAGTAATATTTTTTTTCTTGGTTATAATTCCTTCAATTACATTTGCACAGTTTGATGTTGGTGCAATAAAGCTTGGCAATTTCAATCCAAAGGCAACAGACAGCGGATTTATAATCGGTTATGAAGGAGGTTGGTATATTGATGACAACTTTTTGTTTGGATGGAGTGTCGATTGGTTCAGAAGGGAATATGTTGATAGAAGATTGGTTGATGAGTATAATGATTTTTTTGGACCGATTAACAGCGAACTAAATGAATTGCGCGCTAAAACAAATTTGCATTCAATTCCGGTGATGATTTCGATAAATGCGAACCAGGAGGTAGCTCCGCGAACACGAGCATTCTTGACCGGTGCAGTGGGAGCTGAAGTTTTATTAGTTTTCTATCGCAGTTACCAAAATCCCGAGGATGATGAATTTCAAGGTGCGTTTGATTTTGCCTGGCGGCTGGGCGGCGGAATCTCTTACGAAATAGGTAGAAGATCGGATGCATTTTTTGAACTAACTTATCATACTTCTAAACCAAGCTGGGAATATGAAGTTAAGGACAATATAACCGGCAGAACAAGAGTATTTGAACGCAGATTTGATATGAATGGATTTTTAGTTCGGGTCGGTTTTAGGTTTTTCTTCTAATGAAAATAAGGGGCACAATCCTTAGTGCCTCTTTTTCTTTAATATAATTTGCGCTTCATTTATTGCCCTTTCACTATTGCCGACGGAGCAATGGGAAAAGGAGATAATACCTCAAATGTTTGAATTTAGTGCTGCCAAGAACAGATTCGAATAATTTAAAACTCAGGCTTAAATTTTACGATGAAATTACGATAATATACTATCAAATAGATAGTAAGTATTGATATGAATAAAGTCTTGCTTGTTGAAGATGACAAGCATTTTCGCACACTTGTAAAGCGTCTCCTTGAGAGAAAGTTCTTTTCTGTTGTTACGGAAGCAGAAGATGGTGTTCAAGGATTAGAGGCTTTAAAAAAAGAATTGCCTAATCTGGTCTTTCTGGATATTGATATGCCGAATATGAATGGTATTCAATTCCTGGAAGAGGCGAGAAAAATAAATAGACTCTTACCGATCGTAATGATGTCGAATCACGATGAATCGGAATATGTTAAAGAGGCAATCAGTTTAGGTATAGAAGAATATCTTGTTAAAACACCTTATGTAACACAATTGGGTAGCAGAATTGAAACCATCCTAAAAAAATTTGATCCGGACTTACGCGAGAGACTTAGATTTTCAACTGTGTTCAAGACTTAATTGTTAAAAGGATTTGTTCTGTTGTTTATAAAATCCGGCCGGTAATAATCGTTACTTTCTATTTCTTGTATCCATCCGTTTTCCAGGTTGTATTTGTGCATTAATTCAACTGCTCGTTGATACTCACTTTCTCGCAATTTTCTATTGAGAAGAATTTCTTTGTAAGCTTTATTGGTTGGATAATATTGTGACATAAGTGAGATGTGAACTTCAGTACTTAATTCCTCCGCGATGAATTTGAATATCTTTTCCGTATCGGCTAATCCATTTGGGAGTATTAGATGACGGATGATTAATCCGCGGATAATTACATCGCCGTCATAAATCAATTGATCCCCGACTTGCCTGAACATTTCCCTGATGGCTTTCTTAGTGTGTTCAAAATAGCATTCAGCGTTTGAATATTTTTTAGCATAATCATCGTCTCCATACTTAAAGTCGGGTAAATAAATATCAATTACGTCATCATACATTTTCAACATTTCAATTGAATCATAACCATTTGTGTTGTAAATGATGGGAAGATTTAATCCCTTTTTTGCCGCAAGATAAATTGCTTTTAATATCATGGCCGAAAAGTGAGTTGGTGATACGAGACCTATGTTATGGCAATTCCGGTTTTGTAGTTCAATCATTATATCAGCTAATCTTTCGTGTGATACCTCGTGCTTGTGTTCTTCCTTCCAGTTTTGACTGATCTCATAATTCTGGCAGAAGATACATTTCAGGTTACAGTTGCCAAAGAATATATTCCCGGCGCCATGTGTACCGGATAATACCGGCTCTTCGCCGAAATGCGCGGTATAAGAAGAAACGATAGGTAAAGATCCGCTTGCGCATTTTCCATATTCATTTTTAGTTCGGTCAACTTTACAATCGTGCGGACAGCAATTACAGCTCTTTAATTTCCGTAAAGCTCTCTCGGAACGGTTAAAAAGCTCTCCATTTTGTAAAAGTTTTATATATGAGGGAAGTAGTTTCATTGCTTATCAAATTATTATGAATTTTAATCAAGAAAAGTGACTGGATATGTAAAGCAAATATTAATTCATGGCAATAGTAATATTTTCTCAATTAAAATTTATAGAATTAATCCGATAATAAAGTAAGAATTGTTTTAATATAGTTACAACATCAAAAAAATTTGCAAGTGCAGTAGATCTAACATTTCATAAAAAATTCCGGAGGTTAATGGTGGCTCTAATTAATTGGGATCCAAGTTATTCGGTTAATATCAATAGTATTGATACTCAACATAAAAAATTAATTAATATGATTAACAATTTACACGAAGCTATGCTGCAAGGCAGAGGGAAAGAAGTATTAGGAAGTATATTTAATGAATTAGCAAGTTATACAATCTATCATTTTAACCATGAAGAAGAACTTTTTGCGAAGTATGATTACATGGAACAAAATAAACACAAAGCGGAACACGAAAGATTAATTGCACAAGTAAACGATTTAAAAAACAATTTTAATAAGGGCGGCAGTGTATTAACAATGGAGGTTATGAATTTCCTAAAATTGTGGCTATCGGATCACATCATTGGCTCTGATAAAAAGTATTCTTCATTCTTGAATGAAAGAGGAGTGAACTGATAACTAAGAGGTTGTCACAAAAGTAAAATTTTTGAAGAATAGCACACAGATAAAATCTGATTCAAACTGATTTACACAGATTTTTTATTTGAACTATTACTTTTGCGACAACCTCTTTATCATTTATAAAATAGCTTTTAGTGCTTCGTAATTTGCGGAAATAGTTTTATCCAAATCTTCTTTTGTGTGAGCAGAAGAAACGAACAAAGCTTCAAACTGTGCCGGTGGAAAATAAATTCCTCTGTTCAACATTTCATGAAAATATTTTCCGTAAAGTTTTATATCGGATTTCACTGCTGAGTTGAAATCAGTTACCGGTTCTTCCGTGAAGAATAAAGTCATCATTGAGCCGGCACGGTTGAGTTGAGAATTTTTCTTCAAAGATTTTATGCCGTCTTTAAATCCGTTTTCGATATAAGCAGATTTCTCTTCGAGTGTTTGATAAACACCGGGATGATTTTTAATGTGAGTTAGCGCGGCGAAACCGGCATTCATTGCAAGCGGATTACCGCTTAAAGTTCCGGCTTGATAAACCGGTCCGCTCGGCGAAACCATCTCCATAATTTCTTTTTTGCCGCCGTATGCACCAACCGGCAAACCTCCGCCGATTATTTTTCCGAATGTTGAGAGATCGGGTTTCACTCCAAACAATTCTTGTGCGCCGCCTTTCGATAATCTGAAGCCGGTCATCACTTCATCGAATATCAAAACAATTTTTTCTTCGCTGCAAACGTTTCTCAATTCTTGCAGAAAATTATTTTGAGGAATTACCGTGCCCATGTTGCCGACAACCGGTTCGATAATAACCGCTGCAATTTCGTTTTTATTTTGTACAATAATTTTTTTTACCGATTCGATGTTATTGAAATCTGCAACAAGAGTATCGGCGGCATTGCCTTTTGTAACACCGGGAGATGTTGGAACGCCGAATGTGAGTGCACCGCTGCCGGCTTTGATCAAAAAGAAATCGCCGTGACCGTGATAGCATCCCTCGAACTTGATAATTTTTTCTTTGCCGGTGTAACCGCGCGCCGCACGAATTGCACTCATTGTTGCTTCCGTCCCGCTGTTGACCATGCGAACCATTTCAACAGATGGAACGAGTTCGGTTATTAATTGTGCCGTCTTAACTTCAATTTCTGTCGGTGCACCGAAACTTGTTCCGTTATCAATTGCAGATTTCAAAGCATCAATTATAAATGAAGGATTGTGCCCGAAGAGATGCGGTCCCCAGCTTCCGATGTAATCGATATATTCATTGCCGTCAACATCATACATTTTAGAGCCGTTTCCTTTTGCCATAAAAACCGGGCTGCCGCCAACAGATTTGAAAGCACGCACCGGCGAATTAACTCCGCCCGGTATAAATTTTTTTGCTTGCTCGAAAAGTTGTTCACTCTTTTTGATGTTCATTATTTCTCCAATACTTTTCTATTTTTCGTATGTGTTTTCAAAGTTGTACAAACAAAAATAGTTATAAATGAACTCATGCCAAATTTCGATTGATGTATTAATTGATTATAAATAAGTAGAGGTTGAAATGGAAATTAAAGAAGTGCCTTTCACAGTAATCGATTGGGACAAAGTAGAAACGGAGGAACATTCCGGCGAAATAGGAAAAGCAATCTGGAAGGTTTTTAAGAAAGGAAATATACGTGTGCGAATGGTTGAATATTCTCCGGGATATATTGCTGATCATTGGTGCAAGAAAGGTCACGTAATTCTCGTGCTTGAAGGCGAGATGACAACAGAACTTGACGACGGAAGAAAATTTGTGACCTCAAAAGGAAGTTCGTATCAAGTTGCGGATAACGACGGTGCGCACCGAACATTTACGGAAACCGGTGTCAAACTTTTTATTGTTGATTAATTCTACTAACGGAGATAAAATGATTCATCACATTGTAGGCAAACAGCATAACTCGAAAATGTGTTTTGTGTGCGGATTGAAAAACAAGTTTGGCATTCATGCACATTTTTACATAACTGAAAATCAGGAATTGATTGCGTTGTTCACACCATCGGAAGAACATCAAAGTTACCCGGGAAGACTGCACGGCGGAATTGCATCGGCAATACTTGATGAAACCATCGGCAGAGCAATTCTTAACAAGTACGAGGAAGAAGTTTGGGGCGTTACGATTGATCTGAATGTGAAATTCAAAAAACCGATTCCCCTGAACGAAGAATTAAAAGTAGTGGGCAGAATTACAAGCGAGAACAGCAGAATGTTTGAAGGCACCGGCGAAATTATTTTGCAGAACGGTGATGTTGCAGTTACTGCTTCCGGCAAATATTTGAAAGTGCCGCTAGAAAAAATCACAGACTTCAATCGCGAAGAAAACGAATGGCGGGTAGTTGAACTTGAAACCGATCCGAAAGAGATTGAGATATAATATGTCCTTATTTTATGAATACTATATTGAATTGTTTATCCATATTCTTTAGCTTTATTATAGAATCTTAGGGCAATTTATCTTTATGTCTGTTAAAACAAGAATTACTCCACAAGTACTAAAGTGGGCGAGAATCTCAGCAAGAATGTCGATCGAAATTGTCGCAGAGAAGTCACGATTCAATCCTGATAAAATTCGTAAATGGGAAGAAGGAATAGGTGATGAATTACCTACAATAAAGCAAGTTGAAAAACTAGCGAAACTTTATCGGCGGCCGCTAGCGGTATTTTATCTTCCCGATATACCAAGAGATTTTGATACGTTAAAAGATTTTAGAAGTAAGAATAAAAACCAGTTTAGTACAGCTTTAGTTTTTATAATTCGAGAAATTCAAGAAAAGCAATCTTGGATGCATGAAATACTTATAGAGGACGGTGAATCTCCACTAGATTTTGTAGGTAAATTTGATCTTGATACATCGCCGGAAATTGTAGCTGATGACATAAGAGAAAAGCTAGGTATAATTACAGTCGAGGCACAACATGATCCTTTAAAGTATTGGATAAACAAATCTGAAAACGAGAGAATATTTATTTCACGAAGCAGTAATTATCATTCAAGAATGAAAATTGATGTTGAAGAATTTAAAGGATTTGTAATTGCTGATATTGTTGCTCCATTCATTTTTATAAATAGTGCCGATTACAAAAATTCTCAATTATTTACATTGGCGCATGAGTTAGCGCACATTTGGATAAATGCGACCGGTGTTTCTTCAGATATTGAGATTGATTTTAGGAATCGAACTGATTATGACCCAATTGAAATTTTTTGTAATGAAGTTGCTGGCAACCTCCTACTTCCTAGAAAAGAATTACATAACTTTTTAGTTAACTCAGATAGAATAACTTTACATTCGATTGAACAGATATCCAGCTTTTTTGGGGTAAGTTATATTGCGGCTTTAATCAGATGCCTGAAATTAAATTTAATTTCAGACAGCGAATTTCAAACATTAAGAGAAAAAATTGATCAAGGATTTTTTAACTATATAAATCAAGATGTGGATAAGACAAAAAAAGGTTTCCCGAACCCGTATTACCAAAAATTATGGAGAAACGGAAAAACATTTAGTCAAATTGTTTTTGATTTTTATAAAGGTGGGAAAATAACTGGATTAGAAGCAAGCTCTTTACTCAACACCAAAATCAATCTATTTACTAAATATGAACAGTACGTTTATAAATGACAGAAGCGAATTATAAAAAATATTGCCTTGATGCCAATTTCTTTATTGAAGCTTGGAATAAATACTACTCCCCAGACTTCTGTAGTGATTACTGGAAAGTGATTGCTGAATTAGGTGAAAAAGAAATAATTTTTATCCCTGAAATAGTTAAAGAAGAAGTTATCAATACTGACACGCTTATTAAGGAATGGTTTCAATTAAATGTAATACCGGTTCATATGATTGATGAAAATGTTACATCTTGCTTAAAATTAATTTACTCTACAAATACTAATCATCAAAGGCTAGTTGATAATACAAAAGGCCGTTCTATTGCAGACCCATGGGTAATAGCTCATGCTTTAAATGAAAAGGCAATAGTTGTTACAAAAGAAGAGAAAATAACTAATCCAGCTTCACAAAGAATAAAGATTCCTAACGTATGTGATAATATGGGTGTTAAATGGATGAATGATTTTGATTTTATAAGGGAAATTGGAATTAGATTTAGTTGCGGATTGAAAAAAGAAGTCTAGTTAAAACTTTATAGCAATCATCAGAGATAATCTGTATAGTCAGATTACCCATATTTACATATTTGGAGTCCCTCAGATACTATTTAATCTTCGGTAAATATTTGTTCCTAGATTTAACTGCTACAAAAAAAATAAATAGTATTAGTGAATTAACTATAACTGCATTTGATACCCCGAATTTCTCCGCCACTATTCCGATCCAAAGCGAGCCGAGAGGGTAGAGTGCAAAGAATGTAAATGTGTAAAAACTGATCACTCTTCCTCTAAATTTTTCTTCAACCATTGTTTGTATCAACCCGTTGGAAAGATTGTATTGAGTAATAATCATTCCGCCGATCAACACGAGCAGAAAGAGTGAAATAAAAAGCGACCGGTTGAAAGAAAAAAGGAAAAGTAAAACCGGCAAAGCTGCAACGCTGTGTGCAAGATATTTTCCGCGCACAATGTAACGGTTAATTGTTGCAATGATTAATGCAAACAGTACTGCACCGGCTCCGCGTGCAGATTGCAGAAATCCGTTTGTGGTTGAATCTCCGTGAAGAATTTTTACAGCCCATGCCGGAAATAATGTAACGAGTCCCATTCCAAAAAAACTGAGCATTGATGTGATGAGCAGAATCGAGAAAATCGATTTCTCTGTTCTCAAATATTCAAATGCTTCCTTTACATCTTTCAAAACAGAATTGCCGTTGCGATTCAATTCTACCGGTTTCAATCTCATCTGAAATAAATTTACGAGCACGGCGAGAAACGAAATTGCATTCAAAGTAAAACACCAGCCCGGACCAAACAATGCATAAATAATTCCGCCCAATGCCGGTCCAACAGCAGTTGCAGTGTTAAACATAGTTGAGTTGAGTGCGATTCCGTTGACGAGATCTTCTTTATCAACAAGTTCGTTTACGAATGCATGGCGTGCCGGTGCATCAAATGTATTTGTTATTCCTGAAAAGAATGCGAGAATAAGTATATGCCACGGTTCAATAACATTTGTGAAAGTTAAGAGGGCAAGCACAACTGCAATTATCATCATTCCGATTTGCGTGTAAACAATAATTTTTTTGCGCGGGTAGCGGTCGGCAGCAACGCCGGCATAAAAAGTAAAAAGCCATGCTGGAATACCGCTTGCAAATCCAACGTATCCTAAAAACGCCGGCGAGTGCGTCAACTCGAAAACAAAATAGGCAAGTGCGGTTGACTGCATCCACGATCCGAAGAGTGAAATCATTTGTCCCCAAAACCACAAACGGTAGTTCGGATATTTCAGCGCGGCAAAAGTATTCCTGATACTAAATTTTGTTTTTAGTTTGGGAAAAAATCTTTTAACGCTTCCATCTTCGGGTGGAATTACAATCGGGGAAACATCGGCATCGGAATTATTATTCTGCATAAAAACTTTTGCCAATAATCTTGTTCGTATTCTTGAACTTAATCTTGATCTAAAAAATAGAAGAGCAAGATTAAGTTCATGAGCAAGAGTATGAAAACCTTTTTGTTATTACATTCTATCTAAAAATTTTGCAACATCTTTTGCAAAGTATGTGAGAATCATATCTGCACCGGCACGTTTAATAGCGGTGAGCGATTCAATCATAACACGTTCTTCATCAATCCAATTATTTTTTCCGGCGGCTTTAATCATTGCATATTCGCCGCTCACTTGATATGCCGCGGTTGGCATTCCAAATTTTTCTTTGACACGCCAGATGATATCGAGATACGCGCCGGCCGGTTTAACCATAATTATATCTGCACCTTCTTCGATATCGCTTTCTGCTTCGCGGATTGCTTCATCGCTGTTTGCTACATCCATTTGATGCGAGCGTCTGTCGCCGAATGCCGGAGCCGATTCTGCAGCATCTCTAAATGGTCCGTAAAATCCCGATGCATACTTCACTGCGTAACTCATAATCGGTGTATTTGTAAATCCGTTTTCATCGAGTCCTTTGCGGATTGCGCCGACCCGACCGTCCATCATATCTGATGGAGCGATGATATCCGCACCGGCTTCTGCATGCGAGATGGCTTCTTTAACAAGCAGTGTAACTGTTTCATCGTTCAAGATTTCTTCACCGTGCAAAACTCCGCAATGACCGTGTGAAGTGTATTCGCACAAACAAACATCTGTAATCACCAATAATTTTTTTACAGATTTTTTAATTGCGCGGACAGCTTGTTGAATTATTCCGTTCGGGTCGTAAGCGCCGGAACCAACTTCATCTTTGTGATCGGGGATGCCGAAAAGAATAACTGCCGGTATGCCGAGCTTTTCAACTTCTTTGCATTCTTCAGCAACAACATCAATAGACATTTGATAAACGCCGGGCATCGACTTCACTTCTTTTTTGATTTTTGTCCCGGGCACGACAAACAACGGGTAGATTAAATCATTCTTTGTTAAGATTGTTTCGCGGACCATATCACGAACAGTTGAGTTGTATCTTAATCGTCTCAATCTTTTTGTAGGAAACAGTGCCATGTTTTTCTCCTTCTCGGTGTCTTTGTGTCTCTTCCCGAAGGGACGGCTATGCCGGTGGTGAAAAGAATTAACCACAGAGTCACAGAGTCACGGAGGTTTTAATTTTATTAAAAACTAAGTCTGAGTTTTTTACACAATCGCCAACGGAAATTCCGCCGCGGAAATTGCCGCCGATAAAAATTCCCGGATTCTCTTTCTCAAATTTATCAAAATAATTTTCGTGTTCTATGTAGCCGATGTTGTATTGCGGAATCGCTTTTTGCCACAAGCGTTCTTTCATAAAAATTGGATCACCGTTTACTTTTGTAATCTCTTTGAATTCGTTCAGCACTTTATCAATAAGTTTTTCTTTTTCCATTTCAAAAAGATAAGGTGAACGAGCACCGCCGACAAACAAAGTGAACGATGCTTTATTATCATCGCAGCGATTTGGAAATATTGTTGAACTCCAAATTGCACCGAGAAAAGTCTTTTGTTCTTTGGACGGAATCAAATAACCAAAGCCGTCAAGCGGACGCGCGATTTGATCTTTTTTAAATCCAAGATACAAAACCATAACCGGTGGATAAAAAATATTATCGGCGTGATTTACAAATTCCTTATCTAATGAAGAAAAAATTTTCGAAGCAGCATGAACCGGAACGGTTGATAAAACATAATCCGAAACAATTTCTTTTAACACACCATTCTGTTCATAACGAACAACCCAACTCCCAATTCTGCGTTCTGCATTCTGCACTCTGCATTCGTAATGAGTTTGTTCTTTTAGTCTCGCGGCAATTGCCTTCGGAAAACTTTGCATTCCGTTGATGAACGAAAACATTTTTGCGCTTTGCTTTGATTGTTCAGCTCTCTGTTTTCTTTCCTTCGCACCTTTTATCATTCCTTTTACAAGTCCGCCGTAAACTTCTTCCAGGCGGTAAAGTTTTGGGAATGCAGATTTCACACTTAGTTTGTTCGGATCGCCGGCAAACACGCCGCTAACAAACGGATCAATTGCGTAATCCAAAAATTCTTGCCCCAATCTTTTGCGTACAAATTGAGCCATGCTTTGATAGTAGCCGTCGTTTGATTTTCCGATGAACGGTTCTGCCATCACGCGTAATTTTGCTTTTGTAGAAAACAATTTTGTTTTGATAAACGCCGGCGGTGAAGTTGGCAAAGGATGAAGTTCATTGCTGCGCAAAATGTAACGTTTGTTTGCCGATTCATTTGCGTAAATCATTTCGTCCGATAAACCGACTTCGTCTGCAAGTTCGCGAATCAACGGAGTTGTTTCGAGTCCGCTGTTTGGACCGAAATCAATTAAGAAACCGTTTTCTCGAATAGTTTCCATTGCGCCGCCGGCTTCGCTTTTTGATTCGAGGATTGTTATCTCGTATCCGTTTTTATGAAGCCGGTATGCTGTTGCAAGTCCGGAAATTCCGGCGCCGAGTATTGTGATTTTCTTTTTGTTCATAGTTTTTGTTCAACAAGATTTTTCAAAGCTTCCACAAATAATTTTGAATCGTTCAAACCGGTCATCACAACATAATGTTCTATCCCTACTTTTTCGGCAACGTGTCTGTATTCGATATTCAGTTCAAACAATGTTTCAACATGATCGGAAACAAAACTGATGGGGATGACCAATAAATTTTTTTTGTTTTGCGATGCGAGTGATTCAATCATTTTAGCCGTTGCCGGTTCAAGCCATTTCATCGGTCCAACTTTACTTTGAAAACACAAATGATAATCATGTGAATTTTTCCGTGCGCTCATCACGGCTTCCATTGTTTCCTTTATTTGATGACTGTACGGGTCTCCATTCTTAACCAAACTAACCGGCGTGCCGTGTGCACTGAAAACAAGCTGTACATCATTTCTTACTTCTTCTGGAAATTTCAAAAGTGATTCATCGATTCGTTCGTTAATTGCCGCAACATATTTTTCGTTTGTTTGATAATTGTTAATGTAAACCAATTTTGATTTGTCGTCAGTGTAATGTCTATTCCATTCGTTGAAAGAAGAGCCGGTTGTTGTGATAGAATAATGCGGATAGAGCGGCAGTAAAATAATTTTATTGTATCTGCCGCTTTCGACCTTTTTAACTGTTTCATGTGTGAGCGGCTTCCAGTAACGCATTGCAGTGTGAACATCAATATCACGATTCTCTTTTCTCAATGATTCTTCAAGTATTGTGCGCTGAAGTTCAGTCCACTCGTTCAATGGTGATTTGCCGCCGATCAGTTTGTACTCTTCAATAACTTTTGGCGAGCGTCTGCTCGAAATTATTTTTGCAAAAAGTTTTTGTCCGAATGGCAGTTTGAAAATATCCGGATCGCAAAAGAGATTATATAAAAACGGCTCAACCGATTCGAGTGAATCAGGTCCGCCCAGATTAAAAAGCACGACAGCGGTTTTGCTCAATTTAAATCCTTTCTTTAATTACACTGTTCTCGAATATTTTGCTCTATCAACTTTTTGTTCGATGTACCAATCAAAATTCATTGCAATATTTCTAATTAGCAGACGACCCATTTGTGTAACGATCAACTTTCTATTTTTCAATTCAACCAAACCATCGGCAAGAAAATCTACGAGTCCTTCCAATCCTTTTGCAAAATATTTTTCGAATTCGATATTGAATTTTCTCTCGACAGATTCGAAGTCGAGTTCGAAATCGCACATGATTTTTGTGATAACGTGGCGGCGCAAAACATCATCATCGGTTAAATAGATGCCGCGTTCTATCGCGAATGTTTCGTTGTTCAACGATGCAAAATATTCGTTCTCTTTTTTTACGTTTTGTGAGTAGCATCTTCCAATTTGACTGATGCTTGTAATTCCCATTCCGTAAAGGTCAGTGCCGGCGTGTGTGCTGTATCCCTGAAAATTTCTGTAAAGTTTTTTCTCACGCAAAGAGATTGTAAGTTCGTCATCCGGTTTTGCGAAGTGGTCCATTCCAATGAAAACATATCCGGCACCGGTAAGTTTCTCGATTGTCATTTTGAGTATTTGCAATTTTTCTTCAGGCACGGGCAAATCTTCCGGCTTGATTAGAGCCATATGTTTTTTCATCCACGGTATGTGCGCATAGTTAAATACGGCAATCCGTTCGGGCGAAATATCAATTATCGCATCAACAGTTTTTGCAAATGTTTCAACTGATTGAAACGGGAGTCCGTAAATTAAATCGAGATTGATGCTGTGGAATCCGAGTTCGCGAACCCAGTTAACAACTTGCCGCGTCATTTCTTCGGGTTGTATTCTATTCACAGCTTTCTGAACTTTTTCGTTGAAATCCTGAATGCCCATACTGATGCGGTTGAAGCCGCCGCTGCGAAGTGCTTCCAAATGTTCTTTTGTTAATCCGCGCGGATCGATCTCGCACCCTTCTTCTGCGTTGGGTTTGAATTCGAAACTTTGATTGATGTATGAAATCAAATCTGTTATTTCATCGGGATCGAGATGTGTTGGTGTTCCGCCGCCCCAATGGAGCTGCACTGCTTTGCGGTCGGTTGTTAAGTATGTCCGCAATAAATCAATTTCATTTTTGAGATACTTGATGTAATCTTTTATTCTTCCTCTGTTGCGCGTGATGATCATGTTGCATCCGCAGAAATAACAAAGTGTATCGCAGAAGGGAAGATGAAAGTAAAGAGAAAGATCGGGCGGAGCCGCTTCATTGTTTGTGCGGATTATCTCATCGAGATATTTCTCCGGTGTAAACGATTCATTGAACTGCGGCGCCGTTGGATAACTTGTGTACCGCGGTCCCGGCTTATCGTATTTTTTGATCACGTCTAAATTTATTTCAAACATAATTACTTCCTTTGAACCACGGAGACACAAAGGCACAGAGGGATTTCTCTGTGTCACTGTGCTTCTGTGGTTAATCTTTTAAATATCCATTTAACATTCTTCTAAATCCGTCAACTAATCTTGGTACATTAAAATTAATCAACAGTCCAAGTTTTTTGTCGGCTAATTTTAAATAAGTGAGTAATTGAGCTTCATGAACCGGCAACATGACTTCTGCAGCTTTTAATTCAATTATGATCTCATTTTCAACTAAAAGATCAATTCTAAATTCGGCATCAAGTTTTTCTCCCTTGTAAGTTACGGGTAGCGGAACTTGTCTTTCAACAAACAGATTTCTTGATTGTAACTCCTTAAATAAACATGCTTCATAAATACTTTCAAGTAAGCCGGGACCAAGATTTTTATGAACTTCAATAGCGCAATCGAGAATAATACCGCTGATTCTATTTAACTCATCTTTATTCTTCAACTCTGTGTCTCAGTGCCTCTGTGGTGAAATCTTTTGCTTTCTTCTTTTACCGTATCAACTAAAAACTTTGCATTCCCCGGTTCAACATCAGGCAAAATACCGTGACCGAGATTGAAAATATGTCCGCTGCCGCTGCCGAAAGATTCCAAAACTTTTAACGCTCCCGATTTTATTTTTTCTTTACCGGCATATAAAATAGTCGGATCGAGATTTCCTTGCAATGCAACTTTATTGCCGATTTGCTCTTTTGCTTTTCCCAGTTCCACATTCCAATCGAGACCAATTACATCCGCACCGCAGTGAGCAAGTTTTTCCAATCTGTAATGAACACCTTTTGCAAAAACAATCACCGGTTCATTGTTACGTTGTATTTGTGAAATCACTTGCTCGATGTAGCGAAGAGAAAATTCTTCAAAGTCATCGGGCGAAAGAATCCCGCCCCACGTATCAAAAATTTGCACAGCATTTGCGCCGGCTTCAATCTTTGCCGAAAGATAATCGGCAACCGACTTTGCAATCTTGTCCAAAAGTTTGTGAGCGGCATTCGGCTGATTGTAAACAAATTTTTTTATCTCGGAAAAATTTTTCGATCCTCCGCCTTCAACCATGTAAGTCATTAGTGTCCACGGCGAACCGGCAAAACCGATTAACGGTAGGCGGCTGTTCAATTCTCTTTTTGTCAACGCAACAGCATCGAGAACATATTTGAGATCGCTTGTCGGATCAATATTTCTCAATCGATTAACATCGCTTTCCGACGAGATTGAAGGATACAACTTCGGACCTCTGCTTTCAATCATTTCGAGTTTCATGCCCATCGCTTCGGGAATGACAAGTATATCAGAAAAAATTATTGCCGCATCAACGCCGATGATATCAACCGGCTGAATAGTAACTTCTGCCGCAAGTTCCGGAGTTTTGCACATCGTCAAGAAATCATATTTATCACGCACGGCGCGGTATGCCGGCAAGTATCTTCCGGCTTGGCGCATTATCCAGATCGGAGTACGTTCAACATGTTCGCGTTTGCATGCCCTTAAAAAAAGGTCATTGGTTATACTTCGCAAAATTCCTCCATCAAACTGCTTTGTAAGATTTAGAAAAATACTGCAAGATTGATTCGGCCACTCCTTTTAATGAAAATGTCTGCGGTACAATATCAATTTTGTATCCACAGCTTTTAATCGCTTCTTCAGTAGTAGTGCCTATGGCGCATATGAACCTATTTAATAGGTAATCGTTAAGATTCTGTCCGGTTACTATTTTTGTAAAGCCATTAAATGAAGATGGGCTGGTGAAAACATAAAGATCAGGTTTTTTATCGCTGATATTATTAAGCTCATTTCTAATTTCATCAATACTAATAGTGTTTACATCATAAATCGGTAATTTAATTACATGGGCACCAAGCTCCGTTAGTCGAATTAATAATTCATCCCGTGCAATCGATGAACCGGGTACAAGAATTTTTTTGTTAGATATTCCCATTTCGGAAAATTTATTTATTAATCCTTTCGAACTAAATTCATCCGGAATCAAATGGACATAGATGCCATGACTTCTACATGCTTCGGCAGTTGCCTTTCCAATAGCCGCAACCTTAGTCATTGAAAGATCAGGCTTGTACTCGGATACTAATTCCGAGAATACATTTACAGTGTTGGCAGAAGTGAAAACAACAAAATCAAAACTCTGTGCATTAACAATCAAATCGCTTAGATCGAGTTTATTATAAGTTGGAATAATCTTTATTGTAGGTAAGTAGATTAATTCGACACCCTGATTTATTAGATTATTAAACGCGGCTCCGCAGTCTTCGGCAGATTTTGTAACTAATATTCTCTTACCTTTTAACAAATTCAATTATTTTTCCCTTCATAAATGTCATTCAGAATTAAATCAGCACCGGCATTTAATAGTTGCTTCGCCAGTTTTTGTCCTAATCTCTCAGGGTTTTCTTTTGTCCCTCTCAATTTTTTTCTAAATGTTACTGAACCATCGATAGAACCAACAATTGACTCTAAAAATAAGCCGTCGGGTTTTACTCGAGCATAAGCACCAATCGGTACCTGGCAGCCGCCTTCAAGCGATTTTAGAAGTGATCTTTCGGCGGTTACAGCCAAATAAGTTTTTTCATCATGAATTTTTTTAACTGCTTTTAATGCAAGAGAATTGTCCTTATGTATTTCAATACCAAGTGCACCTTGCCCCACAGCCGGTAAAATTTCATCAGTAGAAATAATTGATGAAATATATTTTTGGAGTTTTAATCGCTCTACACCGGCACGCGCAAGTATAATTGCATCCCAGTCCGATTCAAGAAATTTTTTAATGCGTGTCGGAACGTTGCCGCGCAGTTCCTCAATTTTAATATCCGGTCTTAGATGCAAAAGTTGCGAACTTCTTCTAAGCGACCCGGTAGCAACAATAGCACCTTGGGGTAAATTTTTTATTGTAATCCTTTTTTTACGTGCTATTAAAACATCCTCAACTTTGTGGCGTTTTGTAACAGCGGCAAGAATTAATCCTTTTGGCAGCTCGGTTTGCAAATCCTTCAAGCTGTGAACAGCGATATCGATTGCCCCTTTTAATAGTTCATTCTCAAGTTCTTTTGTGAATAAACCTTTATCGCCGATCTTTGAGAGGGCGGTGTTGAGTATCTTATCGCCTTTTGTGTTTACAATTTTTATTTCAACAGAAAGATTTTTGTTCTTTTTAACGAGTTCTTTTTTTATGAATCTTGCTTGCCAAAGTGCAAGTTCGCTTCCACGTGATCCGATTACGAGTTTATTTTTCATCATTGATATCCTTATCGCTGCCGTTATTTCTAATTTTATCAAGACCAAACAATTCCTTTAGAATGATTGTATTTGTTGTGATGTCTTGAATATTATTACCGCTTTCTGCTAATTCACGTAATTTAACTGTCGGATTGTGAAGCAATCTGCCCATCATTCTTCTTGTCATATCTTCAATTTTAGTGAAGTCTTCCTCTTTTATTTTGTGTTTGATTTTTTCTAATTCATCGTTCCTGATTTCATCAAAGAATTCCCGGATTGATTTAATTGTAGGTACCACATCCAATGTATTGTACCAGCTGAAAAAATTAACGAGTTCTTCTAAAATAATTTCTCCCACTTTTGGTATTTCGGCTTTCCGCTTTTGAATGTTTTGGTCAACTATAATTTTCAGTGAATCCATGTCATGGTAGAATACGTTATCAAGTTTTTTTACTTCAGGATCAAAATCGCGCGGTACCGCAATATCCATAATAACCAACGGGTTGCCTTTCCTTTTTTTCATCTCGTTACGAATATCTTCATAACAGAGGATTGTGTCGTTCGCACTTGTAGCACTGATAATTATATCAAAATTGTAAATGTGTTCTTTGAAATTTGTGAACGGGATTACAGTTCCATTTACTTTTTCGGCTAAAGATATGGCTTTGGACTCAGTTCTGTTGGTAATGGTAATTTTCTCAACACCTTTATCATGCAGATGAACTGCTGCAAGTTCTGCAGTTTCGCCGGCACCGATGACTAATGCGGATTTTTTTTCAAGATTAGCAAAAATCTTTTCAACAACTTGAACAGCTGCATAACTGACGGTAACCGCGCCCTCGCCAATAGCTGTTTCTTTTATTGCTCGCTTACCAACTTTTATTGAATAATCGAAGATTCTTTTAGAAATGGTCCCGGTAAAGTTTAAATCTTCCGAAATCTCAAAAGCTTCTTTAACTTGACCAAGAATTTGGCTATCCCCGATAATTAAAGAATCAATGCCCGATGAAACAGTAAATAAATGTTTAACTGCACCGCACGAAAAAAATTTATTGAAGTGTTCTTTTTTAATGCCGGATACCGGTTTGAGATTTAACAGAGTATTTATTGTTGTATCAATATTAAGGCTATAATAACGGGGGAAGACAAAAATTTCAGTTCTGTTGCAAGTTGATATTACAACACCTTCAGAGAATGAATCATCTTTCAGTTTACCAATAAGCTGAATAATTTCATCGCGGTTTAGATGCAAAGCTTCCCTAATTTCTATGGGAGCTGTTTTATGGTTTATACTTATGCCTATTAAATTCATATCAACTACTGCCGGGCAATCATTATCAATAAAATGAATGAAATGTATTTGCCAGTGTGCTTGTTAAAATTAAAGATAACATTGTCAATACAAAACCGAATAAGGAAAATAGGATTACCTTACGTCCATAAAGATTTGCGGCAAATTTGCTTGTTATGCCGGCACCGTAAACAATCCAGATTATTATTGTCCCGATCAACTTAGGATCACTGTAACGGAAATCGGGGAATGCTGTAGGCAGCCAAATAATACCGATGATGATTGCTGCAGTTAGTAGAAAAAACCCGATCATTAATGAATTAAAACTTAATTTCTCAAGTGTTTCTAAACTTGGCATTCTGTTAAACAATAATCCGAAACGATTAGCTTTCAAATTTTTATAAAGTAATAGAAAGAGTAATCCATAAACTGCCGATATCGTAATTCCAGAGTATCCTAGAAGGGCGCTTATAACATGTAAACCTAATAAACGGTTGCGTAGTACTTCAGGGACAACATAATCGTTTACAATGAAAAGAGAAGAGGTAACCTGAAATAGTAATGAAAAAAATATTATAAAAGTTCCGGTGCGCCGTATGTCGGTTAACAATTCAAGAATGAAATACGAAAAACTTATACTGAATGCCAGGACAGAAAAAATTTCAAATTTATTTGTGATGGGGGGATGATCAAATTCAATTGTTCTTAGAAGTAAATAAAAGATATGAATGAACAATGTTATAAATAGGAATATTCTTTTTGAGTTAATAAGTACTCTGTTTTCATAGAAAAAATCGATTAAATAAGCCGAGAAGGTTATTAAATACAGAAGGGGAATTATTATGTTTAAAGATGTTAGCGTTGAAATCATAATATTTTTTAGGGGTTTATTTGCTAATTCTATGCCATTAAAACATTTTAGGTGGCAAAGATATGAAAATTAGAGACGAAAAAAGCTTTGAAATTAGGCAAAAAATTAGAGGTTTCTCCAGAACTTTATCAATGTAGATTAACAGAAATTTAAAGTTTTATAATTTATCGATATTGATAGATGGGATGTCTTTTTTCTTAAAGACGGGAGACTACATAGTTTATGATAAATAAACATAATTCTGGTACTGGATATTATTTGTTGGTCGGGTATAACTTTTTTCGATAAGAATGGATTAACATAAAAAAACCGCTCTTATTAGAGCGGTTTTGGGGGGTCAATTAATTTCCGAAGACGTCAATAATGCCATTCATGTGTTTTGTTTTGTCTATTATCTCACCACGGTTGTTTACAACACCAATATGGCAAGTTGCACAAGATTTTAATTCTGCTTCCATATGTCCGGTCGGCGGTAAACCATGGCATGTGCCGCATGCACTTTCAGTACCATCTACTTTATTCCATGTTGGATTGTAATTATTTCCTTCAATCCGGTCCGCTGTATATGCAAAAGAGTAAGATGAACTTGCAGCACTAAATGCAAAGTTTCCGTGACAATATGTGTTGTTGCATTTGTAATTAGTTGGATTGTAAAGTGGTTCCCCAATTCCTTTTGAGCTGAAACTTCCAAATATTACCTCGGCACGAGGAGTATCATCGATATGCCCGGTTGAACCAAAATAACTTGGAGGTACATGGCATTCTATACACTCGACATTTTGTGCAATTGTAACATTGGATAGATGAGTTATATGAGCACCAACACCCGGATCGGTTGTTTCAACGGCGTTATTTAATGCACGCGGCGGAGATGTTCTTGTTGGATCGGCAAAATCGCCATGGCATGTATTGCACGCTTCGGGACCTCCATCATTAGTATGACAGTCATTACAAGTAGGACTAACTATTCCACCGTTATAACTAGCACCATGGCAAGGGGTACACTGGCTTAAATTCCAATTATCTTCTTTGATAAAATTACCGTGAAATTGATCTGAGTTAGGATTCATTATTTGATCTGTGTGAACAAAGATTGCCGGATGACATGAATTAGAACCGCAGCTTACTTTAGCTGTACCCCCGGAATAATCCGATGCATGACATCTCTTGCAATCGTCCATGCTATTATTTACAAGTTGTCTTCCGTGAAAAGTTGGAGAGTTTTTTACCAATACATCTATTCCATGCACACCAACAGTTTCGGGCGGAGCCACTTCATCTTGTATATCACTACATGCCGGGATTAGTAACCCGACTATAAAAAGTAATATCAAATAAAATTTTGTGTATTTCATAGTATACCTGGGTATTTGAGTTTACATGTTATGACAGTAGCCACAGAAACCAATTCCTTTTATTCCATTTGGTCTCGCATTTGCATCTGTATGGCACGAATAGCAAACAGAGTTTTGATCATTATGCCAATCACCGTCCTCTTCAGAACTCAAAAAACTTCTAGCATGTGTTTTGGGATTGGTTCCTTTAACTCCATCATTATCAACGTGGCAAAGAATACAATTTGCATCTGCACCTTGAACATCATGACAAGATGCGCATCTTTCTATATCCCTTTTGGCTAATAAAGCATGTTGACCACCGCCGGTTCCTACGCCTATTGTTACGAAATCGATTGCCTTGTGTGAAGCCGGAACCATTCCCTCTAAGGCAAAATCACCACCTTGTGAATCATGGCATTCTGCACAGAACGTTTCTGTTTGATGGCACGTCTGGCATTCAGCAGTTTTTCCTTTCAAATCTATTCCATGGGTAAATCGATAATTCAAATCATGAACACGGTTAATGTTTTGTTGCTTAGAATTATCAGTGAATTTGTGTGGGGAATACGGTGTATAGAAATTACGATCGCTGTTGGTTTCAGTCAGCATTGTGGTGGAAACGTGACACGATTCGCAGAAGGTATTATCATGACACATTTCGCATTCAGCATCCATTGCTTCAGCACTGAATTTGTGAGCTTTAAGAAAACCAACTTGCTGGTGATCAACCGGTATTAAATTAGCTGTTGAGATATGGCATGTCTCGCAATTATTTGCTGCTACAGTGCTTCCACTATGGCATGAATAACAATTATTCATGGGGGGATTAACAGTTGGTGATTCAAATCCGTAACTAACCTCGGAAAGACCTTTGTGGCATGATTCACAATCTGTTTTATTGTCGGTGTAATGCAACTTATGGTTAAAAATCAATTCCGATTTTCTCTGAATAAGAGGTTCATTCACATCATCGTAATGGCAAGTATTACAACTTTCAGTATCCTCAACATCATGACATGTTGCACAAACCGATTTCTCGGGCAAAAGTCTGTCGTTTAAAGAGGTACTTTCCGGAACTGATGTATGGCAAGAAGCGCAGTCTGTTACTTCTTTGTGAACCGAGTGGGAAAATTTAATTATGTCTTTGTTGGTTTTTTCCGGTTCAACGTTGTTTGAATCAATAGCTGCAACTGTTAGAAACGTAACAACTATAAGTGAAAGCAATGCATAGAGATATTTTATTTTCATAATTTTCTAAAGATTAGTATTAAACAAGTAATTTACTTTGAACAAAATTCTGAAGTCATTTTGGTAAATCTTGTTGTTGAAATATTGTCCTTGCAAATCAAATGAGAGAGTTCTCAAAGGACGAACATTGCAGCCGCCGATTAGCGAAGTAATATTATTCTGTTCGGAATCTTTAGATAATTTGTAACTTGTGTAAGCAATTCCAACAGAGGGGGTTACTAACCCTTCCAAATATGAATGGGCTGCAAAGAGTGATATCGCATCAAGCTCGCCGGCATAACCTAAGCTTTTCCGGTAAGTAACACTGCCGTAATTTGTGTTTACGCCTATAGTAAAGCGTGATGAGCTTTCATCTTTATAACTTACATAACCGAATTTCCCTACGAATGTTGCACAACCGGCAACTTTGTAATCAATACCGCCTTCAATTTCTTGCGTTGTTCCGTAATCAAAAACCGAGAATATTGAATTATACCTGATTTTTGGTTCACGATAATTATAATAACCCGAGATGCCTAAATTTTCGTTGACATTAATTCTCGTATCTAATTCAATTTTTGAAGTCTCCTTATAATTAACATCAAATTCATATCTGGTATTAACATCAACAATGTTATCATAATTATACTGCACTTCTCCTGACAAGAATTTATACTGGTTCGATTTTGTTTGTATCAGTGCAGTTATCGGATCAAGTTCTTCGTCGAGCCGCAAAGTGTTATAATCCACAGATTTGAAATTCTTGTCAATGTAACTAACTGCGAAGCGAAAATCTTTTAACGCGGTAGTCTCAAACTTGCCGCCCAAAAGATAATCGTTACCAAGGTCGCCGGTGAATTCTAATTTTTGATAAGCCGGAACATTACCGCCGTAAAAACCGGTTAAAGCATAATCGGAATACTTAAATTTCAAATTAACACCGTCGTATAATCCGCCGGCAACGGCAGTGAAAAGGGGTTGTCGGCCCACTTTTAGTGTAACAAAATCAAAAATATTTCTCGCTTCAAAGTAGAGATTGTAGAATCTTAAACGCGGATCATCATCTAAAGAATTTCCCAGGTTAGTCTCAAGATTTACTCTTGTTCGAACTGAGATGTTATCATAATTGAAATTTAGATTTAGGCCGGAGTAAGATCTGAAAAAGGTTTCGGAAATTTCTGTTGAGTTGAATCTTTCAAATGAATATAAAGATGAAGAAATACTGCCGTTAATATTCTGAGCGGAAATCATTAACGGGAGTAAAAGAAACGTTAGTAAGCAGAGGAACTTTTTCATTTTAATCCTTCATTAAATTATCCTTTCGGAACCGGGTGAGCAATCTTTGCCCACATCTCTTCAAACTTGAATTCCTTAAATGTTGGACTTTGGTCATTATGACAAGTCTTACATTTGCTTTCAATTTCTGCTTTATCTTTCCAAACTATTAATCCATTCTTTACTGCATCTTCACGGGATTTCATTACTTTCAAGGATTTATAAGCAGAGCCGGCACCGTGACATGTTTCGCACTGAACGCCATCTTCTACTTTGAATTTTGCACCGAGCAATTTAGCATCGGTTACATCGTGACCAGATGCATGACATTTCAAACATTCGGGTGATTCAACAGCTTTTTTTGTAAGTCCTTTTTCTTTTGCGATTTTATCTGCTGCTTCAGTTTGAAGAGTTTTGTAAGCACCAGCATGTTTACTTTCCGACCAGATTTTTAATTGTTGACCTTGTTTTTCTGTTTTATGGCAAGTACCGCAAACTTGGGTCCCTTCATAGCCGTTAGATTGGGCGGATAAATTAGAAGGCATTACAAAATAAGCTAATACTATAAGTGATATTACCACTAATAATCTTTTAAGCATATTAATATCTCCTATGTAATGAGTGAACAATTTATTTAATAAAATATATTTTAATCTTATTCTAAAATAGTTTTATTGGAATTAAAAGGCAACAATGTCTTTTTATTTTGTGTTATCCTTTTGCTTATCTTCATTATCGCTAACCGGATTCAATTTATTAAATAACCATTCCCTTAGTTCAGAATCATTTTCAAGTTCCATATCGATTATCTTATCCGGATCCAACCCGTTCTTTTCTAAAGTAGATGTGAATAATAATGTTGCATTACTAACCTTTTTTAGATCGCGTTTTTCCGCTTTATATTCTTTCCATTCCAGAACAACTCTGCGAAAATGGTTTTCATGATGGTGTCTATAAGTATGCAAAGTCATCTTACCATCGATCCATGTTAAACTCATTGGGTATTCATGAGGATGAAAGATTACAAAGAACCAATGCCAAACAAGAATAGCAAGTGTTGCCAAAATTGCTTCATAGAAATGGATTAGTTCACTAACCTTTATTAACCAAACTGGTGCCCAATCACCAACAACAGTAGGGAACCAAAGTATAAAACCGGTTATGCCCATTATAACAGTTCCCCAAATTAAAGCCCAGTATTCGGCTTTCTCGGTGTAATCATATTTATCAAATTTTGGTTTGGATTTATTTATGCGTAGGTAATAAAGAATATTATCCCGTGCTTCAATAATATCACTATACTTGGGTAAAAGATTGTAAAGAATATCTCTGCCACGAGGAGTAAATAGTAAATACCAGATATGATATAATCCGGTAGATATCATTACAATAGCAGCACCGCGGTGTATGTTCTGTCTAACTGTTTCAGTCATTCCGAAAAATTGAAGCCATTCGGCCCACCAGCTTTCATGGTACTTTAATGCAAAACCGGTGATTGCCAATGTTAGGAATGAAATGAGAAGAAGCAAATGTTGAACGACTTCGTTTTTAGTGAATCTTGGAATTGTGATTTCGGCAGCTTCATGTTTTTTCTTTTTTCTGATCTCGTAAAACAAAATCAATAAGTTATGGATTATCATACCGCCGATAACCGAAACAATTAACCATAAGTATATAGTTGAAACGATATCTTCTACCTCAGCAGCTTCTTTATTTAAAGTAACGTGAGAATAACTTTGTGAGAAGACCTGGGTTGCTTCGGTGTGGCATTTTTTACAAGTCTCTGTTACATTATCGGAGTTAACGGAAGAAGACGGATGCTCTTTAGGCAAAATTTTATGAACGCCGTGACAGTCAATGCACATTGCTGCATCTTTATCACCTCGCATTACAGCCATTCCGTGATAGCTATCTTGATACTGCTTTGCTTGAACGCCATCTTTACCGAATCGTTCCGCTATCCTCGGATTTTCATGGCAAGTAATACAAGTTTTTTCCTGGAGAATTTTTACTTCTTGGCGTTTGTCAGCCGTATTAATTGAATGAATGTTATGTTCGCTATGGCAATCATCACAAACCGGGGCTTCGCGAAATCCTTGCTTTGCTCGAATCCAATGTATTGATTGTTCAAAATCTTCCACAACTTCTTTGTGGCATTGACCGCAAGTTTGTGGAGTGTTAAAAGTAGAAATTTTCGATCCCGGCTGTACTTTGTTTTTAATATCATGATCACCATGACATGTTCTGCAAGTAGGTCCATCTGTTCTTCCTTCCTTGATAAGCGTGCCGTGAACTGAAGTGGAGTACATTTTACCGGGTCTATAAACAGCTATATCAAATTTCTTTGCGAATTCAGGATCATCATGACAGTTACCGCAAGTGGCAGCTAAATTTTTAGGATGAACTTTGCTGGATTCACTTTTTACATGTTTAATTTCATGCGAACCGTGGCAATCCCAGCACTTAGCAGCTTCATCAATTCCTTCGCTTAAAGAAATTCCGTGGATACTTTCGCGATGTACCTTGGCAATCTCACCATGGCATAAGTAGCAGTCTGCTTTTCGTTTAACATCAATATTTTTGGGATGTTTTGCCAAATTGTTTGATATATAATTATGGCAATCGGCACATTGAAGGTTTTTGTGTACCGACGAAGGCAACGTAATCCGTGTATCAACATCTTTATGACAAGCATAGCATTGCTGGTTGCCGATTGCTTTGGTATGATAGGGGTTTGCAAGTATTGCCGATGTGTGACACTTAGAACAAATTTCTTTTACTTTTTGTTTGTTGTCTTTTGGTGGTTCTTTAATTTCATGGTTGCCATGGCACGTAAAACAAGAAGGTGGATTTTTTATTTTTAACCGATGATGTATATCTGCATTAACAAGACCAGTATATTCTTCATGACAAATACCACAATTAACTTTTTGTGGTTTCTTTTCGATGTGTTCTTCATCTTTAACATCGGTATGGCAATCCTGACATTCAATAATGGAATTATGTACTGATTTCTCGATAACGTTATCATGGCAGTCGAGGCAGTTAAAATCTTGCGCATGAGTTTTTTCAGAATATAAAAAGAGAGCTATTAGAAAAAAGATAATATGAGTAATTGTTTTTTTCATAGTAATCCATTTATGGAGAAATTATTGATAAACAAAGATCATTGTATATATAATTAATATTATTATTAATAATCCTATAGTTAAAGCAGTGAAGCCAAATATTCTAGCCGCTCTTTCTAAAGCTGGAGAAGGTGCAATATCTGTCACTCTCTCTTTATATTTCTCATCGGTCTGAATCAGTTCATATTCACGTGCCCTATCTTCCTTTAGTTCTTCGAGTTCAACTTTACCGGTGAAGATAACCGTATCCATAGGGAATTTGTCGGGACGAAAATGTGTGTTGAAAAAATGGATTGTGAAAATAAATCCTACGGCTAATAACGCTTCATCACTGTGAATAATAGTGGCAATGTTTATTATCTCTCCCGGGATGCCGAGACTGGTAAAGAATTCCGGAAACCAGAGAATTAACCCACTTGTACCGATTATGGCGACACCCCAAAATACAGCAAAGTAATCGAACTTTTCCCAATACGTCCATCTTCCATATACCGGGCGCGGACCTTTGCCTAAAAACCATTTTAATGTTGCTTTAAATTCTTCCCAATCTCTTTTATTTGGAACAAGGGAGCTTTCACCTTTCAGCATCTCTTTGAAGGAGGTTTTTCTTTTTTTTCTCTTATTAATTAAATATGATATGTGAAGAAAGAAATATAAAAAGGTAATTATTGCGGCGAATCGATGGATGGAACCGGTAACTTCATATCCGCCCATCAAATCGGATAAAGTTTTAAATACCGATGAGTCCGAAAACTTTATGATCATTCCGGTTAATGCCAGCGATAAGAAACTGATAATTACCAGTAGATGCAGAAAGCGAGAATACGCATCAAATCTTTCATAGTACAATTTATTTGATTTATTCAGTTGATTGTTCTCCATTAGGTTCTGCCTTATTTTCTTGATTTACTTTTTTCTTTAATCGTTTTTCTCTTAATGCTCTTGGCAGCCAAAGTAATGTATGGGTTCCGAAAAATAAAAATGTCGTTGCTAATAGTATTGTCATAAACCAAAAAGTATAGAAAAGGTAAGGATATTTTTCTCTGTTATGATGTGTTGCGTGTGTAAGATACCCTACAAATTTTCTATTCGAATTTGGGTGACAGCTTTTACAAGTTTCAACTATGTTAGCTCTGCTCAGTTTAGATTTTAAATTTGTGGTCGGTAAAATCATATGTGAACCATGGCAATCAGAACATTTTGCAGCTCCTTGTTCTCCAAGTTTAGAAACTTTACCATGAAAAGTTTCAAAGTAGGTTTCTGTTACTTCTTCATGACATTTACCGCACTGATTTAATATTTGCTGCCTGAAATCGCTTTGATCAGTTCTATTAATTTCATGGGAGAGATGACAATCATTGCACACCGGTAGTTTTTTATCTGTTTGTGAAACCTCGGCACTGTGAATACTGCTTTTAAACTCCTCATAAATTCCTAGGTGACATTGAGCGCAAGTAGTAGCAATGTTGGCTTTAAATACAGTCGACCTAGGATCACTTTTTGGTAATTCACGATGGCTTGAATGACAATCAACACAAGTTGCCGTTACCAAAAGTCCGCTCTGCAGCAAACCCTTTCCGTGAATGCTCTCTGTGTATTCAGATATAATTCCTTTATTACTTTCATCGATTGATACTGCTATATTTTTACCGGTACGATGGCATTTCGCGCATAGTTCGGGAACGTTTCTTGTAAAAGTAGGTGACGAGACTGAATTTTTTGACTGCATGTTATGTGTACTATGGCAGTTTGTACAATATGGTGTATTAGTGTTTCCTTTTGTATGTTCAACACCATGGATACTAATTTGATAATCTTCATTTTGTGTTTGATGGCAAATTGAACAATCTACTTTACCGCTATTCAAACAAACCGGGTTATTAGAAAATGAAACATTAGTGTGGCACTTAAAACAAGAATTGTTTGTGTGAACCGACTTCTTAAACTGATCATAATCTACATAGAGTGACAATGTTTTACCATCAACAACCTTTTTCAAATCTTTTTGTCCGTGACATCTCATGCACATTTCATCCGGAAAACTTTCGGCGTAAAAGACTCTTCTAATTTTGTGCGGCTGATGGCAATCTATACAAATTGGAATTTTATGAGGTTCTTTTTCCCATAATTTACCGTTAATTACCTTTGTGTGAACTTGTTCAATCTGTCTATGGCATTGGGTGCAAGTTGCTGCAATATTTTTTTTATTAATTGAAGAAAGGGAATTTTCATGCGGAAGAATATCGTGCGATGTATGGCAACTTGTACAGACTGCGGTAACAATCAATCCTCTTTTGAATAATCCTTCGCCGTGGATCGATTCAGAATAATCATCTAATGCTTGTCTTTCGTAAACCGTAGATAATTTTGAAACTTGTGTTCCTTCTTTATGGCACTTTCCACAGAGTGCCGGAATATTCATTACATATGTTTTTGATTTCGAATTTTTGGAAGATAAAATATCGTGCTTACCATGGCAAGTTTCACAAGTTGGTGCAAGATATTTTCCTTTTCTATAAGCTTCGCCATGTAAGCTGCGTTCATAATGTTCTACTGCAGTGGAGTGGCATTTTGAACAATTAACTTTTTTCAGATGTTCGGGATGTGGAATCTCATCGGGATTAATATCATCATGGCAATCTAAACATTTAATTTTGTTATGAATTGAACTGTTGAATGTTTTTTCATTTACAAAAAGAGAAATTGTTTTACCGTTCCGTTCGGTAGTTAACGTATTGTCACTATGGCAATCCAGGCATAATTGATTTTCTTCGCTCTGTGAGTAGCAGATAGTACAAATGAACAAAAAAGCTATCAGGAAATTTATTTTTATCATATTGTTAGCATTAGATTTTTTGCGAACCGAAAAAAAATGTTTCAATTGCGAGACTCAAATTTTATCAAATAAGATAATGGAGTAAATTATCCGGTCACAAAATATTTAGTTATTACTTTTTTGTCAACGTAATTACAATTTTATGTTTTATAAAAACTGCTAAATTAATTTTAGAACTAAATAAACTAACTTTTTAATATCTACTTTTTAAAAAATTCGCCGGTTACTAGGTACCAATCCTTCTCATTTAGATTTTCTAACTGCCCGGCATACAAATCATATGAGCCGTTTTTTTCGTTCTTAGTAACATCATTCATCAAATTAACATAACGATCGATTTCTTCCTGGTAAAAAGTTACAGCAGATTTACCAATTTTCAATTGTTGTAATTCTGTCTCAAGTTTTTCTGCATCGACAACACAAATCCAATTTTTATCATATGTAGAGAATTCAAGTAGTTCTATTTCATCAATCAATTCATGATTTATTGCTTTTACTTGTCCGCTAATAGGAGAATTGAATTGGACAGATTTAGTACCTTGCTTGATTGTGAATAAAGGTTGACCTTTTAAAACTACCATTCCAAGGTTAGGGAAGTTAATATTATCAATTTTACCAATTATTTTATTAGCAAAATCATCAATGCCGATTTTAACAGTGCCGTCCTGGGATACGGCAGCCCAGCAATGTCCTTCAGAAATAAATACTCCGCCCGGTATTGCAAATTCACCGGTACTCAATTTTTCTTTTTCGGAGATATGAGCAATATGAACTCTCGGTTTTAATTGTTTCTGAATTTTATCCTGGCGTTTAATAAGAGATTTTTTTGTGAACTCAAGCAACTCATCCTCGGTGAATGGTTTTTGTACATAATCCATCGCGCCGAGCTTCATACAATCCACAGCTGTTTCTACTGTGGCGTAGCCGGTTATAATAATTACATCGATATCGGGGCGAAGATTTTTTACGAGTTTTGTTACTTCAACGCCATCCATAACCGGCATTTTTAAATCCGTGAATACAAAATCATAATGGTTGGTTTTTATAAGATTCATCGCTTCGGGACCCGAGTTAACTGTGTCAACCGAGTAACCGTCGAGTACAAGAATTTTTCTGAAGCTGTCCAAAATAACATCTTCATCATCCACACATAAAATTTTTGCTTTTGGACTTTGTACTTCAGCACGTTTTAATGAAACGGTTTCCTGGCTGAAATCGATTTTTGCAGACTCTTCTAAAACTAATTTGCGCTCTTTGCGGATTTTATTTTCATTAATTTTTTTAATTGTGAACCTGATTATTACATCAGCTACAATAAAAATTATTACTGCTAAGATGAAAAGAGCCATTTTTATTTCTCCTTAAATTAAAATTTCTTCTAAGTTCTATCCGAACTACACGATGACAATATTCTCATCTCGTAATCCAGTTCGTTTGGAATAAGCCGATAAATCCAACCATTGAAATAAGGGTCTTTTTCCAACAAAGAAATATTCTCAATTAATTTTTCGTTTCGATCAATTATCCTACCGCTTAATGCTGAAAATAATTGATGGGTTGTATCGTCAGAAGATTTGAATCGTGCGATTACCGAAGCTTGATGAACAGTTTCTCCAATATCGATCAATTCGATTCCTTTCAGATCCTCAATCGTTTTAATGTAAATATCTGTAGCTCCTAATAAATATGAGCCGTCGAAACCATTATTAACCCAGCATGAGTATCCCAAGCGAAAGTATTTCGGCGGACATGGAACAAAAGCTACCGAATTTGGATCGCTTTCAATTTTTGAGATTAGTTTATAATAATTTATTCCTCGTTTCATTACACTGATCATCTCGTCAATTGTAAATGGTTTCGGTATATAATCGATTGCACCCTGGTATAAAGATTTTACCGCATTATCTAATGTTGAATAACCAGTCGTTATTACTATCGGAGTTTTGTTATTTCGATTTTGCATCTCGGTGATGAATTGAAACCCGTTAATTCCCGGCATCATGATATCGCAGATTATTAGAGAATACTTGTTGATATCAATTTTATTTAACGCTATCTGGGCATCTAATGCAGAATCTATTGCGTAATTATTTATCTGCCCGATCTTAATAATCGAATCAATTACAACTTGTTCATCATCTATTATCAATATGTCAAAATCAATATTCATTTTACTGCGGCAGTTTTATTGAAAATGTTGTTCCTTTACCAACTTCACTTGTAACTTTTATTGTGCCGTTATGATTATCTATTATTCCCCAGACTATCGATAAGCCAAGCCCGGTACCTTTTTGGCCTTTGGTTGTAAAGAAGGGCTCAAATATTTTACCGATATTTTCTTGCGGTATTCCGCAGCCGGTATCGGAAACTTGTATCTCAACGAATTTTCTTTCACCATCGCGGTCAACAAATTCCCATCTTTGCCAGTTATCTTTAAAGGAAGCACAACCTTCAATGTATCCCTGGTTAGGAATTGTGATTTTGTAAACCGGTCCTCCGCATAACGGGCATGTTTCATTTTTGTCGATGAGTGAAATATCACAAACCGGGCAACTTAGACTTACTCCTTTATCATTATCAAACGAGATCCCGAAAAAATGTCCGCTGCTTCCGTAAATCGGATCGAGGTGAACAAAACCAATATTATTTTCGGATTTTATTTTTATCCGTATCGAATCATTACCCCCAATTTTATATTCATTATCTATAAGGTTATGATTTTTAGGGCATACGCAATTTTTGATGTGTACGTTTCCTTTGGGTGACAGATTAAGTTGCGATGTGTTTAATTTCAGTAATCCGCCATCCGGTCCGATTGCATCAATCGCATTTAAGAACAAATTAAGAAATACTTGTTGAATCTGGTTTGCATCTGCAGTTATACGCGGCAGTTTTTCGTCAAGATTTTTTTCAAGGTTTATCTTGGAATATTTTAATTGATTATTGATTACAGCAATTGCACGCTGTAATATTTCATTCACGTCAATTAAACTCTTCTTAGGAGCAGATTGCCTTGCGAAATCGAGCAGACCTTTTACTATCTCTCTGCTTCTCATAGTTTCGCGGACAATAACATTCAAATCCTCTTGCATCTGTGGATTTTCTTTTGTTCGCTTGAGTAAATAACTGCTGTATGTAAGAACACCGGTAAGAGGATTATTGATCTCGTGCGCAACACCGGCGGCAAGTCTTCCAAGTGATGCCATTTTATCGGATTGAACTAATTGAGCGCGTACTTCATCGAGTCGTTTAATCATTTTGTTGAATGATTCTCCGAGATAACCCATCTCGTCATTGCTAAGATCGTTAATTGCATAATTTAAATTGCCGATTGAAACTTCGTTAGTTGCCTTTACAAGTTCTCTTACCGGTTTATCGATCCATCTTTTAACAAAGAATCCAATTATAAATCCGAGCGCTGTTATTGATACTACTGAAAGGAGCAAAACGCGAATCTGGTTAGTTGACATTTGATTATCAACATCTGCCAATGATATGCTTACATCCAGCACTCCTAAAACTGTAGCGTTTCTATCATGTGCATGACAGTCGGATTCCCAGCAAGATCTTTCATTATAAATCGGGTTGATAATTCCCATTATTCTATCAGTGCCGGCGGCTAATTTGTAAATTCGGCTTCTGTCTTTAATAGGTAATTTTTCCAATGGTTCGTTTTCGGCATGACATGCGTAACAGCTCTCGGCTTTTTTATCAAGCATCTTGCCGATTTCATCTTTTTTTGTAGAATAAATTATCTCGCCTTCTTTGTTTAAAACTCTAACATCATAAATTGCCGGGTCCTTGCCTATGGTATTAATTATTTCTTGAATATGTTCTCTTTGGTTAAGTAGCATACTGTATCGCGTACTGTTCTTCACAGTTTCGCTAAGCTGATTTGCATGCCTCTCAACTTCGGCAAGCATAGCGTCGCTCTGTGCTTTTATGTTGAAATAGGAATAGACACCTATTATAACTATCGCCGTTAAACTAACAGCGATAATCAGCTTCAAACTGATCCGTTTGTAAAATCCTATTTCGTTAAATCCTTTCATCACTATTTTACCTTTTTACCCGGTAAATCTTTGGGATAACATTTGTCTTCATGGCAATCACTACAATCAGGTTTAGAGTAAGTTGCTTCTTTATGACAATTTTCGCATTCTAATTCGCCATGCATTTCATCCAATACTAATCCCGCAATTTTATGGCTGAAATTTTCCCACGTCCACTGACCATGGCAGTTCTTACATTCATTTTTCAACCCTTTGAATTCAGATTTTGCAGTATGGCATCTGCTGCAATTTAACTTACCGTGATACTTAGTAAGATCGAAACCGGCAACAGAGGCATGATTGAATCCGCCTTTTTCAATATTACTATGACATGAAGAACAATTCAATTCCGTATTATGACAGCTTGAACATTTTTTGTGTTTTTCTTTTGAAGTAAGTTTTTGCTGTGATTTTATTTTTTCTATGGCATGACATTTTACACAGCTTTCGTTTGAATGGCAATCCGAACATTCAAATCCAAATAGTTCGTTATGTTCTGAATGATAAAAAGTTACTTGTTTGCCATGTTTGGTATTTGTATCAAATTTTATTTTGTCAGGAGTTTTAATTTCAGGGTGAATTCTTTTTTTGTTATCCGATGCTGTAGGAGTTATGATTTTTTCTTTGCCTTTTATTTCATGACATGAAATACAATCGGTGCTGCCGCTCCATGCACGATGACAATTCATACATTGCTGATGGTATGCACCTTTCAAATCCGGCTTGCTTATATCTGTCCGTTGGCGCTGCGCAGCATGACAGTCCGAACATCCTATTACATTACCGGGAGGATTGTAGTGATGACAAGTTCTGCATCCGCCGGACATATCGGACATCTCGGCATGAGCAAGGTGTGAAAATTTAACCGGTGCATAAATATCCGTTTCTTTAATTCGATTGATTGTTAAAACACGCGGTGCATCTTCAGCTTTTTGATCGATGCGAATCATATTCTCACGAGGACACGGTTTAATACAAGGATTTTCTTTTGTGGGGATTTCACATGTATGGCATGTTGAACACTTAAGATTTTGTGAAGAATGATTTTTATCGATTTTAGTTTGACTAAATATGCTAAGAGGTATTAGAAACCAGAATAAAATTTTTATTTTCATCGTACACCTCTCACGGAAAATTTTGTTTTAGATGAAGCAGCTTGAGGAATGCTAACAATCGGAAAAATCATAACAAAAGCCCTGAACAATAAAATTTCTAATGCTATGAATCCGGCTGTAACAGATATTTCTCCAATTGAAGGGAAGTAGCTCGTGAATTGGTACGGCGGTGTATATGCTACAATAAAATTATTCATTCTGTTTAGAAAGACTCCGAATATTACTAAGAACGCAGCAATTGATAATCCGAGGGGAGACTTTCTAATTGATGGTGACATAAATAGTCTTAATGGCAGTACAATACCAAGAACAATTTCTATAACAAACATTACACTTGCTGTATTAAATTCTGTTAGATATACAAAAGTTTTTCTTATTACCATATCCCCGATTTTAAAGGAGAGATAGATAAACAACAGCGGCGCTACCATTCTACCCAATCCCGATAAAATATTCGTCTCAGGTTTCAAGCCAAAAGATTTTGATGTTATTACTGATTCAAAGATTACCATCGGGAAGCCAACCGAGACTGCGGATAATAAAAACAACAAAGGTAATATTGGTGTTTGCCACAACGGGTGCATTTTTGGTCCGGCTATTACCATTAATGTTCCCAGCGATGATTGATGGAGGCATGAGAGTACTACACCCGCAATTATAAAAACGAACATTGTTTTGTTTAACCCTTTGTCCAACATTCTCAGTAGTTTATCTATTGGGTTATTGAACTTTCCTAAAAATCCGGGCAGATTAACTCTGCCGATGAATCTCTCGGTAACAATCGGCAGAAATTCAATATACAAAACCATTAAATAGATCATAACGCACATACCAACTTCAAACAAAACAGAGTTTCCATTCCACATTATTAACGGATGCCAGATGTAGTAATAGCGTCCAAGATCAAGTGCAACGCTGCTTGCAACAAACGTATAACCCAATGACGCCGTTAATAAAGCCGGTCTTGTAATTAAATGATATTCTTCCTTGTGCATGATGTGACCAAGTGCCGCTGTGGTAAAACCACCGGCAGCAAGTGCAACACCGGCAGCAACATCTATCCCGATCCAAATACCCCAGGGATACTGATTGGAGAGATTTGTAACCGCACCGATACCAAAAATTAATCTTGCCAAGATGAAAATTATTCCAACAAGGGCAATCAAACCTAAGATTATTACAGTAGGTGTAAAATATTTTCTTGGAAGAGGAACGGGTTTCATGTATTCACTCATAGTTGTTCCCCCTCTTCACTTTTACGATTTTTATTTAACCACATAACACCGCCAAGTAGAGCATATAAAGCAATAGGCGGAATAAAGTAAGCAAAGATACCATGCTGTATGGCTTCACTAACACCAGGTGCCGGACTGTTGCCAAGTTTTGGAAATTGTAATTCAGAAAAATCTCTGCTAGCTAAATAAAGCCAACTTGTTCCGCCAACTTCATATTCACCCAAAACATGATTATAATATTTTTCAGGGTAGAGACTTATTTTGTGGTGGGCAAGTTCAACTAAATCTTCTCTTTTGCCGTATGTTAAAACTTCCATCGGACAGATTTCAATACAAGCCGGCATTCTGCCAACTTTAGTTCTTTCAAAGCAAAAATCACATTTTCTTATTTCCGGCTGGAGTGCTTTTTCGAATTCGAACGCCGGTACCTGGAATGGACAAGCAACCATACAATAACGGCATCCGATACACTTGTCGCCATCCCAAATAACAGAACCGTTTTCTTCTTTGGAGAATGCACCAACAATGCAAGCAGAAACACATGCCGGTTTATCGCAGTGCATACATTGCACTTTCACGTTCACCGGAAAAGAATTTAATTCTTTTGCCGGGTATTCATTAACTACAGTTAAAGATTTGTCATCGGGTCGTCTCATGTTTTTGAATACAGATCGATCATCATAAGATTCGAGAGGCTGTGTTGGAAGATAATGGGCATTCTTACAAGCCCATTCACATTTTCTGCAGCCAATACATACTGTTGTATCAACCAGTACACCCATCCTATTTTCATCAAGAATATTTTTTGGTGCAGCTTTAGCCGGTTTTGATGATAACCCGGTAATTCCGGCACCGAGAAGAGCACTGGTTTTTAAGAAATCCCTTCTTGATTGATTAGTCATTTATTACCTCGAATGTTAAAGAGCAAGCAATAAAATTAATAGAATATTGGAGACTTATATCCGTTTCCAACTTACAATAAATTTATATGCCAATCAATTTGGTTTTAAAAGAATAGAAAAATTATAGTAATTCTTTATTTCTGTCTCATTTTTGATTACTTTCACCCCTCAAATTCAAGAAATTAATATCATTAATAGGAAAGATGAAAAATCAAGATTTGAGCAAATTGAGGGAAAAAATCAACAATATCGATTCGGATATTATAAGGCTACTTGCAAGCAGAAGAAAACTGAGCAAAGATGTTGTAATTGCCAAAGAAAAGGGAAAGAATCCCATTCGTGATCAAAAGAGGGAAGAAGAGTTGTTAAATTCTCTCATAAGGATTGGTAAGAAGGAAGGACTTGATGCCAACTTCCTTTCAAAAGTGTTTTATGAAATAATTGAGGACTCCGTTCGGCTGCAGCAAAGCCATGTTCAGTACTCTTTGAACCAGGGAGATAAAAAAAATAAATATGTCAAAGTTGCAATCCAGGGCATTGAAGGTGCTTACAGCTATCTTGCCGCTCAAAAGTATTTTGTTCATTCAGGTCTTGTTCTGAATTTTGTTTATAAAAAAAGATTTGATGAAGTTGTTGAGTCAGTCGAAAAAGGAGAAGCAGATTTTGCTGTTCTCCCGATCGAAAACACTACGTCAGGTGGGATAAACGAAGTTTACGATTTATTGCTTCATACAACTCTCTCTATTATCGGCGAAGAAAAATTCCAGGTGAAACATTGTCTTGTCACGCTAAAAGATGTTCCTTTAAACAAGATTAAAAAAGTTTATGCGCATTACCAGGCAGCAGCACAATGTTCTAAGTTTTTAGAAACTATTCCAAGTTCTTCCATTGAGTATTTTGCCGATACCGCTATGTCTGTGCAGAAGATTAAAGAAGAAGGAAATCAATATTTTGCTGCAATTGCAAGCGAAGAAGCTGCTAAATTATTTGGTGTTAAGATCATTAAGAAAAATATTGCAAATCAGCCGGATAACTTTACAAGATTTTTAGTTGCGTCGCGTAAACCCCAGAGTGTAGATCCGAGAATACCTTGTAAAACGTCCATCATAATGGCAACCTCGCATACACCGGGTTCACTCGTAGATGCATTGAATGTTTTTAGAAAGTTCAACGTTAACTTAACCAAACTTGAATCACGCCCGATAATGGGTAATCCTTGGGAAGAGATGTTTTATCTCGATTTTGAAGGCAATATTCATGACGAACTGGTTCAGAAAGTTATTGATGAATTGGGACAGTTTACCAGGTTTATGAAAGTGCTTGGAAGTTACCCTTCGCAAGAATTAGTTAAAACGAAATTAGAACTTCACAAATTATTGGAAGGAACTAAGAAAGAGAAAAAATCGGAAGAAGGTAAGACAGAACAAAAAGTACCTTCGACAAAAAAACAGAAGAGTTATAAATTAGCAAGCAGAGACTATAAACCCGAAGATACGGTAATTAAAGTTCGGGATGTGTTAATAGGGGGCAATAACTTTGTTGTAATTGCCGGTCCTTGCTCGGTTGAATCGCGTGAAATGATATTGGAATGTGCCTCGGAATTGAAAGAGAATGGTGGGCATATTTTACGGGGAGGATGTTTCAAGCCTCGTACATCTCCGTACAGTTTCCAGGGGTATGGAATGGAAGCGCTCGACAGTTTAACCGAAGCCGGGAAAGTTTATCAAGTGCCGGTTGTTACCGAAGTGCTTGATACCGAACATGTTGCTATGGTCGCTAAGACTGCGGATATTCTTCAAGTTGGTGCAAGGAATATGATGAATTTTGCCTTACTTAAAGAAGTTGGTAAAACTCACCGACCGGTTTTATTAAAACGCGGATTAATGGCTTCGATAGAAGAACTATTAAATGCAGCTGAGTACATTTTATCGCAAGGTAACAGACAAGTAATACTCTGTGAGCGCGGCATCAGAACATTTGAAACTGCATCACGTAACACATTAGATATTGGTGCAGTGCCAATTCTTAAAGAACTTACTCACTTGCCGATCATTGTTGATCCGTCGCATGCAATCGGGCAAAGGAATAAAGTCGTTCCGCTTGCAAAAGCAGCAAAGGTTGTAGGTGCTCATGGAATCATGGTGGAAATGCATCCCAATCCGGAAAAAGCATTGAGCGATGGGGAACAATCATTGTACTTTGAGCAATTCGAAGAGATGATGAGGGATTTATATAAACTCTGAGTTTTAAAGAAATAATTTGTATTGAACAAAGAGCGAATAATAATCAGCGTTAGTGTTAGTGAAAGTTATACCATATTTGAATCCCAATCCAACCCGGGAACCGCTTCTTAAGCTATCTGTGAAATCTAATGCGCATAAGGCGCTGAACTGGGTACCGAGCATCCACTCGTTGACGCCGAAAGTCCGGTCGTTCAAATAGATTAATCCGGCACTCTCTTCTACAAAAATAATGTTGGTGAATTGCTGTTGTATTACCCCTTCAAGCGAAAATAATTTCATGAAAGGGTATGCCCTTCCTTCTCGGTTTTCCGGCAGAAAGTATTCGAGTTTACGCATATATGAAAAACCGGTGCGAATCCAAACATCTTCTGAAAACCACATCGTGAAGTCGAAAAATATTGTACCGCCCAAAGCTGTTACAGACGGAGAATTACTTTTTATTTCACCGATACCAATTGAAGCACCGGGATCAACTTTTTTAATTTGAGAATGATTTATTCCGGTAAATAGTAACAAAGCAAATAATATGTAGATTGTACTTTTAATCATATTAACTTGAAAATTAGATTGTGCAATTCTCTTGAATTAAATTAATTAAAATTTGTTGAGGGTAAAACAGAAAAATTAGTGGACTCCAGCGCTATTCTTTTTAGGGTATAAACAGTCAGTAATGAAGCGCCAGCCAAAAAGTTTTTTGATTTTGATCAGTCTTACTAACCCGGTGTTTCTTATGCGAAGGGATGATCAAATAATCACCTGGTTTTAGTTGTACCGATAGCTCGTTTTCAAATTCAAGCTGAGCACTACCAGAGACGAGCAGCACAAACTCATTCGTATCTTGATCATACCAAAAGTTATCCGGTGACGAATGACCTTGAGAAACGATCTTCTCTAATTTGAAATTTCCGGACGAGATAAGACCCTCAATGCATTCTTCTTTTAGCTTCTCTTGCGTATTCTCAAAAATGTTTTTAACAGTTATCAAAAAGTTTCCTCTTCTATTCTGTTATCATTGTAATCTATTCCGGGTAATCGGCAATTATTATTTTGAATTCATTTTGTGATGAAGCTTCCTTTAGCACAGTTTCAGCTTCAAACGGATCTAAAGGATTGGATATATGCATAATATTTTTTTCAAAACCGGCAAGTATTTGTCTAAAAACCTTTTTGTTTATTTGTGGTCCGCCGGTAGATGCAGCACGCTTATTGTAAAAGATAACGATCTTAATTGGTAATTCTCTTTGTAAAATTTCAACCAGACCGATTGTACCGGCAGAGATAAATCCAAAATCACCGGTTAAAGCCCAAACGTTTTTGAATCCGGCTAAAAACGCACCTACAGAAAGTGGAATACTACCGCCCATGTATGTTATAATATCAACACAGTTGTAAGGAGGAAATGCAAAAACTCCTAATCCACTTGTATCTCCCGTAACTAAGTCGCCTCTTAAATTTTGAAATACCTTAAAAAAAGTTTCGTACTTGAGTGCAATATTTTTAGCTCTATCGGGAAATTGAAGCGGTGCAATAGGGAGTTCCGGTTTTACAATAGAATTAGATTCACCACCGAGTTTATTGGCGATGTAAACCTTATATTGATATTCAGAAAGCATGGGGTGGACCACGTGTTTATAAATATCGCGATTGTAGGAAAACGACTTTTTCAAATTATTCTTTCTTTGAAAATCTGTTTCCATGCTGATATTTAAAGCATCAACCAATACTACAACCGGTAATTTCTTTCTCTCGGATTCGGCGTATGCATCAATAATATTGTTGTATATATTTTTTGTATCGGTCTGGATGTACTGAATCGGTATTGAATTTAAGATTGGTATGATTTCAAGAATGCTATCGGAATGTTTTCCGCTTTTATCTTCAAAAATAATTGTTACAAACCCGGCATTGATTTCGGAATAAACAGCATCAGTGATGCTATTCATTGCTTTCATGAATCCATGTGCTTTCATCATAGATGCAGATCTTTTCCCGCAGATACCGGCACTATGTGAAATGGTGAATGCAGCTTCTTCATGATAGGAAAATCTTAAATTTCTCATATTCAATTCATTGTAAGCAAGAAAAGTATCTGTTCCTCCGTAACCGGGTACACAAGTAACAATGTCAACACCGAGATCGATTAATGCATAAGCAATTGCAGTTGAAACAGTAGTCTTCATATTTATTTAATCCGAAGTTATTTTTCTAAAATCGCTGCCGGTCGGGTTTTGGAAAATTCTTAAATCAAACTGTGGAATAACTGCCAGGATATGATCGAAGAGATCAGATTGGATGCTTTCATAAACAGTCCATTCTGTTGTGTTGGAAAAGACATAAATTTCGATAGGCAATCCTTCGGAACCGGGGTGCAATTGCCGTACCATAAATGTTAAATCTTTCCTGATATCCTCTCTCTGTTTTAAATATTCGGTTAAGTAAGCTCTAAAGGTTCCAATGTTAGTTAATCTTCTGCCATTTACTAAAATATTATCATCATAATTTTTTTGTTGATTATAGAGTTTAATTTCTTCCCGTTTTTGTTTTATATAATAAGTTATCAAAGAAAATTTTTCATACTTGTTGAGCATCTCCTCGGTACAAAATTTTATTGAACTTTGATCAATAAAGACAGATCGTTTAATCCTTCTGCCTCCTGATAAAGTCATTCCGCGCCAATTCTTGAACGAGTCTTCGATAAGTTTGTATGTAGGTATAACTGTAATGGTTTTATCCCAGTTTTGAATTTTGATTACGTTCAATGAGATATCGATGACATCGCCATCGGCGCCGTATTTCGGAACCTCAACCCAATCACCGATCTTTACGAGGTCGTACGATGAAATTTGAATACTGGCAGCAAACGAAAGAATAGTATCGCGGAAAACAAGGAGCAGAATTGCAGTCAGCGCACCTAAACCGGTCAGTATTGCCCACGGAGATTCGCCGACAAGTGTCCCTAGTACAAGTATGAAGCCGAATACATAAATAATAATAATCAATACTTCTATGTAACCTTTGATTGGGCGCTCTTTGAATTTTTCTGTCTTCTGGTAATATTCGCTAACGGCAGAAAGTATTGCACTAGTTGTTAATACAAAAGTTAGAATTGCCAGCGAGGCGATAAGTCTATCTAAAAATATTTTTATATCTGGAAGCAGATAAGTGTAATTTGCAATAACTGCCAATGGCGCCAAATAGGAGATTCTTCTCAAGACTTTTGATGTGAAAAAAATATCATCGACTTGATTCTTTGTTGACTTGATAAACTTGCGAATCAATCTCAAGATAACCCGGTTTAATAAAATATATGCTGCGAATGAAAGGATAATAATGATTATGAATTTCATATCATTATGCAGCCACTGGAAAGACTTTATCCATTCGCTGATATTTTCAATCATTACTAACCAATTACTGTTTTAAATTAACTCAAAAGTACAAAAATTTTACCTGAAGCAATTGTGATCTATTTCTTATTTTGGAACCCACAATAAAAAAAAGATTATGAATAAGAAAGAAAATATAAAAGCATACCTTACATGGATTGCAATCTGCATTATCTGGGGAACAACTTACTTAGCAATTAGAATTGGCGTGGAAGACCTACCGCCGCTGCTCTTTGCCGGACTTAGATGGTTGATTGCCGGGCCAATTCTCTTTTCGATTTTAAGATTGAAAAAATATGCTTTGCCCAAAAAAGAAGATATTATTCCATTATCAATAATCGGGTTGTCATTATTAGGGATTGGGAATGGTTTAGTCGTTTTCGCGGAACAGTGGGTACCGAGCGGCTTGACAGCACTTTTGATTACTACAGTACCGTTTTGGATAGTAGGTTTAGAATCGATAAGTCAAAAAGAATATAAGTTTAATACGTTAATAATAATTGGTTTACTGCTTGGATTTGTTGGAGTTGCATTGATATTTGGAAGTGACATAGATAAACTTTTCGATCCGTCCTATTTAGGCGGAATTATAGGATTGATGATAGCAGAATTTGGTTGGTCTGCCGGAACCATTTATTCCAAATACAAAAAAATAAATTTACATCCGCTAATGAGTGCTTCTGTTCAAATGACAATTGCCGGTTTTGTTATGACTTTGACCGGATTGATTTTGGGTGAGGGATCTACATTCCACTTTACCGATGAAAGTTTTGGTGCATTTATGTATTTGGTAATAATTGGCTCGCTAATCGGTTATGCCTCTTATATTTATGCAATAGCACATTTACCGGTTTCTTTAGTTTCAACTTATGCCTATGTAAATCCAATAATCGCACTTTTTCTTGGCTGGTTGATTTTAGGTGAAGAATTTACATTGATTATAATTGTTTCGGCGATAATAATTTTAATTGGTGTCGGAGCTGTTAAAAAGGGAAGTGAAAAATTAATTAAAAGTTCGAAGTAAAATTACTTAGCGTACAAACCGCCGGTTTGTGTCATCCAGTCGGCTATCTTTTCCACGATTGGGGCTATATCATTATTTGAAACATCAATTTCCGTTTTGGTAAGAGTAGATTCACGGAATAATTTTTTTAGCTCGCTCTGCTCTTCAACAAAAAGCTGCAGATCATCATACTGCACCGGGTTGCCGGAAATTTTAATTCTTTCTTTACGTGCTTCGATAAATGATTCAGTGCTTCTGGAACACAGCACTAAGTGAAAACCAAGTTTATCGAGCCGGTTTTCGAGCCACCTAAAATCATATTCGCGGTTTTTATATTTCCGCTGATAAAGTTTGGTTGATAAATGAAACCGGTCTATTATCCATGAATAATATTTTTGCAGTTCGAACAGTTTTATCCATGTTCCGTATGTTTCCATTGCTTGTTCTTCTTCTTCACGGTTAAAATTGATTAACCCTCTGCCCCACGGAAAGTTTGTGAAAGAGCACCATTCAGCAGAAATTATTGGTGAGTGATATTTGTATTTCCTTGGACCTACAATCCTTGGATGTTCATTTAATGCAAAAGCTATTTCTGTTTTTAACGTGAGGCGTGTCCCTTCCAAAATAATTTTAGGGCAAAGTTTCTTGCCGGATTGTTCATCGGGAGATTTTTGTGAAGTATAATCCATATTCAATTTTATTTCATGGTAGTGAGTAAGAATCCGTCTGCAGTTTCGATTAATTCAAAATTTGTTCTTAGTTCTTGTGTTCCGCTAATAAATGAAACACTAACCAAATAGAATTCCGTATTACCATCTTTCTTAGAAATTACTTTTCCAATTTTATAGTTTGTGCTCAAATCCGTTAAAGCAGAAATTTTTTTGCAGATCCTTTTTACTTCACCTAATTCATCACTTTTAGCCGGATCAAAAGGAGTCTTCAAGTTACGGTTTGTGTCTTTGCCGTTGTACGCAATTCTTAATGAAGCTTTTTCATATTGCTTGTCTTTACTCAATTGAATTATTTCCTTGAGCGCATTGTAGATGTTGATTTGTTTATCTGTTTGGGCAAAGTAGTTTGAAGTGGCTAACAATAGTAGTATGAATACACAATAAGATATTTTTTTCATTCTCTGATCCTCAATGATATTGTCTTAAGGATTCAACATCGGTAAAAAGAATATGTTTCTGATGGGCGAAAAAAATTAATAAGTGAAATGTTTTATCTGTTCACCTTTTTTCCCGATTTCAGTCATTGCTTCGATTCCAATATCAAGATGAAAATCGAGATATTTTTGTGTTACTATTTTATCCGATTGTTCTGTTTTAACTCCTTCGGCAAACATAGGTAAGTCGGAAACAAGCAGTAATGCGCCGCGTGCAATTTGGTTGGTATATCCAACAATAAACAATGTAGCGGTTTCCATGTCAATTCCAATTGCACCGAGCTTCTTCAAATATTTTTTGAAGTCGGAATCCCATTCCCAAACTCTTCTATTAGTAGTATATACTACACCGGTTCTGTATTCTAATTTTCTTTTGATGATTTTATCCGAAACAAACTTGTGAAGTTTGAATGAAGGAAGAGCCGGAACTTCTGGTGGAAAGTAATCATCACTTGTTCCTTCTCCGCGAATAGCAGCTGTAGGAAGAATAAAGTGGCCAATCTCGGTGGAGTGTTTTAGTCCTCCGCATTTGCCAAGGAAAAGAACTCCTTTTGGCGCCCTGGCAATTAGTAAATCCATTATCGTAGCAGCATTTGCAGAACCAATACCAAAGTTAATAATTGTTAAGCCCTGGTTGTTTGTAGCGGTCTGCATCGGTCTGCCGATACCCTGAATATCGCAACTAAACCTTTCTGAAAATTTTGTCACATAATTATGGAAGTTAGTCAATAAAAGATAATCACCGAACTCGTCAATTTTAGTTCCGGTATAACGTGGCAGCCAATTTTTAGCAATTTGTAATTTAGTCTTCATAATATTTATTTGAATTCAATCCTTTCAAATTTATCTGTTAATTGAGTGGATTTAATTTTGAGCAGACTATCAATTTTAAGCGCTGCTATTGCAAATAAATAACCCAATAGGGAGCCGATGATAGCACCACCAACAATATCCGAAGGATAATGAACTCCGCAATAAGGTCTGGAAAGCGCAATAAGAAAGGCAGAGCTGTAAAGTATCCATTTTAGTTTTGGAAATAGTTTTGCAAAAAAAACGGCAACGGCAAAATTATTAACTGCATGTGAAGACGGAAAAGAGAACGACTCAGTGCAAGAAACAAGTATATTAACATCGGGTAGAACGTTACACGGACGAATCCTCGCGAAAAAATCTTTCAATACAAAACTGCTTAATTGGTCGGATATTATTATGAGAAAAAGAACAAAGATGGATGCAATTTTGCCTATACGCCCACCTTTGAAAAAAGATATAAGAAGTAAGATTAAATAGGTAAGATACCAGTTTTTAACATCGGTAATAAAAACGAAAAATTTATCGAATAAGGAGTTGGAAAGCGTACCGTTAATAAAATAGAAAATTGTGATATCGATGTTGTAAAGGGTATCAAGCATCTATTATTTTTTGATTATTGTTATAAAAATTGTTATCTAAAGCCGACTTTTTTCAGTCTTTTAAAAAAATAACCAAATTAAGACCTGACTAAAGTTAGTATTGTTATTTGAGTTTTTAAAGTGAAATTATTCGAAAACATATAATAGATAAAAGTGTTGACTACAGTGGGAAATAACAACAGTAAGACTCTAACCGGTACTAAAACGTTCAATAAAACTATAGAATTAAAGCTTAAAGAATATATTAAGGAGGAAAACAAACGGTTAGTAATCGGTCCTTTTCAATCATTAGCAAAGTTTACTGCCTTTTCGGGTATAGTATCCCTCATATTTGAAGTTCGATTTTTTACACAGCATAGTGTAGAAGTTTATATTTCGAGACTTGCATCGGTATTAATTGCTTTCCTATTACTTGTGCTATCAAATTCGAGATTCGGCAAGAAACACCCGGTACTATTAATACATGTTCTATTAATTTCTATTGTTGCTACTTTTGGCTTGATGATATATCTATACCCTAACACACTTATTTTTAATTCTCATATTATTAGTCTTATCATTTTTACTGCTGCCTTATTCTTAAGCTGGGAAGTTTCAAATCAAATAGTTGTTGCCATTTATTACAACATGGTTTTTGCCGCATCAATATTGTTTAATCAAAAAACCGTTTACATGCTGCCTAACATGATTGAATCGGTAATTCTCGTTCTTGTGATTAGTGTTATGGCAATAGTAGCAAGTTATATTAATTACCGTTTAAGACACGAATCGCTGATGAAGGGTTATGAAGTTGCTTTATCGGAGAAGAAGTTTAGAAATATTTTCGAGAATTCCGCTGAAGGTGTTTTCCAGATGTCGAACAAAGGAAAGTTTCTTACCGTTAACCCGGCATTGGTAAAAATGCATGGTTACTCTAATGAAGAAGAGATGATGAGACTAAATATGATCAATGATCTCTTTGTAAGGCAATCTGATTGGGAATTGCTCTCCAAGCTGCTTGAAAAACAAGGTAAAGTAAGAAATTACAGAGTGCAATTTCGTAAGAAAGACGGTTCTGAAATTACAGTTAGGATGAATGTCCGTATTAATATTGAAGAAGATGAAACGATGCTCTACGAAGGAAGTCTCCAGGATATTACGCAGCAAGTACAAGCCGAAAATGAAAGGCAGAAGGCTTTAGAGGCATTACGTCAAGAAAAACTAAAAGCAGATACCGCTGCCAAAAAAGCGCAGCAAGAAAGTAACTACAAAACCAAGTTTCTCGCTAACATGAGTCATGAAGTCCGTACCCCGATGAACTCCGTCATGGGATTTTTAACACTTATAGAAAATGATCTTTTTGAGAATACAGACGAACTTAAAAGTTTTGCACGCGATGCCAGATTTGCTGCTGAATCTCTTTTGGATATCATCAATAATATACTTGATATTTCTAAAATCGAAGCCGGTAAAATGGAACTTGACGAAGTTGAATTCGATATTAGAAATGAAGTCCATCGTGTGATGTCTATAATAAATCAAACTGCGAAACAGAAATCTTTGACCGTTGAAGAATCTATTGATGAAAATATCCCGAACGTTTTAGTAGGCGACCCAACAAGGTATCGTCAAATAATTCTAAATCTGCTTAGCAACGCAGTTAAATTCACAGAGTTCGGCAAAATTTCCCTTTCTGTAAAGTTGAACGCAAAGACTGAAAATTATGCAGAGCTTTTAACAACGGTTGAAGATACCGGTCATGGCATACCGAGTGAAAAACTGCAGCTGCTTTTTGAACCGTATGTTCAAGTTAAAAGCAAGAAAGGTAAAAAAGAAGGAACCGGTTTAGGATTAGTAATTTCGAAAGAATTTATTAAACTGATGCACGGTGATATAAAAGTCGAAAGTAAAGTTGGCGTTGGTAGTAAATTTATTTTTACGGTTAAAATGAGACTCCAAAACAGCGAAAGTTTTGAGAAATTATCCCAGGAAATGCCATCAGCAGTTGAAGCGGTTTCGGATAACGGTTTTGATGAAACCGTTGCCGAAAAACCGGAAGTAAGTAAAACTGTTGAATTAAAGAAACGAATTCTTTTAGTTGAAGATAACCCGATAAGTCAAAATTTAGAAATGAAAATATTAAGAGAAGTTGGTTACGATGTTGAAGCAGTTTCCAACGGACATGAAGCTATAGAGGCAATTAAATCCGGCACATTTGATATCGCTTTAATGGATGTTGAAATGACCGACATGGACGGTATTACCGCTACCAAAAAAGTGAGAGAGTTAACCGGTAAAGTCGGGACATTGCCAATTATAGCCGTTACTGCACATTCAAGCATGAAAGACCGTGAAAAATGTTTAGCCGCCGGTATGGATGATTATATTGCTAAACCAATCAATATACATTTTCTTAAACTTACTATTGATCAATGGTTAAACACTAACCGCTGATTTCATAACTGTCCCAAACTTTTCTCTTGTATTCTGATTAATTCAAGTAATAATTTGTAATTACGGTAATAGTACTATACAGAGGTTCAACTTGTAAATTACTTAAGTCTTTTTGAGGATAACCGATTTTACAAGATTTTTAATCATGTCAATAAAGTTTAGGGCGATAGTGGCTGATTTACATTTTTTACCTGAGGTTCTTTTTATAAATTTGTGCCACACTTTAAACAAATCTTGGAATAAATATGCTATCACAAGACTATATAGCACTCGAAGAAAAATATGGTGCTCATAATTATCATCCGCTGCCGGTTGTACTTGCAAAAGGAGAGGGAGTTTTCTTATGGGATGTTGAAGGAAAAAGGTATTACGATTTTCTTTCGGCATATTCTGCTGTCAATCAAGGGCATTGTCACCCTAAAATAATTAATACGATTACCGAACAAGCAAAAGAATTAACACTTACCTCCCGAGCGTTTTATAATAACAAACTCGGTCCATATGAAAAATACATCACGGAATTTTTTGGTTATGATAAAGTGTTACCCATGAATTCCGGTGCTGAAGCAGATGAAACAGCATTAAAACTTTGTAGGCGCTGGGCTTATGATAAAAAGGGAATCCCGGAAAATGAAGCAAAAATAATTGTTTGTCTTGGCAACTTTCATGGTAGAACAATTACTGTTATCTCGATGTCGAACGATCCGGACTCTTACAAAGGATTTGGTCCTTATACGCCGGGATTTATAAAGATTCCTTATAATGATCTTAATGAACTTGAAAAAGCATTGCAAGACCCTAACGTTGCCGGATTTTTGGTTGAACCGATACAAGGAGAAGCCGGGGTTGTAGTGCCCGATGAAGGTTATATTTCCAAAGCATATAAGATGTGCAAAGAAAAAAATGTTTTGTTTATTGCCGATGAAGTTCAAACCGGTCTCGCACGTACCGGTAAAATGCTTGCTTGTGAACATGAGAATGTTAGACCCGATATTTTAATTCTTGGTAAAGCGCTCTCCGGCGGAACAATGCCTATCTCTGCCGTACTTGCAGATGATGAAATTATGCTCGTAATTAAACCCGGCGAACATGGTTCAACATTCGGCGGAAATCCATTGGCATGCGCAGTTGCTGTTTCTGCATTACAAGTATTAAAAGATGAAAAACTTGCCGAGAATTCAGAAAGACTTGGTAAAATTTTCCGCGATGAACTTGGTAAAATAAAATCCGGAATGATCGAGCTTATCCGCGGTAAAGGTTTATTGAATGCTATTGTGATAAAGCCGAGCAACGGAAAAGAAGCATGGGATGTATGTTTACTAATGAAAGAGAACGGTTTGCTTGCAAAACCAACACACCGTCATATAATTCGTTTTGCACCACCTCTTGTTATTACAGAAGAACAGATTCACGAAGCAGTAGGAATTATTGGACAATCTCTTTTGGAAATAAATAACTAATTGTTTTCAACCGCAGAATAACCTTGCGGTTCAAATATTTTAAATTACAATGGAAATAAAAACATTAACACTTACAATTTCTACTAAAGGGCATAATCAGATAATCGATATTACTCAAAATGTACAAGATGCCGTGAGTAAATCAGGTATGAAAGAAGGCAGCGCATTAATATTTGTCCCGGGTTCAACTGCCGGTATTACTTCTATAGAATATGAGCCGGGATTGATTAAAGATATCGATGCATTTTACGAACAGCTTATTCCTTCGGACAAAAACTATTATCATAATGAAACGTGGAATGATAAAAATGGTTATGCGCATATAAGAGCTGCATTGCAAGGGGCTTCTTTTACGGTACCTTTTAAAGGTGCAAAATTACTTCTTGGAACCTGGCAGCAAATTGTTGTTATCGATTTTGATAATCGTTCCAGGAATAGAAATATCATTGTTCAACTTACCGGGAAGTAATTATGAAAATTTTTAATAAGCTGTTTATTATCTTTTTCATTCCGCTTGCAATTTTTAGCTGGGGAGATAAGGGACATAAAAAAATAACTGAGCTGGCTTTTAAAATGCTTCCGGCAGAAATTGGTTTTACTGAAGCATTGAAAAAAGAAATCGTTGAACATTCTGTTGATCCGGATTACAGAAAGAAAGAAGATCCATCCGAGCCAAACAAACATTTTATCGATATCGATTTTTATAAAGAATTTCTTGATGGTCAAATGATTAAGTCGCATGATTCATTGTTAACTATTTACCCTGATAGTATAGTAACTAAGATGGGAATGCTGCCCTGGGCAACATTAAATACCTTCGATAAACTTGTGGGTGCGTTTAAATCGAAAGATATTGGTAAAATTACTCTCTATGTATCCGACCTTGCTCATTATGTCGGGGATGGGCATCAACCATTGCATACAACCTTAAATTATAACGGTCAATTAACATCCCAGAAGGGAATCCATTTCCGTTATGAGATAGAGATGTTTGATAAAAACATAAATGTATTTGATAAAAAGTTTTTAGAGTTGAAACCGGTTTATGTTAACAACAAACTCGATTATATATTTGACTACATAACTGAATCGAACTCATTTGTTGATATAATATTATCAGCCGATAAATTTGCTTACAAGAAATCAAAGAATGTTTTTGATGATGAATATTACCGTTTACTTTGGTTCAGGGCAAAATATTTAACCATTGATCAGGTAAATTCATCAGCGTTTGCACTCGCTTCATTAATTTACACTGCGTGGCTTGATTCCGGCAAACCGTAAAGAGTGAGCTATGGGACAAAAATTCGTAACTGTATTCGGCAGTTCTATTCCAAAACCGGGTGAAGAGGAATATGAAATTGCTTACAAACTCGGTTCCTATCTCGGAAAAAACGGGATCAATGTTTGTTCCGGCGGATTTCAAGGTGTTATGGATGCTGTTTCAAGAGGCGCTGTTGAAAATAATGCTCACGCCGTTGGTGTTACATTAGATATTTATAATGTACAGCCGAGCAAGTATTTAACAAAGGAAATTCGCTGCCATACTTTGTTCGATCGTTTATCAAACTTAGTTGAAATTGGAAATGCTTACATTGTTTTGCAAGGCGGTACCGGTACGATGCTTGAACTTGCTTTAGTTTGGGAATTTATGAACAAGAATATGATTACTGAAAAACCTTTTGCTTGTCATGGTACTTTGTGGAAAAATATTGTTGATAGTATGGAAAAGCAAATACTTGCCGAAAAAAGAAAAAATGGTTTGATCCAATGTTTTGATGATATTTATGATTGCGCCGATTATATAATTCAAAAACTAAATCAGTAGGTCATCCACTGAAAGTACGCATTTTAATAACACCCAGATTTATCGAGACTGTGTTATAATTCAAAATCAAAAAAACGAACTCACCTCTGAAACAAGAGTCTGTTGAAAACTCTCAGTGTTCTCCCGCGACTTCTACGCTAACTCTGCGGTTAAAAGTTTTTCACGCAAAGATCGCAAAGAAACCGCGAAGGTCGCAAAGAAAGGGACAACTTTTTAAGTTATGCAACTCACTCACAAGTTCGCGGCGAACCTCTCTTAAAAAGGGAAGGACATCAAAAACAAAAGAAATTTGCCCCTTCTCTTCCCAAGAGAAGGGATCGGAGGATGAGTTCAAATGTTTATCTATAATTTTCACACAACCTCTATCGGGGTGGGTTTTTCAGTTATTCATTAATTTTTTCTGTAACTAATTCCCAGATTTTTTCTACGCCCAATTCTTTAATACATTTAAATTTAATATCAGTTCTGCTGCAAGTTAGCGGTTTTGGCGAGTAGTAAAAACAAGGTGAACATTCCAATTCAAGTGATGCTATAGAGTAATTGGTTTGCCATGGGTGGATATAATTTTTATTTGTGGGACCGATGATAGCAACTATATTTAATTTCAGGGCAGCAGCAACATGCATTAGAGAAGAATCATTTGATACGAAAACCTTACACTGCTGCATAACGGCAGCTGCATCAAGAAGTGAATTGGTTTCTACCTCAATGCATCGATCGGAATTTGTTAATGATTTAATTTCATCTTTCAAATATTTCTCTTCCGGACCGCCAAACAGTAATACATAAGCATTCTTTTCTTTAATCAGTTTATTAGCCAGCTCTGCAAATTTGAAAGTTTCCCAGCGTCTTTTATCATGGTTCTTCAGCATTGAACAGCCGGCATGAAAGCCGATTGTTAAATCTTCATCTGCAATGTTTTGATCTTTAAAAAATTTATCTGCTGCTTTATAATTTTCATCTTTAAGTATTATTTCTAGTGGGTCTATCCGATCATTACTTTTGCCGGTTACCAATTCACATAGTTTAATATTCTCTTCAACGTTATGGAGCTCGTCATTTTCTTGAACGGCGAGGTTGTTCAGCCATCCAAGGTTTAGGAAATCCTTCCTTAAATACTTTATAGCGGCACGTTTTTCTGCACCGATTATAAAATTAATTAAGTTATACTCTTTTCTGTTTGAAGGATAAACATTAATTGAAGCATCGTATTTCTTTCTAAGCTTAAGAACAAACAACAAAGATTTAATTTTCGGCGAGTTCAAAAAATCATGGTATAACACTTTATTGATGTAAGGCAAGTTGCTGTAAATATCCTTAACTCCTTTGAACATCACGAGAGCATCAATTTGCGATTCAGGGAATTCTTCTTTCAATTTTTTAAGGGCGGGTGTGAACATCAATGCATCGCCAATACCGGATAATGCAATTAAAAGTATTCGCATGTTAAAAGAATATTGATTAAAAAAATAGAGGCTGGCTCATAAGTAAAATTTCAAATAAAAAACTTGCTTGCAGCAAGCAAGTCTGCGAAAACCTGACTGCCGTCAGGCAAGTTCTGTTTGAATCAGATTTTATCCGCGTGCTATTCTTTTCACATAGTGATGGCTATGCCAAAAAAGATATACTTATGAGACAGCCTCCTTATGATGTAAAACTTATTTCAATTGTTTGGGAATAGTTTCCAGGGTATCCATGCCGGCTAACTTTTTATATTGTTTTAACAAACCGGCAACTGTTTCATCATTCGGGATAATGCTTTGTAATTGCGCTAATAAATCGACCGCTTCGTTGTATCTCTTTAAATAATCATAATGAGTTAACAGTAAGTCGTATGGATTATACCAGCTAGTATAATCGCGTGGATTCTTTTCAAGTGCAACCTTTGCAGCTTCAATAACTTCTGCTGCATAAGAACGGTATTGATCCATAGCCCCGGCATTGTAATAGATTTTTGAAATGTCGTGTTTAATCCGGTAATCCATTGCAATAACACTACGCGGAATTTTCTTTTCCATTACATCGAGAGCTTCAACTACTTTATTAGAGTTCTTTTCCTGGTACAAGTAGTATAGAGCGAGACGGATAAAAGCGTTACGATAATTTTGCGTTAATCGCTCATGATTTTCATCAAAGAAAGTATTCTTGTCATTCAAACTTCTAAATTTGAATCCCGGCTGGTATGTTTTACTGTAACCTTCGGGTTCTTCCAATAATTGTTTCCTAAGTATCGGCTCGTTTATATATTCAATATTTTTCATCTCCGATTTTTTAGGAACGAATCTCATCGCCATCCCTTCCATCTGCAGATAATCGTCTAGATTTAATCTTCCATCCTCCGAGGTTGTAGCGGCAAAATAAACCGGTCTTTCAAATTTACTCTGCATTATAATATCGAGTACAACTATATCTTGTGCCCTGATAGCACCAACATCGCCGTATGTAACAGTATTTTCCATCTTCCATTTCAGTCTCCCGGTTCTTACAACAGAAGTGTCGGTTACATTATATTCTTTTATTTTATCTTTAGGTACATCTACATAAATATCGCGCGGTTCCCATTGCATCGGTCCGATTTTATCAATTTCTTCATCCGTTAAACTGATATCAACTTTTTTAGCCCCATAAGGTTCGTTATTCTTAAGTTGTTTTACATACCATGGGGTATTAAGAAGACTTAAACAAGCAACACGGACATCCCGGCGCACTCCTTCAACATCTTGCAGATACCAGAGAGGGAATGTATCGTTATCACCATTGGTAAAGATTACGGCATCCGGTGCTACACTTTGTAAAAGATTGTACGCATAATCCCACGGTACGTAATTTCTTGATCTATTATTTTCAAAATAGTTTGCACTGAACATATTGAGTGGTACTGCAATAAATCCTAATATTAATAGAGCAATTATGATTGGTTTTAGATTAGAAATTTTAGTGAAACTTTCCTCAATGAGTTCAATCAAACCTTTTATACCGATTGCAATCCATATTGAGAATACAAAGTAAGCCCCCACATAAAAGTAATCTCGTTCCCTTGGCTGCGGTTGCTGCTGATTCTGATAAAAAGCTGTCAGGTAACCGAGGAAGATAAACATAGTTAAAAATATCGAAGCCATTTTCCAATCGCGCCGGAAATGATGGTATAGACCAAACAGACCTAATAAAAACGGGATTGCAAACAGTTCGGTTATATCAACTCCGCTGTCTTGATAAGTTGATTCTTTCCCGGCATAATTCCATAGCAAATATCTGTTGAACATGTGGTTCATTTGATAAGACCATAAGAAATCGAGATCGCTTGAATAATTTGTATATAGACCCATTTGGTGAGGTTCGCTTGTGTATCTTCTTTTGAAGGTCGGGAAATCACCATACTGTTCGCGGTTGAGGTATGATTCCAGTTCGGAAAATGTTTTCGGACTGTTCATATTAATTGGTGTTTCCTGGTTTGCGCGTATGATAATCATTGCGTACGAAGTAACACCGATCAATGCAAACAACACACATTTAAAAATTAAATTGAGAGTTCCTTTGTTTACCTTGCTTGTGTAGTAAATTCCAAAACCTAAAGCTGCAAAGATCAAGACAGCAACAGTTATATCGAGTACAATATTATTTCTCCCGATCATGGTAATTATTTTAGGAACATACTTAACCATACCGGGATAGACTGCAATCAATGTTATGCCGCCTATTATTATAGGGGTATAGAATGAATTTCTTTGAAATATTTTTTTATAAAGTGCGCCCATAAAAAGTAAACTGATGGCAACGACTATCATCAAGAATCGTGAATCTACCTCGCGGTACTGATCCATACTTGGTGGCACATTATCGGTTTGAGAGCCCCACATTATAATTGCAATAGCCAGAATAATTACAGAATGAACAATGAAAATTATACCGGTCCTCTTCAAAGTTTCTTCATCGCTTACATATTTTCTGAATATAACGGTCATTACAACCGGCACAATTGCCAGCACAGCCATTAAATGCACCCCGGTAGATAGACCAATTAAGTACGCAATTAAGATTATATATTTTTCATTATCTGCCTCATCGGCTTTTTCATTCCATGTAGTCATCAACCATGTAACAAATGCGATAAAGAAAGTTGAAAAGGCATAAACTTCAGCTTCAACTGCATTAAACCAAAACGTATAGCTGTATGTTAATGATAAAGCCCCGATAGCAGCAGAAAGATAGACTGTCAAGGCTTCAAAAATATTTTCGTGTTCCTTCTTTTTATAATTTTCGATCAGTTTAACTGCTATAAGGTATAAAAACATAACTGTGAAAGCACTTGAAAGTACGGAGATCATATTTACACGCAAACCGATATTTTCGGTAAAGGGAATCAAGGAGAAAATTCTACCTAGTAGCAAAAAGAACGGTGTGCCGGGGGGATGCGGAACTTGAAGATAATAAGCAGATGCGATAAACTCTCCGCAGTCCCAAAATGAAACCGTTGGCTGAACTGTTAATAGGTATGTAATTAGACTAATTAAAAAAACAACGAATGCTATTGCTCTGTTTAAAATTTTTGAATTCATTATTTACCTTCGCAGTATTAATGCCGGAAATATTTTAATGTGATTATTTTGTAAAAATCATTTTCTTTGATTCAATATACTTTCCGCTTCGAATAGTGTATATATAAACTCCGCTTGTCAGGTCGTTTGCATCAAAATTTACTTCATAATAACCGGCTTCTTTCTGTTCATTTACTAATTCTGCGACTTCTTTACCGAGTAAATCATAGACCTTTAATGTTACTTTACCAGCTGCCGGTAATTGGTATTTTATTGTCGTTGTTGGGTTGAATGGATTTGGGTAATTGCTGATTGAATATTCTATCGGCAATTCATTAGCGAGACCAACAAACATATTATTGTCATTTTGTTGCATCCTTATATAGGATTCACCGTACACTGCAATCCAATTTTGATCAGAGTAAGTCTGCTCTACTGAATAGTATCCTCTTACATCATAATGTACTAAGTCAACATAGCTCGCTGTTTTTACATATTCATAATCTGTATAAGTCTCTACTCCCTTGTTAACTGATGCAAGCAATTCTTCTGCCCCGGATACCCCATCATGTTTAACATTCCTATATATTTTATATGATACATAATTATTATTGATGTCTGTCCACGTAAGTGTTATTGGCTGACCTACTGACGAAGTAATTTGAACATTCTTTCCGCTATTAGTTGGTTTACCAACAAAATACGCTTTATAAGTTCTATGGCTATCCGCTGTAAAAGTTTTTGTGGCTGTATAATAATTTTGGGTACCATCATTCCAATGGTTAAACGCGTATTCGATACCATTAATTGTTTGGTTTACGGCAGCAGCTTGTATAGTATTATTTTCATTTTTATAGTAGGTTAAGGTAGGCAATGTTTTTGTTACACCTTCTATCATCATCGTACCACAATTGCTTAGCCCAATAAATTTATTTTCAAATGATAGATCACATTCTCGTAAAAAGTTTGCAGTATAAGTCGCCGGCACTGCGTTAATAGAAGTTTGTAAATTTTGATCGTTGAGTCCACCTCCATCACTCCAATTTTGGAAATATCTTTTATAACCGTTTACTTTTTCAGTATAGTTGAATGCAATTATTCGGTGAGGGAATGTCGGCGAGCCATAATTATCAAAAATACCTGAACTGCCTACATTATTGTATTCTGTTTCATCAATCTTTAACTTCCCACCGCTGAAGTTATTTTTTACTGTAACTGATTTTGTATCCCAGTTACCTTGCGAAGCCATAGTAATTTTATAATTAGGAGGTGTTTCAACAGATGAAAAGACGCCGCCTTCTATATATGTAATTGTAATATCCGGCGAGCCAGTGAGCCAGTAGTAGCCTGTTACAATTTTGCAATACTTATCCTGTATTTTTATCAGATAAGTTGATTTCCACTCTAACGCGGGCCATGTTGCGTTACCAGTATCTTCTGAATAAACCATATCACATACAGCGTTTGCGCCATTATCAATACTTGAAGCGCCTATGTTGACGTTATATAATAAAACATACCCGCTTCCAACAATTGATTCCCTATATATTTGTACATTTGCTGCTAATAACGTGCTTCCATCTGATTCATAAACACGCAGCCATATTTCGGGTCTGCCGAAAACTTGCGCTCCAATAAAAAAGGAAAGTAAAACAGAGATATAAATTACCTTTTTCATCTTTCCTCCAAAAGTTTGTTGAAAAAAATTATTTCATTAAGTCCGCAAATAAAAAAAGCACACACGTGCATTAGGCGAGCAGCCTAAGCAATTTTATTTGCGATTAAGGGTAACAGTGCTGCAAGATTGTTATCTTTTTTAATAACTTTTTTTACTTGTTCTATTTTTCTCCTTGTTTGTTTTTATTTGCAAATTAAATTTACTTACCGTGCCAAACGATTGTTGTTTGCGGATAACCGCTTAAATCCCGTCCAATAATAAACGCTTCATCTTCATCACGCCAAACCCCGGTATAAACTACATCATATTGGTACAGAGCTTCCAACTCTTTCCAGTCATTTCCGTTATAATGAAAGACATGACCAAAATCTGCAGATAAAAGAAAATTATTAGCTGCTACTCCGCTCATGTCGGTTATTGCATAGTCTGTATGAAAGAGATTATTCCAGCTTGACCCAGTAAATTCAAACACACCGCCAAAACCGTGGGAATACAATTTGTTATCTTTGGAAATATAAAACGCCGAAGGTCCCCACTTAAATTCCAAACTACCGGTTTGGATTATAAAAGAATCAACCTTTGCCCAGCCGGAAGTATTTTTTTCAAAAAAATAGTATGTATCCTTTGCACCTTGTTCTGCGGAATTTCTTCCAAAACAATAAAGCTTATCTTTATACTTTATAATGTTATTAAGCTGATAATCCAATGTAGGCGGAGTGATTTTTATTGTATCAATATCCCAGATGCCGTTATTATAGCTATAAACAATACCATCTGCTCCACATGCCCAAACTTCATTTGCGCTTACCGCATACACGCTTTGAATAGCAGAGCTTGTGTTTACTTTGTGTTCTACCCATTTACTCCCATTATATTGGATGATAAAACTTGGATTTAAAAAGTTTGGTGGAGGGTCTGGATTATTTTTTATCTTTGAACCAACTACCCATACATTATCAGGCGCTGTTCCGTGAACAGCGTATAATGTATTTGCCGTGCTTTCTACCGTTTGGAATAAATCAACTGCTGTCCATTTGGTCCCGTCGTAGTGCCAAAGATTCCCCTTACTTCTATCATTATGCCCGCAGATATAAATATCATTTGCAGAGCTGCCCCAGATGGAACGCATTAGTGTTTGTGCGCTGCCTTCGTAGGCAAGTGTATCTGCTGTCCAAGTGTAATCTCTTACACTTTTAGTTTGCGGCGGTTGGGTTCCGTTGTCTTTACAAGAATTAAGGATGAGAATTGCTGTAAATGTTATTAAAATATTTTTCATGTTATTCTTCATTGTTACTACTCAATATAAACGTGTATAAAAATCTTAAAAACAATTCGTTGTATATTTTCATAAAGGAATAGAATTGCATGAATTGAATAGAGATAGTAACATTGCATAACCATGCGTGCAATAGTCTGTACAGTTCCATTCTCACTTGCATATGTGTTTTTTCAAATCTATTTATCTGAAGTAAGATCAGATGGTTTTTTGAACAGATCGTCTAAATTTTTTTTCAACCTATTAGCATGATATTTTTCGTAGAGCATTTTTAACCGGTTCAAGGAGAGGTTGTCTAGTTCTTCCTCGTCTTTATCCCGGTTACAAAACATTTTGTAGTCGTCTAATTCTTGTCTTTCGAATTTTCTTTCGTATTTTTTCAAAGTATCTAAGTACAATTTCTGTTCTCTAGAACGCATTATTATATCAGATTTTCATTAAAAATTGTGGGTCAAATTAATCAAAAAATCAAAGAATAAAAAACACTGTTGAGTTGTTAGGATCAATAAACCATGCAAGTTTACAAATCATTCACACCAATTGTTTCCATAATAATGCCAACTTATAACCGTGCCGGGCTGATCCGGCGAGCTATTGATTCGGTTATCAGCCAAACATTTAAGGATTGGGAATTGATGGTAGTTGATGACGGAAGCAGCGATGAAACTTTTTCGATTATTGATCGGTACATGAATCGTTTTGAAAATATCAGGTATATGAAACATTCCAATCGCAAAACACCACTTGCAACAAATGCCGGTTTACTTGCATCGTGCGGTATGTTTATTGCTTTTTTAGGAAGTGATGACGAGTATAAACCCGCGTATCTTAAAAATAGAACTGAGTTTTTATCCAGGCATCCTGAAGTTGACATGCTGCACGGCGGTGTTGAGATTATCGGTCATCCTTACGTTAAGGATAAAAACGATCTCTCTAAAGAAATTCATCTTTCAGAATGTTTCATTGGAGGAACATTCTTTGGCAAAAGAGAAATATTTCTCGAATTGAGCGGTTTCCGTGATTTAAAGTACAGTGATGATTCGGATTTTTTTGAACGGGCTTTACAAAAATATAAAATTGTTAAAGTAGATTGGCCGGATTACAGATACTACCGGGATACTCCCGATAGTATCTGTTCAACCATCGAATGATAAATTTAATTTTTTTTGTTATAGAGAAAAACCGTGTAGAAAGATAAAACTACTGCAATAATTAACTGCAAATAAACCGGGGTTGCAACCAGTTCACCGCTTATCAATCCAATACTTACCAGACCAAACTTCACGCCGTAGTAATAAATCTTACTAATCAAAATACTTCCAAGCATAGCGGCAAAATTATTTTTAATGTACTTAATGAGAAGATTAAACAAATAGACGTTTAACATTAATTCACTTATAATCAGTGCAGATTTAAAAATTGACGGATGGGACGAAATAACGAATGATAATACCGGCAATGCCAATGCAATCAAATAACTATTTTTCTTTGTGGTATGTACGATTGACAGCACCAGCATAATTCTCATCGGTTCTAATAAATAGATCGGCAGAGACACTAGATGTGAAATAGCTGGCGTAAAAGTAATTAACAACAGCGCAGATAAATCGATGAGGATTGTTTTAAAATCCAATCTTGGAATAGTTAAAGAGTTTGTAATCATATTCCTACCTAATTTTTTATTCCCTTGAATACAATATAATATGTTTATATCTTTTTTATAGCGAAAAAATAAATACTATAGAGAAATCAATGGATAGAAGAGAATTTCTGCAGAAGAGTATCAAAGCCGGATTGGTAGCCGGTTCGGTTTTAACAATACCTGGTTTTTATGGAAAGTATATTTCGAAGAGCAGCAAAACAATTTCTGAAAAATTTGATATGGTAGCTATCAAAGGCGGTGAGCCCGATGCTATGTTTGATGAAGCGATCAAACAGCTCGGCGGAATGAGCACGTTTGTCAAAAAGAATCAGAAGGTTTTAGTTAAGCCCAATATCGGGTGGGATGTTGTTCCCGAATTAGCAGCAAACACGAATCCAAAGTTGGTAAAACGGATAATTGAACATTGCTTTAACGCCGGGGCAAAAGAAGTTTATGTCTTTGATCATACTTGCGATGACTGGCGGCGATGTTATGAAAACAGCGGAATCGAAAAAGCTGTTAAAGATGCCGGCGGAACAATTGTCCCCGGGCATACTGAAAGTTATTACCAGGAAGTTACTATTAAGAACGGGAAGAGATTGAAGAAAGATAAAGTTCATGAATTGGTTCTCGATTCGGATGTATTTATCAATGTCCCGATATTAAAGAATCACGGTTCATCAAGACTAACTATTTCTATGAAAAATATGATGGGTGTTAATTGGGATAGGGGATACTGGCACCGTAATGATCTTCACCAGTGCATCGCAGATTTTTCTACCTTCCGTAAACCCGATTTAAATATTGTCGATGCTTATTTTGTGATGAAGAAGAACGGTCCGCGCGGTGTTTCTAAAGCCGATGTTGTTACAATGAAGTCACAAATACTAGCAACCGATATGGTTGCAGCCGATGCAGCTTCGGCAAAATTGTTTGGCATTGAGCCGGGGGAGATACCCCATATTAAAATTGCCGATTCTATGGGCTCCGGTAAAATGAACCTTGATGCTCTAAACATTAAACGTATTATTTTATAATTACCGGTGATATTTCTGACTGAATAGATCCCCGGCTTTAACCGATCTTGGTATATGATCACTTCACACTTACGGAAAATCAGGATTGTCTTATCTATACTTTTTTTTATACCTACAACATTTGTCCTTGTTGATTTTTCCGGGTTAATTCCGACCGGTATAGTCAATACCGTCCTCTATTTTCAATTCATCCCATCGATATTAAAATCGATCTCTTATTTTACATTTATATCAACGGGATTTATTCTTGTTTTAGTTTTCACGGTTTTATTCGGAAGGGTTTACTGTTCAACAGTTTGTCCGCTCGGTTTTCTACAAGATGTAATAAGTTATTTATCACGCAGACTCAAGAAAACTAAAAAAAGAAAATTTGAGTTCTTGAAAGAACAAAATTTTTTAAGATGGATTTTATTTAAAATTCCGGTTTTGTTGTTTCTATTAGGTTTTGGGATCGGGCTAAATTTGCTTGATCCGTACAGCATCTACGGGAGAATAGCCGGCAATTATTTTCGCCCGGTGTTTATTGGTTCAAATAATCTTGCTTCATCAATCCTAGAATCATTTCAAATCTATTTGGTTTTTCCTTTTGATATCAAAACTTTTAATCCAATACCGTTTGTAATTACAACTGCAATGTTTTTATTAATTGCTTACCTATCATTTACAAAAGGAAGATTATACTGCAATACGGTTTGTCCGGTTGGAACAATCCTTGGATTAATATCAAAGATTTCGTTTTTCAAGATTGTAATAAAAAAGGAAGAATGTTTAAGCTGCGGTGTTTGCGAAAAGGATTGTAAGTCAAGTTGTATTAACAGTGATGAAATGTTAGTTGATATGTCACGGTGTGTGGGTTGTTTCAACTGTTTGCAATCATGCCCAACTGAAGGAATAAAATACCAGTTCGGTTTACCGTTCAAAAGGTCAAATAATAATTCAGTAGATCAAGGCAAACGGACTTTCTTGATTTCGTCAGCGGTCTATTTGACATCGATTTCATCGCTATTTGCCCAGGTAAAAAAGAAAATTGTTGCAAGTAAACCGAGCACTGTTCCTATTTTCAGAAAAAATGCTGTATCACCGCCGGGATCAATTAGTATTGATCGATTTAACAGTAAATGCACGGCATGCCATATGTGCGTTAGTGCATGTCCAACGCAAGTATTGCAGCCATCGTTTCTGGAATACGGTTTTCTTGGAATACTTCAGCCAAGATTGGATAACATAGCCGGCTTCTGCAATTTTGATTGTATTATTTGTTCCGAGGTTTGTCCTACCGGTGCAATTTTACCCGTTAACATTGAGAAGAAAAAATTAATCCAGTTAGGGAAAGCAAAATTTGTTAAGGATAATTGTATTGTACATACAGAAAAAACCGATTGCGGCGCATGTTCCGAACATTGTCCAACTAAAGCCGTGCACATGATACCGTACGAAAATAAATTGGTAATTCCCGAAGTACGTGATGAATATTGCATTGGATGCGGTGCGTGTGAGTATGCATGTCCAACAAAACCTTACAAGGCAATTTATGTTGAAGGTAACGAAATTCACTTAACCGCAAAAAAGAATGAAGAAAAAGAAGCCAAACCGGTTGAAATTAATTTGAAAGAAGAATTTCCATTTTAATATTTAAAAATATTTTCCGGTCGGTTTTTACTGCCGTTACAAAAAATTGTATAGATACGTCCGATAGAGTCTACTAAAAAAACTCTTTGTGCACTCAACCACTTCTACACGATAAAAAGCTTTCACGCAAAGGTCGCAAAGGATACGCAGAGACCGCAAGGAAAAGTTATGCAAGATGCTCAATAATGTGTCTCTACATTTACTTTTGCTGTTGCATTAATATTTTTTGATATTCTTCTAAAGGGACATCAATTAATCCGGAACGGAAAACACGGGCAGTCAGCGTAACATAATTTTTGTTTTTATGGAATACATCTTTAAACATTGGTAACGCCTCGTTCACCTTTCCGATATTGGCGAGAGATACAGCAGTCCAATATTTCATCTCTTCATTTTCGGGAAACATTTGCATTGCCGCACCATAATGATCCAATGCAGATTTGTGATCGCCTTTTTCAATTGCAAGATCGCCATTGTTCATATGCTCGTAGGCACGATGCACTTTTAGAAGACGTGCTAATTCAACAAGCGGTTCGGGACTGTCATCAACGCGGAGATCGACTAATTTATCTTCCCAGACTTTTCCGGTTGGTTTACCCCTAAAAACAACAAGTGCCGCTGATTGTCTGCCACGTATATCACCGCCTTCTTTTTCTGCGGCTTCAAGTGCAGCAAGCATTCTTTCTGCTAATGGTCCGGTTGATTTTTTATATGTCTCCGCCATTGCCGGCCAGACTGTATTATTTAACATCATGTTGGCTTGGACAGAAAAGTTTTCACCTACTATATTCCCGGCTTCTTTAATGCATTTCAATCCGGTATAAGATGCAACCCTTCCTTTAGAATCAAGAACAGCTAATTGACGGACATCCCTTCCTTCATCTGATTTGATTAATGAATCGACTACTTCTTGTGGACTCAATCCTTGTTTCAATAGTTCAAGTCCGCGTATACCGAAAGAGACATTAACAAGCGATTGAGTAGCAACGACACCAACGCCGGCTTCACCCCATGTAACGACAGTACCAACAGAAAACCAGTGCGATTGAACCGCAACACCCATGTCACCGGTAACCGGGTCATAAGCTACAATAGAATAGGTATGTGCTAATGGTTCTTTGCCGAAAAAAGTTTGTGCCGATATGCTGAATCCAATTAAAAGCACAAATAAAAGTATCAGTCTGAATTTATTCATAAAACCTCCTTAAAATTTTATGAGAACTATTCCTAATTTGAGATGTAAAAAAATACCACTTAGAAATTTGATTCTCAAAGAGGTCAAAGCTATTTTCGGCAAGCATTTTTTATAAAATAATACGGAGTTGAAATGAAGTTTTTAAAATATTCCTTTATTGCATTTCTATTTGGATCAATTGGATTTGCACAAACTGAAAGCAGTATTGATTTCAAAACACTAGAAGATTCTATCAGCTATAGTATCGGACAAAATGTTGGCAAGAACCTTAAAGACCCCGAGCTGAAGGTTAATTTTACAATACTTGCCCAGGCTATGAAGGATGCTGTTGAAGGAAGATCACGACTGAATGACGAACAAATGGAAAAATGCCTAATGGCGCTTAACACAAAAATTGTTGCTAAAAGAAGTGCAGAAATGAATGCCGTTAAAGAAAAAAATAAAATAATCGGTGATGAATTTTTAGCTAAGAACAGAACTGCTGAAGGAGTAATTACACTTCCAAGCGGACTTCAATATAAAATTATTACTACCGGAAACGGTGCACAACCGACTTCAAATGACAAAGTGAAAGTTCATTATAAAGGTACATTGATTGACGGACGTGAATTTGATAGTTCATACAAAAGAAATGAGCCGGCTGTCTTCGGTGTCACCCAGGTTATCAAAGGATGGACGGAAGCACTTCAGTTAATGCACGTTGGCGATAAATGGATGCTTTACATTCCTTCCGATTTAGCCTATGGCGATAGAGGTGCCAGCGAACTTATTCAACCGGGCTCTACTTTAATTTTTGAAGTTGAATTACTGGATATAGTTAAGTAGCCACAAAATAAATTTAGGTAATAAGAAAAAAAGTTTAAGAAAATTGGAATTTCTTATTTACTCGTTTCATACAAAATTTATTTCTCAGCGGTCTTAGCATTAACTTAGCGTCTTTGCGTGAAATCCGTTGCAGTGGATCACGCAAGGGCGCAAAGGATATTATCATCTATATCTAAAGTGTGTTATTCTATTTTTATGTTGAGTTTGTTCTTCCAAACTTCGTAAGAAGGTCTAACGTTCCCGTTCTCATCATATAAACCGGTATCACGCCAGACTTTTGTAATATCATCCGGGCTACCTAAATCTTTCCATAGTTCATCATAATCTCGTAATACAAAATTTACAATGAATCGAACATCATATTTATTAGCTGCCGTAAACATTTTCTCGAAATAACTTTTCTGTTTATCGGGAGAACCATTAAATACGATCGAACCGCCTTCAATTGAAAGAACTTGTGCCGGGTAGCCGGTTTCAGTTATACATTTTGGTTTACTGCTCATTGCAAAGAGCAGATCGAAAAGATCGTTCGGAATTGATTCGGCAAGATATTTACTTAAGAACGGGTAGAGTGAGATTGCAAAGTAATCTGTATATGGAAGAATATTGTTTAAGCCGGTTATTTGCAAAGAATTGTTCGCCGAGGTGTACCCGCTTATCAAATCCATTCCTGATAAGGAAACCATTATAGGAAGCTGCGGATATAAGATTTTCAGCTGATCATAAACATACTTGTGCAGCTCGCGATAAGCATTCCATTTGTTCATAGTTTCATCTGCATTAATTAGCAGATTAACTTCAATACCGATTATTAAATAATCCGG
>JBFMBS010000014.1:73699-100130 GCA_040755055.1 Bacteroidota bacterium
CCGGCTTCTGCGATTAGAAAATTTCCTTCACCTTTCAGAAACATTATATCGTTGTAACTGCTGTATTCCTGGGTAACAATCATCTTCTGGGAATTTGAATAACCCATTTTCTCTTTGCCGGAATGAACGTACTGTATATCCAAATATTTTTTATGCGCCTCCCATTTACCGGCAGAAAGAGGCTTAGAATCGTATTGTTGAACAATTGCATAAACATCTTCTCCATCTATTTCATAATTACCCGGTTCTATGTTATCGAAATCATTATTTCTTAGGTAGTCAAAAGCAACTTTCATTTTTTCATGTAAAGGGAAGTAAAGTTCAGCATGTTTGAGTATATCAAATATCATAACGGCTCCATAGTTAAGGATTGAAATTTCCTGGTTAAAGATTAAAGAGTACTCCGGCTGTTATTACATAAAAATCACTTTTAATATCTTTGGCATTCGGCATATTATCTAATTTGAGATTAAGGAATACATATCTAATATCTCCGCGTAGAATTAAATTGCCCAACGGTAATTCAACGCCTCCGCCTAAATGATAACCAAACTCTTGTGTAGTTTCATCGGCGATACCAAGTGAACCGGCATAATCAATATTAAAATTATACCAACCGGCACCAATAGCACCATAAACCATCGGCAGAGCATAAAGCATACCGGTTACCATGATGGGGTAACTTGTAACTTTCAAATCGCCGTCTAGATATTCTTCTTTTCTATATCCGATAGAACCTTCTACTCCAAGTGCATCGGCGAGTTTTAATCTGATTGCACCGCCGAATATTATTGACCCCTCATCTGCATCGGAAGCTTTAAAATAGCCGGCTATTGGACCCAATGCAACTTCCTGGGCTATTGCAGATTGAGCAAATACAATTGCGAACATAATTAAAAATAACTTTTTCATTTTGCCCTCTATCATTTTGTGTTCAAAATACTAAAACTGATATTAGTCGGATATTCCTTGCCGAAATATACTCTATGTAAAGCTTTTTGGAAATCTTCTTCTTTAGCATTGTAAATGTCAGTAAATTTTTGCGGATTTATATCGTAAAGGGGGAACAGTGTGCTCTGAACCTGAACCATAATTTTATGACCCTTTAAAAAAGTATGATCTATATCCTGAAGTTTAATTTTAACGTTTGCTATTTCTCCCGGTTCAAATGGCTCCGGTTTCTCATAACTATTTCTGAATTTTCCCCTCATTATTTCATAACGAATTAATCTTTGGTATCCACCCATTTCAATATCTGTAGGATTTGGATCAGGATTTTTAGTCTCGTTCGGGTACACATCGATTATTTTAACTATCCAATCGGCATCGGTTCCGGTTGTTGATACATAAAGATCAGCAAGAAGCGGCCCGGTGATTGTAATATCTTCATTTAAGGATTCAGTTTCAAACACAAGAACGTCCGGACGCGAGGAAGCAAATCTTTGGTCCTCGCTCATATATGTTTTTAGGTAAGCTAATTCAGAATCATGGAATTTGGCAGTATAAGAAACCGGTTTTTTAGGATCGCTTATAAATTCATAAAATGAATTTTCCTTTGCGGAATTTTCCCAGGTTAATTTATTCTGGTTGTTAATGAATAAGTTTTTAATTACCGAATTCTTTGACGGCCACTCATTGTACAAAGCCCATTCGTTGCTGCCGGTGCGGTATGTAACTGCTTCGGGCGTTTCAAACTTACCGGTGCCTTTTAAGTAATAATTAAAAAACGGGTTTAATATTTTTTTGTTGTAGTATTCGCTCGTCTTTTCAGGAAATGTAAAATCACCATAAGAACCCCCATCGGTACGTGCCCAACCGCCGTGTATCCACGGACCAATAACAATATGTGATTGATTAACCGGGTTTTTTTCTTCAATTGATTTGTAAATATTAAGCGGTCCGTAAAGGTCTTCCGAATCATACCAGCCGCCTACAATCAACACAGCCGGTTTAACATTGTTAAAATGAGGCAGATTATTTCTTTCTTGCCAAAAACTATCATATGAACCGTGTTTTGTTATTGCATTCCAGAATGGAAGCTTTTCATGAAAAAATTCTTTTTGAATGTTTGATAGTGAACCGAGTTTTAGAAAAAAATTATACATATCGGGAGAAGCGTAAGCTGGAAAGTTTTTCCATTCGGTTGTCAGACTATCTCTCTGCTGATCGAACACTTTGAAAAAATTGAATGACATTGTTAGGGTCAACGCACCATTGTGGTGCATATCATCACCAATAAACCAATCGGAAATGGGAGCTTGCGGTGAAACAGCTTTCAATGCCGGGTGCGAATCGATCAAACTCATTGCAGCATAAAAACCCGGGTAGGAAATACCCCAGATACCGACATTACCGTTATTAAATCTTATGTTTTTTACCAGCCAATCAATTGTATCGTAGGCATCGGTTGATTCATCAACATCTTTGTTACTTGTTTTATTCGGGATATATCCGCGCATGTTATCATAAGTGCCTTCACTCATGAACATGCCGCGAACATCCTGGAAGACAAAAATGTAACCATCTTTCCAAAAATCTTCATTGGGTAATATTCTATCCGGGAAATTATTCTCTCCGTACGGTGCTACAGTATAAGGAGTCCTGACAATTAGAATCGGGAAAGTTTTTGTTGTGTCTGTAGGTGAATAAACGGATGTAAAAAGTGTAATACCGTCACGCATCGGGATACGGTATTCTTTCTTGTTATATATATTTTTAATCCACTCGTTATTTTGCGCATTAATTGAGAGTGCAATAAATAGAATGTATATGAAAAGTCGTTTCATAAAATTTCCTTAATAAGTTTAGTTTTTTTTAATTTTATGCCATTCCTCAAGATTTCTGTTCATCTGGTTTATGTGAACGTCAACATGTTCGGAATAGATTGTGAGCCATTCATCGAGAGTAACCTTTCCTCGTTCGGGGTGCATCATGTGGTTGTTCCATTTTTCTTCGGGAATCATTTTCAATAATTCATATGTCGCAATTCTAAGATTGCCAAACAGATCAAGAGCAACGTCCATATCCTGGTTAGTATAATTTAAATCAACAGCCCACTTATCCTGATCATATGCCATAATTGAACTGCCTGATTCGGCAATTATTTTTCTGCATCTTGCGTAAGAATTAACTTCGCTATCTGCCATATGAATGATTACTTCGTGAATACTCCATTTTTCGGGTGATGGTTTGTAATCAAAAATGTTGCGCGGATAATTTTGCAAAGCGGCTTTAAGTTTTTCGAAGCCGTTTCTAAAATTTTCGAGATGCTCTGATCGTGTCATAATTACCTCAAATAATTTTATTAAGAATTTTCTCTGCCTCGATTAAATTTTCTTTTTTGCCAAGATCAACAAAAACGGAATCTGTATGATCAAAATAGGTTATTCGATAGTTAGATGCGATCGACAAATAAAAATCAACTATAGAAAAAACTTTGTCACCCGGCATCAGGTTAAACAACTCCGGTTCGGCTATTTGTATTCCGCTGAATGCGAGTTGCTCTAATTCTCCTTTCGCAATCCTGGTGATTTTTTTCTCACCCGTAGTTGTATTTTCCCAGCCGCAAAGATTTTTTTCTTCATCGAACAAAAAATAACGGGAAGATTTTCTTTTTTGTACTGCAAGCGTTGCAATTTGTTCTTCCGATTTGTGACTACTGATTAATTTGCCCAGATCAATATTAGTAAGGACATCTACATTGTGAACAAGGAAAGGTTTGCCATCGTTAAAAAAACATGATACGTTTTTAAGTCCGCCGCCGGTATCTAATAATTTTTCACGTTCATCCGAAATTGTAATATCAATTCCAAAATTATTTTTTGAATTAAGGAAATCGATGATCTGATCGGCGAAGTGGTGTACGTTGATAATTATTTGATTGAAACCATAGTTAAGCAGTTTAGTAACTACAATTTCCAAAAGAGTAGTGCCGTTAATTTCAACAAGTGCTTTTGGTCTGTTGTTCGTTAACGGCTGTAACCTTGTCCCAAGTCCGGCAGCTAACACAAATGTGCGCATGATTTTCACCACAGAGGCACCGAGACACAAAGGAGCTCGGTGCCTTTGTCTCTGTGTGGTTTATATTTTGGTATGTGTGAGTTTAACATTTACTTCAAACTCCTTTTGGAGATGAGCGGCAAGTTTTTCTGCACAATATACAGAACGATGCTGGCCGCCGGTACACCCGAAATTTACCATTAAGTCAGTCCATTTGTTTCCCATGTAGTTAACTACAGACTGCTCGACAATATCGAATGATTCTTTCAAAAATCTTTGTGCTTCGGGTTGGGCATCAAGAAAATCTTGAACCGGTCTATTTTTGCCGGTTAGGTGTTTGTATTCATCAATTCTGCCTGGATTTGGGATAGCGCGACAGTCAAAAACAAATCCTCCGCCGTTGCCCGTAAAATCAAATGGCATTTTATCACGATACGAAAAACTATTTATACGAACAGTCAGCTTGTTTGGCTTAGTATCAGTAATATTGAATTGTTTCAATTGCTCTGAAGTAATAAGTCTTTCCAGGACAACTTTTAGTTCGGGAATTTTAATTTTTATCTTAGTTAGTACATATTCCAAATTCCTAATTGCATAAGGAATGCTTTTAAGAAAATGTGCTTTGCCTTCAAAATAACCGCGGTAGCCGTAAGCACCAAACATCTGAAGTAACCTTACGAGAACATATGGGTAAAAATATTTTTTAAAATTTTTCAGATTAATTTTTTTGTGTATCGAAAGTGAATTGAGATAATATAACAGCAATTCATCCCTTACTTGCTGTGGCAGATCGGCTTTGGAATCATACAGCAGCGACGCAACATCGTATTGCAATGCACCTTTTCTTCCTCCCTGGTAATCGATGAAATATAGTTCATCATTCTTTATCATGATATTTCGGGAATTAAAATCACGGTACATAAAATATTTATGATCTGCCTCAAGCAAATGATTGCCTAGTAAACTAAAATCGTTTTCTAATTTTTCCTCATCAAAAGGGATATTTGCTAATTTTAAAAAGTAATACTTGAAATAATTCAAATCCCACTTGATTGATTGGTGGTCAAATTCCGGACGGGGATAACAGTTTTTAAATTTCAAATCTCTATGTGATGTTACCTGGAATTTTATTAATGCTTCCAATGCACGATGGTAATAGTTAATAATTTCACCGGGGGGATCAGAGCCATCTCTCTTTTTACCCAGTAAAGAAAATAGAGTTGTATCACCCAGATCTTCTAAAAGGTATATTCCTTTTTTCAAATCTGTTTTGAAAAGCGAGGGCACACTAAGTTTATGCTTACCAAAATGTTTAGTTAAATAAACGAATGAATTATTTTCTCTCTTATCGGGGTTATAAGCGCCTATAAGAGTATGACCGGTGGAAATTAATCTAAAATATTTCCGTGCCGAACCGGATTCCGGAAGGGGAGTAATAGAAATTATTTTTTCCCCGGTATAACTTTCGAATAAATCAATTAAATCTTTTTGTTCTTTCATAAATTTCAAACCAGATCAGGTTTTTCGAGATACCATTCTATTTTACCGCACTTAGTACAAATTAAAAGAGCGGCTCTTTTATTAGCCCATTCCATACCAAAAAAAGAAGCCACAGCAGTATCGAGTATTGCATCACGATAATGAAAAGTATCATTACCGCAAGTCTGACAAATAATTTTTTTGCCGGCAATTTCATATTCTTGAGCAATTAAAGAAGAACGTTCTTCTGTCTTATCAAACAGACTCATATATCCTCCATGTTAAAATGGTCTTCGTGGTCTTTCTTCGTTCGGGTCAAAATATTTACGAGGAAGTTTTTCATCCCGTATAGATGCGTTATAAACAAAAGCCGCCATGATAACTGCCGACTGCATCAAATCTCCCTTTATAGCTAAATCATATAAATCCATATTTGAATGATGTGTTCGTGAACTATAATTAATTTCATCTTGTATGAATTGAAATCCGGGTAAACCAACTCCATCGAACGATTGGTGGTCTGTACCGCCGGTATTCCTAATAGTTACTGTACCGGCTCCTAAATTATGAAATGGCTCCAACCATTCTTCGAATATCGGGACTACAGATTCATTGCCTTGTGTGTAGATTCCCCTAATTTTGCCGGTACCGTTATCGTAATTAAAATAGGCAGAAAGTTTATCGTACTCGGTTTTCTTTTCTTTTTTGTCTCTATCGAAAAAGTGTTTCTTTACATATTCGCGTGAACCGATTAAACCGACCTCCTCGGCATCCCACATTGCAATACGAATTGTTCTACGTGGTTGAATCCCGATTGCTTTTAGTATTCTTACCGCTTCTAATGCAACTGCGCACCCGGCGGCATTATCTGTTGCAGAAGTTCCGGCGTGCCATGAATCGAAATGACCGCCGAGCATAACAATTTCGTCCTTAAGTTTTTTATCAATGCCGGGTATTTCTGCTATAATATTATATCCTAATGAATCGTTGATTGCAGTATCGGTTTGAATCTCAATCTCAAGTGTCAAAGGAATATTCTTTTTTAAAATCCTAACCATTCTGTTATATTGTTCAACAGAAACAACCACTTGTGGAATTGGTAAATCAATATTGTTGCGGAATGATCCGCCGCTTTGTACAAAAACAGTTCCATGTCTTCCGCTATGCGAAGGTTCAACAGTCAACAATGCTTTTTCTTCTTGTAAGAGTTCGTTCAATTTCTGCTGCAATTCTCTCCGGGCGTTATACTCAGCCAAGCGGTCCGCCCACTGAGATTTGGCACCGGGTTCGGGCATCATTTCTAAATCGGAGAGCTCTTTTTCTGAATATCTTTTTGCATCCGCTTCAAATGATGTTTCTAATTCTTGTTCACCCTGGATGAATACAATAGCATCTTTTAATTTGCCTTTATACTTATCAAGCTCTTCGGGTTTCTTAGCATCGATAAAAACCGGTGAGCCGGTCAATGTTCCATTCAATCCGGAAGTCCACGCTTTTGGATAACCGATAATCGGCATGTACTGGGGTTCAATCATAGCCATATAGAATTTTTTTACTTCCCACGAACGTCCATTAAGTACAAATGATTCCATGGCAGCTTTTTCGAGACCAAGTTCATTTAATTTAGCAACTGCCCAGCTTGCAGCTTCTTTGTATTGCGGCGAGCCGGTTAAGCGAGGTGCGTAAACATCGGTTAAGTAACTCATAAATTCCATCACTTTGGAATTTTCTAAACCTTCTCTTTTGATTCTTTGTAAAACTTGCGGATCGATATTTCCTTGAGCCAAGAAGGAAAATGTAAAGATTAAAATAAATATGGGTATGAGAAGAATTCTTTTCGGCATTTTAACCTCTATGTTATTAATCTGAAATTAGAAATTTTTCAATTTGTCTTCTATGTCGTAGAAGATGAACGATTGCATGCTCGAACATCATTTCAATATCATACAAGCCCCATTTGGTTTCCTGGCGTGTAGCAACAATCTGGTTTTCGTCCATATTCCAGTGTCCTTCGATAGTATTAGCGGTGAACGTGAGGACTTTATCCAAAGCGCGGATTGCATCACGGGGCGTTTCAATTTTATATTCAGGTATAATTGGTACCAATCCTAAGAAAATTCTAATTTGATTTCCATAGCGGTAGCCGGCAGCAACAACATGTTTCATTATTGTGATTATTGAACGGCAGTGTTCATCGAGTGTGTTGTGATCGTAAATCTTAACAAATTTATCTTGAGGTAATTTTTCAATTACATTCTTAAGATCCAGAGCAGCACGTTCGTATTCATCCATCAATGCACCGATTGCACCGGTGCGGAAGGTTTTTTTTGTCATATTAATCTTTTTGCTTCTTAGTTTTTATGTAGGAAATGATTTCTTTACTAATAATTTGTTGTGCTTCTTCAAGTTGATCTTTGTTAATTTGTTTTTCATATGAAATTTTCTCCAACCATTGACCCTCATGAATTCTATTATCAATTTTATATTGTTTAATATTATTATAACTCTCAAATAATTTACAAAGTGCAATAAACTCAAAGTCAAGAAAAATTATTTCAACTGACAGAGCTAATGTAAATTGATTTTCTTTTATTTTGAATTTATCCAATTTGAAAGTAATATCAATAGAATTAACAACAGATTCACGAAGGGAACTCAAATCATGCTCAATGTATGATTCTTCAATGGTTAATAGTTTACTTCTTTCATTTCGACTTTGATAAGAATTATAATAAATCCGATATGAACTAGAATAAATACCAAATAGATCTTTAAATTTAATTATAATTGCACTCATTGATTTTATCAGGGGCATAATAGAAACATTTAATGTCTCAATACGCACCTCATGGGAATTAAATTTTTCAAATCGATCATCGCGACTTTCCAATTCTTGTTTTAATAGAATTATCTCTTTATCAACATCATCCGGTTCTTCAATGCTTTCGCCTCGTGCACCTTTTAAGTAGATTTCTTGAGAGTGGATGAGAACTGACGCTACATACTCAATAAATGGTGTATTGTTGCCGGCATCAGCCTGACTTAATGCTAAGTAGTAATTATTTTTATCGCTAATTTTAATGATTGTCGGAGGAAAGTTATTCTGCATTAGAATCAAATTCATTAATAAACGCGCCATCCTTCCATTACCATCATCAAAAGGATGTATCTCAACAAATTTATGATGGAATAAAGCGGCCAGTATAACTGGGTGTACCTCTTTATCATCTTTTGTTTTTCTATACCACATCATAAGATCATTCATCTTTGCCGGTGTCTCTTCTGGAGAAGCAAAATAGTGCACTTCTCCAGTTGCAGTTTTTACATGGTTAGCTTGTTTTTTATAAGTTCCTATTGCAACAGTTTTTTTTGTTGGTAAACCATCGGGAGTAATAGCATCAATTTCATAAGATTCAACTAGAATAACTTTATGCAATTCTCTTATAACCGCCTCTGTTAATTCCTCCTTGTTCCTTATGAAATTGACAAGATAATTGATTGCTTCATTATGCCCTTTTATATCGAGGTAGTCTTTGAGAGGTTTACCATGTGCTGTTATTCCATGCATTAGAAAAGCAAAAGTTTCTCCATAGTTAAGTGTATTACCTTCTATAGCATTTGAGTTGTAATTCCAATCGAGACGCAATTTTTGAAAGATTCTATTTTCAGTTTCCAGTGGTAAAGGATGATATTTATCAATTTCTCGTTTGAGTTGATCAACTTTATTCAATAGCTCAGATAAAGTTGAATTTTTTGAAGTACTCATACAAACCTCATTAAATTTATTTTCATTCATTTTCATCATAATTTAATATTGGTCGCAGCCATCTCTCTGCTTCCTTAGTGCTAATACCTTTTCGTTTTCTGTAATCTTCAACCTGGTCTTTGCCAATTTTACCAACAGAAAAATATTTAGATTCGGGATGTGCAAAGTAGAGACCGCAAACAGAAGCAGCCGGGTACATAGCTAAACTTTCAGTCAATTTAATGCCGGTATTTTTTTCAACGTCGAGCAGTTTCCAAATTTTCATTTTCTCTGTATGATCCGGTTGTGCCGGGTAACCCGGTGCCGGTCTAATTCCGAAATATTTTTCATTTATCAAATCTTCATTTGAAAACTTTTCGTTCGAAGTATATCCCCATAATTCCTTACGAATTTTTTCATGGAGTAATTCTGCAAAAGCTTCTGCTAAGCGATCAGCTATTGCTTTTACCATTATTGCATTGTAGTCATCATGATCCTTCTCAAACTTATCGATCAATTTTTCTATACCTAAACCGGCTGTAACCGCAAACATGCCTATATGATCATTTATCTTACTTTCTTTAGGGGCAATAAAATCGGCCAGCGAAATATTAGGAACGCCTTTAGATTTTACCGATTGCTGCCTGATAGTATTGAACGCTTCCAAAATTCCATTCCGTTTTTCATCGGCATATACTTCTATATCGTCTTCAACGGCACTTGCCGGAAAGATTCCTACTACTGCATTAGCTGTCAAAGATTTTGAAGTAATAATCTGATCAATCAGTTTGTTGGCGTCATCAAATATTTTTTTTGCTTCGTTACCAAAATTTTTGTTATTAAAGATATCGGGATATCTGCCCTTTAATTCCCATGTTAGAAAGAATGGTGTCCAATCAATATAATTCCTGATTTCAATAAGAGGGTATTCCCTAAATACAGATATTCCTAATTTCTTTGGATTGGTTATAGAATAATTTCCCCAATCGAGTTTTAATTTGTTCTCCCTCGCTTGACCAATTGACAAAAATTCTTTAGCTAATTGTTTCTTCGAATGTTCGAGCCGCAGCTTTTTGTATTCACTTTTCATTTGATAAGAAAAAGTATCTTTATCATTGTTTAAGAGATTGCTTACAACACCCACGCTTTTTGACGCATCTAGAACATGAATTGTTGTTTGAGAATATTCCGGTGCAATTTTAACCGCAGTATGAATCCGGGAAGTAGTAGCTCCTCCAATGAGTAAAGGTATTTTGAGTCCAAGTTTTTCCATTTCTTTAGCAACATGAACCATCTCGTCAAGTGACGGGGTTATTAATCCGCTTAAACCGATAATGTCAACATTTTTCTCAACAGCAGTTGAAAGTATTTTATCCGATGGGACCATTACACCCAGGTCGATAACATCATAATTGTTGCAGCCAAGAACAACGCCAACAATGTTTTTACCGATATCGTGTACATCACCTTTCACGGTTGCAAGTAAAATTGTACCGGCCCCACCCCGTCCCTCCCCAAAGGGGAGGGCAGAATTCATCCCATTTAACTGTGGTTGTTGCTTATCGATTGATTCTATAATTTTATTTAAAACTAATTCTGTATTATTAATTACTTCATCATTAGTAAACCGGATTACCCTAAACCCATTTTTATTTAGCCATTTTGTTCTGATCTCATCAGATTCTTTATTCTCAGGTAGTTGATGAATTAAACCGTCGATTTCTATAACGAGGGCTTTTGATAAGCATACAAAATCGACAATATAAGAACCGATTATATGTTGTCTTCTGAATTTATAGTTCTCAAGTTGTTTCGATTTCAAAAACTCCCATAAAATTAATTCTGCTGCTGTTGGATTAGAACGATGGTCTTCAGAAAATTCTTTTAACTTTTTGTAAAGTATCGGATCTGCTGTTTGCCATCCAAATTTATTATAACCACTTTGTTTTTTAAAATTGGCTTTCTCCTCTTTCCTTTGGAAAGAGGTGGGGAGATAGGCAGTTAATGATGCGACCGCTTTTTTCATGACCCGTGCGCTTTTCACAACTTGTGGTAAAAACATTTTCCCGGAGCTGAATAAATCACCCACATAGTTCATACCATCCATTAACGGACCTTCAATGATCTGAAGTGGGGATGAATATTTTTTTCTTGCTTCTTCCAAATCTTGCTCTATGTATTCAACTATTCCTTTTACAAGAGCATGTTTCAGTCTTTCTTCGATTGTACCGTTACGCCACTCCTCGTCTTTCGTCTCACGTCTTACATCTCGCGTAATTGAATTTGCAAACTCAACTAATTTTTCGGTTGCATCAGGTCTTCTATTTAGTATAACGTCTTCAACTTTTTCTAAAAGTTCTTTGGGGATTTCTTCATATACGGCTAACTGACCGGCATTAACAATTCCCATATCCATACCGACTTCTATTGCGTGGTACAGAAATGCCGAATGCATTGCTTCCCGGATGGTATCGTTACCGCGGAAAGAAAATGAAATGTTGCTGACACCGCCGCTTACTTTTGATAACGGGAGATTTTTCTTTATCCATTTGGTTGCTTCTATATAATTAAGTGCATACTGGTTATGTTCTTCTATGCCGGTAGCGATTGCAAAAATGTTAGGATCAAAAATTATGTCCTGGGGCAAGAATCCGATTTCACCGGTTAAGATTTTGTATGCACGTTCGCAGATCCTGATTTTTCGTTCAAATGTATCTGCCTGTCCTTTCTCATCGAATGCCATAACAATAACAGCTGCACCATACCTTAATATTTTTTTTGCGTGTTCCTTAAAAACTTGCTCACCTTCTTTCAGGGAAATTGAATTTACAATTCCTTTCCCTTGCAGACATTTTAACCCGGCTTCAATAACACTCCATTTTGATGAATCGATCATGATCGGGACTTTTGCAATGTCCGGTTCCGAAGATATAAGATTGAGAAATTTCGTCATCGTTTCTTCTGAATTGATCAGCCCTTCATCCATGTTTATATCTAGAATCTGTGCGCCGTTTTCAACTTGATTGCGTGCAACAGAAAGAGCTTCTTCATATTTTTTTTCTTTGATCAATCGGGCAAACTTTCTTGAACCGGTTACATTTGTACGTTCGCCGATATTTACAAAGTTTGTATCGGGTCGGAATATTAATGGTTCGAGGCCGCTAAGCTGTAAGTATGATTTAACTTCAGGAATTTTTCTAGGCGGATAATTTTTGGTAATTTCAGCAAAAGCGCGTATATGATCCGGCGTGGTTCCGCAGCAACCACCGACTATATTCAGCCATCCTTCTTTTGCAAATTCTTCGAGCACGGAATACATTGAGCCGGGTGATTCATCATAGCCGCCAAATTCATTTGGTAAACCGGCATTGGGGTAAAGACTAATGAATACGTTCGCAATGTTCGATAGTTCCGAAATGAACGGTCTCATTTGTTTCGGACCAAGCGAACAATTCAATCCAACACTCAATAAATCTTTTGTGTGTGAGACAGAGACCCAAAATGCTTCGGTATTCTGTCCGCTTAATGTTCTTCCGCTCATATCAATAATTGAACCGGAGACCATAATCGGTATCTCAATATTTTTTTCCTCGATCAACTCCATGATACCGTAAAGAGCAGCTTTGGCAATCAGTGTATCAATCATGGTTTCAACAAGCAGAACATCAGCGCCGCCGTCAATTAATCCATTTGCTTGTTCCTTGAAAGCATTGGCAACTTGATCGAAGGTTACAGCACGAAAACCGGGATCATTCACATCGGGGGAAATAGAAAGAGTTTTATTTGTAGGCCCCAGCGCACCGGCTACAAAACGGGGTTTTAAGCGGTTCTTTTTTGTGTATTCATCGGCAGCTTCTTTTGCAATCTTAGCAGCGTTGTAATTGATCTCATATATTAAATGATCTGTTTTGTAATCGGATTGCGAAATTGAAGTTCCGTTGAAAGTGTTTGTTTCAATTATATCTGCCCCGGCTTCAAGATATTGATTATGAATATTCTTAATAATATCCGGTTGTGTTAAAACAAGAATATCATTATTACCTTTTAGATCAACCGGGTGGTTCTTAAATCTATCTCCTCTGAATTGTTCTTCGGATAATTTGTATCTCTGGATAAATACTCCCATAGATCCGTCGAGTAAAAGGATTCTTTCGTTCAGCAGATTTCTTAATATGTCCAATTTGGATTTCATAATTCCTACACTAACTTTCCATAGTTGTTAAAAATAAAAACTAAATGTTATCTTTGATTCAATAGCAATATATATTTAATTTTCGTTCAAATATAATAAATCTAAGAGAAGGATATGATAGTAGTTACCGGTGGAGCCGGATTTATAGGCAGTGCTGTTGTTTGGAAACTGAATCAACTTGGAATAGACAGAATTATAATTGTTGATGAACTTGGTATTGACGATAAATGGAAAAATCTTAACGGGTTGAACTATTCAGATTTTTATCACAAAGCAGATTTCATCGATATGATTACCCAATCCGATCTCCCCTTTAAAGTTTCATCTATAATTCATCTTGGTGCTTGTTCTGCTACAACAGAAAGAGATGCGGATTACCTGATGGATAATAATGTTCACTATTCACAAGAACTTGCCAAATATTCTCTCGAAAAAGGAATCAGATTTATCTACGCATCTTCTGCTGCCACTTACGGCGGCGGTTCAAACGGTTATAGCGATGATGAATCAAGATTGGGTGAATTGCGGCCGCTCAATATGTACGGTTATTCAAAACATCTTTTTGATACCTGGATAAAACGTAACGGTTTGTTAAACAAAGTTGCCGGTCTGAAATATTTTAATGTATATGGTCCAAATGAATATCATAAGGGAGAAATGAGGAGCGTGGTTCATAAAGCATTTGAACAAATTAGTAATACCGGTAAGGTTAAACTTTTTAAATCTTATCTTAATGATTACAAAGACGGGGAACAAAAGAGGGATTTTATTTATGTGAAAGATGCTGTTGATATGACGCTGCATTTCTGGCAAAATCAAGAGATAAATGGAATATTCAATATAGGCACCGGCAAAGCTCAAACATGGATAGAATTAGTTACGGCATTGTTCAAAGCAGTCGGCAAGCCGGTCAATATCGAATTTATCGATATGCCGGAAGAGATACGGGATAGGTATCAATATTTTACCGAAGCGAGTATCTGCAAATTGAGGAACTCCGGCTACACTAATAAAATAATGAATGTTGATGAAGGGGTAAGTGATTACGTGAAAAATTATTTGTTAAAAAGTAGTTACCTCGGTTTATCTTAAAATTGAAGGTGATTGGTTGACGAAAGAGACAAACAAAGGTGAATTTAGAAAACGTTTATATTTTCTTACACTCAAGTTGATAGAGTTTATCGATTCATTGCCAAAGGATAATGTTTCGCAAAGGATGGGTGACGAATTGTTTAACAGCGGCACGAGTGTTATAAGTAACTATATTGAAGCAACGGCTTCTACGACAAAAAAAGATTTAAATTCATATACTATTGCTTCATTGAAATATGCGAACGAATGCAAGCTCTGGCTTGCATTGGTGCGCGATAGTAAAAGAGCAAAACCGGAAAAAGTAAAATGGTTCCTTGATGAACTTGATGTTATCTCAAAATTACTTGCGTCTTCAATCAAATAAATAAAATCCTTTTATCGAAAGGTAATTATGCAATTAGCAACTCTCTGCTATGTAATAAATAAGGATAAAACTTTGATGCTTCACCGAATCAAAAAAAAGAATGATGTTCACGAAGGGAAATGGAACGGGCTCGGCGGTAAGTTTGAATCCGGTGAAACTCCGCAAGAGTGTGCAATAAGAGAAGTGAAAGAGGAGAGCGGCTTACTGATTAAAGATCCGATGATGCACGGATTTATTACATTCCCTATGTTTGATGGTAAGAAAGACTGGTATGTTTTTTTATTTACTGCAAAAGAATTTTCAGGCGAATTGGTCGATTCACATGAAGGCAGACTGGAATGGATTGATAATAAAAAGCTGCTTGAGTTGAATCTTTGGGAAGGAGACAGAATTTTTATCCCGTGGTTACTCCAGGAAAAGTTTTTTAGCGCCAAATTTATTTATAACAACGGCAGATTAACTTCTTACACAGTTGATTTTTATTAAGACAAAATAAAATGGAAAAATTTAACCGGGTCGAACCGGAAAATATTTCATCCAATTGGGATATTAATCAGGAACGTGTTTTTACCGAGTCGATATTAAATCAGCGCATACAATTCTTTTTGATTTTCTTCGCCATAGTAATTGCCGGTGTAGTTTTAACTTATAACACTTCCAAGATTTTTGTTCTGCTGATATTATTTACCGGCACAATTATCAGCTGGGCATTGTCTTTAACTATTTTCCGTTTGTACGGTAGGGTAAAACAGATTCTCAGAAATTTATCACAGAGCGACACCCATCCTTTTGCTGTTATTGGTAAGAGAACCAAAGGAAAAAGTATGGGTTGGATAGTTGGTTATTTTATCCCGGTGTTTTGTTCGTCTATAATTACACTTGGATTTTTAGTTGTGTCATCAGGATATATTGATTTTACATTCCCACCCAACCGGATTCCGGTTAAGGAAACAATAGAAAATAATTTGCCTATAGAATTAAAATTACAAACCGATACAACAAAACCGAAACAAGAGAAGATAAAAGAATTCAAATCTATAGACAGCGTTGTGCAGAACTAGAGTTTCCTTTTCAAAAATCCAATTATCAAGTCGTTAACACACTCAGGATTTTCAAGCGGTGTCATGTGCCCGGCTTGGGGTATAATAGCAAATTCAGAACCGGGTATTTTGTTTGCCATATTTCTCATAACCGATGTTGGCGTTAACTTATCAAATGATCCGCACAATACTAATGTCGGTATTTTTATTTTAGGCAAGTAATCAGTTGTGTCCGTTCTGCTCATTATGGCAATAATGCAACCTTTTACACCGGTGGGATTATGCTTATGCGTTTTGTAAAGAGTTGTCAGGAACATTTTTTCTTGCTCTTTTGGTGTTTCTTCTGCAAAACAATTTGTAACAAATGCGTCCGCAAATTTTACTAAACCATCGGTATTAATTTGATTGATGCCGAACGTACGTTTTATTTTAGCGGTATTATCGTCGGCTTCAGCTTTAGTATCGCAAAGAATTAAGGCAGAAAAAATGTTTTGATCTCTTTCAATTGCACGGAGAGAAATATACCCGCCCATAGATAGTCCGCACAAGACGGGTTTATTTAGATGAAGCCCTTTGATAATAGAAAAGAGATCGTCAACAAAAAATTCCATTGTATATTGGCCATCACCCACAAAACTATCACCGAGTCCGCGGACATCGTAAGCAATGCAGAAATAATTTTTTTGTAGTGCTTCAATTTGATTTTCCCACATAGTATGATCGTAAGGGAATCCATGAACAAATATTATCGGTTGATTTTTAGGATCGCCGAATATGTTTACAGACAAACCATTGATATTAATATTCATAACAAATCCTTAAAATTATTGGAAAGCATATATATGTTATAAAATTAATTTTCTTGTGGACAAGTTTCAAAAAAAAATTATGTTTTTAAACCTATTAAAACCGCCTTGTGTCATAATTCTGTAATTAACAATAATGAGGCAGCTATGAAAAAAATAAAAATAAGTCTTTTGTTTTTATCTTTATCGTTATTCATGTTCATTTTATTTAGTGGTTGTGAAAGCGATGATGAAATTACTAATTCCAATACAGATAGTTTCGATTCACCGCAATATGCAATCATTGATTACTCGGATGTAGAAAACGGTATCGAAGATGCAACACTCGAAAAAGGAATGGTACTTAATAAGTCCCTCTTCAGATATACATTTGTTCAAGGCAGTACCGATTTTAGGAACGGAAATGGCCCATTACGCGGTAATCCGTGGTTTGACCGGTTTAACTTTGCTAAACACATAGGTCGTGTATTAAGAAGACTCGATCTTAGTGATGATCAAAAAACAGCCGTACATGATTTTGTAATAGCATTTCACGATGCAGTAAAGCCTCTCCTCGCAGAATTCCATGAAATAAACAAACCGGTTATTGAAGAAGCTAACGCACAGCGCGAGTTGATAATCGAAGATTTAAAGAATGGAGTTATCACAAGAGAACAAGCTCACGATGCACTAAAAGCTCTTAACGAATCGACACGCGAGAAAATAAAAACTAATGCCGATAATCTTAATCTAAAAGAAAATTTGTGCAACGAAAAAGATGTGTTGTTCAGCAACATTGAATCTATATTAACCGAAGAACAACTTGCACAGTGGAACGAAGCAGTTTCAAAAATGCCGGATGTTTGTGATTAATAGTTTGCTTACGGAAAGAGCCGGTCTTAAAACCGGTTCTTTTTTATCCTTTAATTACACCAACCGGACGGATCTTTGCTACTTTATTACTGATACCGGCATAGTGCATAACATCAACAACTTCAGAAACATCTTTGTACGCGTGGGGCATTTCTTCGGCAATTGTTTTGTAACCTTTTGCCTGAATAACGATTCCGCTTTTGGTTAATTCATCAATTAAATTTCTGCCTTTAGCTTCTTTCAATGCTTGGTGACGACTCTGAACTCTTCCGGCACCGTGACATGAACTCCCGAATGTTTCGTCCATTGCTTTTTCTGTTCCGACCGAAACGAATGAATATCTGCCCATATCACCGGGAATCAATACCGGTTGACCGACTTCCCGATATTTTACCGGGATTAATTTATGATTTGCCGGAAACGCACGTGTTGCACCTTTACGGTGTACGCAGACTTTTTTCTTTTCGCCATCAATCAAGTGTTCTTCAATTTTCGCGATGTTATGGCATACATCGTAGAGGAGGTTAAATCCTAATTCGTTTTCGGAAATTGAAAGAGTATCCAAGAAACTTTTTTTTGCGAGGTGCATTATTATTTGCCGGTTGTTCCATGCAAAGTTTGCAGCACCTCTCATAGCGCTAAGATAGTTTTGTCCCTCTTTAGAATTAATCGGTGCACATGCTAACTGTTTATCAGGAAGTTTGAATCCATATTTTTTTTCTGCTTGAACAAGAACTTTCAGGTAGTCTTCACAAATTTGGTAACCTAATCCACGTGAGCCGGTATGAATTTGTATTACAATCTGATTTTTGAAGAGACCAAAAACTTCAGCAGTTTTTTCATCGTAAATTTCTTCAACGATATCTACTTCTAAGAAGTGGTTCCCGGAACCAAGTGTTCCGGCTTGATCCATACCGCGTTCTATTGCACGGTTACTAACTACATCAGCATCGGCATCTTTTAACTTTCCGTTTTCTTCCGTTAATTCCAAATCTTCGGCAGAACCGAATCCATTGCTGACTGCCCATTCGGCACCGTTAGTTAATACTTTTTTAATTTCTCCACCTGATACTTTTTTAATGGCTCCGCTTGCACCTACCCCGGTTGGAATATTTTTAAAGAGGTTCTCAACAAGTTTTTGAATTTTGTTTTTTATTTGGTCGTACCGAAGTGAGGTTTTCGCGAGCCGCACGCCGCAGTTGATATCGTAACCTACTCCGCCCGGTGAAATTACTCCCTCATTTAAATCAGTTGCTGCAACACCGCCGATAGGAAAGCCGTATCCCCAATGAATATCCGGCATTGCAAGACTATATTTTTGAATCCCCGGTAAATGTGCAACGTTAATTACTTGTTTGATTGCTTCATCATTCTGAAGAGAACCTTCCAGCATATTCCGCGAAGTGTAAATTCTACCCGGCACAAGCATTCCGCCGTGTTTGGGAATTTCCCAAAGGTTGTCGTTGATTTTTTCTATTTCTATCCCGAGGATTTGCATGAGTAGTAACTCTGTTTTAGTCATCGGTAATTGGATGGAATAATCAATTATTGTATTAAACTAAACTAATCCCGGTTTCAATTATTTCTTTAGCTAAAGGATTTTCAAGAGAAAAATCTTTTGGATTAAACGGTAAGACTTCTAAATTGGAACTAACTGCAAGAGTAATATTTCTTATCTTATCACGGTCCTTAATTCTTATACCTTCAAAAGCATCCGAAACAATTGCTATATCAATATCACTCCACTCGTTGTTGCTTCCATTAGCAAAGCTTCCAAACAAGTATGCATTTTTTATCTGGATATTATTTTCACGAAGGAGAACAAGATATCTTTCAATTATGCTTTTTATTTTATCAGGGATTTTAACCATTGGTAGAACTCTTTAATTTGGTTTATCTTTTCTTCAGCAAACTCTTTAGTACAAATTTTGTAAAACTCGTTTTTATACTCGGGGTATCTTACTTCTAAGTTGAAATCGTTTATCATGTCAAGAATAGTTTTCTCTTTTTCATTAATATTAACTAATGCAACCTCCGCTAATCTAACTAGATTGTGAATTTTCGAGGGTATTTTATTGTCATTATTTTGAACATATATGGCTTTCATTGTTTTCTCTAGAACAATATGACCGAGATACAGTGCCCAATCATATTTCTCAGTATCAAATAAAGTGCGTGTAACATCGAGATCATGTTCTGCACTATCAAGCCAATATTTAATATGTTCTGCTTTACTCATTATTATAATTGTATTACATATCAAATCTACAAAAAATTATTAGAGTTTGCGCTTTTATAATGTGTAAATGGTAGTCGGTACTATTTATTAAAAATTCAGAACCCAGTATCATATAGCTAGTATCCAGAATCATATATCAAACACAATCCTGGTAGAAAAAACATTCTTTTTTTTCTCAATTACCAGCTGGTGATAAGTTACAGCTTTAATTTCTTCCTTTAGTAAATGTATCGCCGGATTAAACGATTGCCCAAGTGTCTCAACTTCCAATTGATAACCGGATTCCAGTTTTTGAAACTTAATCTCTTTTACCGAAACGGAAACCCATTTGCGTGTATATAGCTGAAAGTTTAACTCGTTTAGAAATTCTATCAGTAGTTCTTCGAAGGTCGCGGAAGTAAAAATAAATTTCTTAGAACTTTCAATTTGCGGTGATATTCCTTCCATTACCGATATACGCCATGCGTTTGCAGAAGTAATAAATAATTTTTCGATTGAATCTTCTTCAATTTCCACGGCGATATCAGCGGTATGTTCAATAAATCTAAAAGACATTTCGTAAAATTCTTTTGGTAAAAATTAAGAATGTTTGGCGAGTTAAAAAAGAAGGAGGCGAGGCAAAACCCCGCCCTTGAGATAGGAATCTATTATAGGTAATACAAGTATTTAATTTTGAACACGGAAACCCGGTCACTCATTTCCAATTTGCGCGATGAGTTGAATCGATCGTGCACTTCATTGATTGCAAGATAAACCCAGCTCTTGGGCAAAAACTGATATGAGAAAAGTGCGCCGACAAAAATTCTTTCCATTTGATCGGTTGAGCGAACAAAAATGTTATCTACGTAAAGATAAAAATTGAGATCATTGATCGGTGTTATAGAGATCCATGGTCGTGCATTATATGTTATGTCTTCGATATTATTATCCGGGTCACCTTCGATATACATATCATATGTTGTTCCTACCTTGAGAATATCAGTGGCCTTCCATGAGAAGGAAGAACCAAACCATGAATAGAAAGCCAGATAGTTTCTTGAAAAATTGTAAGTCTTCTCATAACCGCCGTAAAAACTTGCGTTCCATTTTGGGTTGATATTTAACCACGTGCTTAGGTTCAAACTATATGAATCATATTCAATATCCAGATCCTTAGATTTATTGAGAGCAACATTAATTTCATATCCCCAGTTACTTCGGAATTGCATGTTAAGTCCTACATGGGCACCGTAATCTGTGAATGCATCAACTTTTTCATAATATGCGGTCGGTCCAAAGTAAATTAGTATTTGAGATAGCGCTCCTTCCTTAGGATACCAGATTGGGCCGGTTAACCCGACAAACTCCCATGTTCCTTTCCAGGGTACAAAACCAACCTGGTTAACATCAAAGTTTTCGCCGACGTATCTTGTACGAATGAAATTGATCCAATTACTGCCAAATTGTGTGAATCCGGCAGAAGCAGCAAAATCTCCGTCTGAGTTATTTACCGATCGCGCAATCTGGTAAGCTAACTGCCAATCGGTTTCTCTCAAAGCACCGTCAATATCAATTACTCCATACGTGTTGTTTGGTGTCTGTTTGCCTACGAATAGCAAGCCGACGCTCGAATTATCAAATACTTGTTTCTTTACTCTACCCGAATAGAAAACCGCAGATTCTTCAGTATAATTTGTTTCATTGTAAGTGTAATCTTTTTCAGGGGTTCTTGCTACAAAACCTCCGTATTCCCAATCTTCGTAACGGCCGAATGCCTTTGCACCAAATGTAATTGGTAATTCGGAACCATCGGGCAAAATTTTTCCAATTCGTCTAGAATAAAACAAATCCATCGGCCGGTAGAATCCGGAATTTCTTTGCCTTCCGGAAGGCATAAATATTTCATTTCCTTGAATGAAAAATGGACGCCGCTCGTTAAAGAAAACCTCATAACGGGAAATGTTGAATTCGTATGGATCTGCTTCTATTTGTGCGAAATCCGGATTAGCTGTTGCCTGGAATGTCAACTGTTGAGAAGGATTATAAAAGATATCGATTCCGGCATCCGGATCGACTTTGTATTTATTATTCCCTATGTAGGTAATTTTGCCGAAGACAGTTGGATAGAATTCTAAACTTAGACCTTTGATACTCGGTTTAAAATCCTGGAATTGTAGTTTACCAAACTTTGAGATTCTTTGTCCTTCGTTCTGTTCATATTCACACCAGTATTGATCTTCGGAAATTGATGGGATCCATCTGTCAAAATCCAAACCCCATGAATCTAGGTTTTCATCATACTGTATTGATTTATATGGGATTTCCATTTCAACTACGAAGCCCCAATCATAAATTCTGCTGTCTGCAAACCATATTCCATCCCAGCTGTAATCACGGTTACGTGCATCATCAAGAAGGCGGCAATCTGCGCGTGTACCTGAAGCACTAACGGCAAATTTGTATGCTGAGTTTTTATCGCCGAATGTATCAAGCATAATTGAGACGACATCCCCCCCGAAGTCGTCCAATTTGCCGGTATGCTGCTGGATATTATCTAAACTATCATAACAAACTATCAGGCAGTATAAAGCATATTCTGTCGTTAGAACTTTTGCATAGGTTTTACGTGATGGTTCTTTTGCAAAATAGGGTTGGAGCTGAAAAAAATCGGCTATTTCAGTAACAGTATTCCATGTTTCGTCTATAATACCGTCAATTATAATGGGTGAATCAATCTTTATAAGGTTTACCACTTTGTCATTGTTAACAGCAGATAAAATGAGAGGAGTAAAAAAAAGAATCGTAAATAATTTTTTCATAAACTTCTCTGTTGTTTGAATATTTAGACGATACATTTTTAAATAAGGTTGCATTGTTTTTACAGTGTTTTACTATATAGGTAAAGGTATTATTATGAGAATTGATTTTACATTTTAATGTTATTATGTTGAATTGAAAACAACCGGAATTATGAGGGGGAAAAACTTACATATAATAAACCTTCTCTTTTTGATAATATTCTTTTTTATCTCAAACTCTAATGTTTTTTCAATTCAAGACGATAAAGAGAAAAATGAACTTTACTTAAAAGGTATTAATGCGCTAAAGGTTAATGATAAGGTAAACGCAGAAAAATTCTTTAAGGAATCAATACGTTTGTATGATGATGCCGGTTCTCATTATCAAATAGCGAAAATATATTTGGAGCGCGACACTTACACATCACGCAATTTTGCCTATGAACATTTTAGAAAGGCGGTATGGAAGGAGCCGGATAATCTTGAATACCGGTATGCTTTTGCCACTTTAATGAAAGATTTTGCGCGTGTTAGCTCAATTGATGAATTTGAAAAAATAATATTGCAAGATAGTACATATATAAATGCTTGGATTAATCTAGGTGAAATAAAAGCCGAAGATTTTTCCGAGTATAATTTTTCTGTTAGGGATATGGGAGAAATTTATGGTGATCTCCAGGAATATGCTTATGAAGATTTTCTTGATGCTGAAAAATATTTTAAAAACGCTTTAGTTTATGATTCGCTAAATATTGAAGCATCATTGCAGTTAGCATTACTCTACGAAGAAGCAAATCTGCCGCGTTTAGGCATACCAATTTTAAAAAGGTTAATCAATAACAAAAGGTCAAATAAAGATATTTTTTTATGTCTTGGTTTGTTGAATTACAAAATTTCTGATATGAAAGAATCATTTAATTGTTATAAAAACGCACTTGAGCTGATGAATAACGACGAGCGGACTGATTTTACAATTAACTCAGTCCGTGAAATGCTTCAACCGGCTTACCACGAAACGATTGATCAAATTAATGAATACGAAATGACCGGATTTATAAATGATTATTGGAAAGTGTCCGACCCACTCTATCTAACTGATTATAACGAAAGGCTGCTTGAACATTACTCAAGAATTGCCTATGCAAATTTAAAATTCAGTGTCCCGTCGATGGGAGTAATTGGATGGAGATCAAACCGGGGAGAAGTGATGCTTCGTTACGGCGAACCAATAAGCAGAATGAGAATACGTCCAAGTATGGGTGATACGAGAGTGAATATGAAAACCGATGTTTGGAACTATGAGAATATGACCCTGGGATTTACAGATATGGCTCAATCGGGAAATTTTTTGTTTGCAACACCACCGGCTCCTAAAGATAAAGTACAACCACAGTTTGGAGGTGATACCCATTTTATGATGGATAACTTGCGAAGATTAGTACCAATACTTTACAATCCAAAATTTGATGGACCCCGGTTCGATATCAATTATGAAATAGTTCAGTTTAAGAGTTTCGAAAAAAGAAATCATGCCGATGTATATGTAAATTATATTTTAGATGCCGATGACAGTCTATTTGAAAACGAAATTAGCTTAAACCATAAAGTAGGATTTTTCTTTTTAGACAAAGACTACCGTGAGCAATTTAGAAGAGTAGTTAATGTGAAATTAGATGAAACGAAAAAAGAGGGGACTGTTAAAAATTTCAACGCAACAGTTAGAGCGGATTCGGGTTTTGCTTCGTTTGAAATAATACGTGATATTGATAAAGGGACATCATCGAATAGAAGCGAGTTAAATATAAGGAGATTTAGTAATAACCATTTGGATATCAGCGATATAGTGCTGGCACTCGATGTGAGTAGGAATAAACCGGAGGATGGTTATTTTGATAGACGTAGTATAAATATTCTACCGAATCCGACAAGAGGGTTTAAGCAAGCAAATTCAATATTTATTTACTATGAAATTTACAATTTGAAGAAGGACAAGAACAATTTAACCGATTTTGAACAAAACATCTCAATAAGTGAAATTGATGAACAGACTGGCATCGAAAAAGTAGTATCGACTTTATTAAATATTTTTTCTAGTTCCGGTAAAGAAAAACTTACTCTTACCTCTAATTACAAGACCCTCGAAGCGGATCCACAAATATTTTTGCAGTTGGATCTTTCAAAATATCCGGCGAATAAATATTTGATAACCGTTACCGTCAAAGACAAACTCGAAAACAGAGAAGTCAAATCATCTGCAATTGTTGATTGGAAAAATTAAAATCATAGCCGCTAATTTTTGGTGAGATATTTCTCAAACAGCTCTACCAGCGAACTATTCTTTTCGTTATTGTAAATATTTAGATGGAAGCTGTGAATCTTGTGAAGCAGTGCAAGCAGATTAAATTTTTCTTCTTCTTCTATTCCGCTCGTTATCAGCTTGTGCGCATTCTCAAATTTCTCGGTTAACTTTTTAGTTTCCTCAATTCCTTTCGCAGTAATTTTAACTCTCTTTGAACGCTTATCGTTCGGATCGTCAAAATCTTCAATTAATTCTTTTTTTAATAATCTTTTTATTACCTCTATGCCGGAAGACATTTCCGTTATGTTGGAATTAATGATCTCACTTTTTTTCATGCTTTCATTTTGAGCGAGGTAAAGAAGAAAATGAATATCATCGATACTAACGAGCTGCGTTCCCTCCAAAGCTTTTTTAACATAGAACTTGATTAGTTTTTGCATGTTGAAGAGCATAAAACTAATCTTGTCATCGATACTTCCGTGAATAGCAGAAGTATGAAGCTGCTCGTGAGCTGTTTTAGTTTCGGTACTTTCTTTTTTCGCTGCTTCCTGATGAAACAGCCAGAGGGAAAAGGATTGTAAATCAATTATATCACTACCGGCAGATTTTGAATAATTCTGATAAGCATCGAGCAACTCCTTCAATCCAGCGATAATATTTTCACTATTCATACGAACTCCTTAAAATTTCCACCAAAATGTAAGCAAAATTCCTATGATATCATAGTAATTTTTTATTTTTTACTTGACTTATCTGTAATATAGCAGTAATTTTACTACGTAAACATAGTAAAATATTATTTTCATTACGATATTTGTGTTGCCGAGATCTTTAAATAATAAATAAAAAAAGGAAACAATATGAATAACTCCGTTCGATTAAAAAAAATGTTCAACCGGTTACTAATAATATATAACCAAAGAAGCTGGCTTATCACGGCCTTGATTCTGATTCTCTTTTTTGTTGTGATGTCCGGCTCTGTAGAAGCTCAACAAGAAAATCTTGTTGTGGAAGTCAGCGGTTTCATTCACGACCGCGGGCAAGCCGTTGTAAATCTTTATCGTGAGAAAGACGATATTCCCAAAAAGCCATTTCTCAGAGATGCAGTGGAAATTCGTCAGGGTAAAGCCACTTCTATTTTTTCAAATCTACAATATGGTGATTATGCCATAATTGTTTTTCACGATGAGAATAGTAATAACGATCTCGACCACAATTTCTTTGGATTCCCAAAAGAGCCGCTTGGTTATTCCAACGGTTTTAAATTTTCCCTTTTCTCTGGAATGCCAAACTTCAGCAAACTTCGTTTCAGCTTTGGAGTAGATGCGAAACCACTAAAAATTACAGTGGACTAATCTTTTTTCATATGAAAAAATTACAAGAAGAAAGTTTGGTTTGTTTATCAACGGAGTTTATTACCAAGGTATATATTCAATCTTAGTTGAAATTCGATTTTAGAAAAAGAGACTCCAAATAATCTTAAAATTGTTATTGCAGATAACAAAAAAACTAAAAGGAGTCTCCGAGATGAAAAATAGTGAAATCAA
>JBFMBS010000015.1:0-100020 GCA_040755055.1 Bacteroidota bacterium
CCCATTTCATAGATTCTTATGAAATGGGTTTATATTTTTACGCATCACAAAATCAGGATTAAATAATGAACCTTACCGGAAGATTTGCCCGTTTCATTTTGGTTTTATTTGTTTTTTATTCAAGCGTAAGTGCCCAGGCAGATGAAGCAAAAATAATTGAAAATAAAATTGCTGATTGGACAACCGCATTTGTTAACAAAGACGTTGCCAAAGCTTTATCGATCTACAGCGAGGATTTTATAGGTTACTATCCGGATCAGCCAGATCAAAATTATAAATCGATTAAAGATCAGTACCAGCATATACTAACCAATAAAAATCTTGCGGTTAAGCTTGAATCTAAAGTTGACGAGATACATGTTAGCGGCAACCTTGCTTTTGTGAGGGTTGTTATCACGGCAACGATTAAACCGGCTATGGCAACGGAACCGGCAATAGCGCATGATAAAGGGATTCAAATCTGGCAGAAAGAAAATAATGGAGAATGGAAATTATTGCGCTCGTCAACATTTCCGTTCAACACAAAGTGATTATTTATTTTTGATTTATTACTTAACTTAGGTTTGAGGAGAACGATGTTTAGAACAATCAATTTGGTAAAGTGATGATAACTAAAATATTCTTGTACATAAAGAAACTTACAGCAAGATATTATAACAAAATATTCCAAACCGATTACACTCAATTTGTATTCTTTTCAGTATTGATTGGAGCTGCAGTTGGATTTGCTACTGTTCTGTTTCATAACTCGATAGAATTTTTTAATAAAGTCTTTTTTACACAAACAAAAGAAGGATTGTTTTTCCTGGGCGCCGCAGCCGTAATTGTTTTACCGGCATTGGGTATGTTGATACAAAGTGTTATGATTACTCTTGCGCCGGATATATCCAAACAGCGCGGCGTTGCCGAAGTTATAAAATCTGTTGCAAGCAACGGAAATAGAATACCATTGCGCACAACTATTTTCCATTTTATTGCACCGGTATTAAGTATTGGTTCCGGCAACACTGTTGGTCCCGAAGCACCGGCGGCACAGCTTGGTGGGGGAGTAGCAAATAAAATTGCACATCTATTAAAACTTTCCGATTCACGTAAAAGAGTTTTTACTGCTGCCGGTTCGGGTGCTGCCATTGCCGCTATCTTTAACACACCGATGGGCGGTATATTCTTTGCTCTCGAAATTGTTCTTCTCAACGAGTTTCAAACATCAACTTTTTCTGCCCTGATTCTTGCTTCCGTAACTTCAAGTGCAATATCAAGAATTTTTCTCGGCAACACCTCTGTGTTCGTTTTCCAAAGTCCAAATGTTGGTGAGTACCACCTTATCTATCTGTACGCCGTAATGGGAGTGTTGGCCGGGTTTGTTTCTCTTCTTTTTATCAAGTACTCGAACATTCTTGATTCGTTTTTATCCAAGAAGATATTAAAAAAAATTCCACGTTCGATTTTGATGGTAACAGCGGGATTAATCATGGGTGTGTGCGGATATTTTTACAAAGAAATATTTGGTATTGGTTACGTTGCGATCAACAGCATTTTAAGTAACAGCTTAAGCTGGCAAGTTGTTGCCGTGCTGCTCGGTTTGAAGTTTATACTTGTCCCGTTGATTTTAAACTCCGGCGGCTTTGGCGGAATTTTTGCGCCTTCTCTTTTTATTGGCGCATGTTTCGGATTTTTATTCGGAACAGCTGTTAATTATTTGTTCGGCTTGCAACTCGATGTTACCGCATTCATACTTGTTGGTATGGGCGCCGTTCTTGGCGGCATAAATTCTATCCCGATTGCATCGATCTTGATCATATTCGAAATGACCAAAGATTATTCATTTATTCTCCCGTTAATGCTCGCGGTTGTTGCAAGTACAATGGTGGTTAATGTTACACTAAAAAAATCTGTTCACGAACGACATCTTGAAAAACAAGGCTACCGTATTCATAAAAGAAAAGAAATAAGTCTGCTCGGAAATCTCCAGGTTAAACAAGTAATGAAAAAGGATTATGTGTTGATACCCGAAGATACTTCACTGACGAAAATTTTAAACAGAATGATGGACAGTTCTCACAATACATTTTTTACTATTGATAACAATGGAAGACTTAAAGGCATTATAACAGAAAGTGAATTGCGCCCTATAATTACAGAGTATGAACATATACGTGAAGTCCTTGTTGCAAGAGACATTTCCACAAGACAGATTACTACGATATCGGAAAATGATGATCTTGATCATGTGATGAAGCTTTTTGAAACAAAGGATGCTGATGAATTTCCGGTGGTAAATGAAAACGATAATGGAATGATAATCGGCTCGGTAAGAAGACAAGATGTAATTACGGCGTATAACAAAGAAAATTTAAAGCAGAATTTGGTTGAAAGCTTTTCGCGTGAACTTAGAAATATTGATACTACGAAGAAAATGAAAGTTATGAAAGGATTTGCAATTGTTGAGAAAAGACCGATCAGGGAATTTTGGGGCAGAACAATAGCAGAAACCGGATTAAGAAGTAAATACGGATTGGAGATACTAATGATAAAAAAACTCAGCTCGCCTTATTCCGATGATGATGAAACTAAGAATTATATTTTACCTAAACCGGATTATATAATTCAAAGCGATGATCTTTTAGTACTCTTCGGTGCAGAAGATAAAGTTTCAATAACAAATGATTGGTAATGAAGTCGGAATGATTACGAATAGAGTGAATAATCCTATCGAAGAAATTAAAATCTTTGTTTTCGGCGAACCGAAAATCTGAATCTCACCCTAATTTATTTTAATTTTACCGGAGTGTTTTACGGAAAATTATAAAAGGAATAAACGATGAAACTTCCAATTACCCATTTTTTAGTTGTGCTGATATTTATTGCATTTACAAATTGTTCTTCACAGTCAAATGAACCGGCGACAGACGATTCTACAAAATTACCCGGATGGAATTTGGTTTGGTCGGACGAATTTAATTATAACGGTTTACCCGATATAAAAAAATGGGGATACGATGTAGCGGATCCCGGATGGGTCAATGAAGAAGCCCAGGCATATTACGCATACCGCCAGGAAAATTCACGTGTTAAGAATGGTAAATTAATAATAGAAGCCAGGAAAGATAATTATCAAGGCAAACCTTATTCATCTGCGCGGCTTGTAACAAAAAATAAAGGTGATTGGACATACGGCAGAATTGAAGTACGCGCAAAACTTCCGTACGGAAGGGGAACATGGCCCGCAATCTGGATGCTGCCCACTGTTTGGAATCTTGGCGACGGAAGCTGGCCCGATAATGGTGAGATAGATATTATGGAACATGTCGGTTATGATCCCGGAGTTATCCACGCTTCAATTCATTGTGATAAATATGTCTGGACCAACAATACTCAAAAAACGGCAACGGTAAGATTTAATGATGCAATGTCGGCATTCCATACTTATGCTATGGAATGGGATTCGAGCGAAATAAAAATGTTTGTTGATTCCACAAAATATTTTTCCTTTAAAAATGAAAACAAGGGATGGCAAACGTGGCCATTCTATAAAGATTTTCACTTGATATTAAATATTGCAATTGGCGGTTCATGGGGAGGTGCCCAGGGAATTGATAACACTATCTTTCCTCAAAGAATGGAAGTCGAATACGTTCGTGTTTATGAAAAAGCAGATTAGTATTAATGTATTCTTATGTATATAGTTATATGGCAGTTCACAGTTAAGCAAGAATACCTTGATGATTTTGTTTCAGCCTATGGACCAAACGGAACATGGGCTGAGCTTTTTAAGAAGGACGGCGGCTATAAAGAAACAAAATTGTTGCAAGATGTTGATAACAAATTAATTTTTGTTACGATTGATATATGGGAATCAAAAAAATCTTATAACGGGTTTAAGAACGACTTCAAAGAGGAATATTTCAAACTAGACGGCGAGTTCGAAAAATTTACCGTTAGTGAAAAACCGATTGCGGAGTTTGAAACCGGGAACAATGTTTAATGAATTTTAATTTGAAGTTTGGCAGAGTGACGAGGAAAGGCGCCAAACTATTCTATGAAAATCTACCATGGTTTGTAAGGGATAAAATCAGGGAAGCATTTCCGAATCGTTTTGTTCCTCCCCTTTATATGCAGCTCCCACTTTCGGTACCTCATTCTTTACATATCGATCCCACCAATCTCTGTAATTTCCGCTGCATCTTTTGCCCGACCGGGGATTTCGAATTGTTAAAAACAATTAACCGTCCTAAGGGTGTGATGCGGTATGAATTGTTCTGCAAAATAATAGATGAGCTTGCAGAAATGTGCGCCGAATCCCGACAAAGAGTAAATGAACTTCATCTTTATAAAGACGGCGAGCCGCTGATTCACAAAGAATTGGGCAGAATGATATCTTATGCTAAAGACAGAAATGCTGCACACTCGATACAAACTACAACTAATGCTGCTTTGCTGACAAAAGAAAGAGCAAACGAACTATTGGAAAGCGGCCTGGATGTAATTCGTGTTTCTATCGAGCATGTAGATGACAATGGTTATGGATCGATTACGCAGAATTATTCAGATTACAACGTGGTAAAAGAAAATGTGCGATATCTTTTTGAAGAAAAAGTTAGAAGGAAAAGTCCGCTTGTTATTAAAACAAAAATTGTTGATGTTAATTTCGATAAAGAGACGATCAAAAAATTTTATGATGATTTTGCGCTTATATCGGACCAGGTGAGTGTAAACAATTTAATGGGATGGTCGAACTCCGATGTGAAAGATTTTACACTCGGCATAAAAGTAAAACGCGGAATGGGAAGAGCATCTAAACTACGGGATAAAAAAGTCTGCCCGGAACCGTTTAGATCTTTGGCGATTAATTTTAACGGGCAAGTTTCAGTCTGTTGTGTTGATTGGGCGATGGAAACTATTGTTGGCGATTTAAGCAAGGAAACGTTAAACGATATTTGGAATGGTGAAAAGATAAAAAAATTTCGTTTGCTTCATTTGGATAACAAGCGAGATCAAGTTAAAGCATGCGGTAATTGCCATTACCTTAAAGGCTTTCCGGATCATCTCTATTTGGATGATAAAGTCGGCTATTTGAATCGATTATATAATAACCCAAATACATAAACAACGTGGATACAGTTTAATAAGGCCATGGTACTTTTTCGAACAATATTACTCGTAACAATTTTTCTTTTGCGGAATGAACTAATTTACTCTCAAACTAATTTTACTTCATCCAACCTTCCGATTATTATCATTAACACAAACGGCCAGACAATTAAAGACGAGCCGAAGATTGAAGCGGATATGAAAATTATTGACAACGGTGCCGGTAATAGAAATTACGTTACGGATAATGTTTTTGCATACGACGGTAAAATCGGGATTGAAATACGCGGTCACTCTTCGCAGATGTTTGAAAAAAAACAGTATGGAATAGAAACTCGGGATAGCGCCGGTAACGATATCGATGTTTCCCTTCTAGGAATGCCGGAGGAAAGTGATTGGGTTCTAAATTCGTCACACATAGACAAAACTTTTTTAAGAAACGTGCTCATTTATAAGTTTGCAAACGAGATGGGAAATTATGCTTCGCGTACAAAATATTGTGAACTGGTTTTAAATGGGGATTACAGAGGCATTTACATTCTACAAGAGAAAATAAAGCGCGATAAAAACCGCGTTGATATCAAAAAGATTGATCCTGAAGATATTTCGGGTGATAAACTAACCGGCGGTTATATTATTCATATCGATAGGCGTGAATACGATGAAAAATATTGGTACTCGCCATTCCCCCCAATTAACGGCGGAAGCGGAAAAGTTTATTATAATATCCAGGAGCCAAAGTTAGAAGATATTACACAAGAACAATTCAATTATATTAAAAGTTATGTTACGCAATTCGAGACAATATTGAGCACAAGCCTTTATAACGATCCGTTCAGCGGCTACTATAATTATATCGATCTTGATTCTTTTATAGATTGCTATTTGTTGAACGAATTTTCCAAGAACACAGACTCATACCGGCTAAGTGCTTATTTTTATAAAGACCGCGACAGCGAAAACGGTAAACTTGTTATGGGACCGCTCTGGGATTTTGATATTTCTTTTGGCGTGGCGGATTATGACGACGGCTTTAATCCATTTGGATGGCAATCATATAAACGTTCGGATGGTGATTTGGTGAACCCGTTTTATACAATCAAATTAATGGAAGACCCGGTTTTTATTAATAAACTTGCTAAGCGGTGGTACGAACTGCAAGAAACTATTTTGAGTTATCTTACAATCACATATTATATAGATAGCACAACGGGATTACTTTCCGAGGCAGTGACGAGAAACTCGGCGCGGTGGCCGGAACTTTTTGACGGTAAAACGTATGTATGGCCGAATAAGTACAAATTAACGTCATACCAATCGGAAATTAATTATTTGAAATCGTGGATATCACAGAGATTTTATTGGCTTAATACAAATTTGTCGAAGGACTATTCCGATATTGAATGGAAAGAAAAGGATTTTTCCAACGATCCTATTGTTGTTGGGCAAGAACTGAAATTTCACAAGTCGGAATTTTTCGGCGAAGTTCTTAATATCGATGAAATAGAATTTAAATCGCTGAATGCGGATGTTAATTTAGAATTGGTGGGCGATTCGTTATCAATTATCGTAACGAATCAAGGAACATACACATTTAAAGGTATCGGTAAAAAGTCCGGTAAGATTGTTACATTTTCCCCGGCTTATGAAATAGAAGCGGTTACAACAGATGTAGAGATTAACGATCAAATCGCTAATGATTTTACGTTGTATCAGAACTATCCTAACCCGTTTAATCCTTCAACTACTATTGAATATAATGTTCCAACTGTAGAGACGACCCGTCAGGTCGTCTTTACGACATTGAAGGTTTATGATGTCCTTGGCAGAGAAGTGGCCACACTAGTTAATGAATACCAAAAACCGGGTAGATATAGTGTAGAATTCAGAGTCCAGAACGAAGGATGTACAAGCGGTATTTATTTTTATAAATTGTGTGCCGGAAGTTTTTCTCAAACTAAAAAGATGAACTTTATAAAGTGAAAACGAAGTTTACAATCACATTTTTTGCTGTAATTCTGCTCCTTCTTAATTGCAATTGTACATCGGCAGATAAAAAAGAAAAAAGCCGCCAGCTTAAACAAACAGCTTCTTATAAAATAAAAGTAGCCGAACCATCGGGACTCACTTTAACAACCGACAAAAAATATTTGTGGACAGTCAGCGATCAAAACAGTACCGCCTATTTGATTACCCTGGATGGCAAAATTATTAAATCGTTAAAAGTAAACGCCACCGATCTTGAAGCCGTAACAGTAATTAATGATACAACCATAGCTGTTGTTTCGGAAATCTCAGGAGAAATTATTTTTGTTGGTTATAGCGGTAAGGTGTTAAAGAGAGTAAAAACTTCATTCTCAAATAAGAAAAACAACGGGCTCGAAGGGATTACTTACGATAGAAAGAGTAAACATTTTTTTGTATTGAAGGAGAAAAACCCGGCGGTGCTTACAGAGTACGACGGCAAATTTAAAGAGATCAGTAGAAAAGAATTAAAATTTGCAAGTGATTATTCGGGACTCGAACTTTCCGCCGAAGCCAACGAACTCTGGATATTGAGCGACGAAAACAAATCCTTGTATAGATGCGACTTAGATGGAAAAGTAATTGAATCTTTTAAAACAAGCATTACGCAAGCCGAAGGAATTGCTGTGGACAGTAACGGAAAGAAAATTTATGTTGTTTCGGATATAGAAGAGAAATTGTACGTCTTAGAAATTAAATAAGACACAAAATACATCTGATGTTTATATTTAACGATGAAAACAAAAATAATTAAACAGAAGAGCCAGACAATAAAATCTGTTCTGGCGGAATTAAAAAAACAAGGAAGCGAATATAACCGACAAGGAATGGCTCGCTTTGGAATTAATGTGCAGAAAGCTTTTGGTGTTAATGTACCGATAATGCGTTCCATTGCTAAAAAGATAGGTAAGGATCACGAACTGGCAATTAAACTTTGGGATAGCGGTAACCACGAAGCGAGGCACGTTGCAACAATGATTGCAGATCCAAAACTAACAACGAAGGCATTAGTAAATAAGTGGGCGAAAGATTTTAATTCGTGGGATATCGTTGACGGTGCTTGTTCAAACCTATTACGCAAAACCGATTTTGCTTACGAGCTAATTCCGAAATGGTCAAAAAGAAAAGAAGAATTTGTACGCAGAACGGCTTTCTCTCTTATTGCTTACCTTGCTGTGCATGATAAAAAAAGAAATGACGTTGAATTTCTACAGTTCTTACCACTGATAAAAAAATATTCTACCGACGAGAGGAACTTTGTTAGGAAAGCTGTTAATTGGTCGCTTAGACAAATCGGGAAACGAAGTTTCTTTTTAAGAGAGGAAGCTGTTAAATGTGCAGAGGAAATAAAAGCGATAGATTCAAAATCTGCACGGTGGATTGCAAACGATGCTTTACGCGAATTGAACAATCCCAAGACGTATATTAGAAATAATATGTGAGGTAAATATGAAAGAGGATAAGATTCTATTCCATGAGGAAGAAAAGTTCGATCAAAGGTGGAACCTTTTTTTGATTACACCGATTGCATCCGGAATGATAATCTTTCAGATAGTTTCTTTTTATTATCAATTTATATTGAAGAAACCCATTGGTTCCGATCCCCTTTCCGATACTGAATTTATCATTTTATTTGTAATAACAATCCCGATACTTCTGTTTGTGATATGGCTTTTCTTTGTTATAAAACTAACAGTTAAAGTTGATGAGCAAAAAATATTTGTAAAATTTTATCCTTTGATGAAAAAAGAATTCTTGCTTAGCGAAATTGAAAGTTTTGAAATTAAAGAATTCAACCCGGTAATTGATTTCGGCGGTTGGGGATTGCGTTACTCGATCCGATGGAGAACAACCGGTTATATAATGAAAGGAAAAGTAGGTGTGCATATTCATTTTAAGAATAAAAAAAATATCTTGATCGGCTCGCAACGGGCGAATGAATTGTACAACATTATTAAAAAAGCAAAATCTATTTAATGCAAAGACGGTGAGTCGTCTCACGCACAATATTGGATAAATAGATTTATAAGAAAGCAAGGGATTCTTCACCCGATGTTTCGTGCCACTCAGCATCAAGTTCAGAATTAAATAACTTCCAACTCAACCAGTTTTGAAGAAACTCCAGGCAGTACGGAAACCTTTCTTGCAAGTTCGTGATTTTGTTCATCTGTTCCGCAGATTTCTAAAATCAATAAACCCGAATCGGAACAATTATCGAGCACACCATCGTGCAAACCAAGGCGCGTTTTGATTGTACATCCCCACCCGGTAAGTATCTGCTGAACTTTTACTGCCGAATCTTTTCTGTTTCCAATCAATATTAATAGAATAGTTTTTTTCATTTTCCACCCGAATAATGAATCCATTTCAAAAATAGATGATTCCATCCCTTCTTGCAATGATTTCCTTTTAACGGCAATTATATATCGATAAACAATAAATTTTTCTTGACAAAAGGAAATTATCTATTTATGTTCGAATAGAGTTATTTGGAGGATAAAATGGAAGATAAAAAACAGACCAAAAAAGCAGTGGTTGGTGCTTATAGCATGTTATCAATTTTTTTCGGCGGATTGATCGCAATCATTCTATTGCAAATAGGACTTTTCTTAATCGGCATTTTTACCCCAGAGTTTTTACCCACGCACCCTATTGGAATGGAAGTTACCATGAATCCGCGCGAAGTTGAAGTATGGACAGATCAATCGAGCAAATATTCCGTCTTCGGTATCGAAGGAGTTTTAACGATATTTGAACCGAGTGCAGTCGTATTCATTTGCTCAAATTTGATTCCCATCTCGCTCTACGTTTCTCTTCTTGTAATTGTTTTTCTTATCAGGAAAATCATTGGAACAATACACAGCGGTAATCCTTTTACAATTGTGAACGGCAAACGGATAAGAATAATTTCTCTGCTGATAATTTTTATTCCACTGTTTATCGCACTTTTGAGATATGTTATTAAATTGAATCTGCCGGCTAATCTGGCAATCAACGGGATGAAGATAACAATGCATGCTTTCCAATTTGATTTTGTCTCAACATTAACGCTCGGATTAATTATAATGGCAATAGGCGAAATTTTTGTTGCCGGCGCAAAACTGAAAGAAGAAAATGAACTTACTGTGTGAGGGATGTTATGAAAAAAGTATTTTCAAAAAACATTGTAAGCCTTTGCTACTATATTTTTTCAATTTTATTTGGAATTTTTATAGGGATAACAATACTATCAATTGTTTTGTTAGCATATGATCTGTTAACACCTGGTTTTTATTTTCGGGGTTTTTATATGCTTACCAAAAGACTCGGGATAGATTTTTTTACAATTATAGGATCATCTTTCGGAGGCTTTGGAATATTCACGAGTTTTACAAAAGATTATATAGTCAGTCTATTAGCTTTTCTATATTCATCAATATTTTCTTTGACAGTGTTATATATTCTTTATCAATTGATATCGATATTTAAAAAATCTAATCAAGGTTTCCCCTTTACTTTAGTAATAGTCAAATCTATAAAGAGAATCGGGATTGCGATAATATGTGCTCCAATAGTTCTTATTTTTTTAGAAGCTTTACTTGTCTTGAATACAATAATAAAATCCAAGTTTTATTATGGATATATAGATTACTTCTTGTCACCACACATTATTTTAAGATTATTCTTCGAGTGGCTCTATTATGGAATTATCGGGTTGTTCTTTCTTTTTATGGCAGAGGTTTTTAGGAGAGGTTTAGAGCTTCAACAAGAAAACGATTTAACTGTGTGAGGCGATGACATGATACGTGTAAATCTTGATGTGATGATGGCAAAACGTAAGATGAGTTTAACGGAACTTGCTGAAAAAGTAAACATTACAATGGCAAACCTTTCCGTGTTGAAAACAGAGAAGGCGAAAGCAATCCGCTTCTCAACGCTCGATGCAATCTGCAAAGCACTTGACTGCCAGCCGGGAGATATTTTGGAGTATGTACCAGATAAATGATCTCAATTAAGTTTTTATAGGTAATTTTTTATGGTGATATTTATATAATCATTTTTTACTTAAGAATTTGATCAAGAAAGTCAACGATACACACTATTATTATAAACATGCAAGATTACATGCTTTAACAAAATATGAACGGAGTTAGTATGTGTTAATATTTACAAAGATAAAGATATAGATGATAATCATTTTGTGAACGGTTGACTAAAGCACATAATCAATTAACTACAACAAAAGACCCTTTCTTTTTTGGTGGTGATATTAATGGTTACTTCTCTTATATTCATTCCGGCACTTTATTCAAATATCAGATTTGACCGCCGATGAAAAACAAATCTTTATACCCACTCGTTTTGTTTTTTATATTTATCACTTTACAATCAGCTTTTTACTCTCAAGACCGCGGTATTGTACGCGGATTTGTTGCCGATTCATCCAACGGCGAAGCCCTTCCGTATGCCAATGTGTTCGTTAAAGAATTGAATAGGGGAACAAGTACGGATTTCCGCGGTTATTTTGTGTTAGCGTCGTTGCCGGAAAACAATACATTTACCATTGTATTCTCTTACGTTGGTTACGAAACAAAATCTGTAGTTGTAAATGTGCCCAGGTTTAAAGTTAAAGATGTAAATATTAAACTTGCCCCATCTAGTTTTGAACTGCAAACGATAGAACTTATTGGTGAAAAATATCGCGAAGAAAATGCGACTGATTTAAGTCTGCAAAAAATTACTATCCGCGATCTCGAGAACCTTCCCAAAGGTGTTGAACTGGATATATTCCGATCTCTCCAAAGTTTGCCGGGAGTACAAACTACCGGGGATCTATCATCACGGTATTATGTACGCGGCAGTAACAGCAACCAAAATTTAGTTTTGCTTGATAACGTAACAATTTATAATCCGTATCACGCTCTTGGTATTTTTAGTGCAATCGATCCGGATATGGTCAACTCGCTTGAATTTTATAAGGGCGGCTACCCGGCAGATTATCACGGACGGCTTTCGTCAGTATTAAGAGTTGTTACACGTGATGGAAATGCAAATAATTTTTCCGGTAAAGCGAGTATTAGTTTTTTAACTGCGAAGGCAACTGTTGAAGGCCCGATTCCGCATGGCTCGTTTATAATCAGTGGAAGGAAAAACTATTCCGATGAGATTTTGAAAAAGTTTAGAAATAACAATTCGCTCCCGGCAGATTTTTACGACCTCTTTTTCAAGGTTAATTACTCAAACGATGATTTTATGAAGGATGCAAAATTTACATTCAGCACTTTTGCCAGCAGTGATGAAATAATGAATAACAATCCTATCAGGGAAGATTTCAAATGGGGTAATAAATCTCTCAGTTTCAATTATTTCCAAATTTCGGATTCACCATTATATTATCAGGTTGAAATCTCGGCGGCTCAATTCAAAGGAGAGGTAATTCCAAACTTATCCAACAGCAAATCTGTTTATAACGAAGTTCAAGATTTAACCATGAGAATGGATTTTAATTATGTGTATGATAATAAAAATGAATTAAGCGGCGGTTTTAAGATATTTGAACTCAAATCAAAGTTGCTGCTAAGTAATTACCGCGGCCAACAAAACGATCTGGGCTCTAAAGGAACAAATATAAGTGCATATGTAAGATATGAATTTATGCAGTTTCAAAATTTTGGAGCCGATGTTGGCTTACATATTGAACTTACAAGATTAGCCGGTGGTGGTTCTGCAACAAATTTTGAACCGCGTGCAAGTTTTACTTACCGGTTTATACCTGAATTGGCATTTAAAGCATCATGGGGAATTTTGGGGCAAGACTTAATTACGGTTTCAGATGAAAATGAGATAGTAACAATTTTTGAACCGTGGATTATAACGCCACTCTATCTGCAGCCATCGAGCTCAATACATTATATTGCCGGGCTCGAATATAATCCCTCCCGTTTTTTTTCGATAAATACGGAAGCATATTACAAACAGATGAAAGACCTGGCATTAGTGAATGAAGAAAAATTTTTCAGCGGCGATAAAGATTTAATTCCCGGCAAAGGAGAAGCTTACGGTTTGGAATTTCAATCACGGTATGTTAATTATCCTATCGATGTTACGGCAGCATATACTTTATCGTGGTCATTTAAGGAAGTAAACGGGGAAAAATATTCTCCCCGTTACGATTCGCGCCATACGGTTAATCTTTCTACCGAATATGATTTGGGAGAGGGGTGGATTGTTAGTGCGGCATGGACGTATTCATCCGGTCTTCCTTTTACGCAAATAGCCGGTTATTATGAAAAGCTTAATATAGATGATGTAACCACATATAGTAATCTTCTTGAGTCATACAAACCTTTTACAATATTAGGAGACCGGAATGTAGAGCGGCTGCCCGATTATCATCGGCTCGATCTTAGTTTAACAAAGAAAATTAAAATTGGAAAACTAAAAACCAGCATTGATGTAAATGTGATGAATGTATATAACCGAAAAAATCTTTTTTATATTAATCGCACTACCGGCGAAAGAGTTAATATGCTGCCTATTCTTCCGTCGGTAAATTTAAAGATTGAATTATGAGAAAGATATTTTTGATTGCTTTTGCGGTGATCCCGCTAATAATATCTTGTGATGACCAGGTAAATCCCAAAAGTGATTTTAAAAGTGAGTATGTTTTAAATTGTGTGATTAGAAGTGATACCAGCCATCAGTTCGCAACACTTTCGCATTCTTTTGACGTGGAAGGATATGATCCTTACACAAACAGAGAAGACCCTTTTATAAATAATGCATCAATAGTTATCACCTATAAAAATACAGAGTATATAATGCGAGATACAACCGTTGCAAGAACGGATACATCGCGTTATAAGGGAGCGTTAAAATGTTTTTATTTACCAAATTTTCAGCCGAAGGAATACTCTAAAATCAAATTAGATGCATACTTGCTGGGTGGAAAAACTCTTCATTCCGAATCATATGTCTTCGAACAGAGCAGCATATATATGAGTGTGAATGGATTACCGTCAAGGAAATTTACTTCAAGAAATCTAATTGCCGGTATTATCAGTTTTTCTTGGGGGACGTTAGGTAATCAAGATCTCAATGAAGCATTTTTTGCACCCGAGATTGCAATTGTATATACTAAGGAAGTTAATAATGTTAAAACAAAGCATTTAAAAAAAATACCCCGTACTTATGTCAGTCAATCCAACTACCTTCCCATCTATCCGGGGATTATTGTTGGAAGTTCATCACTTAACATTGATTCAACCACAATCAATAGAGCGATGATGGAAATTTCTTCCGGCGACACAGATAAGAGCTCATATACAATTGAGAATGTCGTGATACGGCTTTTAATATTAGACGAAAACCTTGCAGCGTATTACTCGGCTCAGCAAACCTTCCTCAACGAGTTCTCTCTGAGATCATACCAACCTGATTTTACAAATATAGTGGGTGGGCTCGGACTTTTCGGAACGTACAATTTTAAGTCCCTGGTTATGGAAATAGATCCCGATTTTGCTAAAAGTTTTGGATATAGCACCCCTTAAAATATTTAGAGAAATTTCACAACAATATTTTGATAGTGCAATAACCAGCTGTGTGAATTAGATTACAATAATTCGAAAATGAAGGCAAAAGTAATTATTCAAAAATTCATCAGCGTAGATCATAAAAAATCCGTTTAACTTGCTTGCTGCAAGCAAGTCCGCGTTCTATTTTTCGATTAAATAATTAATTTTGTCTTCATAGCAAGTTAATTCACACAACCGGTTACAATAAAATATTTTCGATCGAATTGTCATTGTAACTTTTTCCAGTAGTGATCCATCTAAATTGGTGTAAAATAAGGAGGATGCAAAGTGAGAAAAATTACTGCTTTGTTTTTAATGCTTTTTGCTGTAAACCTTCCGGCACAAACCATTCAAGAAAAAATTGACCAACTGATTTCAAAATACCACGAGCTCCGTCTTTTTAACGGATCTGTTTTAGTTGCAGATAACAACGAAACGATATTCAGCAAAGGGTATGGCAATGCCAATATGGAGTGGGGGGTTCCAAATGCCCCCGAAACAAAATTCCGGCTTGGTTCAATAACCAAACAGTTTACCGCTACGTTAATTATGCAGCAAGTTGAACAAGGAAAAATCAAACTGGACGGAAAATTATCGGAATATCTTCCTTATTATAGAAAGGATACCGGCGATAAAGTTACAATTCATATGCTGCTGACCCATACATCGGGAATACCGAGCTATACTAATCAGCAAGATTTTAGGGAGAAAGTTTCCAGAAAATTTTATGAACCGGATGATTTTGTAAAAGAGTATTGCAGCGGCGATCTTGAATTTGAACCGGGCTCACAATTTGTTTATAACAATTCGGGGTACTTTATCCTTGGTGCAATTTTAGAAAAAGTTACCGGAATGAAATATGACAAATTATTAAAAGAAAAAATATTCACTCCACTCGGAATGAATAATTCCGGTTATGACTGGAGTGATGATATTCTGCCCAAACGTGCTGCCGGGTATGAAAAAACTTTTACCGGTTACCGTAACGCACCATTTTTAGATATGTCCCTTCCGTATGCAGCCGGGTCGCTCTACTCAACCGTTGAAGATTTATTCACCTGGAATAAATCATTTTATTCGGAAAAAATACTAAAGAAAGATTCCTGGGATAAAATGTTTAGCGGATATATTCCAGCATTTGGCAGAGCGCAATATGGTTACGGATGGGCTATTGATAAATACTTCGATGGAATAGATTCACTCAAAGTGATAACACACGGCGGCGGTATTAATGGATTTAATACGATCGGCTATTATATACCGCAAAAAGGACAATTTGTAGCAATGTTTAGTAATGCCGGCGGCGCACCTCTTAATGAAATGACTAACCAGGTTTTGAGCATCTTATATGATAGAGAAACTTTTAACCCTAAAAGATCTTTGGCAGAATACATTTATAAAATAATTAATGATGACGGAATTGAAGAAGCTGAAAAAATATTTGCCGAACTGAAAGATGATAACAAGAATTTTTCTCTTTCGGAAAATGATATGAATAATCTTGGATATGAATTGTTAAATAAGAATATGATTGACGAAGCACTTTCTGTATTCAGAATGAATGTCGTTCAATTTCCCAAATCTTCAAATGTCTATGATAGCTATGGTGAAGCATGGTTTAAGAAAGGTGTTAAAGATTCGGCAATCGTGCACTATAAAAAGTCTTTGGAGTTGAATCCCCGCAATACAAATGCAGTTAAATATCTGAAGGAAATGGGAATTGAAGTTAAGGAACCCGAACCGGTTAAAGTAAGCCAGGAAATTATGAAGTTGTATGTAGGAAAATATCAATTAGCGCCCAACTTTGTAATTACAATAACACTTGATGGTGAACAGTTATTTGCTCAAGCAACCGGTCAGCCGAAATTTGAGATATTCTCGGAATCCGAGGATACTTATTTTCTTAAGGTTGTGGAGGCTAAATTAAAATTTAACAAAGATACCGAAGGTAAATGCACCGGGTTAACTCTATTCCAGGGCGGCAGAGAGATGCCAGCTAATAAAATAGAATAGTTATTGAATAGAAATTTAACAGATAATTAACCCGCCAATAGGCGGGTTTTTTATTTTAAATTATTATAGATACGATATTGCATAATTATGCGTAATTATGTATAATTATGCAGCAAAAAAACATTGATTGGTTAAATGATAAGAGTAAGTATAGTTGGTGCGGCCGGTTATTCGGGATTAGAACTAATTAAATTGCTGATCAATCATCCCGAAGTTGAAATAATTAATTTGTTCGGGAATCGATCTGCCGGCAGCAGAATAGAAGAGATTCATCCCTTGTTAAGAGGAATGATATCTATGGAAATAGAGACTTTCAACGAACCCGCGCTGAATGAAATAGATTTATTGTTTGTTGCGCTTCCATCGGGACAAGCGATTCCGTTTGTCAAAAATGCTTTTGAGAGTGGTGTAAAGGTAATTGATTTAGGTGGCGATTTTAGATTGAATGATGTTGCTGAGTATAAACAATATTACAAACATGATCATTCAGCGCCGGGACTATTAAATAAAGCGGTTTACGGGTTAAGTGAGTGGAATGAAAATGAAATCGCAAATGCCGGAATTATTGCTAACCCGGGATGTTATCCAACCAGCATTCTGCTTCCATTAACTCCTTTGCTAAAGGACGGTTTGGTTGATAAAGAATTTGTGAGCATAGTTTCTTATAGCGGAACGTCGGGTGCCGGTAAATCAGTTTCGGAAAATATGATTTTTGCAGAAGTGAATGAAAGCGTTCGTGCATATAAGGTGGGCAGTCATCAGCATATACCCGAAATAAAATTGTATCTGAAAAAATTTAGTAATGTTCAAACGAATATTTCTTTTGTACCGCATCTTCTTCCGGCTACAAGGGGTATCTATACAACTATTCAGGTAAAACTAGACAAGAATGCAAATGAGAAATTATGCATAGAAACATTAAACAAATATTATGATAATTCACAATTTATTAGAATCGTTTATCCTTCTATCCCGGAAATGAAAAATGTAGCGCACTCAAACTTTTGTGATATAGGTTTTACGATTAATGGTAATATAATTACAATAATCTCTACAATAGATAATTTAATCAAAGGAGCTGCCGGTCAAGCAGTTCAAAACATGAACATTATGTTTGGCCTTGACCAAACGGAAGGATTGTTAAAATGTTCAAAGAAGAAATTGTATCAAGCGAATTAATAGACATGAAAACAAATTTACCCAAGGGATTTAAATCCGCCGGGATACATTGCGGTATAAAAAAATATAAAAAAGATCTGGCTTTAATTTATTCCGATTACCCGGCAACAGCCGCCGGTGTGTTTACGTTAAATAAAGTGCAAGCTGCGCCGGTTTTAATTACCAAAAAACATTTAGCTGAAAGTGATGCCATACAAGCTATAATAGTTAATAGCGGAAACGCAAACGCTTGTACCGGTGAACGGGGTTATTTTGATGCTTCGCTAATGGCGGAAAGAACCGCCGAAGTGTTGGGAATAAGTTCGGAATCTGTTCTTGTAGCTTCTACCGGTGTTATAGGTGAACCATTGCCCATGGATAAAGTACTAAAAGGAATAAGTACGATTAAAAATTTTTTTGTTGATGGAGATGAAAGGGATGCAGCACATGCAATAATGACAACCGATACGTTTCTCAAATCAGAATCAACATCATTTTTAATTGATGGTATAGAAGTTACAATAAGCGGTATTGCAAAAGGTTCGGGGATGATTCATCCCAACATGGCTACTATGCTCGGTTTTGTTACTACCGATGCGGCGGTAGAAAAAAGTGTTTTGCAATCACTATTGAAAAAAACTAACGAACAAACTTTTAATAGAATTGTTGTTGATGGTGATACGAGCACAAACGACATGGTATTGTTGCTGGCTAACGGTGCTTCAGGCGCAGAGATTCAAGAAGAGAGCGAATCGTATCAAATATTTGAAGAAGAACTTTTTAAGCTGCTTAAAAAACTTGCTATCGATATTGTTAAAGATGGTGAAGGTGCAACAAAATTGATTGAAGTAAAAGTTGAGGGTGCTTTAACGGAAAGTGATGCGGAAAAGGCAGCAAGAACAATTTCTCTTTCACCGCTTGTTAAAACTGCAATACACGGTGAAGACGCTAACTGGGGAAGAATTATCGCCGCTGTCGGTTATTCGGGGATCGAGTTTGACCCGGCAAAATTCGAAATAATTATTAATGGTACTCAAATTTTACAACAGAACTATATTGTAACATTGCCAAATGCCGAAGCAAATAAAACCTTACAGCATAGGCATATTGATTTATTGGTCAAACTGAATTCAGGGAATGCAAACGCAACATGCTGGACGTGTGATTTTTCCGAAGAGTATGTAAAGATTAACGGGAGTTATAGAACGTGACATTTCCAATTTTCAAAAAAGAAGATGTGCTGATAGAAGCACTACCGTACATTCAGCAGTTTGAAGGGAAAACTTTTGTTATTAAGTACGGCGGCGCTGTGATGGAACAAGAAAATTTGAAATCGATGATTGCTCAAGATGTAACTCTGCTTCGTAAGATTGGGATTAATATTGTTGTTATTCACGGCGGTGGAAAAGAGATTACCTCGCTTTCTAATAAACTGAATTTAAAAACCAATTTTGTTAACGGGCAGCGTTATACCGACAATGAAACGCGCGAAGTCGTTCAAATGGTCCTTGCCGGGTCAGTTAATAAAGATATTGTAAGAAGAATAAACGTTAACGGTGGAAGAGCAATTGGAATCAGTGGTGTTGACGGAAATCTTTTAAAAGTTAAAAAATATGATAAAGAAGATTTGGGATTTGTCGGCGAAGTAACCGATGTGAATGATATACTTATTAAAAATTTATTGAAAGACGGTTACATGCCGGTAATTGCACCGCTTGGCGTTGATGAATTCGGAACAGTATATAATGTGAACGCAGATATTGCCGCCGGTTCAATTGCCGGTGCTATTGATGCAGTTAAACTTGTTTATATGAGCGATGTTGAAGGAGTAATTATAAACGACGAATTGGCGCCGCATCTGACTGAAAAGGAAGTGATTGAATTTATAAAAAGCGGCATTATTAACGGCGGAATGATCCCAAAAGTTGAATCGGCTTTAGGTGCGCTGGATTCCGGCGTCGGCAAAGTTCACATTGTGGATGGCAGAATTGAACATGCGCTTCTTCTTGAAATTTTTACGGAAGAAGGTGTGGGGACTGAAATAGTTAGTGATTAAATTCCGTGGAGTCCGGCGGTTGCCGGACAACTAAGAAACTCCTAATTTGTATTGGTAAGAGATTCTTTTCCCCGACTATGTCGGTATCAGAATTACAAAGAGGAGAAATGCAATGAGTAAAAAAATTGAAGATATCAGCAAACGTCACTCGCTCATTAAAACGTTGATCAATTCACAAGCGATTCACAACCAGACACAGTTTGTAAAACTTTTGAAGCAGAGCGGGATTAAAGTAACACAAGCAACTTTATCAAGAGATTTAAATGAACTTGGCGTGGTACGCGTTCCTACTTCCGAAGGTGCGGTTTATAAAATTGCTGAATCCGGCGCCCAGAACGCTATTAAAAATCACATAGCCGAGGAAGTGGTCTCTATTGATTGTAACGAACAGTTGATTGTGCTTAAAACTTTTACCGGGAGGGCACAAGGTGTTGCTGTATTTCTTGACAAACAAAATCATCTGGAAATACTTGGCACGATTGCCGGTGACGATACAATACTTGTAATTCCGCGTTCAATCAAAAAATTAAAAACAGTAATAGAACAATTAAAAATAATATTAGGAATAACTTAAAATGAGTAAGAACAAAATAGTTGTTGCATATTCCGGCGGTTTGGATACCTCGGTTATGGTTAAGTGGCTCAAAGATAATTATGATGCCGAGATAATTACGTTCACCGGAAATTTGGGACAAACTAAAGAACTAGTTGGACTTGAAGAAAAAGCAAAAAAATCAGGCGCATCAAAATCATACATAATAGATCTAACAAAAGAATTTTTGGAAGAGTATGCATTCCCGGCATTGCGTGCCGGCGCGATGTACGAAGATGCATATCCAATGGCTTGTTCACTCGGTCGTCCGCTTCTTGCAAAAACACTTGTTGATATTGCAAAAATGGAAAATGCAAACATGGTTGCACACGGCTGTACCGGTAAAGGAAATGATCAAGTACGTTTTGAAGTTACCGTCGGCGCACTCGCTCCGGATATTGTTAACATTGCGCCGTTGAGATCATGGGAATTTAAAAGCCGCGAAGAAGAAATTGATTACGCAAAAGTGAACAACATTCCGGTTGCTGCAACAAAAGATAATCCTTATTCGATCGATGAAAATATTTGGGGCACGGCAATTGAATGCGGAGTTTTGGAAGACCCGATGGCTGAACCTCCGGCTGATGCGTTCCAGCATACCGTTGCACCGGAAGATGCACCGGACGAATCAGAAGTTGTTACAATCGAATTTGAAAAAGGAAACCCGGCGGCTGTTAACGGAGCGCCGCTTGATAGTGTTTCTCTTGTTAAACTTCTTAATGATATAGGCGGAAAGCATGGAGTCGGCAGAATCGATATGATTGAAAATAGATTGGTTGGAATTAAATCGCGCGAAGTTTATGAAGCACCGGCTGGGATGATTTTGCATTTCGCACATAAAGAATTGGAAAGAATCACTCTCGAAAAATCCGTGTCGCATTATAAAAATCTCGTTGTTCAGGAATACGCAAATTTGATTTATAACGGTTTGTGGTACACACCTCTGCGCGAAGCACTTCAGGCATTTATCGATAAAACACAAGAGAAAGTAACGGGGCTTGTAAAAGTTAGATTGTACAAAGGCACAATTCGAATTGCGGGCAGAACTTCTCCGTATTCATTGTACGATCCCGAACTTGCAACATACACAGCCGCAGATCAATTTGATCACAAAGCTTCGGAGGGGTTTATCAAAATTTTCGGATTGCCGTACAAAACAATTTGCAGAGTCGAACAAAAAGCCAAAGCTTCGGAAAAGCAGTTGGTATAATTTTGTGCTAATAGTAGGGAACGCAAACTTTGCGTTCCCTACAACTTTACAGTTTCATCAATCTCAATTAACTTACCACCAATAAAAAATCACGAAGAAGAATTTATGGCAATCTGGAACAGTAGATTCAAAAAACCGCTCGCGGAAATTGCTCTCAAGTTTACCTCATCGATTGATATCGACGGAAAGCTATACAACGAAGATATTGACGGAAGCAAAGCGCATGTTCAAATGCTGGCAAAGCAGAAAATTATTTCATCAAGCGACAGCAAAAAAATCATTAAAGCGCTCGAAGAAATCAGAAAAGAAATTTCTTCCGGCAAACTTGCCCGTCCGGTAGGCGGGTTGAAATTAGATTGGCGTAAAGAAGATATTCATTCGTTGATAGAAGAACGGCTTGTAGAAAAAATTGGGGACGTTGGGAAAAAATTACATACGGCACGAAGCAGAAACGATCAAGTTGCACTTGATGAACGGCTTTACATGCGGAAAGAAATCAAAGAGCTGATAAAATTAACCCGGACTATTCAAAAAACGTTTCTCAAAAAAGCTGAACAATACAAAACAACTATTCTTCCCGGTTACACACATTTGCAGCGTGCACAGCCGCTTTTGTTTGCACATCAATTGATTGCCTATGTTTCAATGTTTGACCGCGACGTTGAACGCTTGAACGATTGTTTGAAACGCGCTGATAAATCTCCGCTTGGCGCAGCAGCGCTTGCCGGCACAACATTAAACACTGATAGAAATCTTGCTGCAAAACTTCTTGGTATGAATGGTATTGTTGAGAATTCTCTCGATGCAGTCAGCAGTCGCGATGTGATGATCGAATTAATTAGCGCATGTTCAATTATTATGATGCACCTCAGCAGATTTTCGGAAGAAATGGTTTTGTGGAGTTCGCAAGAATTTGGTTTTGCCGATATCGATGATTCGTTTGCAACTGGAAGCAGTTTGATGCCGCAGAAAAAAAATCCCGATATTGCCGAGCTTGTGCGTGGAAAAGTTGGAAGAGTTTACGGCTCGTTATTCGGGCTTCTCACGATTATGAAATCACTCCCCCTTGCTTACAACCGTGATATGCAAGAGGATAAAGTACATCTCCTTGAAGCGGTGAACACAACAAAAGATTGTTTACTGCTGTCGTCTGAATTGTTGAAACACACGAACTTCAATAAAGGGAGATTCGAAAAAGAACTGGATGGCGATCTTTCGCTTGCAACGGAACTTGTTGATTATCTTGTACGCAAAAATGTTCCTTTCAGGGAAGCACATCATATTGTCGGAAAGGTTGTATCGGTTTGCTGGGATCAAAATAAAAAGCTGAATGAAATATCACTTGCCGGTTATAAAAAAATCTCACAAAAATTTGAGCAAGATGTTTATAAATATCTCACTGCACGCTCAAGTGTTGCAAATCGCAAATCGTCCGGCAGCACTTCGCCCAAAGAAGTTGAGAAGCAACTAAACTTCTGGAAGAAAAAATTGAAGTGAGTTGTTGCACAGCTTCTCAAAATTCTTGCTGTTAACTGAATGATTCAATAGGGCACAGAACTTGCCTGGCGGCAGTCAGGTTTTCGCAGATTTAATCCGCTATGATTCGCCTAACTTGCTTGCTGCAAGCTCGCCCATCTCTGGCGGACAAGTCTGTGTTATCCGCGTTCTATTTTTTTTTCTCTAACTATCCCCACAATCTCGATTAGCAATTTACAATCTAACAATAAAAACCTATCTTTCAGTCAGTATAGTTTTAATAAAATTAAAAATGCGTGAAGAAAAGGGCAGACCTTTTATTTCAAATAAATCGAACAGTCGTAACAAAATAAATAGAATAACAGATTCAGCACTCGCGTTCGAGAAATTGTGGGAGAGCGAAGAGAGTCTCCGCGTATTGATGAACTCAAATCCCGAAGCAGTATTTATTCTCGATCGCGAAGGGAATTTTGTTGCGGCGAACGAAAAGTGCGCACAGCGATTCGGCAAACCGGTCGAAGAGCTTATCGGCACAAATGTTTTTTCTTATCTCACACCGGAAATTGCAGAGAAGAGAAAAGCAAAAGTCGATGAAGTAATTAGAACCGGCAAGCCGCTCCGATTCGACGACATGCGTAACAACCGCTACTACGATAATTATCTCCATCCGATTTTTGACTCGCAAGGCAGTTTAATCAGAATTGCAGTTTGGGTAATCGATTTTACAGAAAGGAAACAAGCACTCGATGCACTCAAAGCAAGCGAAGAAAAATTTCGCGAGATAGCGGAAAACATTCAGGATATTTTTTGGGTAAGAAAAGGTGACGAACTGTTTTATGTGAGCCCAGCTTACGAAATAATTTGCGGTAAAACTTGCCAGAGTCTTTATGATAACCCGAATTCATTTATTGAAGCGGTTCACCCCGATGATTTTGAACGCGTCATAAAAAGTCTTAGCTCCGATCAATATCAAAGAGAGGGAAAGTTTGATGAAGAGTTTAGAATCATCCGTCCGGATGGAGAAATCAAATGGATCTGGTCCAGAACTTTTCCGGTTAAGAGAGATAATGAAGTAATTAGGACAGTCGGCATTGCCGAAGACATCACGCTTCTTAAAAAGGCAGAAGAAGATATTCAAAACGCATACAAAAAAGAGAAGGAACTTAACGAACTCAAGTCGCAGTTTATTTCGATGGTGTCGCACGAGTTCCGTACGCCGCTCGGATTAATTCTCTCTTCGGCAGAACTGCTTCAAAAGTATGGAGCGAAATGGGATGAAGAAAAAAGGAACGAACAATTTGGGAGAATTAAAAAAGCTATTGCGAATCTAACCGGGTTGATGGAAGATATAATTATCATCGGCGGCGAAGAAACCGGCAAAATAAAAATTACTCCGACTGAAACCGGTCTTGTTTTGTTAATCAAAGAAATTATTGAAGAAGTGAAAGTAAGTCAAAACGAACAAGCAGCAATTAATTTTGAGTACCCCAATTCTAATATAAAAATCTTTGCAGATGAAAAATTATTGCGGCAAATTTTTCTGAATCTAATTTTGAATGCAGTGAAATACTCAAAGCCGGAGAAAAAGATTTCTATAAAACTTCAACCGGATGCTGATAAAATCTATTTTGCAATTGAAGATGAAGGAATCGGCATTTCCTATGAAGATTTGAAAAATATTTTTGAACCATTTGCACGCGGAAGCAACACCGGCAAAACAAAAGGGAGCGGACTCGGACTTGCAATCGTTAAACAAGCTGTTGAACTTCTGCGCGGCGAGATAAAAGTAGAAAGCAAATTAAACGAAGGCACTAAATTTTCTGTAACGCTGCCGAGAGAAATCTTGTGATAGTGATCGTAGAAAAAAAATAAAAGCCCTTCCCTTTGGGAAGGGGTGGGATGGGCTTTATGTACAAAATTCTCATAGTAGAAGACGACGAATCATACCTTGACAATATAAAGATTCTTCTTGAAGAAGAAGGTTACACTGTTATAACAGCTGTGAATGGCGCTGAGGGAATTCGACTAGCATCCAAAGAAAATCCGGAACTAATTATTTGCGATATAATGATGCCGGATATCAGCGGGCATTCGGTACTTGAAGAATTACGGAAGCGGCAGAAAACAAAATTTGTTCCGTTTATTTTTCTCACCGCTAAATCATCGGCAAGCGATGTGCGCGAAGGAATGAATCTCGGCGCGGATGATTACCTCACCAAACCGTTTTTAGCCAATGATCTTCTTAAAGCTGTTGAAACCCGTCTCGAAAAATATAAACTGCTTCTCAAAGTTGTAAATCAGTCAAAAAATCCCGGCGAAGAAAAAACAAAACTCGATCACGATAATTATGTTTTGCTTCCGGCCGGTAAGAATTATGAAATGATCTACGTAGAAGATATTGTCTGCATAACTTCGGAAGGAGTTTATACAAATGTCTTCACAAAAGAAGGAAAGAAAGTTTTGATGAGGAAACTTTTGAAGGAATGGGAAAAAACTCTGCCTGAAAAAAAATTTGTACGTGTGCACAAATCAACTCTCGTAAATCTGGTTTATGTTAACAAAATTGAAAAGTGGTTTAACGGTTCGTTCAAACTGCTGCTCAAAAATTTTTCCGAACCGCTCATCGTAAGCCGGAGATACTCGTCGCTGCTCAAAAAGAATTTGATGGTTTAGCATTTCATTTCGCAAAATCTGCCGGATATTACACAAGTCCACCGCTTATTACATTAACATTCATTTCTTAATCATCACTAAAGATATTAGAGCCGTAAAAATTTTTTTCCTTTTCAGAAAAAGGAGAATGAAAACAATTCTTGTTATTGGAAATGAGGGCTCGATAAAAGACTCGGTAAACAGAGCAGTAAAAGAAAACGGATGGCGGATTAATTACTGCACCGATGCCTCTTTTGAAATCAAACGAATAATCCGGCAGTTACCCGATTTAATTATTGCCGATCTAACTTCTCTAAGCAGTGAAAAAGCCGGATTGCTGATGCACCTTAAATCGAGTGTTTCATTTTCGTTTGTCCCGGTTCTGTTAATAGATGATTCAAAACAACAAGCGAATAAAAAAGTGGATCTAAAAAATTTGTTTGACGACGGACTTATTTATTCTTTTTCAAAACCTTTTACAAGCAAAGAACTTTTAACGCAGATAAAAAATATTATCAGACAAACGGAAACTATAAATCCGTGGTGATAATCTTAAATCAAAAAATAAACGGAGGTTAACATGAATAAAAATAAAAGCTCATTCGTGCGCACAATAATGCTGGTTGCTTTTGTGTGTCTCTTCATAAATACAACCCAGTTGTTTGCCCAGCAGAAGACCCTTTATCAGCGTCTCGGCGGTTATGATGCAATAGCTGCAGTCGTTGATAAATTTATCGGAAAACTCGCAACAGATTCGCAGCTCTCTAAATTTTTTAGCGGGCTTAGCACCGACTCAAAAATGAAAGTCCGCCAGCACGTTGTCGATCAGCTTTGTGCTGCAACCGGCGGACCGTGCGTTTATATCGGCAGAGATATGAAAACTGCACATCACGGTCTCGGCATTTCGGAAAGCGATTGGAATCTTTCCGTAAAATATCTTGTGGAAACACTTGATGGCTTTAAAGTTCCTGAAAAAGAAAAAACGGAAGTAATCAATGCTCTCGTTCCTTTGAAGAACGATATTGTCGAAAAAATGTAACTAATTATTTGAAAGGGAAAAAAATGTCGGCTGAAATAAATTTTAAGATAGCACAAGAATTTTATGACGACTTCAACAAAAAAGATTTTTCACGGAGTCATAAACGGATTGCAGACAACGCAGAACTTACTGTTGTACCCTTTAACATGAAGTTATGGGGCGGGGAAGGTTATTTACAAATGGTTCAACGATGGGCAGACGCTTTTCCCGATGGTTACTGCGATGTTCAAAATATTTATGCCTGTGAAGATTGGGTGGTTGGTGAGTTTATCGGCAAAGGAACTCACACCGGAATTTTGATGTCGCCAAACGGACAAATTTCACCAACCGGTAAAAAAGTCGAAATTCATTTTTGTGATGTAATAAAAATTAAAGACGGCAAAGTTGTTTCGATCAACTCGTATTTTGATTCGACTACAATGATGCATCAACTCGGAATATTGCACGAAGTAAATCACCAGTAAAACTTATCATAAAAGAACAAAGGAATTAAAATGAAGAATAGAATTTTTTTAACGGCGCTTTCAATTATTGTGCTTGCGGTACTTGTTCTTTCGATACCGGATGAGTACACTGCTTCAAGCCACCGCGAAGCACCGCTGATTAGTTTGGATCCGCTTGCAGACAATACAGACCTTTATGCTTTCAGATCGCCTGATGATCCGAACACAGTAACGATTGTTGCAAATTATATTCCGCTCGAACTTCCCGAAGGGGGACCGAACTATGCAACGTTCGGCGAAGATATTCATTATGAAGTTCACATCAAGAATCAAACTTCGTCTGCTTCGCTTGGTTCTGCAAAAGATGATATAACTTATCGTTTCACTTTTACTCAAACTAACGAAGACCCGACGACATTTTTCAATATTCGTTTGGGCAAACAAAATTTAAAAACAACTTACGTTTGTGAAAAAAGTACGGACGGCGGTTCTTCGTGGACAACAATTGTTGGCAACGGAATTGTACCGCCGAATAATATCGGTCCGCGCTCAATTGAGGGGGGTGCCGGAATGAATACAAGTTACAGTTCACTTGTAAGTCAAGCGATAACAACTGCAACATCGGGCGAAAAAATATTTTGCGGTCCGCGCGATGATCCGTTTTTTGTAGATCTCGGCGGTGTATTCGATCTCGGTCAAACAAGAAGTTCGTTCGGAAACGATGCGGCAAATTCCGATAATGCAAGAGATGCGGTTGCCGGTTTTAATACTCATGCAATAGTTCTGCAAATACCGATCAGCAGTTTGCAGAAAGACGGCAAAGCGGCAAGCGAAGCAGAAAATATTTTGGATCCAAATTTTGTAATCGGTGTTTGGGCATCTGCGAGCCGCCCGCAAATTAGAACTCTTTCCGAATACGGAGACAAACCCGCATACAGCGGCAAGTGGGTTCAAGTATCGCGTCTCGGTATGCCGCTTGTTAACGAAGCAATCATTCCGGTCGGTCAAAAAGATAAATGGAATGCAGTAACTCCGTACAGTGCAGAGGAACAGGAGTTCATTCAATACTTTGCCAATCCCGAGCTTGCACTTTACATGGACGACAGCCAATTTGGTGGTGCAGTTCCGGCACTCACAAGTTTAAGAATGCCGGCAATGTCGTATCCGGCAATCGGAACAATTCCGGGTTATCAATCTCCCGGTTTTGATTTTCGCAACGGCAAAGACGGTGCGTTTGCCGTAACAAAATTAAATCCTCCGCCGGATCTTAGCGGAACGGCATTCGCAGTTAATTTAAATGAAGGACTTGTCGGCGAAGGCAAACCGCGGCTTGTTGATGTTTACCCGATATTTTATTTCGGTGTACCGAATGTAATTCCATATCAGCTTGCAACCGGAAAGACCGGCGGACCTTTGAGTGCCGGCAAACCGTTCATTCATAATTTTCTTCCGGTAACATCCGATAACGGAAAATTATACGGCGGCGATATGCTGAGATTGAATATGGCAGCACCGGTTACCGAACGCGGAACAACAGAGTACACTCAAAATGCTTATGAAGGATTGGTGCGAGCTGCAGTTTTAGGATTGACTGCCGCACCTTACAATCAATCCGCAAATCTTGAAGCGATTCCGCACATGGATGGATTTCCGAACGGAAGAAGATTGGAAGATGATGTAACAACAATTTCTTTGCAAGCAGTTGGTGGATTAGTTCTCGCAGCTGTCGGACTTCCATTTGATGATGCTGTTGCCGGAGATTATTCCGATCTCGCTTCTGCAAAACTTGTTGCTGAGCTAACGTACAATGCCGGTCCAACTCAAAATGATGTTGCATTGTCGAATAATTTTCCGTTCCTCGCCGATCCTCACCGTGGATATGATTATGTTAAAAAATTAACAGCGGCAAGTCCGGGCACAGCTACTTCGGTTCACGGAGGAAGTACAATCGGCGTTGGCGTTCCAACAGCATTTATTCTCGATCAGAATTATCCGAACCCGTTTAATCCTTCTACAACGATAAGTTATCATGTATCGAAAAATGCACGTGTCAAAATAAAAGTTTTTGATACGCTCGGGCAGCAAGTTGCGGAATTGGTTAATAAAGAACACGCACCGGGTACGTATGAAGTTAATTGGAATGCACGCGGACTTGCGAGCGGAACATATATTTATCAACTCGAAGTTGGTAATTCAGTAACGGCAAAGAAAGCAGTGTTGTTGAAGTAGAAATATTTTTTGCTCACTTATTAATTTAAAGTCTTGCTCATGCTCATGATCGTGCTCTTTTTCAAGTTCTTTTAAGAAAGATCAAGATTATGAACATGAGTATGAGCAAGAATACTTAGTGAAAATTTTTATGATACAAAGAAAGAACTAACAATGAATAAGAAATTTTTAACCGGTGTTTTAATTATTGTGTTTACGGCTGTCGGTATAATTGCATACAATAATTTTTTTGTGTGCGAAAAAATTCCGGCATTACTTCCGCGCACAAATGATTCAAATGTTTCTGCAGAATATCTGAACGCGCAGCGCACCGTTGATTATTACAGAGAGCAGATAAGAAAAAATCCCGGCGACCCGAAAAATTATGTTGAACTTGCACAAGTATTTCTGCAAGAGGCGCGCGTTACCGGAAAAGATCACGAGTATGTGCCAAGCGCTATGGATTTAATTGACCGTGCACTCGCACTCGATAAAACTAACCTCGATGCAAAACTTACCAAAGCAAATATATTTTTAACTCAGCACCAATTTGAAAAAACAAAAGAAATCGGAGAGTGGGCTGTGGAAAAATATCCGTATAGCTCATCCGCATTTGCAATTCTAACCGATGCTTATGTTGAACTCGGCGAATACGAAAAAGCAGTGAAGACATGCGACAAACTTTTGAGTATCAAACCGGATCTCCGTGCGTACTCGCGTGCTTCGTACATTAGAGAATTGCACGGGCAAAAAGAATCGGCAATCTCTGCAATGCGTTTGGCTGCAGATGCCGGTGTAACCGGACAAGAAAACCGCGCGTGGGTTTTGTATAATCTCGGTAATCTTTATTTGCAAGCCGGAAAGATTGATACAGCCGCTTTTATCTATAATGGAATTCTTCAGGAGCGTCCTTCGTATGCATTTGCTCAAGCCGGGCTTTCAAAAGTAATGATCGCTAAAAAAAATTATTCACTTGCACTCAAACATTCGATAAAAGCATTTGAGCTGATGCCCGAACATTCTTTCATCGAACAGAAAGCCGATTTATATCTTGCAATGGGAAAAAAAGAGGTGGAAAAAAAACTTATCAATGAAGTTATTGTTGCTCTCAAAGAAGACGAGGCAAGAGGATGGAATGTTGATCTCGAACTTGCACGGTTTTGTCTCAATCATAATGTTAATTTAAAAGAAGCTTTCACACGAGCGGAGAGAGAATTCAAAAGAAGAGGAAATAATATCGAAGTGAAAACGGTTTATGCAATAGCTCTCTATAAAATGAACAATTTGAACAGAGCCGTTAAAATTATTGACGAAGCCGTAAGATTTAATCCGCAAAATCCACTTACACATTATTATGCCGGAGTAATTTATTCGGCGCTTGGCAAAAGTGATTTTGCAATTCATCATCTCGAAAAATCTTTGACAAAAGGCTTTGCTTGCAGCCCGGTCTTTTATACCGACGCACAACAACGCATCAGTTCTATAAAAAATAAATTTCTCGCCGGTAGATGAGAATAAAAAGAAATAGAACGCGGATAACACAGATAACACCGATCATCTCGGATGCTTCGCAAAGCTCAGCACAAGTTTTATCCGTGTTAATCCGCCAAATCCGTATAATCCGTGGTCTATTAAGCTAATTGTTTCTGTCCCCTTCAAAGAAAAAACTGTGAGCAGTTCAATATTTTTCTATAACCAACTGCCGCGTTCACTCGTCTAATTACTGCCTATAAAATATAAACACATCGAAGGAAGGGATCATGCAGAAAAGAATTTCAATATTGGCAGCATTTCTAATTATTGCTTTTTCGGCAAGTAGTGCACAGCAAAACAAAGGTTTTAATCTGAACAATCTTGATAAAAACGTCTCTCCCAAAGAAGATTTTTACGGTTATTCAGTTGGCGGATGGCTAAAAAACAATCCTATTCCGGATGAATACAGCCGTTGGGGTACGTTTGAGAAATTAGATGAAACAACAAATGACCAACTCAAAATTATTTTAGAAAAAGCATCGGGAGGCAAAAACTACGCACCCGGCTCACCCGAACAAAAAATTGGTGATTTCTATACAACCGGGATGGATTCAGCAACAATCGAAAGACTCGGCGCAAAACCATTACTACCCGAACTTGCCAAAACAAATGTAGTAAGAAACACAAAAGATCTGATCAATCTTTTTGCAGAAGAAGCTCTTTATGGTGTAAGAGTACCGTTCAATTTGTTTGCCTCAGTTGATGCAAAGAAGAGCGATCTTATGGTTGCCCGTTTATGGCAAGGCGGCATATCATTACCGGACGTGGAATATTATACAAAAGATGACGCACGCTCCAAAGAGATCAGGGAAAAGTACGTTGAGTATATTGCCAACATGTTCAGATTAACAAACGTTGGTGAAGATGAAGCGAAAGCAAACGCACAAGTTGTGATGAATATTGAAACAAGACTGGCAAAAGCGTCCAATACACGATTGCAAAATAGGGACCCGGAAAAAACATACAACAAAATGTCGATAAGACAATTAAAGAAAATATCAGAAGGATTTGATTGGGATGTTTACTTCGAGGGACTCGGAATCGAGAATCCAAATGTAGTTGTTGTGGGCCAGCCGCAATTCTTTGAAGAAATCGGCAAAATGATGAACGATGTAAAGCTTAATGATTGGATGGTTTATTTAAAATGGCATATGATCAACAATGCGGCAAATGCGCTGAGTTCTGATTTTGTTAATGAACACTTCAACTTTTACGGCAAGTTTTTAAATGGTACTAAAGCATTGCAGCCAAGATGGAAAAGAATTTTACAATCTGCCGATAATGAAATTGGTGACTTAATAGGACAAATTTATGTTGATCAATATTTTCCGCCTGAAGCAAAAGAACGTGCAAGAGCAATCGTAAATAGTCTTGTAACTGCTATGGGAGAAAGTATTAAAAATTTGGAATGGATGAGCAGCGAAACAAAAGAACAAGCATTGAACAAGCTAAGTAAGTTTACTGTTAAAATTGGTTACCCTGATAAGTGGATAGATTATTCGGAGTTAGAGATTAAACGGGATACATATTTTAAAAATTTGCTTCGTACTAATTACTGGGCTTCAAAAGATAACCTTGCGAAGATTGGAAAGCCGGTTGACAAAACAGAGTGGGGAATGACTCCGCAGACAGTTAATGCTTATTATTCGCCGACACGAAACGAAATAGTTTTTCCGGCAGCAATACTTCAGCCGCCCTTTTTCGATCAGAATGCAGATGATGCGATCAACTATGGGGCAATGGGCGCTGTAATCGGTCATGAAATAACACACGGCTTTGATGATCAAGGAAGAAAATATGATGCTAACGGTAACATAAAAGATTGGTGGACGAAGGACGACAATGATAAATTCCAAGTCCGCGCAAATAAACTTGCCGATCAATACAGCAGCTATGCCGCTATTGATACTTTCCACGTTAACGGAAAACTTACGCTCGGTGAAAACATTGCCGATCTTGGAGGGTTAACAATTTCTTTTGCGGCTTTCAAGAATACCGAACAATTTAAAGAGAATGAAATGATTGACGGCTTTACACCGGCACAAAGATTTTTCCTCGGCTGGGCGCAAGTATGGGCGAACAACATTCGCGACGAAGCATTGAAACTGCGGCTTAAAACAGATGTGCATTCGCCTGGTAGATTTAGAGCATTTGGTCCGTTGAAAAATATGTCCGAATTTTTTGAAGCATTTGATGTTAAACCTGGCGATGCGATGAGAAATCCCGACGATAAAGTTGTAAAGATTTGGTAAGATTTACCCACCCCTATGTCCCCTCCCATGGAGGGGAATTAAAGGGGTGGGTCTAAACTTCTTGCGGTTTGTCTGTTGATTCTTCTTCCATTTTTTTATTTGCTTTAGTTTCTACGAGCTGTTCAATCGCTTTCCTTTTATCTTTGTTGTAAAACTCGTATGTAGAACCGAACATAAGCGTAGTTAAACTGCCCCCGTGTTTTCTGATTCTTATTGCAATGCGGATAAATAGAACAACAATTAAAATTAGCAGAGCGGTAATAAATATTAAACTAAATAGGTCGCTGGTCATAGATCGTCTTGTCAATTATTGTGATGGCTTCTATTCATTGTTAATATAATGTATTGTTAAGAAATATGACTCACCAACCGCATTCTCCCAACTTATCCGCCATCATGCTTGCTTGCCATCATTTTGGAGAGTTGGTTGGAGACGCGTCTCTATGTTCTCTGTTACATTTTTATTTTTCTTCCGTTCCAACTGTTGTCATCTTTTTCTGCAATCACCAAAGTTGTTTCAGTGCCCTCAGCGGAGGCAATTAGATTTCCGTTTTCATTCCAGATACCGCTTTTCCCGGCGGTAATGAATCCGCCGGTATTAATTGCATAATTAGCCATCACGGCGAGCATTTTATATTGTTTGGCATAGCTTGAAAATTTGTTATATGCATCGTCGATTCCGTTTACACTCATTAACACACTTGCAGCGTAAATTGTAGCGCCGCATTTTTTTGCATCAAGAGGATGTGCCGGGTTATCAATGTCCGCACAAATTGCCATGCCGATCGATTCGTCTTTGAGACGGAAAACAAGATTATCTTGCGAAGGAACGAAAAATAATTCCTCGCCTTTGTGCAGATACCGTTTGCGGTAAACAGTAATTTGTTTAGACGGATGAATTATAAATGCCCCGATATACGGCTTATCATATTCCGAACAAATCGGTGCGCCGGCAATAATTGTTATATTTTTTTTATTGGCTGAATCGATGAAGGGATTTAAAATATTTTCGCTTCCTTCGAGCATGTTTTCTTTTGCTATCTCAGGCTCATATCCTGTTAATGAAAGTTCCGGAAAAATTATGATATCAACATTATGTTCGGAAGCGGCATCAATAAAATTTAAATGTGCCGATATGTTTTCGGAAATATTTCCTTTGACCGAACCGGATTGTGCCGCGGCAACACTAAATTTTTTCATGAGTCTCCTTTATATGAAAATATTAATGGATAGGCAGTTTTTTCAAATATCATTGGAAAATTTTCGGATGGTTAAAAATAAGGAGTGCAGATGGATAAAAATTAGTTTTTTTATTGACGATCTTAATAGTTTTAAGAAGCGATAGAATTATTACTATGTTATGATTAATTTACCGGCGTGGTAAGTATAAACTTCGGTGAGCGTGTCTAACCTGAGAATTCGAATAAGGAATATAAAATGAAAAACTTATTTGGTATAATCACTATCATTTTTATGTTAGCCGTAACCGTCCACGGTACAGAGTTCCACGTTTCAAAAAAAGGCAATGATGCTAATCCCGGTACAGCAACATCTCCATTACTTACAATCCAGAGGGCAGCAGATCTAGCACAGCCGGGCGATGTCATCATCGTTCACGAAGGAATATATCGTGAACGCATCGATCCTCCGCGAGGCGGTGAATCCGACACGAAACGCATTACTTACCGGGCAGCATCGGGAGAGAAAGTTGTAATCAAAGGTTCGGAAGTTATTACAAACTGGGTGAGAGTTCAGAACGATGTTTGGAAAACTGCTCTCCCAAATTCATTCTTTGGAAACTTCAATCCTTACAACGATCTTATGCATGGCGACTGGTTTTATCCCGAAGGCAAGGAACAACATACGGGTGCTGTCTATCTCGATGGAAACTGGCTGACCGAAGCAGCTAAGTTTGATGATGTGCTGGCTGCCGGCGGCTCTGTTCCGCTTTGGTTTGGAAAAGTTGAAGATGATAGTACTTTAATCTGGGCGCAGTTCAAAGGAGTTGATCCCAATGAACAATCTGTAGAAATCAACGTCCGCCAGACAGTCTTCTATCCGAAAAAAACGGGTATCAATTATATTACCGTGAGCGGCTTTACTATGGAAAACGCAGCAACACCGTGGGCACCTCCTACGGCAGAACAAATTGGTTTAATAGGAACCAATTGGAGTAAAGGATGGATTATCGAAAACAATGCAATTAAAAACTCAATTTGCTCGGGCATTTCGCTTGGAAAATACGGAGATCAATGGGATAACACTTCTGAAAATTCTGCCGAAGGATATGTAAAGACAATCGAGCGTGCTTACGCAAACGGATGGACAAAAGAAAACATCGGGCATCATATTGTTCGTAACAATACAATCTCTCACTGTGAACAAGCCGGCATTGTAGGCAGCATGGGGGCGGCTTTCAGCAGCATTATCGATAATACCATCCATGATATTTGCGAACCAAGATGGTTTGCCGGCGCAGAGATGGCTGCAATAAAATTTCATGCTGCTATTGATGTAACTATCAGCCGGAACCATATCTACAAAACCATACGCGGGCTTTGGCTCGATTGGATGTTGCAAGGAACACGTGTATCGCAAAATCTCTTTCACAATAATGTAGAAGACGTATTAGTAGAAGTAAATCACGGACCTTTTTTAATGGACAACAATCTTTTTCTTTCGTCCGTGTCGCTCATCGATCAATCCCAAGGCGGCGCTTACGTTCATAATCTCTTCTGCGGAACAATAATTGTTCTTTCTTACGATAGCCGCTTGACTCCTTTTTTGAAGGAACACTCTACCGAAACAATGGGACTTCACGACAATCCTTTGGGCGATGACCGCTTTTATAATAATATATTTGTACAACGCCCCGACCTGAGTAATTACAATGATGTTAAATTACCGGTTTTGATGGAGGGCAATGTTTATCTTAAAGGCGCCGCTCCTTCTAAGTTTGAAAAGGAACCTCTTGTTAAGAATGATTTTGATCCGGCTATCAAGTTAGTTGAAAAGCAAGACGGTTTTTACCTTCAAATTAAATTTGATAAATCATTATTTGAAGAACGAAAGCGTAAACTTGTAACAACAGAGTTGCTGGGGAAGGCAGTAATTCCCAATGTTCTGTTTGAACAACCCGACGGCTCGCCGGTTAGTATAATTAGAGATTACTTTGGTAAGCCACGGAATGAAGCAAATCCAGCACCCGGACCTTTTGAGAAACCGGGGGACGGGTTGATTTCACTGAAAGTTAGATGATCTCGGTAAGATTCAAAATGTAGAGACGCGCCACCCGTCAAGCCTCCGTCTTGCCGAGGCTGATGGTGCGTCTCTACAACTAATCATTTTTTAGAATAAGTATCGGCAATTTTTTCCAATGCTTTAACGATGCGGAACATCATATAAAAAAGAAAACCGACTCCGCCGATAATTAGTACGAAATATAAACCGGATAACAGTCCAATAATTGTAGGCATTTTTCACTCCGAGATGGTTTTGTGTTCGTTTGAATAAAGCAACTCATTGAAAGAACTTCTCTATTTCTCTTCTTTTGAAAACGGGAAAGAATTTTTTACCGTATTGACTTTTTACTTATTAAAGAGGTTAGATGTTGTCTTTACGGGTTTAACAAAGCATTTATTTTATTTAAAGTTTCTGTTAATGCTTCTTTGGGTAATTTACAAATGAATTCAGCTTTTCTTGTTTTCCAATCCAGATTCTTAATTTGATCTGATAAAATAACTCCACTGATTTCTAAATCATCTGGAATCTTTACTTCGAATGGATAACCTTTTACTTGATTTGTTATTGGGCAGAAGATTGCCAAGTCAGTTTTTTCATTATATTCTTGAGGTGAAATAACTAAAGCCGGTCTTCTCCCCGATTGTTCGTGACCAGTTTGAGGATTAAAACTCAGCCAAACTATATCCCCTCTCTCAGGAATTTTTAATTTTACCAATGTTCATTCCCAACTTGTTTTCCCCAGTCAATCTCACGGTGAAGGTTAGATTTATTTATTCCAGAAACTAATTCTTTTAATGAATATTTCTTTTCCTCGACCGGCTCAATCACAATTTTATTTTCTTCTAAAGTAAGATTGACATATTCATCTTCGCGAATTTTAGATTGAAAGGCGAAAGCTTTGGGAATCCTTAATGCTAAACTATTGCCCCACTTTTGAATTTTAATACGCATAATCAAACCTTTCTAATGTTTCTACAACAAAGATACACTTCCAAAGCTTATTTTTCAACGAACTTATACTGCATTGATCTATTCGAATGACAAGAGTAGGAAGAAATAAATGATTTGTCTTAGCGGAAGAAGAAATTATTAACGCCGTCTAAGATTTTTCTTCCGGCATGAAGTTATGAAGATCGGAAAAGTAGTCCTTCAAAAATTTGATAACAAATTAACTGATGTTCGGTTTTTTGTCAAACAATTTCCAGCGCCCGGACCTTGAAGGTTTTGATTTGCCTTTTTAGATCATGCCAATAATTGTAAAGACGACTCGCCGAGTCGTCTCTACTTTTTGGTGATGGGAATAAGATTGGTTGTCTGCAAATTATTTTCCGGAAAGGGACAAGACCCATCCTATACCAACATTTAAAAACACTTTCCTTATATTACACGTCAAAATATGCACACATATTTGAGGAAATAGATGCATGCACTCGAAGTAAAAAATCTCACCAAACAATTCAATACTTTACGCGCCGTAGATAAAGCTTCGTTCGAAGTCCCGGAGGGTTCTATCTTCGGACTCATCGGTCGTAACGGTGCCGGCAAAACCACAACTATCAGGATGATGATGGGAATTTATCTTCCCGACGAAGGCGAGGTCAATTTACGCGGCGTTAAAGTTGGACAAGAATTCAAAAACAAAGTCGGTTACCTACCGGAAGAACGGGGTCTCTATAAAAAAATGAAAGTGCTCGAAACACTCCTCTACTTTGCGGAGATCAAAGGTAAAAGCGGAAGGGATGTTCACAAAAAAGCAGAAGAATATTTAAAACGGTTTGAACTTTACGACAGACGTTTATCTAAAGTTGAAGATCTCTCAAAAGGAAACCAACAGAAGCTACAATTCATTGCAACCATTCTTCACGATCCTGAATTTATAATTCTTGACGAACCATTCTCCGGTCTTGATCCGTTAAATACAAATCTCTTAAAGGATATTATCCTCGAAATGAAAGAACGCGGTAAGGTAATAATCTTTTCAACACATTTGATGGACTTTGCCGAAAAGTTATGTGATCACCTTGCAATGATTGACCACGGGAAAATTATTTTGAAAGGATCGCTTAAGGAAATAAAAGCTAAGTATGCACAGAAGAATGTAAGTTTAACTTACGATGGGGACATTTCGTTTTTAAAAGGTCACCCGATAGTTGAGAAGATAGAAAACTTCGGCAACACGACCGGAATTAGGTTAAAAGAATCGAACCAGACACAGCAATTATTAAAATTGCTGGTTGATAGAAACGTAACAGTAAAGAAATTTGATGCGAACGATATTTCGTTACAAGAGATATTTATTGAACTCGCCGGGACCGACGGCATGAATACGGAGGTGCGCAATGCTTAATAATAGGGTTATTGCTTTAATAAAAAGAGAGCTCCGCGAAAAACTTCTTTCGAAAACATTCATTTTTATGACTATACTTTTCCCGGCGTTAATGTTCGGGATGATTGGAATACAAGTTTTGCTTCGAACGGACGAAGGTAACTCAAAAATAGAGTTGATCACAGAAGCGGAAAAACTTACAAATGCATTTCAGGATGAATTGCTCTCGTCGGATTTGATCAAAGACGGAAAATTTGCTTTTACTTTTTATACTATGAACAGAGACGAACTGAAAGATTTCCTGAATCAAAAGAAACAAGAATTATTGGATGGAAAAATTACCGGGGTAGTGTACGTTCCGGAATCCGCATTGAAAGATAAACGTGTTGAATATTATTCTAAAACACCGACAAATATTTCCCTCACGCGGCGGCTCGATGCTTCTATCAACAAAGTTTTGATAGATAGTTATTTCAGCAACCGCGCATTATCGCAAGAGGAGCTGGAGTTTGCAAGGAGAGGAATTGATTTCTCAGGATTCAAAATTTCGAAAGAAGAAAGTATTGAAGAACAAGGAAGCGGCAATCTTGTTATCTCTTACATATTTACATTCTTGCTTTATATAAGTTTGTTGATGACCGGGCAGATAATGCTGCAATCGGTAATTGAAGAGAAAAGCAATAGGATAGTTGAAATTATTTTATCATCGGTTAGTGCAAAAGAATTAATGACCGGGAAAATTATCGGCTCGGCGATTACTGCTTTAATACAAATGGCGATTTGGCTTTCTCCAATTATGCTGGTTGTATCAGGATCGTGGATTGTTCTTCCGGCGGAACTCGCATTCAGCATAACCATAAATCACATTTTATATTTACTTGTAAACTTTGCGTTAGGACTGATATTATTTCTCAGTTTATTTGCTATGATGGGTTCTATATTCGATAATCCCCAGGATGCACAATCAGGAATGTGGCCGGTAATGCTGCTTATTATTATTCCGTTTTTAATGGCAATATCGATGACTGAAAATCCCAACAGTCCGATAAATAATGTTGCATCGCTCCTTCCGTTTTTTTCTATAATGATTATGCCGGTAAAGATGACCGTTGTTGATGTTCCGGCTTGGCAGCTTATTTTATGTCTGGTTATAAATACGCTTACAATATTTGCAATCTTTCCGCTTGCCGGGAAAATTTATCGTGTTGGAATTTTACGCACCGGCAAAAAACCAAAATGGTCGGAAGTTGTTAAATGGGTAAAGTACAAATTCTGAGCGAAGCGAAGAATCCCTAACAACTCGTATTTGCAAATTTAGTTTTTGGATGCTTGTGAACATTTCTTACGTTAAGTGTTAGGAGATTCCTCGTCGCTTCGCTCCTCAGAATGGAAAGAGAATGGAAAGCAATCTTTTCACTGCATTGATTCAAAAACTTTCTAAAGATTTTGCATTGGAAAGTAATCAGCTGCCGGTTCAAACCGATATGGAAGCAATACGTCAACACCTAACCGAGCGTATAAGGGAAATGATGGTGCGTAATTATGAAAGGTTTCTTAACAGTATGTATAGAATCGATGTTAGCGAAACGAAAGTCAGTCAAATACTTCGCTCCAAAGATAAACTAAGCATTCCGGGACAGCTTGCCGATCTTATAATAGAAAGGCAATTGCAAAGAATTAAAACACAGATGTTGTATAAAGAGGGAAAACTTTAATCTGCTTTCCCTAATTTTATTTTAACAAAAATTTAGAATGACCATGCCTGACGACGGAATATTTACATCCGAACAAATAAGATTACTCGCAAATTCATTTCAGCAAAGCCGTGTACTTTTAACCGCAGTTGAGCTTGATCTTTTTACTCTTCTTGATAAACAACTAACACCATCATCAGAAATTGCTAAGAAACTAGGAACGGATGAAAAGGCAACAGATCGATTAATGAATGCACTCACGGCTCTCGGGTTCGTGCGCAAAGTTCACGGAAAGTTTTACAACACGGAAGCGGCTTCGCAATACCTTGTTAGAGGTAAGCCCGAATATATGGGCGGGCTTCATCACGCGAATAATTTGTGGAATTCATGGAGTAACCTGACCGAAGCGGTGCGGAAAGGGTACTCGGCTTATGAGGACTCTAATTTCAGAGGCGAAAACTGGCTGGAATCTTTTATTGCTGCTATGCATTATCGTGCAGAACGGGAAGCGAAAATAATTTCTTTGATGCTTGATCTTTCCAATGTAAAAAGAATGCTCGATATCGGCGGCGGCTCCGGTGCTTTTAGTTATGAATTGATACGAAAGCAGCCGGATCTTCATGCCGTGATATTCGATCTTGAAGATGTTATTCCGTTAACAAAAAAATATGCCGGGCAGAGCGGGGTGGAAAAAAATATTTCTTATATTGCCGGTGATTACCTTATAAACGATTTCGGAAACGGGTACGACCTTGTACTTCTTTCAGCAATTGTTCACATTAACAGCTACGATCAGAACAAAGAGTTAGTTAAAAAATGTGCTGATGCTTGTAACACAAAAGGACAGATCATTATCAAAGATTTTATTATGAATGAGGACCGTACGGCGCCGGCTGGCGGTGCTCTATTTGCATTGAATATGCTTGTTGCTACAGAATACGGCGACACATACACAGAACAAGAGATGAAAGAATGGTTCGCAAATGCCGGGATTAAAAATATCCAGAGAAAGAATACAAGCTTTGGTTCTAATTTGTTAATAGGGATAAAAGATTAAAAATGAAAATAATCGGAAAAATATGTTTAGTACTGCTGACATTTGTTCTTGTTTCATGCAGCAGCAAAAAAGATATAGATGAAGTACTAAACGGTAATTACAATGTTGTAATTATACCTGATTCACTTAGCCACAATGCGGCGGAATTAAATTCCAACCACCGAAAAGAAATTTTGGTGCTGATGTTCAATAATTTTGAAGAAGATGATATTAAAGATTATTTCGGCTTAAACGATAAACAATACGACGAGATAATAAATAAACTTTTCAGCGATGGGTTAATAAAAAAGAACGAAGAAGGAAAGTTTATACCGGCATGTATGATAATTGATAATGAATACCGTAATCTGGTAATTAAAGATTTTTCTGCCATGAGTAAAAACTTTGCGGAAATTGTGATTGATAGGAGTTCAAAAATAAAGGATACTTACGCAAAGATAGTATCTTTTAAAAATGTTCCGTTCGAAAAAATGTCGGATTTCATTTTCTATGAAGTAATGCTTAATAAATGGCAGTTAAAAAACATTGAGGAAAAATTTATTAAAGGAGAACCGCCAAGAAGAGGCGAAAGCAGATATTATATTGCACTCCAAGAGAAAGATTGGCTTACAAACAATTCAATGGCTCCGCAGATAAACAGTGAAGATGATAAAAAGTTGTTTGAAATGACCGGACTCGTTACGGATGATCTGTTAAACCAGTTGGAGTATAACCGTCCCTTGTTGGTTAAAAGTTTTTTAAACTCGGTTTATAAGGACCAAATTAGTTTCCGTGAATGGTTTGTTTGGGTTTATCAATTTATAACCGTCGAAACAAAGAGCATTCTACTACAGAGAAGTTATATTAAGCAATAACTCTTTCTCCCGAATTCTGAAGCAATTCTGTAGAAACACGATTAAAAATATCGAAAATTAATTTCTTGGGATTAAATATTTTTTTACATTTGCACAAAGATTCATCCTCGTGAAAAGAACCGGTAACGGTTTTTATATATAGACTCATTTTTTCAGAATTTACCGCAGCTTGAATATTATATCATAAAATAAATGAGGATGAAGTATGCCCGAAAAAATTATTGATCACCGAAAACTTTACCGGCTGCCATGGACTCTGCCGGATAATGCGATTTCATGGCTCGAACCGACCGCAATGTGTAATCTTTCATGCGACGGCTGTTACCGTGAGAACGAAAAAAATTCCCATAAGACTCTTGAAGAAATTAAACACGAGCTTGATATATTTCAGCAGAAACGAAATTCCGATTGCATCTCTGTTGCCGGCGGCGATCCACTGCTTCATCCGCAGATTGTTGATATCGTCGCAGATATTAAATCGCGCGGACTAAAACCAATACTTAACACAAACGGTTCGGCGCTGAATCCTAAGTTTTTGCAAGAGTTAAAAAAAGCCGGGGTGTTTGGATTCACTTTTCATGTGGATAGCAAACAAGGGCGCGGCGGTGAGTGGAAAGGCAAGAATGAAATTGAATTAAATGAGCTGCGCTATCATTATGCACGTACGCTTGCAGATGCCGGCGGAATAGCGTGTTCGTTCAACTCAACAGTTTACGAGGACACAATTCAATATGCACCGGCTATGATTGATTGGGCACATAAAAATATCGATATAGTTAATACAATGGTTTTCATCTGCTTCCGTTACATCGTTCCTTCAATGCCATTTGATTGGTATGCCGGCGGTAAAAAGGTTGACTGGCAGACGATTGCATATCACACCGATAAAGATAGAAGAGTGGATATTCTTTCAACAGATGTATTAAAAGTTGTGAAAGAGAAATTTCCGGATTTCACGCCGGCAGCATATTTAAACGGAACCGAAAAAGTTGATTCGTTTAAATGGCTGTTAGCTGAAAGAGTCGGGACAAAAAATAAATTGTACGGTTACCTCGGATCAAAATTCCTGGAACTCGTGATGATTACAAATCATTTTTTCAACGGAACGTATCTTTCTTATGCTTCACCCAAAACTTCTAAAATGGGAAGGTCTGCAATGCTTCTGCTCTGGCCCTTTGATAAAGGTTTGAGAAAAGCTGCCGGTAATATGTTGAAAAACCCGTTAAGAATTTTTAAGAAGGCACATCTGCAGACAATCATGTTTATTCAGCCGGTAGATTTTATGGAAGACGGAAGACAAAGCATGTGCGACGGGTGTCCCGATATAACGGTTTGGAACGATGATCTTGTATGGTCTTGCCGGCTCGAAGAACACAAACAATTTGGAATGTTTTTGAGATCGGTACAAAAAGATTAATTTTTTTTGTAGGGCAAGTCGCTGATGCACCGAATAATTAAAAGCGCAGATTAAAAATCTGCGCCACATTTTTATAAGTAGTATCTCATAATCGGTCGTGTAGGAGAGCGGCGGGCCACCTCTTCAAACCCGGCTTTGCGGAATGCTGATGCAAACCCGGTCCAAGCGAATGCAGAGGGCATGTTGCTGTTTTTCGGTTCAACCGGGTAACCCTCAACAATTTTTCCTTTCTTCTTTTTTACGTACTTAACGACCTCTTTTAATATTTCCGGCGTGAATCCTTTTTTTCTGTAAGAAGGGCTCATGTAGAAGCATACAATCGACCAAACTTTTTGTTCATCAACCCTTTTTAGTATGCGCGAATTATCCAATACCGGGAAATCTTCACGCGGTGCGACCGAACACCAGCCAATGATTTCTTTATCGTAGTAAACCAGCAAACCGGGTACAACTCCATCATTGACAATTTTTTTAATTTTCTTTTTGTTGCCAACGCCTTTGCTCTTGTTGTATTCGGATCTTTTAAGTCGCCACCACATGCACCAGCATCCTCCGCACGCTCCTTTTGTACCGAAAAGATTTTCAAAATCTTTCCAATTTTTCTTTGTCAGCGGAAAAATTTTAAGATCAGTTTTACTTTCCATCGGGCATAGAATTTTAGTTATTCAGAAATGTAATGCGGAAAGTAGAACCTTTCCCTTTTTGAGTGGTTACTTTAATTTCGGCGTTGTTAAGGTCGGCATATTTTTTTGTTAGAGCTAAACCTAAACCGTTGCCTTCAAAATTTCTTGTATAACCCTTTTCTTCTTTCGAAAAAGGTGTAAAGAGCAGCGGCATGTAATCCTCGGAGATTCCGATTCCGGTATCAACAACATCAACGTACAAACAATTGCGCGGATCGCGGTCGATCTTAATTTCTACTTTGCCGGTGTTTGTGTACTTGAAAGCGTTATCTATCAAATGATAGAATATTTGGTTCACGGAATATTCATCGGCGTTGACCGAAGTATGTTCGGTTGCCTTCTTAAAATCGAACTTGAGTTTCTTTTGCTGTGCAACTGCATTATAACTGAAACAGAGTTTTTCTAAAATGTCTTTGTTTATATCAATTCTCCTTGGACGCAAATTATACTGCCCGGTTTGAAGTTCGGACATATTAATGATTAGTTCTATCGTTCTCATAATTCGCTTTCCTTCTTCGGTAATAACATCGAAACCGGTGCTAAGTTCTTCGTCAACTTTATCATGCAATTCTTCTTTCATCATACTTATAAAACTGAGTATCACGTTCAACGGTGTTCTTATTTCGTGGGACATCTGGGATAGGAATTCGGACTTTAGTCTGTCTGATTGCTCGGCTCTTTCTTTGGCTGTGATTAATTCTTCCTCAGCTTGTTTTTTCTCTGTAATATCTTCTACCGAACCTTCATAATATACCGGGTTATCATCATTATCTCTTACTAATCGTGCGCTTTCACGCATATAGAGCGATGTGCCATCTTTCTTTTTCCATAATGATTCAAATCCAAAGACACGACCTTTCACGGAAAGTAATTCCTGGAATTTTACTCTTGTTGCTGGGTCGAAGTATGTATCTTTTGCATTAAGATTTTTAACTTCCTCAAACGATTCATAACCAAGCATTTTGAGCATCGTGGGGTTAGCCATTAATATTTTGCCATCGACTGAAGTGCGGTATATACCGATTGTTGCGTTTTCGAATAATCCTCTAAATTGAAGTTCGCTTTGGCGTAATGCTTCTTCTGATTTTTTTCTTTCGGTAATATCTTGTTTGATTGCAACAAAATAATTTATTTGCCCGGAAGAATCTTTAACCGGTGTAATTGTAATTTCTTCGTTATAGTTGGTTCCGTCTTTTCTTCTGTTAATTAATTCACCATGCCAGAACTCACCGCTTACGGCAGTCTTCCACATAAAATCGTAAACCTCCGAAGGGAATTCAGGTGCTTTAAGTAAGTCCAAAGTTTTTCCTACCAATTCATTTAGTGCATAGCCGGTAAGTTTTGTGAAAGAAGAATTGCACCATATAACTTTTCCTTCATGATCCATGATAACAATACCGTTTACAGCAGCTTCGAGTGCATTACTCTGCAAAGCTATCTGGTCCTCAACGGATTTTTGTTCCGTGATGTCGCTTATAAAACCTTCGAGTGCAACCAATTCATCTTGTTCGGAATAAACACCAACGCCTTGTTCCCAAACCCATTTTTCAAAACCGGCTGCCGTGTTGATACGGTAAACCAACTGATATGGCCGTCGTTCTTCCACCGCTTGCTGAATTGTATTCCAAACTTTAAGCCGGTCGTTTGGATGGATGATATCTGCAAAGGCAATATTTTTATTGTTAACAAAATCACTCGCTTTGTAACCGGTCATTTGAAAGGCGGCATCACTGATAAATTCTACTGTCCAGGAGCTATCGTTCTTGCAACGGTAAACCATACCGGGAAGGTTTTGAATTAAAGTTGAAAATTGCCGCTGAGCTTCTTGAAGAGCTTCTTGTGCCTTTGTAGTTTTCCTAAGTCCTTTCTCGAGCGTAATGCTTGCATCTTCTATTTTACGAACATATGTGTCTTTCTGTTTTTTGTATTTGTAATAAACATACGTTGTTATAAAAGAGAATAGAATGCAAAAAGCAGATAACGAGAATAATGTTGTTCTAAATATTGTGTCTTCGGATTTTTGCAATTGAGAAACGTATATTTCAATATCATCCGTTTTATTATTTATTGCTGAAAAAATATTATTCCAATAGATAAAAGATTCCGTATTAATTGATTTACGGGACTGGATTAATTTACTGGATTCACCGCGGAATTCAAGTATTAATACCTGGAGTTCCTGGGCAGATTGTTTCAGCCGGGCATCGCTGACCGGGATTGATAGGAAACTCACTTCATCTTTTTCAGCAAGCAGTTTAGTTGTGCGGTTTTCGGCAATATCCAGATTTTGCCAGGCGTCCTGGATATGGGTTATTGAAGTATCTTCAAAACTTTTTAAGAAATTTGTATGAGCAAAAGAAACATAAGTTTTGATCTCTAATGATGTTCCCTTAAAGTTGGTAGAAATGAAATTCAGCTTCTGTGCGGTTAACAGAGTAAACAATACTGTTGCAGCAAGCAATACACCGGCAAACAATATCAGGTAATAAGCAATTGATGTTACCGGCGATATTCTGTCTTTATGAGACATTTATGGGATCCAAAGTTATTTATAATAAACTAAGTAACCGTACGGCTCAAGATTAAAATTTTGTTTTGATGATAAACTAACCGTTTCTCCGCTGAATAAGTTAGTAAAAGTACCGGCAATATTCTGATCGTCCAGAGAAATATTTTTTTGATGCCTAGAGAGATTGAACAGAGCAAAAATTTTATTGCCATCCTTTTCTCTTGTAAAAGAAAAAATAAAAGGATCATTTGCATTCACTTTCACCATTTCTGCACCGGCAATTCCATTCCATAAAGCTTTGTTTTCGTGTTTCAACGAAAAAAGTTTTGTATAAAGGTTTCTATATTTACTCTCTTTCCAAACAATAGGGTCTTTTTCGAAAAAGAGGAGTCGCTTATCCAAACCACCTTCCATACCAGAATAAACGAGCGGCATTCCCCTGACCAATCCGGTGATAACCGCGAAAGCTTCCGCAAAAGCCCCGAATCTTTCGGCATCTGTACCATTCCAGGAATTCTCATCATGATTTGTGGTAAATACCATTCTGTAAGAGTCTGCCGGGTATGTAATTTTTTCATCCAAAAAATACTTGTGTAAGTCGTCCCCATTCTTTTTACTTTCGGCTATGCCAACAAACAAATCTTTCAACTGCCAGTTGTAGGTCATATCAAAAACTTCGTGAAGCTCCGGTTCATGTGCTTCCGCTAGCATAAAAACCGGTTTGATTGCATCGAGCTGCGGTTTGGCAAACTTCCAGAATTCAAGCGGTACCATTGCAGCAACATCGCAGCGGTATCCATCTATATTACATTCTTGAACCCAGTATTTAAGTGCATCTGTCATAAAATTCCAGAGTTCTTTGTTCTCATAATTTAGATCAATTACATCTGTCCAGTCAAATGGAGATATGAAATTTCCGTTGTTGTCTTTATTGTAAAATTCAGTATGGGTTTGTGTCCAAACATTATCCCACGAAGTATGATTTGCTACCCAATCGATAATGACATACATGCCAAGTTGGTGTGCTTTATTTACGACATTTTTAAAATCATCAAGACTGCCAAACTCCGGGTTAACAGCTTTGTAATCTTTCACCGAGTAATAACTTCCGAGCGTACCTTTTCTATTTTTTACTCCAATCGGGTGGATCGGCATAAACCACAAGATATCAATTCCCATTGCTTTCAGCTCCGGCAGATGGTCTGCAAATGCATTGAATGTCCCTTCTTGTGTAAATTGGCGCACGTTCACTTCATATATAGTTGCGTTACGGCTCCATTCCGTATGAGCGACAGACTTAATAGTATTTTCGGAATTGGAAGTATCAACGGCACTGCTGCAGTTTATAGTAACCGATGATGAGAAAATTAAAATTGAAAAATAAAACCATTTGATAAGCTTTAATCGAACAAGTTTATTCATAACATTTCCTATGTGGGTGGGTATTGTTTATGATCAAATTTACACAATTTTAAAATTAATTAAATTTTTTTTTGGTTATTTTTTACCAGTTAATAATAACCGTTATGAAAAAAAGTTTAGCCGATCCGGTAATAAAATTTTTTATTTCAGCACTTGGATTAGTAGTGGTGCTGTTAGTTTTGAAAGAACTGCAGCATATTTTCTTACCGTTTGTTATAGCGTATTTTCTGTTTTTTATTTTTGAACCTCTCAATGAGCTTCTTGCTAAGATTAAAATTCCTCACGGTATTTCGATCTTTTTAAACATACTCATTATGCTGACACTTATATGGGGAGCTTCCAGGATAATTATTGATGCGTTTGTACAGTTCAGTTACCAGCTTCCCACATTCGAAGGTAAATTAAATCATGTAGTAAGCGTAACAGCTAAATCATTGGGTATAAAGGATGAAACGTTTACCCAGTTCAATCTTTCCAGCATTTTACAAAATTATGATTACGGCGGTTTGGCATCCGGACTTTTTGCTTCTACAATAGATCTTTTTACCTACGTGTTTCTAATCTTATTCTTTTTCATATTTATAAGCAGCGGTCACGGAAAAATTGTTGAAGCAATACGATTGCGTTTTGTTGAAAAGGGTGTAAAATCATCTATTAAAAAAATAAAGAAAGAATTAAAAGACCACGAACATGAAGAACACTTATCTGCTGACGAAGATATTACCTCGATGACGATACAACGTGAAATGAAATTGCAGAAAACATTTAAAGATATTACCGAACAAATTCAGAAATATATCGTTACAAAATTTTTAATAAGTCTGCTGCTTGGTATTGTAGTTGGTATTGTATCGTGGGCTTTTGGAATAAAGTTTTTTATCATATGGGCAGTTCTTTCAATTTTATTGAATTTCATTCCCAACATCGGCTCGGTGATTGCAGTACTTTTTATTTCATTAATGGCATTAATTCAATTCGAATCTTTCAGTTATGCATTGTTTGTAGCTTCAACATTAATATTGATTCAAAATCTTATCGGCAATCTTTTAGAACCTAAAATTTTCGGCAACCGATTAGGATTGAATCCGCTTGTTATCTTGCTATCCTTAATGTTGTGGGGATATTTATGGGGAATAATAGGAATGTTTCTATCGGTACCTTTAACGGCAGTACTCAAAATAATCATATCTAATTCAACCTCAAAAAACATGCGATTTATAACCAATTTGATGAGTAATTAACACTTCTATCTTGTTTGAAGAACGAGAATTATTTTGCTAATGCGGACACACTCTATTTTTATTATATTTAAATCAGTTGAAAAAAAATAATATGTATAATAAAAGAGTAAGAAGAAGAACGGCTGATGATTCATGTTGGGCAGTTGCTACCCCTATTTGATAGGGCTAGAGGAAAGTCCGAACTCCGCAGAACAAGGTGCCGGGTAACACCCGGGGGCATTGTAACGCAAGTTCAAAGTCACGGAAAGTGCCACAGAAAAAATACCGCCCCGAACTAGTTGAAGGGTAAGGTTGAAAAGGCGAGGTAAGAGCTCACCGTTCCGGTAGTAATATCGGAAGCTGGGCAAACCCCACCTGGTGCAAGGTCAAGCAGAAGGGTTCCCGAGTTTTCTTGGGACAAGGTTGTTCGCCTTGAATATCTGCCGAAAGGCAGAAAACCTTCGGGTAGACCGCTGGATTCCGGTAGTAATACCGGAACGAGATAAATGACTGCTGTCCCGGTTTTTAAAAGCCGGGAAAACAGAATTCGGCTTACATACATGATTCATCACGGTGTTCTTCTTCAAATTGACACCATGCATAAAAACCGCTGGAAGTTAAAAGAAGCACCGGACGATAAACTCGTCCTTGCACTTGCAGATAGTCTTAATGTTTCCAACGCACTTGCAAGTTTGTTACTCCACAGAGGTATAACAAATTTCTTTGAAGCAAAAACTTATTTCCGCCCTTCTTTAGATTCTTTGTTTGATCCTTTTCTTATGAACGGTATGCACGAAGCATCTATTCGTGTTATCAATGCAATTACCGGCAATGAAAAAATTTATGTGTACGGTGATTATGATGTTGACGGTACGTGTTCCGCAGCATTGATGTATATGTTTCTAAAAGAACTCGGTGCTAATGTTAGTACCTATATACCAAACCGCCTTACAGAAGGTTATGGAATTTCTACACAGAGTATCGATTATATTAAAGAACAAGGGACAAGTTTAATTATTTCGGTTGACTGCGGAATAACTGCCGTTGAAGAAATTGATTATGCAAACACGCTTGGTATCAATACAATAGTTTGCGATCATCATCAACCCAAAGAACAATTGCCGAATGCACTTGCAATATTGGACCCGATAAAACCGGGATGTAATTACCCATTCAAACATCTATCCGGTGCCGGGGTTGCTTTCAAACTTGCAAGTGCTGTTGGTGCAAGAATCGGCAAGAAAGATATGGCGTTGAAATATCTTGATCTTGTAGCCCTTGCCGGGGCAGCAGATATTGTTCCTCTTGTAAGCGAAAACCGGATTTTAGTTAGAGAAGGGTTAGAAATAATCAATACAAATCCTAGACCCGGTATTGAGGCTTTGATAAGAAGTGCACGTATGGAACCCGGTAATTTAACCGCCGGGCAAATAGTATTTACTATTGCACCGCGTGTTAATGCGGTTGGAAGATTAGGCGACGCAAACCGTGCCGTAGAACTTTTCACAACAGACAATCCGCAGAAGGCAACGGAACTTGCGCAAGTATTGGAAGATGAAAACACTAAACGGAGAACAATTGACGAAGCAACTTTTTCTCATGCAGTTGATCTTGTTGAATCAACAATTAATATTGAGACAGAACTGGGGATTGTTCTTCATGATAATGACTGGCATCCCGGTGTGATAGGTATTGTTGCATCGCGCCTTGTTGAAAAATTTCATAAACCAACAGTTATGCTTACAACAATCGATGGTGTGGCAAAAGGTTCTGCGCGTAGTATCCCCGGCTTTAATATTTACGATGCATTACTTGAATGCGAAGATTTACTTCTTCAGTTTGGCGGACATGAAGCAGCTGCCGGTCTTGCAGTGGAAATAGATAAACTTGAATTCTTCCGCGAGCGGTTCAATTCTATTTTGAAAAGAAATATGAAGGAAGAACAAATACTCCCTGAAATTTCAATTGATTCTAAAATATCCTTTTCGGAAATCTCTCCAAAGTTTATCCGGATACTCGATCAATTCGCTCCTTTTGGCCCGGGTAATATGCGACCGGTATTTTTGAGTGAAAATGTTTCGGTTGTTTATCAACCCAAAATAGTCGGTTCCAATCATCTTATCACATGCTTGAAACAGAACGGCAACGATAAGATTTTTGATACGATAGGATTTAATCTCGGTGCTTTTGTCGATGTAATTGATAAGGACAAAAATTTAGTTGATATAGTTTACACTATAGAAACAGTAAATAAAGACGGAAGATCATTTCCGCAAATAAGATTGAAAGACATTACTGTTAAGGAAACTAATAACGGAATAAAATAATTCTTAACGGAGGAATTTTATGTCCGGTCATTCAAAGTGGGCAACAATTAAAAGAAAGAAAGCTGCGGTAGATGCTAAAAGGGGAAAGATATTCACGCGGCTTATCAAAGAAATCACAATTGCAGCACGCCACGGCGGCGGCGATCCCGAGGGAAATCCAAGATTAAGATTGGCTGTTGATAATGCTAAAGCCGCAAATATGCCGGCTGATAATATTGAACGTGCAATCAAAAAAGCTACCGGTGAACTTGAAGGTGCACAATACCATGAAGTTATGTACGAAGGATATGGTCCGGGCGGTACTGCAATTATAGTTGAGGCCGCTACCGATAATAAAAATAGAACTACTGCCGAGGTACGTCATATCTTTGGTAAGTACCACGGTACAATGGGAGAATCAAATTCTGTTGCATGGATGTTCGAGCGGAAAGGAATTGTTACGGTTAAGAGAAATGGAAAACCCGAAGACGAAATGATGGAGCTTGTTATTGATGCCGGTGCCGACGACTTGATAACGGATGAGGAATATTTCGAAGTTAAAACTTCCATTGAATCATTTGAACCTTCGAGGAAATTTCTTGCCGGTAAAAAACTGGAAATTGAAAATGCTTCTCTTCAATGGGTGGCAAAAAATCATCTTTCCGTTAACGACGAACACTCCGAACAGTTAATGAAACTCATTGAAGCTATTGAAGAATGTGATGATGTTCAGAACGTATTTACTAATGCTGATTTTGTTGATTAATTTTTTTCCTTTGCGCCCTTTGCGTATTCTTTGCGATCTTTGCGTGAAAAGCTTTTAACTGCAGAATATGAAAACTAATCGCGGAATTCGCTGAGTGTTTTGCTAATGTTTATAGTACAGTAAATTTGGATTTTAAATGCGGATACTTGGTATCGATCCCGGTACACTTTTTACCGGTTATGGAATAATAGAATTTGACAAGAATGAAATAACGCATATTCAATCGGGAGTGATTAATATTCCAGCTACAAGAGATTTTGCATCGCGCTTAAAGAAAATTTACGATGAACTTAATGGTATTATTAAAACATATAAGCCGGATGAGTTCGCACTTGAGACAGCTTTCTATGGAAAAAATGTTCAATCGGCTTTGAAAATCGGCTATGCACGTGGAGTTTCGTTGCTGGTTGCGGCTCATAACGGACTCCCGATCAAAGAATATTCACCGCGCGAAATTAAAAAATCTGTTATTGGCAACGGAGGATCTTCAAAGGAACAAGTTCAATTCATGATAAAAAAATTAATGAACATTAACAGAAAGAAGATTAAGTTTGATGAAACGGATGCCCTGGCTGTTGCAGTTTGTCATGCATTTAAGATTACGTCGTTACCTTCAAAAAAGAAAAGTAAAAATTGGAAAGAATTTATTGAAGCGCATCCGGATAGAGTTGTTCATCCCTAATTTTTTACATTATATAAATAAATAGAATATTTTAATTTGGTGCTGCATCATTCACAATTCTAATCATCAAAATCGAGGGACGATTATGCACACCCAAAAAATGTTGGTTCTGATTTCTTTATTTTTAATTTCCTTTTCCAAAATTTACTCACAAACGGATTCAAGCAGTTACAAAAATGAATTTCAGTTTATGTTGGTTAATGGTTACTCGTTTTCGTATGTCAATTTTATTTCGGATGAATCAGCTATCAGATACATGATTAACATAAATGTATCCGCTAGCGGAGAGGACGGGGATAACAAAACAACTTATACTCCTAACAATAATCCTCCTCAAGAGCAATCATCCAATTCAGAAAGCAATTACCAGTCTTTAGGTTTTTATCCGTCTTACGTTGTTTATCCAATTCGCGAATCGATATTCAATATGTATGTTGGCGGTGGCCCTTATTTATTATTGCAAAGAAATTTTTCAAGCTATGAAAATGAAAACACATCAACTGGATACAAAACCAATTATGAAAATCTTAATTATGAATTAAGCCTGGGAGTATCAGGTATTGTTGGTGTCGAGTGTTCAATAAGCCAGAGAATTTCGTTACTTGCCGAGTACGGAATTTGGGCACACTATGGTTGGAATAAAGATAAGTGGACTAATTCGTCAAGCGACGGAATAAACAGTAATAGTTCTGTTAACGAAACAACCGGCAATTCGTGGCGTGTTGGGCTTGCCGGGGTCAAACTCGGTATAACTTTCCGTTTCTAAAAAATTTTTTCAGCAGCTTTCTCTCATCTCTCTTTAAAAGTAAATAAGGGAGCAGTAAAGATTTTTTATAATTAGAAATTTCTTTTTGAGTATTTTGAGTATAGTGCTTAAGCAAAATTAAGCTCATAAAAAAAGTGAAAAAGATATAGACCACGGATGACGCGGATTAAACGGATCGTCACAGATAAAATCTGTGATAATCAGTGTTATCAGTGGTCTATTGAGTTAGTAACTCAATTCAGGAACAAGCAATGATCGGTTACCTAAAAGGAAAAATAATTTCGAAAAAACCAACCAAAATCATTTTAGATGTTAACGGTGTCGGCTACCTTGTAAATATATCAATCAGCACGTTCGAAAAAATAGGTGATAAAGAAGAAGTATCGCTCTACACTTACCTTGCAGTAAAAGATGATGCACTCGACTTGTACGGTTTCTATTCGATGGATGAAAAAGAAATGTTTGAACTTCTAATAAGTGTAAGTGGCATTGGTCCCAAAACCGCACAAAGCATTTTATCGGGCATACAAATAAGCGATTTGAAAGAAGCGCTAAAAACCGGGAACATTGCACGTATAATTTCCGTACCCGGCATCGGCAGAAAAACAGCCGAGCGTATGATGGTTGAACTACGCGACAAAGTTGAATCTCTTGCCGAAGTCGGCGAAGAATATAGAGCCGGCACTTCTGGAGTGCGGAGTGATGCGATCACAGCTTTGGTTAATCTTGGCTACAATCAAAAAATTGCCGAACGAATTGTTAGGGCTGTTTTGGATCGTAATCCTGATATTGCAATAGAAGATTTAATTAAGGAAGCTTTGGCCGGACTGAATAAATAGATTGACGGAATATTTCAAACGATAAAAACCAGTCAAGTTCTTGTGCCGCATTAACACTTCCAGATTTATAATCACTATAGATTTTTTGAATATTCTTGTAATTGTAAAATGAACATTCTTTCACCGGTTTTGAGTGCACAATATCATTCACATATTCCTTGATATGCGATAGAAAAAATTGAGATTGATTTACTTGATGATTATGCCCGTTAAGTTTATTTGAAACTAGACTCCACAATCGTGCTTGAAAAGTATTAAGAAAGTACGGATGGGTAGTAGAACCCTTTACCAGTTCGTATTTAGATAGTTTACGATTATTGTCATTAATAATTTTTTTGAATAAACGGCCATCCTTTCTTAATTCTAACAGAACGGCACTTAAGGATTGTAAAAGAGAAAATTGCGCAAAAGGCATGAATGACGTCACAAAGGAATCAATTCTTGATTGCTCGTGTCCATAATAATTTGGTAAACGTGTTTTAACTGCAAAAATATCAAGCCAGTTCTCAATTCCAATTGCAGTAATTGAAGGGATTTCCCCATAAATATTTTCTAATTGTTCTTTACAGCCATTCAACATTATTTGTTTAATTTCTTCGTTGAAAATATCTGCACGGTGAATCGTTAGATGAGGTAATATTTCATTTAAATTTTTGTTGTGCAGAGACCCTTTCCCTTTTATAAGTAGCCGGTAGAAGAATTCTCTTCGCCAAAGTTCGCCAAATCCGCCGTCAATAATTATAGTGTTGTTATAACCTTCGAGCAGTTTATAATTGTTTAGTTGCAGAATGCCGGAGGCGGCGCCATTCACAATTGTTTCGTTGGTATAATCTGTTAACTCATCAATGCATTCTTGAACCGTGGGGAGCTGCCGGTTAATATTGTAATGATTGATTCCGAAATCCTTGACAATCCTATTGGCAACAATAAAATCGGGATGATCACTGCTTCCGAAGGTGTGAGTTTCCCATGTTTTATTAGAAAAGTTCTTCAGCATGTAAGATAGGATTACACGCGAATCTAATCCACCGGAAAGACTTAGAGCGGTTTTAAAATTATTTTTTAACGGTGCACCGATGAATTTTTCTAACTTTTCAGAGAAGGGTGTAATGTTGTGAGTTGAATTATCGGGCGTCAATGGAAAATTACCCTTTTCAGTTTTGCATTCAAGTGAAAGCAAATTTATTTTAGTTGTTGAACCGGCGACAACACGAGTAATATTATCGAGAACACTGTTAGTAGAAATTTGATTAAACAAAAGCCATCTGCTGCCGAACTCGCTGAAATTAATTTCGGTATCTACAGATTGTGACAGCCAATCAACCCGTGTCGAGAATATTATTTTACCGTCAAGGAACGAAAAATAAATATCTCTCAAGCCAAGCCGGTCAGTAGTAATTTCGAAATTTGTTTCGTTCCATTTGAGAATAAGATAGTGTCCCTCTAATCGATCAGAAAACCCGGGGTTAACTAATAAACCACCCCACGAAGAATCGTTCAAGATTTTCAGACCATTATCCGAGTTAACGATTCCAAACCCGATTACAAGCCAGTCATTATTTAAGTTATCGGAATTTTTGTTATAGAAGATATTTTTTTCATTACCGCCGGTACAAACACATATCCTTTCATTCGAAAAAATTTTTAAAGCTTGTTTTCTAATTTCTTCGGGTAAACGATAAGTATATTTACCGGGATGTATTATTCCGTAGATCCAGCTCATAAGTACTAATGTGAGTAATAGATGTTATTAATATGAAAAAAATAGCGGAGGTATGAAAGGCAAAAATATTTGTGTCTCTTCACCTCTGCGGTATCCGCCGCGGCGAACACCGCAGAGATATGGAAACATAGGGTTAATCGTTAATTATAATTTTGTGTTTGCCTTCTAATTTTTTACCGGTGATTTTTTCATGCATCTCTAAATATTTCTTGTGAAGTTCATGCGATAATTTTTCGCCATTTACTTCCATCTTCTTTTCGGAAAGATAAAACTGATCAATATCATCACCATCTTTAACTATTCCGTCTTTAACTAATTCATCTTTGGCTTCGCGCATAAAATCACCAAACTTTCTCATTTCTTCGCCGAAGTTTTTCATATTATCCTTGAATCCGTCCATATCCCATTTATGCTCTTTCATATTTTCCCGAAATTCTTCCATGTTGGCTTTAAATTCATCTTGCCATTCATCCCATTCTTCATCGTTAAAGAGGATTGGTGGAATAGGCGGAATATTGATTGGTGGAATATGAATAGGAGGTATATGTATTGGTGGTACCGGCGGAACATGAAATGATCTGTCTGCAAATTCATCACCTAATTCTTCGTGGAGTTCGCGCATGGCTTCATGAAGTTCAGACATATCGGGTGCCGGTATATCGAAATCAAAATCAAAGTCGAAATCATTATCCCACGAGTGGGATTCTGCTCTGTAATCACGTAATTTATCTTTATAATCTTTTAACTTTTCCGAATAATCTTTGAGAAGCTCTTTATATTCTTTCCTTTTATCGCGGTATTCTTTTAACAGAGAATCATACTCATCGACTCTATTTTGAACTTTATCTTCGTATTTATTCAATTCATTTTTCGGAATTTTGTCACCGTCAACATAAAGCTCTTCTAATTTTCCATCGTTTATTTTAGCTTTATATTTTTTTCTATTCTCGCCCTCGCCTTCATAAAACTTGAGAGTGCGTTTACCTTTTTTAAAACTTGTTGTATCCGCTAATGACGGAGAATTATTATCCAGGTTAGTGAACCCTTCATTAAGGTAAGTAAACGGGTTTGCCAATCCGACTTTTGTTACGTTTTTGTTCTTAGATGCATAGGATGAAGGCGAGTAAATTGCAACTACCGCTATTGCAGCAATAACAAGAGAAAAAGCGGCGAACTTTATTCCATACGAAAGTTTATTCTTATTACCGTTCATTCTTTTTATCCTCCTAAATAATTGATTTTCATTTCCAACTGCGGCAAGCGCAAACAAAGCACCGTTAGTTTTGAGCTGCTGAATATTGTAAAGTGCTTTTGAGTATGTTAACGAATCGTCGCATATATCTAGTGTAATATCATCGCAGCAGTCTTCGCGTTCTGAACGGATGACCGAAGAGATCCACCATGCTGCCGGGTGATAAAACAAAATTGTTTCTGCTAAAGTTTGTAATAAGTTGACAAGGAAATCGTAACGTTTGATATGAGCAAGTTCGTGGATGATTATTGATTCCACCTGGTTTTGCGGAAGTCCGCTTATCATTCCAATCGGTAACAATATTACCGGTTTCAAATAACCAATGGCAACCGGTACTTTGACTTTTACGGACTCAAATATTTTAACGTGCGATTTTATTTTTAATCGTTTTGTAAATCGATCTACACTTTCAATCCATTTAGGTGAAAGCGGATGAATGTTTTTTGTACGAAGTCGTTCTATATATATTAATCCGCCGATGAATCGTAGCGAAAAGATCACTAAACCAAAGAACCAGGCAGTTACAATTAACGGAAGGTTGTCCGAAAACAGATTTTCAATTTTTTCGATTAAGCTTTGAGTCGAAGGAGAGCTTTCTAAATTGTTAATTGTGCTTACCGCAAAATTAGTTAATGGCTGTGTAAAATTATTTATAGACGGTGCTGCTAAATTACCGCCAGGTTGATATACTTTTGAAAAAGTTGCAATTGAAGCAAACAGCAATAGAGTTAATGCACCAACAGAAAGATTATATCGGAATGCAGAACTTCTTTTGCCCGAAAGAAGGAGAGTAACGCCAAGCACTAAAGAAATAATTACTCCTTGCCAAATGGAGTGAAATATTGTCCAGCCAATGGCTGTTATTATTTCTTGCGGAATTATTTGGTAAATAAAATCCATTATTCACCCTTTTCAAGTTTGTTTAAATAATCACGGATTTTTTTCAGATCGTCTTTCGATGTATTTGAATTACCCAGCGCTTGCATAACAAGATTTGCAGCCGAGCCGCTGAAAGCAGTTTCCAATAGCTTATCAAGCAAAACTTTTTGAATATCGTTTTGATTTATCGCTGCGCTGTAGATATGACTTCTTTCGTCTTCGTTTCGTTGCACCAATCCTTTTTCGTTCATTATCTGCATGAACTTTAACGTGGTTGTGTAGCCGACTTCTTTTTTCTCATTCAGTATTTCATTAACAGTTTTAACTGTTGATGCGCCGTTCTGCCACAAGATTTGAAGTATTTCTAATTCGGCATCCGTTGGTTTGGGTAACTGCTTCTTTGCCATAATTTCTCCATTTACTGAAAGTTGAGACGCTCTTGATTACGAAAAGTTTCGTAGTTAATATATACGAAAAGCTTCGTAGAGTAAAGAGAAAAATTTGGAACCGGGGAAGTAGAACTTACCCGCCATCAGTTTGGCGGGTGGAGAAGGTATAATTAAGAATTTAAGCTGGTTTTATGATATACTGAATTGGCAATGTCATTAAAAAATACTTTCAAGGCAGAAACATGTTAGCTCACCTACTTTATCCCATTCTTTGCAAACCTCTGGATTTTTACAGTTAACGCATAGACTGTGAAGTTCAGTCGTTGAAACTTCCAGCGTTCCTTTAACAGTATGTAATTCGTATAACTCTTTTAAGTATTTACCGGCCACAAGTCGATGGAGTTTGTCTTTTTCTTTCAATCCCAGCCATTCAAAAATTCCTTTACCACTGCGAGAGTTATTACACGTTTGGCAAGAGAGCACTAAATTATCAGCTGAATCCGAACCGCCACGTGATTTTGGTATTAAATGATCTGTTTGAAGATTTTCAGTTGCATTACAAAAGACACAAACTTTAGGAAGTTCTTGCTCACGCTGCCATTCTCTAATTGTGCCAGACATGGTGATTGAACCGCTTTTTAATTCTTTGAATTTGTTAGTGACAAAGCCGTATTGTATCTGTCCCTGAAATGCTGAACGTGACATTAGTTTAGCATATTCATATAGTAGTTCTTCGCGGATAGATTTTACGTATTTGGGAGGCATAAAATATCCAACGCTTTTAGTTTTTGTTTTAATTCTTCATCTATTTTTTCTAAACATGCAATACACAACATATCTCTTGCACGGCTAAAGGCTACATATCCAAGTCTATAATCATCATCCATCTCAGAATTTGCTTTTTCGAAATCTAACCATTTTTTCAACTCATTTTGACTATAAGCAATTACTAAAACTGAAGTTGCTTCAAGCCCCTTAGAGCTATGAATCGAAGAGTAAAGTATGCCGGTATCAACTCGACTGGAATAAGATGGTGATAAAAGCTCTTGTAAAGGAATTTCAAATTGAATAGAGTTGTCTCTTAAATCATGTGAATAAGGAAAAGCACGTCTTAATACATCTTTTATACATTCAACTTGTTTTTTAGGCTGAGTCAATTTTTTCTCTTTTAATTTTCTAATGACGTAAAAACAAAATGCCCGGAATCTTAGTTCTTCATGTATGCTGTTATCTAATAACACATTCTTTTTCTCGCAAATATATCCCTGAATACATCGTGATATTTCCTGAAGATGGCTGGTGAGTTTATAGTTACCTTTTTCGAATTTTATAAAAGAATTAGATATCAATGTTTTATAAAGAATCTGTAATTTTTTAAGTCTTGAATCTGATTTTGGCCATTCGCTAGTAAGTATCAGATTCTTGAAAATTCTCTTTCCACTTTTATTAGTACTATGAATTTCTTCGAGTTTATTTCTATCACAAATTTTGGAGTAAGTGCTAAGTATTTCTGCGTCATCAAAATTTTCTATGAAATATATTGGTATATCATTAGTTGGTTTTTCTGATTGTTTATATTGGTTATCCAATATAAAATTATTAATTAGCTTAATTATTTCACCACTTGAACGATAATTAACATTAAGAATATTTACAGGATACTTTTTCCTAAGTTGCTGTAATGGAGTATTATCAAACTTGTTGGTGGTAATTTGTTTATTAGTAATCTTTTTAGTTTTTCTTCTAAAGGCATAGATATACTGTAAAGGATCGCCGATTATAAAAATATTAGTCCTTTTTAATTTGTTTATTATCTTATTAGTATTGTTGCTAGTATCTTGATATTCATCAACAAATAAATATTGAATACGATTACTTATTGATCTTGAAATTCCATCTTTTCTTATTATTTCATTTGCAAGAATAATAATTTTATCATAGGTAATAATACCAGTTTGAGAAAGTTTATTTTGAATTGCATTTCGTTCTTGACTATTGACCACATTAATATTATCGACATAAAATTTATCTAAAATTGTTAATCTTAATATATGTCCATAAGGTTCGATGAAAAATCTAATTAAAAAACTATGAATTGTACCTATGAATATATTTGGAGTGATTTTTATTTCTTTGAAAATCCTATTGCGTAATTCTTCTGTTGCTGCATTGGTATATGTTATTACTACACAAAATTTATGATTTTCTAAATCAGAGAGGCAGCTTAAAACTTGATCTTTAAGATCATGTGTTTTCCCAGTCCCGGGTCCAGCTATTGTAATTTTAAAATTTTCCACTTTTTATAAATTATTCTAATAAGAATCTAAATCCTTCCTCGATATACATTGGTATTTTGAATTCATCGATAATGTTTTGATTATTTTGTAGTATCTTTAATAAATTAATTGCAAACTCAGCTTTATAATCTTGTTTGTAATTTCTATTTCTATAATAAATGACTTTATAAAAATTTTCTATGTCTAATTCATTTTCACCCGAAGAGTTTTTCAAATTGCTACCTTTATTTTTTCTTGTTGCAACCAAAGCATCAAGAAGCAATCGTTTTCCGGCGCCATCTCGATTAAAAAATATTACGTCTTTTTCAAATGTGCTTTCTTGAGATACTTTAATATTTATTTTATTGTTGCTTTCATAAGCTCGAATAAGGGTTTTTGCTCTATGTGCGGTGGTTTTATCAGAATCACTATCAGTCAAAACCAAACATTTAATAAAATAACCCCTCTTGATTATCCTTAAGAAATGTTCGAATGCCACACCATTCACATTAACAAGTGAAATTCCATACTGTTCTAAAGTTTTACCTTCTTTGTTATATTTAGAAAAAAAGAAAGGGACTAATATTTGTTCGGCAATACCTTCAATTAAAATTATTTTTCTAGCAAAAAACATTGTGGATTTTGTAGCATCAAGAAATTTTATCATGTATTCTTTAGAATCTTGAGGTAAATTTTTTAGATAATATGACTTTATGTTTTGATCCTCTATGTCGTTGTATAAAACAATAATGTTATCAAGTTGTAGTTGCGAAGTTATATGTGTCGAATGTGATGTGATAATTATTTGCGCCTCTTCATTGCTTTCATCCTTAATATTCCTTGAAAGATGAATCTGCAAATGTGGGTGTAAATGAGCTTCCGGTTCCTCAATTGTAATCAAACGATAATATACATCCTTTTTTTCTTTTATATTTTTTCCGTTTTTCTTATTTGTAATTTGTGATAATAATAGTGCTATAAATAATAAGTTGTTTCTACCGAGTCCATTTCTTTCAATGCTAATAGGTTCAGTGCCGTAGAATAAATTTATTCGTTTCAATATTTCACTTGTGTCTATACCAGTAAAGTCAAATTTTATATTATTATCGGAACCTTCAATAGATATTTTTTGGAGGTACTCTCTAATTTCTTCAGAAATGTTTTTAAATTCAGACTTATTAATTGTTTTCTGTAATTCTTTAAGTTTATCCTTGATGTCGGGAATTTTATTTTCTGTTTTGTTCCTTAGAATTTTATAGAGTAGTGAATTTGTTCTACCAGCCAGTAAATTTGTTTTTGGCTCACGCATTGCATCAAGAAATTCCATCTTTAACAAATTCAACCAATAATAATCAATACGTCTTTCTGTATAATCTCCACCATATATAATGTAACTATAATATCTGATTGGAAAATCTACAAATTGTTCTTTAGTTTCATCATCAAGTTCGGACATTTCTTTTTTAGTTTTATCAAACCATTCGTTTAATTCTTTCAATCTGTTTGCTGAAAAAACATAAGTAATCTTTGCTTTATTCTTTTTAATATCACTATTCCAGCTGCCGGTTAACCAATCGCCAACTATAGCTTCTTGGGCTTCTGTAAAGTCTGAGAGTTGTATTTCGATTTTTACTTCAGGAAATTTTATTTTTTCAAAATTATTTTCAATAACAAGTTGCCTTTTGAAATTAATTACCGCGGCATAATTTATATCATCTAATTCAAGGATTCTTTTCTGTAAAAAAGTTATATCTGGCGTGAGAATTAAAGAAATTGCGTTCAATAGATTTGTTTTACCAATGTTATTTTCTCCAACAATAACATTAAATTGTTGCAATTCGACCTCAAAATTTCTAAAGTTGCGATAATTCTGTATGCTTACTTTTTCGATTACCATAATATTATCCTAATATTATTCAGTTAATTAGGTTAAATAATCTTTATCCTCTCTTCCGTTGAACCGTAAAATTGGTAAACGAGTCTATCGATTTCGGAACGAAATATTCCCTCTTTGAGATATACTTTGTTAATTAATTGTCTTAATGTAAGAATTCTTGTTTGCATCTGGATTCAGTCATTTATTACTGAAAAAATGTTTTATCAGTTCAATGTATAAATAGAGTTCTAAGAGATATATAATGTATTCACACAATAATAAATTAGAAAATAAATTAGTGCAGTTTTATTTTTTGCTTTTTTTGACTTTCTTAACTTCACCTAGAATTTTTTTCTCGTCACTTTTGAGTCGTCTCTCAACTTTTTTAACGTTTTCTCCTGGAGGGAGGTTTTCAGGTTTTACACCACGTTCTTGTAAAATTTTTCTAACAGCAAGATTATTTTCAACATGTTCGTTTGAAACTAAATCATGTCCTTGTAAGTCTTTTTCAACTACATTATGACTGGTTAATTCAGCTGCAAAGTCTTTTGCTTTTATTGTAAGAGTCGGAATAAAATCTGCTAGTGGTCTGCCATCAGGTATTCTCAATTTTTGTTTCATCATTTGGGTGTTGAGTCCACCGAACAGAGCTTTATCTCCTTTTGACCGTATAATAGCAAATCCTTTTTCGTCAACCCCTCTTTCGTATATAATAGAAGAAAGTTTCTTTTCTGAGTGTGATAATTTTTCGCGTGCAATTACCCTGGCAACATCAAGCAATCGTTTTTCGATTATTTCTTGTTTACGAGTTTGAACAGCAAAGTAGGTTTGAGCAAAGGCAATTTCAGGTTTAGATGGGTCCCCATTTTGAGCAATCAGATAACAAGCATATCTTGTAAGCGCGATATCTTCAATTTTTCTCTGCGCACTGCTGCCAAGATCAACCATTTTCCCGATATCGGCAAAATGGTCAGAAAGTTTTTCACCAGCATTAGTACATGCGTTTTTTGCTTTCTCAATTACATTAAGAAAATTATCCCACTTGGAATAGCCAAGGATGTCTTGTATTTCTCTTGCACTCCAACACTCAACATTTTCTAAAAGGTAACAAGCATTTTCAAACTTCTGGAATAGCTCAGAAATGAACTCTTTTTTCATTAAGCACCTTTTCATTCAATTATAAAATAACCATCTTCTTTTCAACTCTCCATCAATTTTTTATTCAAAACTCTACATTCAGCTTTCTTCACTCGCCAAGTAGATGGCGGGCAAGCTCAAAATTCCGCATATTAAAGACAACCTTTTTCCTGGTAATCAAGTCAAACCACATAGTAAAAGAAAATTAATGAGCTTGAGCGATAATCAATTAATTCTAAATGCGCAAAAGGGGGATATGACAGCTTTCGAGCAGTTGGTTTACCGTTATGACCGGCACGTGCTGAATATTGCTAAGTCATTTAGAAATAGTGACGACGACGCAAAAGATATTTACCAGGAAGTGTTCATTAGAGTTTATCGTGGATTGAAAAATTTTCAATTCAAAAGTGAGTTCTCGACGTGGCTCTACCGGATTGCTGCTAATGTTTGTATTACTTACCAGACGCGCAAGAAGCAGCATGATTCGATTGATAGAGAAATAGGCAGTGATGGCGATGACAAAACAACATTTGCCGAGCATTTGCCGGGCGAGCTGAGAACCGATGACGCCGCTGTCGGTACCGATTTATCGAAGCATATAAATAAGGCGCTCGATACTTTACCGCCGCAGCAGAAAATGGCTTTTACATTGAAATATTACCAGGAATATAAAATCAAAGAGATTGCAGATATTATGCAGTGCAACGAAGGAACAGTTAAAAGATATTTATTCACTGCCACACATAAAATGAGAGAACGATTAAAAAAAATTATGTAGTCACGCTTCAACACGTCCGCCTCAAGCGGGCTGCCCGGTGTGACCGGAGAATAAAATGAACAAAGAAAAATTTATTGAGCAAGCACATTTATATCTGATGAACGAACTCGATGAGAATGAAAGGACCGAGTTGGAAAATCTTATGTTGGAAAACGATGAACTTCACAACGAGTTTGAATCAATCAGAGAATTATACAGTGCAATTACGAAAAGCCGCCCGGTCGAATCAGATGAAAAATTGTTGGTATCGGCGCGTAATTCTTTGATGCGCACTATCCGTAAAGAATCAGAAACAGTATCGGCAAAGAATAAAATAATTGAATGGCTCAAAAACATTTTTGTTGTTAATTATAAATTATCATTCGGTGGAGTTGGTTTGTTGGTTGTCGGATTTTTAGCCGGATATCTAATTTTTTCTGTTGGTCCACAACCACCGATGTTACAGAGTGGAGACTCAATCAATCTTGATAATGCTTCCGAAAGTTCGACAAAAATTACAAACATACGTTTCCCTAATCCATTTTCAGAAAACGGTGAAATTGAAATTGCGTTTGATGCGGTTAAACCGATCAGCTACAAAGGCACAGCCGATGACCCGATGATCCAAAAATTATTAGCTACTGCATTGGTTACCGAAAGCAATCCGGGATTACGGTTAAAGACAGTTAATACCATTTCTTCCCAAATAGAATCAGAAAATATCTCTGTCGATCCTAAAGTGAAATCATCTCTGATAACTGCTATGAAAGTAGATGATAATCCGGCTGTTCGGAGAGAAGCATTGAACGCATTAATGAAATTTCCGTTCGATGAAGAAATACGGGATGCATTCTTATTTGTTCTTTCTAACGACAACAATTCGGGGATGAGGGTTTCTGCAATTAATGCGCTTGCAGAATTGAAAGTTCAAGGAAAATCATTGGATGAAAAAATAATAGAAGTATTAAGCAGAAAAGCTCAGAATGATGAAAGTGATTTCATTAGAATCCGTGCAGCTTCTCTTGTTAAGGAGGTTAACTAATATGAAAACAATAAAAATATTATCCGGAATATTAATGGGGTTGTTAATCACAGCCGGTAATGTATCGGCAAACCCGGATCAACAGAATGAATCGACCGGAACATTTAAAGTAAGCAAAGGCGGCAAGATTTACGTCAATGTCAATCCCGGCGATGTTAAAATCCAAACGTGGGACAAAAACGAAGTGGTTGTAAAAGTAAGGGGTCTGGAAGACGATGAAAAAGATGATCTTGAAATGAAGCTCGATAAAAATACTGTTAGGATTGAGTACTCGTCCAATTGGGGTTGGGGCGGTGAAGGAGAATTTTATATTTCTATACCGTCGCAATTCAACGTAGAAGTTTATACGAGCGGTGGTGATATCAGGATTACCGGCAGCGTTAATGGTGAAGTTGAATTAAATACAATGGGCGGAAATATAAATTTAGGAAATATTATAGGGAGAACTAAGATCAATACACAAGGCGGCGATATTGAAACCGGCGAGATCGAAGGGGCATTGGATGCAAGTACTATGGGGGGAGATGTAAAATTAGGCGATGTGAAAGGAGAGAGAGCTAAGGTTAGTACAATGGGTGGCGATATCATTATCGGCAAAGTTTCATCCGGGTTGAATGCAGTGACTTATGGCGGCGATATTCTTGTGAAAAGTATCGGCGGAAACGCAGACGTACAAACCATGGGCGGCGATGTTGACCTGGGCAATGTCAGCGGCTCAGTTAATATGAGTACTAACGGCGGTAACCTGACGGTTAAAAGTGCAAGCGGAAAAGTTCAGGCAAATACTTATGCCGGCGAAATTGAATTACACGGCATTACCGGAAGCGTTGATGCAAAAACATCTGCCGGGAATATTTATGTAGAAATAAATCCTTCCGCTAATAGTTATAGTAAGTTATATGCAAACAACGGAAGTATTACCGTTTCTCTTCCCTCTTCTGCTAAAGCTACTGTTGAAGCTGAAATAGGAATACGCGGCTATTGGAAATCTATGAAAGATGTTTATAAGATCTATTCCGAGTTTGATGCTAAATCTTACACAACCGACGACAATAGCAGAAGCATTAGGGCAACTTATGTAATTAACGGCGGTGGCGGAAAAATTTATGCTAAATCCATTAATGAAAATATCACTATAAAAAAATCTAAATAAATCTTACGGGGGTATTATATGAAAAAACTATTTATAATAATTGGATTGTTGGTAGCCGGACTTTTGTTCATAGCCGCGGCATTCTGCCCCACACATATCGAATTTCCGTCGAAGCTGGTATCAAAAGCTTCATTAATACAATTTGAAGATGATAAGAACCTTCATAAAGAGTTTGAAGTTAAGGGAACCGGAATACTTTCGCTTGATCTTAGAACCGGCGGAGCAATCGATATTGAAGGATGGGACAAAAATATTATAAGCGTTGATATATCGATTAGCGGCAGAGACGCCGAAGATATCCAGGTCGATTTTGATCTGCATGGAAATAATTTGGATATCTCTTCTTACTATGATGGCTATGAAAATAACCATAGCTCCGATGCAACGTTTGTTATTAAAATGCCGAGGAAGTTTAACCTCGATTTTTCTACAATGGGTGGTGATGTGAAATTGAAAAATGTTTCAGGGGAATTCGCCGGAAAGACTATGGGCGGTGAGCTAGAAATTTATGATGTTAACGGCGAAGTGGATCTGTCCACTATGGGCGGTGATATTACAGTTAAAGATTGTGAAGTTGATGGACAAGTGCATACGATGGGCGGTGAAGTTACCATAGAAAATGTTGTCGGTAATCTTAATGCTAAAACAATGGGTGGAAGAGTAAGACAAACCAATGTAAAAAGTAGAAGCGGCGATACCGGAAGCGAAGTAAATATTTCTACAATGGGTGGAGATATCGATGTTGACCAGGCATTGAACGGTGCTAAAGTAAAAACTATGGGTGGTGATATTAAAGTAATTAAAGCCGTTAAATTTGTTGAAGCAGAAACTTACGGTGGAGATATCAATATTAATTCGATTGATGGTTATGCTAAAGCCAAAACAATGGGCGGTGATGTTGAAGTTATTATGGTAGGCGATCCAAACATTGGCGACCGCTCGGTTTCATTAACTTCTTTGGGCGGAGATATTATTCTAACAGTTCCTTCCGGGCTTTCCATGGATATTGATATTGAAATTGCTTACACAAAAGATATGTGGAATAAAAAAGGTGAAGTAAACATATTCAGTGATTTTGATATTGTTAAAAAAGAGAAATCGAAAGAATGGGATGATTCCAAAGGTACACCGAGAAAATATTTGTCCGGCAAAGGTGAAGTGAACGGCGGTAAGCACAAGGTAAAAATAAGAACAATTAACGGGGATGTTTACTTGAAGAAAAGTTGATTTACTTATCCCGAATGCATACTAAACCCGATTCCGTATTGAACGGAACCGGGTTTTTAATTTTAGGGGTAGAAATCTAATTGGAGTTCTGAATTTGCATTGTAAATAAATCTTCTTAACGATATTGTTTTCCATTCATTGGTATTTGTATCGAGTGTAAAAACAGACCACGATAAACCAACAACATGATTTTGAACATCAGCACCCTTAAGCAAAAAGAGTAATTTATAAGAACCTGAATACTCGATTTTTTGCAGCGGCAAGTTGATTAGATTGGTGGAAAAATCACTTTTGTATGGGGTTCTATTGTGTTTAATGTTTTGTGTTAAATTAAATGTTGAAATAGTTGATCCGTCATTTGAAACTGTACCATTAATGTTACCGGTATATTTTAACGAATCACCGGTGCCGGTCATTGCCGGCTCACTATAACTGTAGTTTGAAGAGAAATTTGTTCCATCCCATTCGAGTTTTGCGATAGAGCCAATCACCGTGGTGTTAATGCTAAATGAAAAGCCGGTATAGTCTGTATTTTCTTTTTCACATTCACCTTCTATTCTTAAAAAGATATAGGCAGTATTGTAAAGATCGCTCAAAGCTCCGCGTGCTACAGTTATGTTGCCTACAGCCGAACCAATCTTAGGCGGATTTGGTTGAGTGTTATCATATAAATCAACATAAATTTTATAATTGCCCTCCGACTTAAACTGGTGTTTGAACGATAATCCGTTTTGAATGCTATGCATTACTGCATCGTCATTACAATACCACCAGACCACATAATTTGAAGGAAGCGTTCCGGTATAGCTTACATTGAAAGTATATCTGCCGTACAAAGTTGCATTAAGCTGGGAAGGATTAATTAACAGTTGGTTCTGAGCGGGATTATAATTAATTGTTATCCATTTGAAATCAATATAATCGGGATTGGAACCCGCTATTGCGTACCCGTAAATTATAAAACCGAATTTGTTCTTTCCTTCTTTAAGCTGAATCGTTCCTTTGCCCGAATTTGCAATAACATCTTGCTCTTGAACAATATATACACCGTTGGTATCAATAATTGCGAATGGCTGAAGGTTGGCAGTGCCCGTGATACAACTTGAACAAACTGCTCTGCAGCTTAAGGTGAGCAATGCTTCTCCCGAAGTGTAACCATCATATATAATGGAGTTGTCTTTATTATCAATTATACTGTAATCGGGAAAGATACCGCTGCCTATTGTTCCGTTTTCGAATTGGTTCCAGCGGTAATCAATTTTTGTTTTGTCGATGAAAATGTATCTTCCGAAAAAGGCGAAGTTGTTAAAAGTTAAATTGGGAGCGTCTGCGCTCAATTTAGTTGTGTAGGGTTCAATTTTTTTTGACACGCTGTTGTAAGTAGTAAACAAGTTTTTATTACCCGGGTAGTTGGGATCAGCTATATATATTTTTCTATCGGTAAGGCCAATTTTGTAAACCACGACCGCATGTGCTTCCGGTTTATTCTTATTATGTACAACAAGAAATTGCGGTTCTTTTGTTAAAACAATTGCCATAATTAAAGACCACCAAACAAAGCGCTCATCTTTTTCCTGGAATTCATACTTCTCGCGTATTCCTTCGGGACTCATATTAAAATCTTTTTGAACAACAGAAGCGAAACGGTATCCCCTTGGATTATCTTGCCAAAGAAAATCGGCATTGTTAGCATCGCAAATTTTATCATACTTGTGAAAGAGTGAGCCGTTACCTTTTATTTTTTTTTCGGAATAATACCAAAGTCCGGTAACTGATTGACCGGCGCAATTTCCGTTCGGGGAAATATATGAACCTCGATTTCTGAATTCCCAGTCATCAACACCAGGTTCAAAACCGGTTGCAAGCATTGTTTTCCCTTCAAGTTTTGATTCGAGAACACTGAAGATTACCAAGTTTGTGTGTTCATCATTGTTAAATAATCTTTTCGCTGTTGACGGGTTAGAAAACAAACGTCTTGTGGAAAATTCTATATACTCGTTTGTTAAATCGTTGATGGGTAATCCTTCGAGAGTACCATCGTTATCATTATAGATGAATGCCATTGCAATTTCACCGGTGTTAATTGTAATGGGGATTTTGAAGTTGATATCCCTTGAAGCAAACTCAGTTGCGCTGCTAATTTTAATTAACGGTGATTCTGGGGAAAAATCTTGATCGAAATTGTGAGATGTAATCGGCGCGTATGAGATATTAAAGTTTTGTGTTGCTGAGAAGGAATTCGGCTGAATAGTCATCTGCATACCGTTAATTGGTGCATCAGGTTTAGAAATAGTGATCGTTCCTCCGCCGGTTCCAATTGTTTGTGTTGTTATATCTATTACGGTACCGATTTTAATATTCTCTTGATTTGGTTGTTCCGGTTCGGTAGGACCGGCATCTTTTTTACAACTCTGAATAATTATGAGCGAAGAGAGAATCAATAGAAGGAGGCATAAATACTTCTTCATATAACCTCCATATTTATTTATTCATGAGGAAAAGGAGAGGATGGGCGTGTAGAAATTGATTAAAAATATTTTGATTGTCAATCGGAAAGAATAAGACGCAGCGTTAAACAAGATATGCGGTTTTATTTGAGGTTTTGAAATGGGATTTTATTCTTTCAATCCCAGGAAGTCAATTAACCTTTTATGAGCTTCATCTGAAAGTTGGACATTGTACTTTTTATAGAACTGAATTGTGGTCTCAACAGATTTAAAGTAATGCTGACAGTTGTCGCAGTTTTCAAGATGTGTTTTAATTTCGATACACTTAGGCGAATCGAGCTCTTCGCCAAGATTATCGCATATATGAGCCATTACATCTTTGCATGTAGGCATGCCGATTTTTAATGTTGGGTTTTCATTGCTCATATTTAAATCTCTCGTTTAGTTCATTTCTCAAAAATGCACGTGCGCGGTGCAAGCGTGATTTTACTGCCGGGATTGAAAGCTCAACTATTTTAGCTGTCTCTTCCGTAGATAATCCCTCCACGTCTCGCAACATAAATACAATTCTGTATTCCGGCTCAAGCTTTTGAATCGATTCATCAAGAATCTTTTTTAATTCATTGTTCTCTGCAATTTTGTCCGGCGTAATTTTCCAATCTGCAATAGATTTTTCGTCAATAACCGCTTCATCATCATCGATAGATGTAAATCCATATTTATTTTCAGAACGAGCAAGCATCAAGCAATGGTTAGCAACAACGCGGTAGAGCCAAGTTGAAAGTTTTGACTGTCCGCTGAACTGTCTAATGTTTTTAACCATGCTCAGAAAAGTTTCTTGCATTGTATGTTCGGCACGGTCTTTATGCCGGCAGATCTTGAAAGAGAAATTGTAAACCGTCTGCTCATACATTTTTACAAGATCGGTTAATGCTCTTCTATCACCGCTCTGTGCTAATTCTATTAATTTTAATTCTTCCATAAAATGAGATGTTTCTTTTAAAGTATGGATTCAAATTCTACATCCAAACTTTTCCACATGTACAAACTTACAACTGAACAGTATGGATGCCAATTGTTTTTTTCTGCCAATTTCAAAATTTTTTTCTCGTCCGGTAATTTTCTTAAACCGTAATTTAACATTACTGCTTTCCTAATTCCAAGATCGGAGTAAGGCAGTACATTCATTCTTCCGAGGGTGAAGATCAAAAACATATGTACGGTCCAAACCCCAATTCCTTTAACCCGGGTAAGTTCGGCTATAACTTCGTCATCGTTTTTAGAGGAAATTTTTTTAAGGTTAATTGTTCCGTCAATTATCTTTTGCGAAAGATCCTTTACATATCGTGCTTTAGCATTTGATAACCCGAGCGCCCGCAAATCTTCATGCCGGGTATTAATTATTGCCTCCGGGGTCGGCTCGTTATTATAATATGATAAAAACTTCTTTCCGATGGAATCTGCGGCTTTTACCGATAGTTGTTGACCGACAATTGACCTAAGAAGTAAATTGAAGTATTTCTTACGAGGTTGTAAATTGCATGTGCCGATGATTTTTATTAATGTTGATAGCACTTTATCATGCTTTGAAAGATGAGCGAGTGCAATTGTGATTTGGTCATTTATCATTTTTCTTCCTTTAATAACGACGGTTAAATGGAAAATCAACTTTCGATAGTACTTGGAAAAAATAAGCTGCTTAAAAATGTAGATATTTCCTCAATTAACCTAAACCAGGTTAAGGGGAAATTAATTACCAAAACAGAGGGAGAAATACTTTACCGCGAAAGTGATCCGGCGGATAGTATTTATCTTATTATCAGCGGCGAGATAAATGTTCTAAAAAAAAGAACGCTCGGTAAAGCTAAATCCTACATCTTTGGCGAAAATGAATTTTTAGGTCACGATGAATATTTTGAAGAAACATCAAGATTTTCCACCGCCGTTGCCCTAAGAGATACATACTTGATTTCCTTATCACGCGAAGAAATTGACTATTTGACAAATCAAAACAACCGGATTGAACTTAATCTGCGCGAACCTTCTATTGAACAAGCTGAACCAGCACCGGAAATTTACAAGGACGGATTCGATTTCGAGTTACACGATCTTAGGAAAACCTTAGGTGATGACTATCCTATTTCCAAAGATGAAAAAGAGGAACCACAAGAACAATTTTTCACTTCAATTGCTCAAACATCAAGGTTAGATGAAGGTGAATTGGTTCAGCCGTTGCAAGAAGAAGAACCGGTTACCGATAATAAAAGATATACAGCCGAGGATTTTGACGAGAGCGTTTTCTTGAATGAAGACGGAATACCCAAAGCTGAAATCGATCTAACCGAACCGACAAAAGAAGAGATAACACCAGGTGATACCGGTTTAGAACCCGGTGAAGTTCAATCAACAATACCGGAATCTGAATTTAAAGAAGAAGAGATACCTGGCGAAGAAGCTATTTCAAAACCCGAGATTGAAACTACACAAGAACCATTAAGAAAAACCACGGTAGAAGAAAATCTGGACGACGCACTTTTTAGTCTGCTGAGCGGAACAGAAACAACATCATTTGAACCCACACCGCAAACAAACGAAGAGGATTTTAAAGATTCGGATGAATCGTTTTTTGCCGGGATGAAATATGATACAAAGGAAAGAAAAAATGATTTTGCTGATGATGAAGACGAAAAGCAAGTAAAGGAAAGCCAATTTGAATTTCCTCAACAATCTTCTGCTCGTATTAAAGAGGAACCGATAATGGAACAGCCGGCAGACGATTTTGAAACCGAGCAGATACTTAATGAAGCCGATGAAAAAATAAAAAAGATTTCTGCTGAAAATGAACCGAAAGAAATTCAACCAGCTCCGATTTTTGCTGCATTAGAGGGAGGTAATATGAATAATGATCAGTTACAGATGATAATTAAAGCAGCCGAATTAGTTAACTCAACGATTAAAATAGACGAGGTTCTAAAGAACATAGTTGAAGTAGCAACCAATTTGACAAGTGCGGATAGGGGAACCCTTTACATTTTAGATCGTGAGAAAAATGAACTCTGGTCTTTAATTGCAATGGGAAACGAGAAAAAAGAAATTCGGTTAAAGATTGGGGAGGGGCTATCCGGCTATGTAGCAAAAACGGGCGATACTCTTAATATTAAAGATGCAAGATTGGATTCGCGTTTCCGTTCCGATTTCGACAGAGCCAGCGGATATGTTACCAAAACTGTTTTAACATTTCCAATAAAGAATAATAAACATGAAATTATCGGCGTATTGCAATTGTTAAATAGCGCTAAAGGTGAGTTTTCAAAATTAGACGAAGAACTTCTCAACGCAATGTCGATCCATGCTGCGCTTGCTCTTCAAAATGCCGAGATGCTTGAAAAACTTTTACAAGCAGAAAGGGTACAATCACTTGGCAAGATGGCTAACTTCTTAATTCAAGATATTAAAAAACCGATTCTTGTTAGCAAACGTTATGCAGAACATTTGAAAAGTAAAAATCTTCAGCCCGATAATGCGCAAATAGTTGATATGCTTCTTGAACAGTTAAGCCAGGTTGCCGACTTGGTTCAAACAACCTCAAGTTATTCTGAGGGCAAAACGATACTGCGTACTTTAAATGTAACATTAAATAATACATTAACAGATTATTGTGCCAGGATAGGTGCTTATGTTGAATCGAGGAATTGCAGAATTATAAATGAGTACGATAAAGATGTAACTGTAAAACTTGATGTTAAAGAATTTTACCAGTGCTATATGCACATAGTAAAAAATGCTTGCGATGCTATGCCTGACGGAGGCACAATTTATATTTCTACCAAACGCGAGGATAAAAAAGTTAAAATATTCTTCCGCGATACCGGCCTTGGCATTCCCGATATGTTCAAGGATAAAATTTTTGAACCGTTTATGACCCACGGCAAAAAAGAGGGAACCGGATTAGGATTATCAATTACAAAACAAGTTGTAGAAGCACATACCGGTACTATCCAGGTTGAAAGCACACTTGGAGGTGGTGCTACATTTATAATTACACTGCCAATTGCAACACCGTTTTAATAGTCTTGTTTCTGCTTTGATATAGGTAAGTTCATCTGCCGAATTATTTGTAATTTACCTACCGCTATAATTCAACAGTTAAATGAAATATAACCTCATAACAATTTTAGGTCCAACGGCAGTTGGTAAAACGCGGCTTGCTGCTTTACTTGCGGATCATTTTGACGGAGAAATTATTTCCGCAGATTCAAGACAAGTTTATAAAGGAATGGATATCGGCACCGGTAAAGATTTGAATGATTATGTTGTTGACGGTAAAATAATCCCGGTTCATTTGATTGATGTACTTGAACCGCACGAAGAATTTAATCTGTTTCTTTTCAAGGAATTATTTTATGAATCATTCAAAAGGATAATTTCAAAAAACAAAATTCCTTTTTTGGTTGGTGGCACCGGTCTCTATCTGAACTCAATTTTAAAACAGTATGATCTTGCTCAAGTGAATTTTGATGATGCTCAGTTTTCAAATTTGAGTAATCTTACAATACCGGAATTACAAGGTTACCTGAAAAAAATAAATCCCCGTTTACACAACACCACCGATTTGCTGGATAAGGACCGTATAATAAAAGCAATAATCGTGACGAGTACTCAGAAAGAAAAACCATCGGCTAATGAAATTAGTATCCATTCTTTAGTTTTGGGAATTAAGTTGGAAAGACCGGAAGTGAAGAAGAGAATTACCAAAAGATTAAAGCAAAGATTAGAAAGCGGAATGGTTGAGGAAGTAAAAAGATTAATTGATTCCGGGCTTACTTACGGGAAACTCGATTTTTTTGGTCTTGAGTATAAATATATAGGTAAGTACTTGAAAGGTGAATTAAATTACAATGATATGTACCAGAAGTTGAATAGTGCCATACATGATTTTGCGAAAAAACAGATGACGTGGTTCAGGAAAATGGAGCGTGAAAGAGTTAATATCCATTGGATCGACGCCGGGGATTATAAATCCGCAGAACAGATTATCAACACAAATTATTTCTCATGAAATCGAATCAAAATTTCGGATTACCCATACCGGTAAGTAACTATTTGAAAAAATACGGACTGTCTGACTGGAGTATTAGCTTTAAACCTCAAAAGAGATTTAACAATGTTATTGTTATACCGGTGTTAGCAGAGTACGGAAATTTGCATTCCCTTTTGGAATCATTATTGCAAAACGACAAAAAATATTTTGAGAATACACTGGCTCTTTTTGTGATCAACAATTTGAAAAGTTCTGATGAAGAAATTGTTAATGATAATCAATTGGCTATTACATTTTTCAAAAATATTATTGAAGGAAAGGAAAGCGAGCAGTCAGTTAGAAAAGCTGCCGGCTCCGGATTGGATATTTGTTTTGTGGATGCATCATCGAAGGGACTAGAATTACCCGACAAAGATGGCGGGGTGGGACTAGCGCGGAAAATCGGGATGGATTTAGCGTTAACGGTTTTTGATTATCAATCGAATCAAAAAAAAATAATTATATGCCTCGATGCCGATTGTACGGTTGATCATAATTATCTAACAACAATCATTGATACATTTAATCATCGAAATCTGAAAGCCGGTTATGTTGAATATGAACATGCGCTGCCGGATAATGAAAAGCAGAAAGAAGCAATTGTGTGTTATGAAATATTTCTTCGTTACTATGTTACGGGGTTAAAATATGCAAACTCTCCATATGCGTTTCCTACTATTGGTTCAACAATGGTTTGTGATTATGAAAGTTACATTCAAGTTGGGGGAATGAATAAACGTAAAGCGGCCGAGGATTTCTACTTTATGGAAAAACTCGCAAAGGTTACGAGCATTCATGAAATAAACAATACGACGGTACATCCGTCAAGCCGGGGTTCGTGGCGTGTTCCGTTTGGAACCGGACAAAGAGTTAATAGATTTCTTTCACAAAACCGCGACGAATATCTGCTCTACGATCCGAAATCTTTTGTTATTCTAAAAAAATGGAATAATATTTTTCTAAGTAAGGAAAATAAAACCGCTGATTATTATTTGAAGAGAGCAGAAGAGATTTATCCTTCTTTAAAAACATTTTTGGAAATGAATTTGTTTGCGGAACACTGGCGGAAAATAATAGAAAGCTCAAAATCATCTGTACAAATCCAGAAACAAAAAATTCTTTGGTTCGACGGCTTCAAAACATTGAAACTAATCCACTTTTTGCGCGACCAATCTTTTCCGGAAATAAATATGTTCGATGCACTCGATGAAATGTTTCGAGTTTCGGGTTACAAGTTTCTGGTTAACAGAACGGAAACAATACCTAATCTTGATGTGCAAATGAAATACCTTGAAGCATTGATATCTATGTAGCAAGAAGTTTTTTTAATTACGAATCGGAACAACTCCAACCCAAAAACTACAAACTCTAAACACAGAACCGTTAACAAATACAAATAAGTGGATGGATGCATGATAGCATGAATATCCGGTTCAATTGTTGTGCTTTTGTCTAGCATAGGTCATCAAGTATCCAGAATCGAGTATCAAGAAATAATTAAGTCAAACTTTCGTATATTTTGCGCGCTTTTTTCACAATTAATGTAGTTGTAAAAGACAAATGGAACTGTACGATAAATTAAAATCGATAAAAGAAAAGTTTGATAAGATAAATGAACAACTCTCCGATCCGAATATTATGTCTGATCAATCAAAGTATATTTCTCTTAGCAAAGAAAGAACGCAGCTAGTAGAAATTGTAGAGGCATTTAATCAATATGACCAGTTGATCCGCAACATTGAGGGAAATCAAGAGATAATGGATACAGCTGATGATAAGGAGTTGATCGAGATTGCCGAAAATGAATTGAAAGAGTTAAAAGAAAAACGATTGGAATTGGAAGAGACCATAAAAGTTTTGCTTATACCCAAAGATCCGGATGATGATAAAGACGTAATCATGGAAATAAGAGCCGGAACCGGCGGAGATGAAGCTGCATTATTTGCCGCGGATCTTTACAGAATGTATTCTCGTTATGCCGAGGTTAGAGGATGGAAAAAAGAAGTAATTGATTATAGTGATACCGGCGGTTTGGGAGGCATAAAAGAAGTTGTTTTTAGTTTAATTGGAGCCGGTGTGTATGGCGATCTTAAATTTGAAAGCGGTGTCCACCGTGTTCAAAGAGTTCCGGCTACCGAAGCAAGCGGAAGAGTTCATACATCTGCAGCATCTGTGGCGGTGCTGCCCGAAGTTGAAGATGTTGAGGTTGATATCAATCCAAACGATTTGCGGATAGATGTTTACAGAAGCGGCGGCGCCGGCGGACAAAATGTTAATAAAGTTGAAACTGCGATCCGAATTACACATATACCCACCGGACTTGTTGTTCAATGCCAGGATGAACGTTCACAATTAAAGAATAGGCAGAAGGCAATGAAAGTTTTGAAAGCACGATTGTACGATATGAAACTCCAGCAGCAGAACAAAGAAATTGCACAGCAAAGAAAATCGATGGTTAAAAGTGGCGACCGGAGCGATAAAATCCGTACTTATAATTATCCGCAAAATAGAGTTACCGATCACAGAATCAGTTTAACACTTTACAACTTAGCTGAAATTATGGAAGGTGATTTAGACGAGCTTGTTGAAAAACTTAAACTTGCAGATAGAACCGAAAAACTTCAGAGTACTTTTTAACTGCTGTCGCAGATTTAAATTACATTTCGAGTATAATATTTTTCATAGGCATAAAAATCACGCAAAGGACGCTGGTACAACTATCCCTTCGGGAAAAGATTTATGTAATGAACGCAAAGAAATTTAAATCTCCGAGATCTTGGCGGTTTTCTTTGCGCACTTTGCGTGATACTTTTCTTTCTTAATTTTTAACGAAGTCCCAGAGTACGTTTACAATTTTCCATTCACCATTCCACTTAGCCATATGAATGTAATCAAAGAAACCTTTTGCGACTGTTCGAACACTGGCATTGTTCCCGGTGATATCGAGAATCTTGAATTCAAAGATTCGTTGATCAACCGGAATCATTTTGCCTCCGCCCGATTTGGTAATATTGAGCAGCGTAAGCGCACTCATTTGATCGAGACGCTGTCTCCCCGACTGAGGATCGGTTCTGATAATTCTCTTTGCAAGTTCAGGATGCAAAGCTTTTTCCATCCGTTCAACGTTGCCTTCATAAAATCCTTCAATGTAATTCATGGCGGTTTGTTTGATTGATAACGAATCATCTTTTGTCTGTGCATTTGATAAATATGGAATAAGTAAAACGGGAACGAAGAAAAGAATAATTTTTTTCATGACAAGTCCTAATTTGTTTACACAGATTAAGACGCTGAACAACAGTATCAGTTTCTATTTCATTAGGAAATCGCTGGTGTAAGAATTATTCTCCTCCGGAGTTGTATAACAGTATGTGAAGTCGGATTTTAATGAATATGCACCAAGCACTCCGGTTTTTGATAAAGCAAGATAGCTTACATTTATATTTGAAAGGTCTTTGTGTGTTTTGTAAATCCGCTCAATAGCAAACTCGCATGCTTTTTGAGGTAATAGCCCCTCTCTCATTTTTTCTACGATTAAGAAAGCACCGAGTGTACGCATTACAAATTCTCCATTGCCGGTTGCAACAGCGCCGCCGATCTCGTTATCAACAAACATTGCAGCACCGATGATTGGCGAATCGCCGACACGTCCATGTAATTTGAATGCGAGTCCGCTTGTAGAAACACCGCCGCTCATATTTCCGAAATTATCTATGGCAAGCATTCCGATTGTATCGTGATTCTCTTGCTTTTCTTGGTTTTGTTTCCACATAAGCCATTCTTGTTTTGCTTTTTCTGTAAGCAAGTTTTCTTCTTTGAATCCATTTTGTAATGCAAACTTTTTGGCACCTTCTCCGGCAAGCATTACATGCGATGTTTTTTCCATTACCATTCTCGCAACAGAAATCGGGTGGATTATATTTTGAAGGAACGCAACCGAACCGGCGTTTCCTTTCCAATCCATTATTGATGCATCAAGCGTAACAATACCCTCGGCATCTGGCAAACCGCCATAACCAACTGAATGATCTGTAGGATCTGCCTCGGTGACTTTAATTCCTTCTTCTATAGCATCAAGACTAGTTTTCCCCTGAGTTAAAATGTCCATCGCTTTAGCGTTGGCTTTTATATTGGGCGCCCATGTTGATAAGACAACCGGTCCGTTACTTTTGATTATTGATTTAGAAAATAGATTTTGCGGAAGAGTATTGTTAAGTATTAATCCTCCGCCGAGTATTGATCCGGTCTTGACAAAATCTCTTCGCGATATTTTCATTTAATCCCCGAGATTTTTTTGTTTTATGCTCTGATTAATTTTAATTAGTCCTGGATTTTTATCGAACAGCTTTAATATATCATCAAGTAAAAATATTTTCCCCGGTACGTAGAGCTTATCATAAATATTTTTTATCAATTCATAATCTTCAGGTGTATCAACTGTCCAGCGGTGGGCGGATAGTTCCTTATCATGTGCAAAATTCTTTAGCTTGAACAGTTCCGGGTGCTGATAAATGTATGGGGTAACATGTTCTAATTCGTATGGCAACACTGCTTGCATGTACGTTTTATTAAGAGTTTCAAAAGAAAAAATTTCGACATCCAAGCCACGCGGAAAAGTACGAACAATAGAATTACTCAGATAATCAAGTTTTTCAGTTCTGTTGGAAGCAAGAAAATCATCGATCATCTTATCAAGTATAACCGGATCGATCAAAGGGCAGTCGGAAGTGATTCGAATTACAATCTCGGCGCCAAAAACTTTTGCTGTTTCGTAATATCTTGAAAGAACATTATCCGAACTTCCCCGGTAATATGGGATATTATTAGCAACACAGAAATTCTCTGTTTGATCGTCTTCCGGTTCCGTTGTTGTTGCAACTATGATTTTGTTGCAAAGTTTAGAATATGAAAGACGGTTCACTACATGCCAAAGTACCGGCTTACCGGAAAGGTCTTTAAATATTTTGCCCGGCAGACGTGTAGAACCAAAACGGGCTTGAACGATAGCATTAATCATATTTTATATAATAAAAGAAGGTAATTATACAGTCATATTAAATTTCTAAAGTGTTGAAGTAAAAGCAACGCCAATTTTACATTCATATGATGGTGATACAGTTGAATAAAATATGTAATAAGTATTTCCAATTTTTCTAAGAAACGGATATCTTATGTCAAAAGGCCATAAATTATATGTTTCTTCAAAACTAAAAACTGGTGTTTTCCTTTTTGTCCAATTTGTTCCATCATCTGACTCAGCATAGCCAAATTTATCGTACAAACGACTATTTGAATATAGCATTTTAAATTTCCCGTTTTCATGTATTACTGTACAAGAAAGAAGCCGCTCCCCCTCCCACGATTCTGTAGCCTCAACAACGGATTTATTACTTTTATACCAAGTATATCCGTCTGTAGAAATAGCAACGCCGATAATATCTGAATTCCCATAGTACAAATAGTAAACCCCGTTGACTTTTAGAATATCGGTAGAGTAACCAGTTAAATCAATTTGGTCAACAATTGCTTCAGAACTCTTCATCCAATTTATTCCATCATAGGAAGTTGCTAAACCGATTCTTTTTGAAGGACTACCTGATTCAGATTGACCGGTGAAGTACATTTTATAAAGGTTACCTTCTTTTATCACCGCTCCGCTATGAACGCCGTAACTATCCCATGAACCCGGTGCACCGGTCCCGATTACTACTTGTTTAACTATTTGCCAACTTACACCATCTAGTGATTCGGCATAACCAATATCATATTTATCACTACCGTAGCTATTTGAGAACCACATTTTAAATTTATTTTCATCAAATAGAACTCTTCCAAAATATAGACCGTATGGTGTATTATTATCTAACTTACTTAGAATCGGATTGCCTGGATTATCTCTCCAACCAATTTGATTTTCCCAATTAACTTGGATTGTCAATTTGCCCGTTGGTTGTAAGGTTAGTGAGATTGAGGTTAGCTCAACTGATTTTATATAAACATCTGTTTCGCCAGCATAAAGGATTACACCGAATTGGTCTGATGCCTCAATTTTTAAATGCCAAGTGCCGGGTATAATATCATAAATTGTTATTTCGGTTGAAGTGTTGTCGGATATAACAAGATTTCTTGTAATTGGTTTATAATTTTCTCTTGTTAAATATACCGCAATGTTGGTTACACTAATCGGTATTTGTACTTTATCAAATTTTATACTAACACTCCCCCGATCTTCAGAAAGTTCATTAGGCATATTTGTTCTTGAACAGTTAAACATAGAAATTGTAACTAAGAGCAAAGCACAAATTGTGATAAATATTTTCTTCATATGCCCTCCGGTTAGTATCTTAAAAAAGGAATTTGGTAAATGCAATTCCTTAAATTAAGTTAAAGATTTATTTAAGATCGTCATAGTTTAACGGAGTTCCTCGCTTGATCTCTCTTTTTGATTTATTTCCCAATAAATCTTTTAAATATTTTGGATGTAACCCAAACGCTGGACGGATTGATTTAATATTGTCTTCTGTAAAAAGTTCACCTTCTTTAATATCCTTAACAGCGAAAAGGGAACGAGAGTGTTCTTTACTTTTTAATACTTTTTTAGAAAGGAACAATGAAGATTTTCCTAGGGCCTTTTCTGTATATCTTACAGAATCAACCATCTCTTTAAATAAATCAGGAGTGAGAGAAAATTTAGCATCGGGACTGAGAATAGTTTTATCGAATATAAGATGTTTTTCAATCATACAAGCCCCAAGTGCTACTGCGGCAATTGGAACTGTAGTTTCTAAAGTGTGATCAGATAAACCGACCGGTAAGCCAAATTTTTTTCTAATATAGTGAATTGAATTAAGATTAGCGTCTTCAACTGGTGTTGGGTATTCCGAGGTACATTTTAGTAGGATGATTTGATTGTTATTCATACGCTTGCAAGCATCAATCGCTTCTTGTATATCATCCTCGAGAGCAATTCCGGTTGATATAATGACCGGTTTTCCTTTTGATGCAGTATATTCAATTAGTGGGATATCGACAATCTCGAAAGATGCAATTTTATAGGCGGGCACGTTCATGTTTTCAAGAAAATCTACAGCACTTTTATCAAAGGGAGAAGAAAAGCAAGCCAATCCTAATTCTTCTGCGTACTGTTTGAGTTTTGGCTGCCATTCCCAAGGCGTATAAGCTTTTTGATAGAGTTGGTAAAGTGTTGTCCCGTCCCATAGTGTCCCCTGGTTAATTTGAAAATATTCATTCTGGCAATCTAATGTTATGGTGTCGGGTGTATAGGTTTGCAATTTGATTGCATCCGCTCCACATTCTTTAGCAGCTTTAATTGTTTTAATTGCAATATCAAAATCCTGATTATGATTTGCTGAGAGTTCTGCTACTATAAATGTTGGAGACTTATCATTGATTGTAAAATTTCCAATTTGGATCGGGGAACTATTCATATTAGACTTTTAGTTTTTCAATTTCGTTTTTGATAGCCCTAACGGATATAATATTAGGTACTACGTCTAGCGGAAATTTTATCTTAAATTCTTCCTCTATTTCTAAAATTAGCTTTATATGTTCAAGCGAATCCCAATCTTCTATTAAATCTTTAGATGTGTTTAGATTTACATCTTTTTGTTTTAGATTAAAATGTTTTGCTATCAAAAAAATTAGTTTTGAATCTATGGGCATTACATCTCTCTGTTAATTTTAATAAAATGTTTATTTATTGTAAATGGAAATTTTATACTCCATTCGTTAGTAGATTGGTTAGTAAAACCATGTTTAGAATAAAAATCTTCAGCCGGTTCATTTTTTTTTGTTTTTATAAACTCGCCCAGTACAATTGTGACATTAGATTTTGATGCATCTTCAAGAATAGAATTCAATAATGCGGTTTCAGCTTGGCGACCGATAACCCTACAACTCATTAAGAATGTATCTATAATCCACATTTCTTTTCTTAATTCTATAATTGCAACCAGCACTATTCCGTTATCGCCAAATTTATCTATTAAACGAAGAGTATATATTTTGTGGTTATTGTCAGAAAGAAATTTTTTTATTTCTTCTATTGTATATCTTCTTGTTGTAAGATTAAATTGGTTTGTTTTTTGTGTAAGCTGGGAAACACGTTGAATATGCGAGGGATCATTGATACTAATGTAAGCTAGCATTTCAAGAGAAGATAAATAATCATCTAAATTTGTATAGTTTTCTTCCAACTTCTTACGTTGTACATCAGCAATGTGTATTTTATTTCTGTTAAGATCCTCATCAGTCAAAAAAATTGTGTTTAGAGAATCGACGGAGTTTATCTGGTTTACATAATTTATTGGGCCGTCAATTAGATTAATAACTTCTACTTCGGGTAAATGTTGCCTTACTAATTCACATTCGGCCGGGTTATCATCAACAAAGACAAGGGAATCCATACCTATATTTAATTCTTCTGCTATAGATCTGATATTTGTAACTTTATCATTCCAATTGATCCTTAAACTTGAGAAATATTCCTTCCGTAATACCATATCGGGGTGTTTATTTATTACTTCTATTGCATCAGCATAATTATTTTTACTGCATATAGCAAGGAATATCCCTTTGCGATAATAATTAAAGAGACACTTTTGAAATCGAACATATGCTTCTCCCATGCCGCTGCCACCAAGTTCAATATTTTCCATACCGTCTTGTCCAATAATACCACCCCATAAGGTGTTATCTAAATCTACCACTAAACATTTTTTGCGTGGCTTGGTTAGAATAGTGATTATGGAGTAATAGTGCTTAAATAGTTCAAGGTAAAATGATTTTGCAAAGGGGTTTTTAGCTAAATGAAATATGCGGTAATCAAAAGAATTTTCTCCGCCAAAATTTTTTATTAATCCAGCGTAATCATTTAATATAATTTTATCGGGATACATTTTTTTTAATGATAACAGATGTGCATTAAGTAATTGTACAATTTCAAATAGTCCAAATTCTATATTGATATCTAAAGCACCCAAATATGCTTTGTTGCGTAAAGTGTAATTCTCAATTACAATTTTTGCATTGTCAAGATTTTCGGTAATAATAGTTATAAGGGAAGTTAGCCTTGATTTAGTTTCCTCTGTTTTATTTATTCTCTCTTGAATATTAAGCGAAAGGATATCACTGATAAAGTCACCCAGAAGCCATTCAATTTCTAAATGAATTATTATGATATCTGGCTTAAAAGAATAGAATAAGCTTTTTTTATCTAAAACCACAAGTTCTTGTGTCCCGTAGTTGTTCCACCAACAATTAACATTTTTTTCTCTTGATAGGAGAAACTTATCAAAATCTTTTTTGATAAGATCAGCGTTATAACTTGTTAGAAATGCAATATTCATTGTTTTTGTAGTAGTTCAATTAAATAATTTTCATCTTTCGACATTAAGAAAGCAACTTTTCTTCCTTCAAAAGCTACCGCTGGTGTTGGCGGCATTGTGATGAAATAATTGTTGTTTCTTAATCGCTCACATTCTATTTCTAGATTATCAACCTCAAAACAAAGATGGTGTAATGATTGTCCGAATTTTTGCAAATAATTACTAACCGGGGAATTTTCCTTTAATGGTTCTACAAGTTCTAAATAAATTTTATTGTTAAGATTTATAAATGCAACTCGAACACCAATGTTGTAATCATTATAGATTTGTGATATTTCTTTGTAGCCCAGTGTATCCATGAAAAACTTCGAGTAATGTTTTTCGATATTTTTAACAATAAGACCTACATGATGGATTATCATACTACCTTCTATAAAATTTTAACAACTTTTCAATTTCTTTCGAGGCTTCAAAGAATTCCCCTTTTAATATAGACATTAGAACTACATCAGTATAAGATTTTTTTTCTTTGTAATGCCGTCTTAACACACCATCTGTTTTGAAGCCAAATTTATTATGAATATTAATTACCTTATTATTATAGGAAAGCGTTTGACAATAAACTTTATTCATTTTCAGTTTTTCAAAAGCGTATTTTAATATCATATATTCTGCTTCTACAGCAAAACCACCCATCCTAAAAGAAGTTTCTCCGATATAATACCCCCAATCGCAATGAAAATTCTTTCTATCAATTTGCATAAGATTAATAGCTCCGATAGGAGTGGAATTTTTATTCTCTATTATAATGAATTGCTTCCGGGATTTGTCTTTTTTCGATTTTTCAAACCATTTTTTTTGTTTTGTTAATGTATACCTTCCGCGATCAAAAAGCATATTCGATACATTTAGATCATTTCTCCATCTGACCATCAATGCTAAATGACTCTCGTTAACCGGAATGAATGAAATTAAATTTCCTTTTAATACAATTCTCATTTTATCCTTAAAAAAACAGTTAAGTTTCTACCGAGCCCGATATTTCCAAGTGTTGATAATAAATTTATGGTTTCATTTATATTTAATTTGCAGAGTAAATTTACAAAATCAATCCTGGAAAAATGTGCTTGTTTACCCTTAAATCGTTCATTTATATAATTAGAATGATTATTTAGCAAGAACAAATCAATAGGAAAATCTGCTAATATTTGTAATGGTAGATATCCTAATCTTGTTGAAAGTCTAAGGAATGATTTTTTGTTGAAGTAGGAAATATGGTCTGGGGAAGTGATCCAGAATTCTTTCTGAATCTTATTTTTATTCAATAACAATTTGTGTAATGGAGAAAAATCATTAGGGAATGTTATACATAGAACGCCATCATTAGTTAATATTCTTTTAATTGATATTAATAATTTCTCTGGTTCTAAAACATGCTCAATCATGTTTGTCATATTAACGATATCGTATTTTTTCTTGTTTTTAATAGAATTAGATATGAATTCATCTAAAGACAATTGTGTAAAAAATCTAAGCATACTTTTGTTGAAAGTATTAATTCCATAAGAAGAATAATCAATACCAATAACTTTACATCCTACGCTGTGAAAATGTTTCAATGCCCAACCCTCACCGCAACCCAAATCAAGAAATGTTTTTCCGGTTAATTCACCATTTAGAATTTTAATTAAGCAAAGTTCCATTATTCTGAGATTATTATGGAGATACCTAATTTCTTCATCGGAATATTTTTTGCTATACGATCCTTTACTTTGTTGGAAATATATATCTTCATAATATTTCTTCAGCTCTCCGGGAGTTGGTTTATTAGTGAGTTGTCGGTATTCTCCATTTTTTTTTGTTTTTGAAATATTTGTCATAATACTATAGACTAAAATTTTAGCAACAACAATGAAATAATTGATCGCGCTCCCTGACCATTAATGTTTGACTCGCCGGCGTAACTTAATTTCTTTCTTATTTTAACCGAGGATAAGATATTGATTTGTCCAATTATTTTTCTAAGTAGATTTATATCATTGTAAAAAATCGGATCGATCAAAAATCCTTTTTTCTTCCATCCAAGTATATTGTTTTTTTGGTTGTCTGCCACAGCAATTGCAATGGTTGGTGTACCGGTTACAGCTAATTCGTAAAGTGTTTGTCCGGCAGCAGAAATGGCAATGTCAGAATTTAACATTAATTCCATCATTTGTTTGGCGTCGATAGAATGCCATACGGTTACATTCGCGGATTTTGAAATTTTGTCTTCTAAATTCTTATTGTTCCCGAGTACAACATTAACTTTTATCCGGGGAAAGATTTCTTCTAAAGTTTTTAAAGTTGGCAACGTTAAATCCTTAACATCTTGTCCGCCGTAGGTAATAAGAATGGAAGAAATATCTTGATTTATTTTTCTATGCGGTTGATTCCAAAATTCTTTTCTGATTGGAATGAATTTAGCCCCGAGCAGATATTCTTTCCCGGCTTCTTTTTTGTACGGTAAAATCTCTGCATTTATAGTGCCGTTAAGAATTATTCCGTTTGGGTAATCCATCCGGAGATTATCATCGAGGAACAATGAAATTTTGGAAAGCCTGGAAAAATTATTATAGTGGTCAATACCGCCAATGTATGAATCAATAATCAATACATCAGAATTTTTTATTTCTCCGGCAAGTTTAGTGGGATATTTTATCCAATCAATAATTTTTAATTGGGTATCAGGCGCAAACAATTTTGATGCTTCATCACCGTTAATATATAGTGTTGGAAAGATATTTCTTTCTTCAAATGCTTGGTAAAGTGAAAGACAGCGTGTTATATGTCCATAGCCCGTACTTTGAAAGCCTTCCGTAACAATAGAAATTTTCATTTTGCCTTTTCTACTGTTTCAATGATTGCACCGGTGATGTATTCCAAATCTTCATTTGTTAATGTTGGATACATCGGGATCGAAACTTCTTGTTCGTAAAATTTTTCTGCAACCGGAAAATCCCCCGGCCTAAATCCGAAATTATTTCTGTAAAAAGGTTGAAGATGAACCGGTATATAATGAACTTGTCCGAGTATTCTTTGCTCTTTCAGTTTTGCAAAAAGTTCTTTCTTGGAAATTTTCAACCTATCAAATTTTATTTGTAGCGGATAAAGATGATAAGCATGTTTAACATTTTTCGAAACATGCGGATGAGTGAAAAAATCATTCGTTGAAAAAATTGAATCGTAATATTTTGCAATCTCTCTTCTGCGTGCAACAAACTTATCAAGTTTTGAAAGCTGACTGATTCCGAGCGCACATTGCAAATCGGTGATGCGGTAGTTAAAGCCTACATCATGCATTTCGTAATACCACGGACCGTCATTCTTTTCAAGAATTGTTTCGTCTTTTGTCATTCCGTGCGTGCGGAATATTTTTATTTTCTTATTGAGAATTTCGTCATTGGTAAGGACAGCGCCTCCTTCGCCGGTTGTTATATGTTTTACCGGATGAAAACTTAAGTTAACAGCGTTGGCAAATTTTGCAGCGTATTGAATATCGTCGTTGTATTCTGCACCGAGCGAGTGGCAGAAATCGTTCACAAGCTGAAAGTTGTATTTCTCTTTTAAATTTTTCAGAGCGCTCCAATCGCACGGATGTCCGGCGTAATCAACTGCAACAACGGCTTTTACTTTTTTGTTTTGCGATGCATAAAATTTTAGTTTGTCTTCAAGTTTTTCTGGATCGATAGTGTACGATGCAGAATCGATGTCGGCAAAATCGACATTCGCGCCGGCGTAAATTGCACAGTTCGCACTCGCAAGAAAAGTTATCGGCGATGTAATTACGATATCATCTTTTTTCCATCCCAGTGCTAGAGCAATTAAATGAAGACATGCAGTTCCGTTAGCAGCAACAGAAGCAAATTCACTTCCGAATTTTTCACACAGTGCCTTTTCGAATTTTTGAATCGTCGGACCTTGAGTCATCCAATCGCTTTTAAGTGCTTCAACAACGGCGTTTATATCATCTTGATCGATTGTTTGTTTGCCGTAACTATAAATTCTAGTGGCAGTATTCATTTTGCCCAAACTCTATAATAATATTTAATTTTTTTATGAGGGTTATTTTTTCTAAACTCAAGATCTATTTCTTGCAAAGCGCAAATAACTTTGAACTTATCTTCGAAAGTTGCTTTAGCGCTAGAGAGATGGTACTTAATTTTGCTTTCGGCAATTTTCCCTATAACTTTACTCATCGATATATTTTTTCTTGAATAATTCATATTTCTCACCGAGGTGATGATTGTTTAATATTTTCTCAAAAACAGATTGTGAGTAATTGGCTTGGTTAAAGAATAGTAGAAGTCGTTCTCTATCTTTGCTTCTATTTGTTTGAAGCATTATTGCCATCAGATATTCTGGCCTTATAATAAATGTCTTTGTATCAAAGATCGTGATTTCATCAGCATTATTAACAGCTTCTTCTATCAAAAGATTGTATTCAGGTAAAAATTGTACCGGAATATTTTCAATAATAATATGCTCTTCTTTGACTTCATAATTATTTAGTCTTGCCCACTCATAAATTTCTGTTAGCGGAGCCAAATTATTTTTTGCTGATCTAATCCGAATAATTATATCAAGATCATAAGTAACCGAGGGCTCTATATAATAAAAATGTGCAATGCCGCCGCCAATGGCGTATTTTTCTATTACCCGTAACTCGACCAATTTATTTAACTGCTCTAAGGTTTTTTTCATTGTGCTGCAATGTATAAACTATTCATAGTTTTTTAACTTTGCGCTCGTACTTGTAAATTAATCCCCATAAATTATTTCTGCACCATCAACATTACTCTTTATTAAAGAACGCAGTTCTCCAATTGATAAAAATCTTTCGTTTGTACCGCTATTGTAACTGAATCCGTATTTACAAAGTGTTCCTTCTTTTCCGTTACTTTCTTTCCGGAATTTGTTTACATCCCATATGGGTGTTGAAGGAAGAATCACGTAGTAATCGTCAAATTCAACCGTGTTGATAGCATCAGTTGCTGTAATCATTTCTTCGTGAAGTTTTTCACCGGGACGTATTCCGACATTTTCAAGTTTTGCATTAGGTGCAATAGCTTTTGCAAGATCAAGAATTTTATAAGACGGAATTTTAGGGACAAATAATTCACCGCCCCACATTTTACCCAATGCCATCAGAACAAAATCAACACCTTCTTGTAATGTGATATTAAAACGCGTCATCCGCTCGTCGGTTATAGGGAGAGTTCCGGATTTTGCTTTTTCAATAAAGTAGGGAATTACCGAACCGCGGCTCCCCATAACATTTCCATATCTAACCACCGAAAATTTTATATCCTTCCAACCACGATAGTTATTTGCCGCAATAAAGAGTTTATCTGATGTAAGCTTAGTTGCACCATATAGGTTTATTGGAGCGGCTGCTTTATCTGTGCTTAAAGCGACAATTTTCTTGACTCCGGCAGCAAAGCTCGCATCTATCACATTTTGTCCACCTATAACATTTGTCTTCACTGCTTCGAAAGGATTGTATTCGGCAGCCGGTACTTGTTTTAGGGCAGCAGCATGGATAACAATATCAACGTCGGTCATTGCCATTGCCAATCGTTTCTCATCTCTAACATCGCCTATAAAATAACGGATTAACACATTATCTTTTTTGTAACGTGAATCTTGCTGCATCTCGAATTGTTTTAATTCATCGCGGCTGTAGATAATTATCTTCTTTGGATCATATTTCTTTAGAACAGTCTCAATAAATTTTTTACCGAAAGAACCGGTACCGCCGGTAATGAGAATGGTTTTACCGTTCATAATTCCTCATTTTTATCTTTAGCGAATTTATGAAAATTATTTATCTGATGGGTGTAAGATAAATTTAATTTGTAGCTATTTAATAACAATTCTTTCGAAAGCGTCAATATAGCTTTTGGTACTTGCGTTTAAAATTCTTGCGCCCAAATGGTCAGCATAATTTTTAAGAACAAGATAACCCTTAAATGCATAATGTAACTTGCGGAAAATATCATGTACGTAATATTCCTTGCCATCAAGTTTGTACATAGGTAGTTGCACTTTTTGAGCGTCGTAAAAATGCTCGTGATTAATAGTTACCTGATTTGTCTCATCAACTTTTATTTCTTCATGCCATGAGTGATCCGCGCCATAAAGAATGATTTTTTTGAATCCGAGGTTCAATGCTAAGAAAATGGATGGGTTTAAAACATTATGGGGACGGGGCATACCAAGTTCACGCTTGAATAGAAAATGGTTTATTGTTTTTAAACCCTCAACCGGGGTGTTGTTATAAAAAATAAATTGAATATTTTTATTTGAGCAAACTCTTGTATGAAAATCAGATCCTTTTGCTTGAAAAGGAATCAAAATAATCATATGCCAATTTGTTTTATTAACTAAATCGCCTATCAATTCATCTTTTTTTGTTTTGAAATAATCACTTGTCTTTTGAAGCCAATATTCAGGAGCTGCTAAAACGTAATATTCAGGTTTTATCGCTTCATATTCTTTTGATAAAGCAAAAAAGTTAACACAAATCTTTTTCCGTGCGGTAATGAAGTTCCCGTTCCGCTCCAAGTCCTTTTTTAGACACGGCCCGTTGCCGAGGATAACACATTCCTCTTCAGTTACTTTATGTTTTTTGAAACTCACAAAATATCTTGAGAGTAATGTTATCTTAACAAGCGAAAAGAGAGTTTGAAATAATTCCGTTATAAATTTTTGAAGACTGTTCATAATAAATCGGTTTTAAAATAACCTATCAAGGTATACCACCTATTTCTAATAATATATTCTGCTTTTTTGAATTGAAACTTAAAAAGAAAATAGACGGCAATCACTATCGCCGCGATAAACTTAAGTTTATACTCGATAACTTTTTTGATATTGATAAAAATTCCTGAGTTTTTTAACCGCGCACGTTCGCTTGCACCGACAATCAAAGAAATCTTTTTCACCGATTCAAGAGTTACGCGATATGCATCAATATTGTGCCGTACAATTAACTTTGGATAGTACAGAAATTTCTTGCTAAATTTTTCAAGCTGACGGAATATGTATTTGTCATCACTTCGTAAATAGAGATCAGTATTAAACATTCCAACTTCATCGAATACATTTTTGCGGAAAACCATACTGCAGCCGGCCGGATATTTACTTGGCGGATACTTTCTTGTTTTATTTCCCCAATCTACTTTTGTTACTAAACCCCACAAAGGTGGTGATAACCACTTCGGCTCAGCACCGGTCTCATATACAGGAATTACTTTACCACCCATTGCAGATATGGCCGGATATTCATCGAAGAAATTAATTGCTGTTTTCAAATAATTTTTTTCTACTTCAGCATCATCGTCAATAAACGCAATTAAGTCGGATGACGATTCAATAATACCTCGGTTGCGTGCCGCAGATAAACCTTTTTTTGGCTCCACCACATATTTCACATTTAATCTTGGATGGTGTGAAATAAACTCTTTGCTGATTTGCTCTGTGCTGTCTGTGGAATTATTATTGACGATAACAATTTCGTAATTATCCGGCTCTATTGTCTGCTCAACAAGAGAAGCCAGAGCTTTAGGCAGAAATTTTTCACGATTGTATGTGCAGATTACAACAGAAACTCTCAGCATCACTTATCCAATAAATTTTTTATTATTTGTCCAGGACTCTTTAAGGAGTGTAAGCTGGTTTTAATTGTTTCAAGCTCTATCTTTTCATAAAAGCCCGTTAACAGAAGCAGAAATGGAAAAGAGAAAACAAAAACAAATTTAACGAGTATCATTATAAGCACGCTATCAAAACGAATATACTCCTGAACAAAGAAAGCTATTATACTCACTAATATTAACTGAGCTATCTTAAAATTTTCGTAATCGATCTTATAAAATTTATTAGCGGTTATGTAAGTAACAAAATAGAAAACAATAAAGGAAATTAAAGTTGAATAAGCGGCGGCAATGGTTCCGTAAATTGGGATAAAAATTATATTCAATACAATATTCAAAATGCCGGCAACTATTGTTATCAATGCTATTAGAAATGTTTTCTCGGCAAAGAGTAGTCCATTTGATGCGACATTCCTCATCGCGCTTAATATGTAAGCAAGAACAATAAGTGGAATGTAGGAAACTGCCGCAGAATAATTTTCATTGCCAAGTATTAGAATAATTTCTTCGCTGAAAATCGAAATTGCTAATCCGCCCCAAATTATAACGTAACACATATAAGTCATTAGCTTGCTTAAGTAACGTTTACTTTCCGGATCGTAAGAAGCTTTAAATGCCAAAGGCAACATTGCCTGATTGAAAGGTAGAATCAAAAACATATTTACAATTCCGGCAATGCGGTATGCTATGTCGTAGGTTCCGACCTCTTCTAAATTGAGGTAGAGATTTATTAGGTATCGATCGCTAAGGTTAAGAATCATAATACCAATAGAGCTGAATATAAGCGGCATGCCGAATTTGAGCGCTTCCTTTAATGCAGCTTTTTCAAAAACCGGTTTCATTTTAATAATCATTCCCGGCAATAAAACTATGAGTACGATCATTTCACTTATCAAGTAAGAATACATTATTCCATAGACAGATAATTTGAGATATACAACCGTGTAGAAAATTAAGCCGATGAATGAAATAATTTTAATTAGCGTAATCGAAGTATAAAATGCCGACCTTTCATCAGCACGTAATTTATTTAAGAAAATGTTGTTTATTACCCGTATCAAACTAATGTAAATTATAAATGGCAGAAAAGTTGTAATGTCTTGCGTTGATTTGGATAGAGAAAGTAACGATGTACCGAAAAGCTCCGCTATAAGAATGAAAAACAGATTAACAAATAGAATAAAAGAAGTTATAGTGAAAAAAACTGAATCCCTTTTTTCTTCGTAACCTTTTTTGTTGTTGAAAAGTATTATTGAATTTGCTTGTCCGAGGATTAAAACTTCAGTAATAATATTGACGGCTACATCGAATAAACCAAAGATTCCGACCTCGGCTTTAGTCAGGTAATTCAGGTAGATGGGAAGTGTAATGATTCCCATTCCTTTGAGAGCAATGTTGCCGATACTATAGATAGCAGAATGTTTTAGTGTGCCGAATACTTTTTCTTTCATTTAGTTGTTTTGCTTTTTTGCTTATTAACAAAAATCAAAACTATAATTCCTCCAAGCAATAAAATATTGAGAACAAGCGAAAGATTTTTCCCGATGGCAAATCCGCCTGGCTCGTATATAAATTCTATTTTGTGTTTGCCTTGCGGCACAACAATTCCCTGGAACCCGTGATTAGTTTTATAGACTTTTGTTTCAGTTCCGTCAACGTAGGCTTTCCATCCGGGCATGAAAGTAGTACCAAAGAATAAAAAGTTGTTTCCGTTTGCGGTTACATCAACGCCAACTAATTCATCTTTATAAGTAGTTATAACCGATGATACCGTTGAATCGGTTTTGTTGAGTGAAAAATCGAGTTTATCAACAAAAGCTATTTTTTTAGGATCGAACGAGTCATTCTTAATCTCATTTAATATTTCAGAGGAAGATTTTTGTGCAACGCTGTCAACAAAATAAACTCGCGGCAACGCACGGTCATTTCTATATACAAAAGTTTTTTCCGATTGATAAAGGTTTGCAAATCCATCAGGATTGAACTGGCGATCGGTAACGGCGTATTTTACACCGAGCATTCTCCAAAGCGTAACATTAACCGGTCCAACAACATCCATAATATCCTGATAACTTCTCGGTTTGGCGGCAGAATATCCGAAGAAATCTTCTTGCAAGAAATAAACGTTGAAATTGGAATTCTGTGATGATACAGTTCCCATTGAGCCATCTTGTTTTAGATTGATAATTCGATACGGTTCCTTTTCATTCTGTTGCTTGATCACCGAGATATATTCGGGTTCTCTAAATCTTTCATTTATAGTAGAAACATCTGCATATACAGCGCCACGATTACTAATCCTGAAAAGGTCAAACAAAATAAAAACTGAAAGTAGAAGTATGAACAATTCTTTATTGATTTTTGAAGATGCAAATGCAAAGCTGATTCCGAATGTAAGTGCAAGTAGAGCCATCGCAATTTGAAGATCGCCGGTGAACATGCCGGACATATATTCAGAAAGGGCTGAAAACAGTTGTGCTTCTTGTGTCTGACCCAGCCCGGATGCATAAGCGCTCACTCTTCCGGCAAACCATGAATTAATACTCGAACTTAGCAACAGCGAAAGAATGAACAACACAGAAAAAACAATTGCGATGTTCTTTAGTCCCTTTTCGATATGTGGATTTTTTTCGTTCTTCAGTGAAAGAATTTCCATCACTCCTAATCCGGCAAGTAATGGAAAGATAATTTGTACAACATGCAAAATCATCGAAGGTACGCGGAAGTTATCAAACATTGGAAAATAGTAGTACATCAAATTATAAATCACCGGGAAGTTTTTTCCGAATGATATCAGGATAAACAAAACAATTATAACTCCGAAAAATTGAACGAGTGGTTCTCTCCATTTTACAAAAAGGGTAAACAACCCGAGTGCAAACACTATTACACCCATATACATTGCGGCATCAACAAAAGGCATCTGTCCGAAATAGGTGTTCACTTCGTAATCACGGTTGTTAGTGAGCGGTCCGTTATAAGTTGATTTTCCAAACCCGTAATACGAGGGCACTATAAATGTTAAAACTTCTCCGGGTGAAAATGACCAGCTTGTATTGTACTCGTATGAATTAGATTGTGACGGTTTACCGGGATTTTCTATTTCAGTTACGCTTTTTGTACCCCGTGTTGAATAAGGTTTGTACTCGTACAACTGGGAGTATGTATCGTATGACATCATCAGTGCAATTACACCGGCAATAACAGAGATCACTAAAGATTTCATCAACTGCTTTTGTAAAATTTTATCTTTTTTAACGAATGACCTAATGAAGTAATAAACAAAGTAGATCATAACTGTCAAGAGAAAGTAGAATACAATTTGTACGTGGGCGCCTAAAGCTAAAAGATGTATTCCAAGGATGAAGAGTAAAATGTCAAGAATTTTAATTTCTTTCTGGAAACGAAAAAGCATCATCAGGATAAAAGGGAAAACAGCAAGACTTTTCAATTTTGTTATATGTCCTATAAAGAATAAGACACTTATGCCGGTGCTGAACGTTATTGCGGCGGCTGTTACAAAACTAACACTTCGGTTCAAACCAAATTGTCTCATCAAAAAGAAAGTTGAAAAAGCGAGAATGATAAAACTCAATGTGTACGTTACGCTGTAATCGTTGGCAATTTGTAGCAATGCAAGTGTTGTGATAGAATAAAGTGCGGAAGTTAGATCGAACCAGCGGGGAGAAGCCGAGGTAACAACTGCCGGCATGCCGCAGAAGATGTATGGATTCCAAAGTGAATATGTATCGCGGTCTTTTGTTGCGTATTCACGCAAACTTTTAACTTGAATAAGATCGCCGGATGCAACAGTTTTACCCCCGAAGAAGATCGGCTCGAAAAAGATTATTATCAAGAGTAGAAGCAAGATTAATAATGCCGGTGTTTGAAATTTTTCGGGAATTATTTTTTCGAACGAGAAACCGATCTCTTTTTGTGATTGCTGCGTAGTAATTTTTTTCTGCTTTGACATTTAATCTCCGTTTTGAAATTCTGAGCGGAGCGAAGAATCACTTACTTATCATATAGGGGACTCTTCACGACGTTCAGAGTTAAAAAGAATAGTTCTCGCATAATTTTCCCAGCTCATACTTTTTGCTTGCTCATCAACATGTTCTTGCGGAATAGGATTTTCTAAAAACCTTTTCATCACCTCGTACATGGAATCTATATTTTCCGGTTCGGCAAGATAACCATTATATCCGTCTTTAATAGTTTCCGGAAAGTGACCGACCCTAGTTGCAATAGTAGGCAGCTTAAAATTGTACGCCATCGATTCTACTCCGGATGGTGTTGCTACTAGATAAAATAAAACATTACAGTCTGCCACCTGGAAATATTTGTGTACTTCCTCGTTGCCTACATAACGGTTAACAACCACGGTTTGATCGCTTATTCCTAGTTCGTGAATTAGTTCAAGTGGTCGGTAATTGTTCTCGTCATCTTTTGTCTTGATAAGAATTTTTTTAATAAATCCAAAAACAACTTGCTTGATCTTCGTAGAAAATTTTTTTGTATCGAGTGTATTCCAGAAAGATTCGCCGACAATTAGAAGTGAGACATCATCGCGTTCTTTTGCAAGTTTTGCGAAGGAACGGATTACATTATGAAGCCCTTTGTACTTGCGGATGAATCCGAAAAAAAGAAACACATGTTTCCGTAATCCCAATTCTTGCTTAACTTTTTCTTTGTCAAAGCTGGCATCCGGAGTAAACATATCGTAAACCGGGTGGTAGAGCTTGATTACTGATTGGGTTACTTCGTTCTTGATTCTTGGTTCTTTGTTAATAAGAATAAATGATTTGCGTGGAAAAACCTTTTTTAATTCTTCAAAAGTTTTTAATGAATGAACAATAAAAGTATGCGGCTTTGAAAGAGCGTATTTAAGCATGAATTTGTCAATCAAGCTTCCTTCTTTTTGAGCAACAACATGAAGATCAAAAATAATTTCGCATTTGCAGTTTCGTCTTAATCCCATGGCAATAAAACCCATCGGCAATCCTTGTATTGAGATTGCCCATTGGAAAACAACCATGCCGGGATTTATTTTGTTTATTAACCAAACTGTTTTTTCCCATGAATAAGGATTGTTATAATTGGTTATGTATTCAACTTTGATATTTGTTCCTTCAAATTGGTTTACTTTACTTGATCGGTCTATAAAATCACGCGGTATGATAGAAGGATATTGTTGAGTCCACGAGACAATATAAACTTCTGCTCCAAGTTTGTCTAATGCCTTGGCAAGAGAAGTTGTATAATTAGCAATTCCCCCTTTGAATTGCGGACCGGGACCGAAGATGACAACTCGTTTCATAGTGCAATTGAGAATTGAGAATGTAGAATTGAAAATTTAGTTTTGAATGTTTCGTTATTCACGGTTCATTTTTCCCGTTTTAGATTTTCAATTGCAACGTCATATACTCGTTTCATTCCTTCTTCCAGAGGAATTTTTGGTTCCCACCTTAATTTTTCTTTTACGAAACTCATATCGCAATAACGTGAATGAACCCCGACCGGTTTATCGAGCAAAGGTTTTATTGTTGGATTATAACCGGCAAATTTGCTGAAGACTTTTATAAGATCGATAAAAGAAGTTAATTTTCCGGAACCAATGTTAATTGCAGTTCCATCGTGGATTTTATCCATTGCAACGAACATGCAATCCATAACGTCGTCAATGTGAACAAAATCGCGTCCTTGTTTACCTGAACCCCAGACTTCAAACGGATTTTCCTTTTTTGCTGCGCGTCGGGCAATTGCCGGAACCGGGTATGTTAAATCCTGATCTTCGCCGTAACCCGAAAAGGGGCGGATACATACAATTGAAATCCCGTAATTGTGTGCGGCAATCTTTGCTAAAAATTCTCCCGTCATTTTTGTCCAGCCGTAAGTTAAGTCGGGCATTCCCAAAATATTTCCATCTATATTAATATCACTTTCTTTGAGGGCAACTGCATCGCTTTCTGTCTGCATATGAATCGGGTAAGCAGCAGAAGAGCTCGGATAGAGAACGCGTTCCGGTTTTGCTTTAGCGATCCAGTTGAAAAATTCGGCATCAATGGAAAGATCGAGCGCAACAGCCATTGGATCACCTTCTATTTTTGCGCGCCCGCCTACGATTGCTGCAAAATGAAAAGCGTCACCAAATTCGACTTTTAAACCATATTCGTTTTCCAACCAATTAGGGTTTTCTTGCAGCTTCTGCAAAAATTTCCTGAAATCCATTTTCCAATAAAATAATCTCTCTTCCTTGCCGATTATCTCGATGTCTTTAAATTTTTTTGAAGTGAAATCCGGCATCCATGTGGAAGGATGTGTGCCGACCGAAAGATCATCAATCATTAGCACATTATCTTTTGTGCGTTTGAGAAGCTGTTTTACTGTATTGCGTCCAACGAAACCGCAAGCGCCGGAAACAAGATGAAATTTCATGAAAAGTATTCCTTAATGTTGCTCGAAAAATAAGAATTTTGCCTGAGAATGTGTGATACGTAGGCGATCTTATTACATCATAAGATTATACTAGGGTATATATTCAATCTTAGTTGAAATTCGATTTTAGAAAAAGAGACTCCAAATAATCTTAAAATTGTTATTGCAGATAACAAAAAAACTAAAAGGAGTCTCCGAGATGAAAAATAGTGAAATCAACA
>JBFMBS010000016.1:0-95525 GCA_040755055.1 Bacteroidota bacterium
TGTTGATTTCACTATTTTTCATCTCGGAGACTCCTTTTAGTTTTTTTGTTATCTGCAATAACAATTTTAAGATTATTTGGAGTCTCTTTTTCTAAAATCGAATTTCAACTAAGATTGAATATATACCGATGGTTATCTCCCTCAATGGTTGTTTTAATAAAAACAATTTGTCCAATGATGATATCGAAGGAATGTGGATATCAACAGATGAAACATCTACCAATTTTGGCGATGCAGACCATGCTGTTTTGCTAATCAAGAAAGACAGCACTAATAAACTAATAGCCCGTGGTTGTTTTATAAAGAACGAACAATTTAAAATGGGATGTAAATTTATTGATGCACAATATGATAGTATCGCAAAAAGAATCACCATCATTGATTCAGATTTGGATACATTGATTTTCATCCTGGATGCTGAAAGTAAAATGCTTATAGGAGGAGTCCATACTGAAGATGAAATTAACCCGGTAAATTTTGTTCGTGCTGAAAAAGATTTTACAAATTTATTTTACCCGCGTATACCGGACAGCCGCGGACAAATGACATATAGATATATAAAACCCGAACAAATTGATAATTATTTACTGACAGATTCCATATTCAAATTTGTCAAAGATTCTGTTGCATTTTACAATTTTATGGATAGGATTCTTAAACAAAAATCCGGACACCTTGAATCAATATTAATTATTAAAGATGGAAAATTAATACTTGAAGAATATTTTTTCGATTATAATAGAATGAAACTTCATCGCATTAACTCATGCACCAAAAGTGTTACTTCTTTGCTGTTAGGAATAACCTTGAAACGCAATAATATAAGTAATGTTGATCAACCGATCTTTAACTTTTTTCCTCAATACGTTTCGTATAAAACATCAGAAAAGGAAAAAATAACACTTCAACATGTTTTAACAATGACTGCCGGATTTAATGAGGAAGATGATTTTGAAGATCAAGGACCGGATAATTTTATTCGTTATATACTCAACAGTCGAATGGATACAAAACCGGGAGAGAAATTTAGATACAGCGGAAAATGTTCAAATCTTCTCGGCGGTATCATATATACTCTTGAGAAAAAACAAGCTGATGAATTTGCCAAAGATGTTTTGTTCAGCAAGCTTGGTATTGCGGAATTTAATTGGGAAAAAGAAAATGGTGTAGTTCCATGTGATGCTGGTCTTCAATTGTTTCCGAGAGATATGGCTAAAATCGGTTTGCTCGTTTTAAATAATGGTAATTGGAATGGCGAACAAATCGTTCCAAAAGAATGGATCGTTACTTCAACAAAACCGTATGTTGCCGAAAGCGATTTTTTTGACTATGGTTATCAATGGTGGCACAGATCGAAACGCAATAAGAGTTGGTGGAAAGATCCAGTACATGGAAGCAAAGATGAACACGATATGTTCTTAGCGCTTGGTGCCGGCGGACAGTACATTATGGTTATTAGAGATTTGAATATGGTGGTAGTAACTGCGTCATCTGATTATAATATAGAGATGGTATGGATCATCAAAAAGTACCAATGGTTATTGAAGAGGTTGTTCCACTTTTTGAAGATGACTGATTATTGGCAAAAGAATATTGCAATAGTATAACCTCTTTAATCAGCCAAAGGATGGCTGACAAGTAAGCAAAATTTATCTGCTTTTGACAGAAGTCAAGTTGTTAATAAAAAATAAAGTGGCTCCCTACTGAAAAACAGAAAAATAGAATACGTTCTTTGAACAACTGATAAACAAATTCTTTAGCAACACAACATGCATTAGTAATATCAATAAGGTAATGGCTCTCCAAAAGAACGGCGGGCAAATTTTGGGCGATCGGATAAAGAGTCACTCCGTTATACACTTTGGGAATCGTTCTTTGTAGTAGTGATTGAAGAAAGTTATTCTGACTTTTTTAAGCCCGAAAGAAGTATATCGTACATTTTGTTATCGTTGCCGGTCATACAATCAATTGATGCTTTTATAAATAAATTATCCCCTTCTTCAATTATTAAAGCATCCTGATAGTCAATGTATTCATAACCATTATATGTGGCAATCATATCAAAAAATAACCTGATTATTCTACCATTCAATTCAAAAAATGGATGGAGTGCAATTAACTCACACATATAGAAAGAAATTCTCTCCGCGAATTCTTCTTTTGTTCTATAAGAGTAATCTTTCAAGTAGTTTTCATACTGGAGTTTTTTGAATATTTCTTTTTATGTTTGGTCAATAAATCTCACTTGACAAAAGGTTGAGTATCCTTTGGAAATATTTATATTTCTGTATTTACCGGCAAATGTATAAAGTTTCCCAAATGTTTTTCTATGAAGTTCTTTGAAATACTTTTCATCAAAAATTGTTGACCCGGATAATTTCTTGTGAAAATATTCGTAACCTTTAATAAGCAATTTTCTCTCTTCGGTTTCGAGAATGGACCGGTTCCTGATTTTAAGTTTATTGATTGGGACGTTGGTATTTTCGTAATAAAGGTAGTTGGGATTTTGTGTGTACTTTGACATCAATATTTCACTTTATTTTTAGACCTTTTTTGTGATGTAGATTTGTTGCGTGGAATTTTGTGCCCTTCAATTTTGGAGGATATCTCAACTGCTCTTAAAGCTTTTTCTAATGAAAATTTCGGTTTATTCATATTTTTCTCATTCTTTGAAAAAAAATATAGTGAAAAAATATTATATAATAAATCTGTGAAAAGTGCATAACCAGGCTGCTCAACACAGACAGCCCGAAACAAGTTCGGGGTAAACTATTTTTAGTGAGGTATCAGTATTCTCTCAAATGGCGAGTCACACTCAACAAGTTTATGTAATTAAGAGCATCTCAGTTCGAAGAATTCTTCGGACTAATTCGATATCAAAGGAGAAAAAATGGCAGAAATAAAATATGTTCATACAAATCTAATCGCCCGTGATTGGAAGAAACTTGCAAAATTTTATATAGATGTATTCGGGTGTAAAGAAAAGAAGCCGGATAGAAATTTAAAAGGTCAATGGCTTGATGATCTTACCGGGATTAAAGATGCCCGAATAAAAGGGATTCATTTGCTGCTGCCCGGCTACGATGAGAACGGTCCTACATTAGAAATATTTCAATATAATGAAAATGAAAAAAACACAAATAAGAAAATAAATGTTGAGGGTTTAGGTCATACTGCTTTTGCTGTTGATGATGTTGATAGATGCTTAGCGAACGTTATTAAAAATGGCGGATCAACAGTTGGAAAATTAGTAAAAGGGACTGTAGAAGGGGTGGGAGAAATATATGTCGTCTATGCAAAAGACCCCGAAGGAAATATAATCGAATTACAAAAATGGGATTAATAAAAGTTACGTCGAACAAGACCCCAGCCTTCAAGGTTTTAAAAACCTTGAAGGTTTTCATTAAATCCCTCCTTGGAACTCTGTGCCTACCCTCTATAAAGCAGTGGGGAAACTCTGTGTTACTCCGTGAAAGAAAAAGAGAATATCGAATTACGAATACTGAATTTTGATTTATGAATCAAAGCAATTAGAATCTTGAAGGTTTAATAATCTCTCAGTGGAACTCCGTGCCTCCTTCGTGTAATTCCGTGAAAGAAAAAGTTAATAAGAGAATTTCGAATATTGAACCCGCTTAACAACTTCAGCGAAGCAAGAATGGAATTATGATTTGAGAATTAAAACAATAAGACTCCTGATCATCATTAAAATTGCTGAGAATGTTTTTCTACTTGCAGCCAGGCCCTGATCAAATTGCCACCGCAGATTTTTTTAACATCTTCTTTTGTGTAACCGGCTTTCAGTAATTCATAAATCAAGTTTGGATAATACGACACATCTTTCAAACCGGTCGGTAATGAATCGCCCACACCGTCAAAGTCAGAGCCCAGTCCGACATGATCAATCCCAACCAACTTAACAACATGATTGATATGCTCAACAACATCTTTCACATCGGCATAACCGGTTGGGTTTTCCTTCCAGAATTTATCCGAAACCGCTTCTGCCTCCTTGCTGTCACGAGGAATGTTATGTTCGAGCAGATAGTTATTTATATCACTCGATACTTTCTTTTCTTTGTCGCGAATATCTTGCCGTAAAAATCCCGAACCAAAATTTATCTGGATCACTCCCCCATTCTTAGCCAATGCTTTAATCATATCATCGCTCATATTTCTTTCCCATCCCGGCGTAAAATTTCTGCACGAAGAATGCGAAGCAATCACCGGCACTTTTGTGATTCTTAAAACCTGGTAGAAAGCGCTGTCTGTTATATGCGAAACATCAATCATCATCCCGATACGGTTCATTTCTTCAACCACTTGTCTGCCAAACGGACTAAGTCCATTCCATTTCCTTTCTTTGTCGTATGATGAGTCGCAAATGTGATTACTCTTTGAGTGCGCAAGAGTAATATACCTGATACCTTTATCATAAAAATATTCCAGATTCTTCAAATCACCTTCAATCGGCGATCCGTTTTCCATTCCCATAGGTAAAGAAATTTTGCCGGCTTTCAAATTTTTATATACATCGTCCACCTTATCAACCAAAGCAAACTTATCGGGATTATTTTTTACAATCTTGTTAACCAAATCTATTAACGCCTCTGCTTCTGCTTTGGCACCTTTGCCTTCAAAGCGGGCAGCAACATAAATCGACATGAACGGAACACTTAATCCCCCGGCTTTTGCACGCGGATAATCGAAGTCACCTTTCGTTTGTTTTGATATGTCTTCCCATCTCGATTTCAAGCGCATCGGAAGATCGATGTGTGTATCGATAATCAAAATTTCTTTAGAAAGTTGATTGGCAAGTTTACGCAGCTCATCTTCCTTATTTTGTGAATATATATTTAAGGTAAGAACCGATATCAAAAAGAGGAATGGTAATTTCATGTTCGTTCCGTGTTAAATTAAAAGATAATGTTGAACCAAATTATTCCCACTGTAAGTGAAAGTATAGTGATCAATAAGCCCGTTTTAAGATACTCACCAAAAGTAAGTTTCACAAAATGTTTTTTGGCGGTTTCGGCAACTATCAAATTAGCAACAGACCCGATAAGAGTTAAGTTCCCGGCAAAGGTTGTTGCCATCCCGAGTATCAGCCATGCTTGTTCCGGATTTGGTAATTTTGGAATTACCGGTCGATACAACAAAACAGCCGGAACATTTGATACGATATTACTTAACACCGAAGATGAAATTGCAAAACTTGCCGTGCTCTGCGCGATGAACGGTTCGAGTGTCATAGCTAAATACTTTCCGAACCCGGCTGTATCGATTGATTTTGTTACGACAAAGAGCGCTGAAAAGAAAACGAGCAGCGACCAGTCAATCTCTAAGAATACTCTTTCCGGTTTTAACCGCCGCGTAATTAATAACAAACTTGCACCGCCGAAAGCAGCCAGTGTTACCGGGGCACCAAGAAAGAAAGCAACAATCATTAACAAAGAAGAAACAATGCTTTTTATTAACAAAGGTCTATAAGGTTTTACTTGTTCAGTTTCTATTTTTTCAAAATGAGTTTTACTAAACTCCTTTTTGTAGATGATGTAGATTACCATCCAAACAACAAACAATCCGACAACTGAAGGCGGTAATTGGTACAACAAATATTTTGAGAATGAGATTCCGGATGAAACTCCAATTATCATATTCTGCGGATTACCGATTATTGTTGCAGACGAACCGATATTAGCCGATGCAACAAGCCCGATTAAGTATGGAATCGGATTCCTTTTCATTGCCAGTGTAACTTCGATAACAAGCGGAGTAAATATTATCACGATTGTATCATTCAGGAAAAACGCCGAAAGTAATCCCGAAGAAAAAATTACAAACGCAAGAAGCTGGTTCGGAGTTTTGGCAAGCGAAATGATTTTAGACGAGAGCAATTTGAAGAAACCGCAAATTCTTAAATTGCCGTTGATAATCATCATTGAAAAAAGAAGAAGAATCGTATTCAGGTCAATTGAATCGTAAGCTTGCTCAAGCGAGATGCTGCCGATGAAAATTAAAATTGCGGCACCTACAAGTGCAATCGTAGCGCGGTTCATTCTGAATGCCGGGTAACTGCCCACGGCAATTCCATACAAAGTAAAGACTATTACAAATAGAGATGCGTAGTGGAATAAAGTCATAATAATTTGATTGAAAACAAATCAAATATATTAATAACAATCGATGAATGGTAATCCGATCAAGAATTATTTTGTAACACTAAACGACTTTACTTAGCGCTTAAAAAGTAGTTTCGGAATTATTAAATTGACTTAACACAAGATCAAAAATCCTTTGTATCAACAACCGGTTTTATGTCGAATACCGGTGTACCATCAATAGCTTTTATTGCATCATTAACTCTTTCTGAAATATTTAACCCCATCTAAATTCTTAAAATCGCTGTCTTGTGTCCAAACAACAGCGTCATTCATCTTAGCAGTAGCATAAATAATACTATCAGCCATCGGTATTTTAAATTCATGGCTAAATTTTGATGCTTGGATAGATATTGCAGAAGTAACATCAACAACCTTAGCTTGCTGCATCAAACCAACAACTTGTATTGCTGTATTTTCATCTTTCTCTGTCAAAACTTTCTTATATATTTCATAAATATTTATAACAGATACGATCAGCTCTTCGGTCTTTTCTATTATAGGTGCAAAGTATTTTGAATTCTTACCATCAGCTAAATATTCGAGCCACCCGGAGGAATCAATTAAATTCATAGCCGGTCCTCCCCTCTATCAATATTCGTATCGATTCCTTTTAGAAAACCACGGGCTTCTTTAATGTTTTTGAGTAGGATAAATTCTATTCTTTCACCTAACTGTAGAATTTGCATTTTTTGACCCGGTCTGAGTTTGAGCTTATTACGAATCTCTTTTGGTATTACAACTTGATATTTTGGCGATATTTTTACGGTCGTCATACAATTCTCCAATTTAGCTTACAATTAAATATATCGATATTATCCCGGTATATCAATATTTATCGATTACAACAATGGGTGTTCTAAATATTAAGATAAATGATGACCTATCAAAAATCATTCGTATCGATAACCGGTGTGCCATCGATTGCTTCAATTGGACCAATAAGCGAACTACATTCTGCAGCAAGTTTGATTGTTAAAGTTTGGCAATCTTTTCCCGGATATTTTGTTTTTCAGTTTCGGTTTTAGCTAATGTATAAGCCGTTTGAAAATTCATTCTTGCTTTTTGGCTATCAAGGTTTTTATAAAGTTCACCAAGCAGCAGAAAGTAAAAATGGTTCCCTTCCAATTTAAGTTTTTCTGCTTCAGCCACAGCATCTTGCGCACCGGATGTTTTGTACAGAGCATAAATTCTGTTAAGAGCAACGCTCGGCGAATAATTAACAAGCAGAAGCTGATCATACAAGTTTAAAATCTCTTCCCATTTTTCTTTTGTGTCTTCTTTAATGCAATGCCAATAGGCAATTCTCGCTTCTAAATGATATGAGCTTATTTCATCACCATGGGCAGAAAGACTTAGATAATGAATACCATGATTAATTAATTCCTTATCCCACAATTCCTGGTTCTGTTGTTCGTATAGAATAAAAGAATCATCACCGGTCTGTCTGGCATTAAACCGCGAAGCATGAAAACAGATTAGCGCAACAAGAGCATTTGTTTTGGGAACATTAGTCTTTTCATATTCCGTAAGCATTAGTCCGAGGCGCAATGCTTCTAAACAAAAATCTTTCCGTAAAATTTGGTCCTGAGTTTTGGAGTAATAACCTTCGTTGAAGAGCAGATAAATAATATGCAAGACGTTATCGAGCCGATTGGTTAGTTCATTTTCCGGCGGCAGTTCCATCGTAACTTTTTCAGTCCGTAATTTTTCTTTTGCCCTGAACAATCTTTTGTTGATCGTTTCTTTATTGGATAAAAACGCTTCGGCTATTTCATCGATACCAAAACCGCAGAGGACACGCAACGCAAGTCCTATTTGTGCTTCGCTGGAAATTGCCGGGTTGCAAACCGCAAAAAGCATTTGTAACTGGCTGTCTTTTATGTTCTGAAGTGAAAAATCTAGTTCAACGGTCTCATCCTCTTCTTCATATCTCGATGTTAATTCGGGGATTATTTTCTTTTCAAAAATTTTATTCCGTCTGAAGTGATACAAAGTTTTTTGTTTAGCAACAACATAAAGCCACGCAGCCGGATTCGGCGGTGTCCCTTTCATTCCCCACGTTTCCGCTGCCAACAAAAAAGTTTCGCCCACAATATCTTCCGCTATCTCGATATGCTGCAATCCATAGAGTTTGCTTATTACGGCAACCATCTTGGAAAACTCTTGTTGAAATAGATGTTTTAAGGATTCTTGTTCGCCTTTCATACTCAATACAAAGAGGATGTCTTAAAAGTAAATATTCAATTTTAGATCTGTGAAAATCAGTTTAATCAGCGTCATCAGTGTGCCATTAATAAAAAATATTACTTATGAAGCACCCTCTCAGTTCTCTAATTTGTATTATACATAAACTGGCCGGATTTCAACACTGCCGTTGGCATCTACCGTCGGACATCCGTGTGCCAATGTGGTGGCTTCCTCTAAGCTATCTGCTCTAACAATTATGAAACCGCCGAGCCGTTCCTTTATTTCAACAAAGGGACCATCGGTTACAACACCACCTGGTTTTAACACTTTGCCTTCCGTTGCTAAACGCGGACCGTGACTGACTAATCTTCCTTGTGAAGTAAGACCGCTAACCCAGTCTTGCCATTTTTTTGAAACTGCTTGCATCTCTTTGGGTGATGCGTTACTGTAGTCGTAACTCGGCTGCCGGAATAAAAATACGAATTTTTTCATCTTTTGTTTCTCCTTTTTTATTGAGTTTTTTGAGCCATACTTTTTTATGATGAAACTTCTACTGATTTCAGAACAAATTGACCGGGCTTGTAAGTTCCAGCCGGTGTACGAAAAGCAATATTAATTCGATTAAAACTATTAATGGCAATAACAGCCATGGTCAAATCAATCAGCTCTTGTTCAGAAAATATGCTTCGGGCTTCTTCAAAAATTTCGTCCGGTACACGGCATTCCGTAACGGCTTCTGCCCAGGCTAATGCAGCACGCTCACGAGCTGTATAGAAGGGTGCTTCGCGCCATGCATCTAAAACATAAAGGCGTTGTTCGGTTTCGCCGGCCGCGCGTAAATCTTTTGAGTGCATATCAAGACAAAACGCACAACCGTTTATTTGAGATACTCTAAAATCTATAAGATTTAAAAGTTGTTTTTCCATCGGAGATTTTTCCAGGTAGGCCGCTAATCCTAAAAGCGACGATATTGCCTTTTGACCTTTTTCGCGGTGATTAATTCTTTGTCCCATTTTGCTACTCCTTTCCTTTTATTTGATGTCTGACTTCGTCAGATAAATTTGGATTACACCACAATAATGATCGAGATGACTTCAATTGGACATTCCTTTAGAAAAATATTTTGATAGCGGGATTACTCTGGCGTAGGTAGTCAACGGTATCGTTTTATTTTACGGCAAATACAATTTAAAAATGTGAGGGTGATGAGAAGCAATGCAAAAATGATAGGAGTGAATCATTAGCCGCCGGGACTTTTAAAAATTAAAAAGGTAAGTTCAATCACATTAGATATTTCTTCCAATAATGGTCATAATTAACTGCTCGTATGTTTACAATTTATAAATAAATCCTAACGCAATGTTATAGAAAAATAATTTTCCAGTTCTTCTTTGATTAGTCGGATAAAAATTATAAATGAAATCGTAGGATATGTTATTATATCTTATACTTAAATCCAAATCTATATTTTCATAAGCAGATATAATGGATCCAATACTTAACCTATAAGCAAATTTTGTTGTCGATTCTGTCTCGGGTTCAGATGAAACTAATTTATATAAACCATCATAATTCTCCGACGGTTCATAAATTTGGTAAGTATAATCTCGAGTAATAAAATGAACTCCTAATTCTCCAGCTAAATATGGAGACAAGAACCCCATCTGAAATGAATATTTTATTCCAGCCAATAGTGGAATACTCTCAAATTTATTCCCATCAGGACCAAGTTCTTCTTTCCAACTGTTGAATCCAGAAGAAATGCTTAGTTGGACACTATCTGAAAGTAAATAAAAAATTCTACCTTCTACCTGATATCCTAACGGTGAATTAATTAGAAATTCTGGACTAATAACACCAGATGCAATTGAAAACTGCCATTGATTCTGCGCTGAAGTTTTCCCGATAATAATTAACGATGAAAAAATTAAAAGATAGTATTTCATCATCCCCATTAAACTAAGATAATATATACGGTGTATATAGTAATGATTATTTCATCTTGATTATTCAGCATTCAAACTACACAAGTACAATTTATAACATTGCACACTTAATCACCAAAAATTGCCGACTTGCCGATTTTTACAGCAAACAAAATCAGTATTGCGCCAAAAATCCGTTCGATCGCTTTTTCTAATCGCTGATAGATTCTCTTAAAGGCTCCAGAAGAAACCAGCACTGATAACAGTATAAACCATAGCCCGATTACAACCACTACTTCTGCACCATACAACCATTCAACCCAAAGCGGTGTTGTAGGCGACATGAATTGTGAAAAGACACTCAAGAAAAAAGCATATGCTTTTGGGTTGAGTATGTTGCAAACAAAACCATTGAAATATCCTTTCGAAAAAGTTTTGTTCTTCTCTATAATAAATTTTCCCTCTTCAATGGCTTTCTTTTTAAATGTTGAGATGATAGCCGCAAGACCCAAATATGCAAGATACGCCGCACCAAAAAGCTGAATGGTGACGAAAAGGAAATGATAGTTTTGCATTATGACCGTAAGACCAAGAATTGAATATGTTGCATGGATTGCCAATGCACTTGCAACCCCGATAGCTGACCCGATTCCAACTCTCGTTCCGTGGGATATTGCATTTTTTGACACCACAAAAAAATCGGGACCGGGTAAAATACCGGCAACCAATGCAAAGACAAAAACTTCAGCAAACATGTACCCCCCTTTCCGGTAACTTTTTAATTTACATTTGAAGTTATAAAAGAAACAAAAAAAATTCTAACTAATATTTTTTCTCTTTTTAAGCCGTTCAATTTCTTTCAAAAGTATTTTCTTCTCGGAAATAGACTTTATCAAGCTTATAGCTTTTTTGTAATGAGTTATTGCTTTATCAGCATTTGTATCTGCATATAAATAACCGAGTAAAGAATGGTAATAGTAGTTTTCCACCAGGTTTAGTTTTTCAGCTTCTTTTATTGCGGGTACGTTTCCATAAACTTTTGCAAAAGCAAATGCTCTGTTCAATGCTGTAACTGGAGAATATTCAATAATGATAAGCTGGTTGTACAACTGTAAAATATGATCCCACTTATTTTCATCAGAAGTAGTATGCCAGTAAGCAATACCGGCTTCCAAATGATATTTTGAAATTTCACTTCCTGAAAAAGCATTTACTAAATAATAATTACCTTTTTCAATTAATTCATTATCCCACAGATTTTTATTTTGCTGTTCGAACACAACAGTATCCCCTACATTATTAACCCTTGCGTCGAATCTTGAACTTTGGAAACACATTAAAGCAAGCAGTGCATTAGTTTCATTAGTATTTGTCAACGGGTTTTCTGTTAAAAGAAGCGTTAGTCTAATAGCTTCTAAACAAAGATCCTTCCTGATTAATTTATTATTTGAGTTAGAGAAATAGCCTTCGTTAAACATCAGGTAGAGTGTTCTTAAAACAGTATCGAGTCTTGATTGGATAGCTGACTTTTGTAAAGTGTCAATTTGAAAATTTGACTTACGTAAATTTATTCTTGCACGTTGCAATCGTTTTTTAATTGTTTCTTTTTTAGCGAGGAATGCTTCAGCAATTTCTTCAATAGAGAAACCGCAGAGAATTTGTAGTGCCAAACAAATTTGTGCTTCTTCAGAATTGATTGGATCGCAAACGGCAAAGATCATCGCCAACTGACTATCGGCAATAGTTTGTTGCGTAAAATCAATGCCAGGTTCATCTTGCTCAGAGGGCTTAGCATTCAAAAATTGTTCGTGATTAATTCCATCTTTAATTTTAGTTTCAAAAACTGTGAGCCGTTTAAAGTAATCTTTAGTCTTGTTTTTAGCTACGGCATAAAGCCATGCAGTAGGATTTTCCGGTAGTCCTTTAATTCTCCAAACTTTCATTGCTTTTAAGAAAGTTTCGCTGACAATATCCTCGGCAATTTCAATATAGTTTAAGCCAAAACGACGGCATAGAACAGCCGTCATTTTAGCAAACTCAATCCTGAACAAATGATGCAAAACTTCTTTATACGATTTATTTTTTTCGGTCATCAACTTTAGTTATTATTATAAGGTACCATTACTTCTCTTACTTCTATATTTCCGCCAATCTTAAAAATTGGATTTGCCTTTGCAAGCTCGACAGCTTCTTCAATTGTTTCAGTTTTAACAATCATAAAGCCGGTAATAAATTCTTTAATTTCAGTATATGGTCCATCGGTAATAACATTACCGGGCTTGACAGTTTTCGCACCACTAATCGATAATGTTTTGCCTTTATCAGCCAGCCTATTTTGGGCGGCAATGCTTCCAAGCCAATCCATCCTTTCTTTTATTTGTTCCGGGGTTGGTTTAACATTTGCCTTGCTGTTATGCCTGAAAATTAAAACGAATTCTTTCATTTTGTACCTCTTATTATTAATAAAATTTATTGACACCCTAATAACGATTGGAAATTAAGTAAGGGGACATACATTTTCATTTTTTTAGGTAGGATTCAATATATCAGCTACGGTTTTATTTATAAAATCTTATAAACGCGACCTCCTTTAGGATAGTACACAGATCACTATGATGGTTATGATGCTTTATGATTACTTCAACAATGTATAAGTGTTTCTAATGCGCAATCCTAATTCACAAAAACTGGTTAATACAACTCAAACTTATATGGCTCAGAATTTTTACTCCCGAACAAGGCATATGGTTTTTTACTAAAAGTATCCTTTAATAAAAATACTGTAAGAAGGAGATACAGAATAAATCCGCACACAATAAGTATTTGCGCCGAAGATGTTTTTTGAATTTCTTGTCCCGATTTCAAATCACAAACTTCGCCCGGACAGTGCTGGGCTTTTTCCTTATAAAACATTGAATAAAATTTGCATCCCAGGCAGATACCGAATGCTGTTTCAAAGAATAAAAAGATAAAACAAATTAAACAAGTTATGCCCGTTATTGGACTGTATGCATTCACAATCACAAGAAAGATGAACATTATGCCCGCCATAAATATTCCGATAGTCCAGCTAAACTTTTTTTGCAGCGCACCAACGTATTCCGGTGTTTGATTACCAACAATCAGTCTTCCAATGATAAGTGATGGAGAGAATTTAGGATTTACAAATACACGGATAATAAAATCTGTGAGGAACATTGTTACGTAATACTTGATTACTAAAAAATCCCCGTAAAGCAGAATTGGCACTAGTGAGGCAAGCAAACCAAGTAAAAGTATTCCGGCGGCAGCTCTTACTTCGCGCTCATTCAGCACTTTGATTTTGTACCCTTCAACAACTTCCCCGAAGTTAAACACATTATCCATTTTCACTCCGTTTGTACCTACGTTTGACGAATGTATATCGGGGTAAGTTATACTAAAGTGTGAGTTTTTATAATCCGCCCGGGGCGGACAAGTGTTAAATTCCACGCCTCCTTGTCTCGCTCCGCGGGTCGGAGCGGGTTGAGACAAATAAAATAAAATTTTTTTATGATACTTCGCTGCCTCGCCTCGATTCGACAAGTCTCAACGAGTCGAAGTGGGTTGCGATGAGGAGATACATTTGGATATTACAGCCTTAAAGCTCGATGTGAATTTAGGAAAGGGTTTTTGATTAACATAGTTTTGATAGAAAAAGATAAATTGTTTAATCAATATGGAATTCGAGAACCTCTACCTCCTCGCCAATAATCTACTTTTGTTTTTCTCCAATATTTGAATAAGCTGAAAAAGATAACTCCCAATAGCGTTATTAAAATGGTACCGGCATTACCGGAAATTATTCCATTTATAATTCTAAGCGGTGAAAACACATTCGATAGAGAATAATTATTTGTATAACCAACGGCTATTATCAAATAACCGATTACATTAAAAAGATATACCGTCACAACCAATTTCAAGGATGATTTGATTATTTTTTTAATTGGCATATGTGCTTGCCTTAAAGTGTTCCGCTGTTCTCTGGCTGAATGACGTAATGCCACGAAGGAATCCTTCGGACAATTAGACCGCATCAAAGAGATTACTGTTGAGAAACGAGTTAAGTTTCATTTTTAACTTTTTTACGGTTTGTAATAAATAGCTTAAATTCATTCAGCAATACAAACTTTGTAAGTTCAACAAAACTTTTTTCAGACAATAAATTAATGGAGCGCAGAATAGTGAGGCTTATTATTACAAAGAGTACCTGAATACCTACCAAAGATAAAATGAAATAAAAGACACTGATCTTTGATAGAATGAATGTGAAAACAACTAAAAATATTATAAGAAATAAGAGTATAAAGAAACTCCCAATTTTCCATAACTTAAAAGTTTGATTCTCGCCAAGAACTTCTGACTTCACTTTATTATACTCCTTATAATCTAATGTTTGCATAATTTTTAATAAGTCTGGTTGGTACTGGAATTGAATAAAGATTTGCAACCAAGCCTTTTTGTTTTCTAGCAAAAAATTTTTAAGATTATTATAAGTTACGCGAACTAAATCTCTATACTGATCCCATTCTGGATTTTGTTCTCCAGCTTCTTTAGCTAAAAGATATGCATCTAACCCATAATTGAGTAATTCTATCGCAGCATTTGCTGGAATTAATTCATTATTTATTGTTTCCTTCTCTAAAGTTATTTGAGCCCTTGTTTGATATATATTAGATAGTATTCCAACATAGTTGCCAATTGATACTCGTTCATACATTGGCTCTAATTCTTTTGCTTGTTCAATAATCGGTCTCGAACCTCTTGCAGAACGTTTGTAATTATCTAGAGCCTCAATAAAATCATTATTATCTAGCGCTTTCCTTGCTAAAAAAGTATATACTTTATTTGTTGAGTTATTATAAAAGTATTCCCATCTCTTAATTCGCGAACCGTATTCAGTTTTAAATTTATCAGAAAATGTTTCAGGGATAGATTTTAGTAACATTATTGCTTCTTTTAAATGAGAAAGACCTTTACTGATTTGTTCAACAGCCTCATCAATTTTGTGACTTTCATAATAATAATGTGAAAGACAATCATATTTTTCATAATTATAATACTCACAATCAATTTTTAGGCTGTATACCGTCTCTTCATTTTTGAGATCAAGCTTTAATACTTCTTGTATTAAATTAACTGCTAATCCCATTTTTTTTGCAGCTTCTAAGTTAAGCTCGTAATTCCTTTGAGATTGACGAACTTGATCTTTTATTGCTCGCCCCTCGTCATAAATTTTATCAATTTTTTGAAAATATTCTTGTAGTGTCATAGCAATATTAGAAACATAATATTTTATACTGATTCACATTTAGTCAATTGTAAATCATTTAGAATCTAATCTTTAATAAGCTTTTATCAAAACGCAATATTAAGCTTTAAAAGTTTTTGGCTACCAACCACTAACTGTCAACCGCAAACTCTAAACTAAAAACTCCAAACTTTTTCACTCCGCATGTTTCGTTTTAAATCCTTTAACCATCCATTTTCTTGCAATCAGTAATCCAGCCGGACTAATAATTGCAATGAATCCATAGATCAGCCACATAAACTCTGTGTTCATTTGCGAAGGCGGTGTATCTGCCGGACAGTATTGCATCAAGAACCATCCAGAGTAGAGACTTGTAACAACTTTTGTAAGGAACCACGGGAACTGTCCGATGCCCATATAGATACCGGTCATATTCTTTGGAGCTATCTCGGCAACCCATTGTAAGAACCTCGGCTGCCACATCGCTTCACCGATTGTCATGATAATTAAGTATGCCAACAAAGTACCCATCCCCGGTCCAAAAGCTAAAATGAATGTTGGAGACGCCATCACAAATGTGCCGATGATCATCATAGTGTACGCATTCTTTTTAGAGGTGAGCGCTGCAATCATTGGCGTAAGCACAAAAATCAATATTGGATTTAAGTTTACAAAGAACTCAAAGTTATCCTGGACAAACCCATCGAAAGCACGGCTTGTGTAGAGAGGGATTGTGAGCCAGTTGTGTGCAAATAAAGTCTGCACCGGTATCAAAACAAAAATGAAGAACAAGAACCTTGTATCCTTTAGCGGAAAATTTTTCAAATAGAATTTCAGTTTCTCTTTGGCTGTCATTTTGGAAAGAACATCTTCATCTTCCTTCTCGCTTTCCTTTTTATCTTTCGATGCTTCTTCAATTGCATGAGCAACAGCTTTTTTCGTCATAATAAAATAAACAACTGCAATGCCGGTAACAGTAAGCGCAACGTAAACCCAGAAGACACCGAGAATACTTGTAGATCTTCTAATCGGTGGAGAAATTAGGCCGGGCAAAAATCCGCCAAGGTTCATTAAAGCATACAGCATAGCGTAGCCCATAGCAGCCGTTTTTTCAGTCGTGAATTTTTTAACAGCGGCATAAGCAGCCGGCTGATACATCCCGTAGCCAATAACAACGCCAAGTATGCCAAGCATGGCATATATATGTGCAGAACCCCAAAGTCCCGGCGCTCCAAGGTGCGGTGCGGTTGATAAAAGAATTCTTCCTACAAGCATTGCAGAGAGTGCATAAAGAAGTGCTTTGCGGACACCAACTATATCCACTGTTGCACCGAGGAACAACATACTCAAAGTTATTCCGGCAGTTAAAACACCTACCATATTACCGGCACGTATATCATCGAGATTAATGTAATCGTTAAAATAGATAGCGAGCAGACCAACAACGCCAAAGTAAGTTAGACCTTCGAGTATGTAAGAAATATTAAGACCGAGAAGTGCGCGAGAAGTTTTAGCAAGATCGAGAAAGGGCTGGGTAACTTCCCAAATAATATTGCCAAAGGTATTTTTTTCATTGCGCTCAACATCTTTTCTGCCGGAGATAAATAAAATAATTAAAAGTGCAGCCGGCGGAAGAAGAAGTGCTATCGAAAACATAGTGGCAGCGTTAAATCCTTTTCTAATGGCAAACCGCGTTCCGCCAAGCAGAATTATAAAGTAAGTGATCAATCCTAAACCGATTAGAGATACAAGTAGATCCATAATTCACCTTAAGGTTTTTGTTAATTTGATTTTATCTTTTCATTGTCCCAGTATTTAGAGACTGTTACCAAAATCTACTGTAAATAACGAACTCACCCTAAATCCCTCTCTTAAACTAAGAGAGGGACTTTTAAATAATATTCACTTCGTAATCCAAAAGTATTCCGAAGTTGTTATTAACTTTATTTCTTATTTGTTCCGCGTAATTTTTAATTTCTCTACCGTTGGCATTGCCATAATTAACAATAACAAGCGCTTGTTTATTAAATGTGCCTACATCTCCTATCCGTTTCCCTTTGAAACCGGACTTTTCAATAAGCCATGCCGCCGGTATTTTATATGTCCCGGTACTTGTTTTATAAAAAACCAGGTCGGGATTTTTTTTACGGAGTAATTGAAACTGGTTTTCATTTATCTCCGGGTTCTTAAAGAAACTCCCGGAGTTACCAAGTAGAACCGGGTCGGGTAATTTGTTCCTACGGATTTTTTTGACACATTCGCTTACAAGTTCAATAGACAATTCATCATCACTGTAATTTTTCAATTCTTCTTTCAGCGAACCGTAAGACAAATTAAATATTTTCTTTTTATAGAGCCGCAATACTACAGAAGTAATAACGAATTTATTCTTTAATTCCCTTTTAAATATACTGTCGCGGTAGCCGAAATTACATTCTATCCCGGTAAATGTTTGTTTGATCCCGGTATCGATAAAAAATCCTTCGAGCAGTTCAAAACAATCTTTAAGTTCAACGCCATAAGCGCCAATGTTTTGAATCGGCGCAGCACCAACTGTCCCGGGAATCAATGATAGGTTTTCAATTCCATAATATTTATTCTTTACACAATAGTTCACCAAGTCGTCCCATGTTTCACCGGCTTCTGCTTTAATCAAAACCGATATATCATCCTCCAGTATCACCTTAATTCCTTTTGCGACGTACCGGATAACCAATCCCTCATAATTTTGTGTAAATAGGATATTGCTTCCGCCGCCTAAGATCAACGCATTATTTAGTGCACCCTTATTGGAGTAGATTAATTCAAGCAGTTCGTTTTCTGATGCGATTTGAGTATAATATTTTGCTTGGGTTTCGATCCCGAATGTGTTGAGGTGTTTTAATGAGTAGTTTTCGAGAATTAACATTTAGTTAATAAATTTTGGTTCAAAATATAAATCCCCTACCGGGTTTTTTCCAATTTATATTTCTTATAGTCTTTCCATCGGATTGCAAAATTACAGCACCCGATAAATCGGTTCTTAGTAACTGAACATTATGATTTTGTAATCGTTCTATAATCTCGGGACTTGGATGATTAAATCTGTTCAATATCCCTGATGATATTATAGCAAATTTCGGTTTAACATAATTCAGAAATATTTCACTTGTACTTGTTTTGCTTCCGTGGTGACCGGCTTTTAAAACGCTGCACCTAAGGAATTCTTTGTAATTGCCGGCGTAATATTTTTCAGCTTTAGTTTGTGCATCGCCGCAAAAAAGAAATGACGTTGTACCATAGACAAGTTTAATTACCCCGCTTTTATCATTCGTTTCGAACGATTCGAAATAATTATTCAACGTATCGTTGAGAATATATAACCTTGTTCCGCCGATTTTTAAAATATCTTTCCCATAATACCTAACCGGGATTCCTTTACTGCGGATCAGCTTTTCAAGCTCTATATCCTTTTCCAGGGCTGAATCAATCTTCGGTTTGTAAATTACCTTAACTAATCCCGACGTGATAAAATAAACCATACCGCGGTAATGATCACCATCCACGTGTGAAATAAATCCATAGTTGATTTCATCTATCCCCATTCTATCGAGAAATGGTTTTATGACACGTTCGCCGTTGTCAAAATATTTTGTTGCATCACCGCCGTCAATTAATGCAGTTTCTCCATTAGGAAATCTAATCAAGAACGAATCACCTTGCCCTATATCGATTGCTGCAATACTCAGCTTTTTATCTTCAAGCAAATCTCTGTTATCAAGTGGAAAGAACACTCCAAGTGCCAAAATTGAAAATACAACTGTAATAATTTTTGCTTTGGCTGTTGTTAACTTTTTCCAGTTATGGTATAGAAAAATCAAAACAAAATAGAATATTAGCCCGTCGTACAAAGAGAACTGGTTAATCGGTATGAAAGAAAAATTTAGCTTACCGAATAGTTCTACTAAATAGAACAAAACATAAGTCATCAGTTCATTTGCAGAGGCAAATACACTTCCGAACCAGTTTATAATTGGTCCAATTGCAATTGTAAAAATTCCGAGTCCCACTATCATACCGCTTAGAGGAATAACAAACATGTTTGCAAACAATGCAACAATTGAGAGTTTGTGGAAGTAAACAAGTGTAAACGGAAGAGTCCCGATTTGAGCGGCAAGCGAAACTGCGCAGAAAAGTAAAATGTCCTTTAATAATTCAAATTTTATATTCAACTTATAAATGAATTTACTGAATGGTGGATAAAAAATAATGATGGCAAGTATGGCTGAAAACGAAAGCTGGAAGCCGGGATCGAATAGGTCGTCGGGACGGAAGATGAGTATTATCAAAGCAGCCAAACTCAAAGAGTTAATATTGTTGCGGCTTCTATTTGTAAGCGGCGCGGATAAAAGTGCAAGTCCCATCACGGCAGAACGTGTAACGGGCGCCTGGAAGTAAGTGATGATCACATAAAAAAGTAATCCTATAAACGTTAACGCAAACCTTGTGTAAACATTAAATCTCTTAAAGAGGAAAATAAAAATCAGGATGATAAATCCAACATGAAGACCTGAAACCGAAAGAACATGAACCACACCGGCATTAACAAATTCATTTTCGATTTCGTATTGAATCATGCTGCGGTCGCCAAGGAGAAGTCCGCGCAAAAATCCGCCCGTGGTTTTGTTGTGCATCGATAAGATTTGCTCGTCTATTGCTTTCCTAACATTAAAAACTGCATTCCCGAATGGCTCGATATTTTTATCGATAATTTTAACATTATCTGCTTCATTAATGATCAACAATCCCGAAAAACCTCTTTGCTGAATATAATCTTCGTAATCAAACTCACCGGGGTTGCGCTCATTCCTTGCCCTGAAAATATTTCCTCTGCATTCTACGTAATTACCTACTCCGATTTCCTTGTATTTGCGGTTCACATCCGAGATTGCCTCGCGCAAAGAAGCAATTAACGAAATTTTCATCGGTACCATCTTATCATCCACAAACAATGAGTCGGTTTTGACATTAAATACTATTCTTTCTTCTTTAATCAGTTCGATGTTGTTTACTTTTCCATAAACAACAGCATTGGAAACCTTTTGTGAATCGAAAGGATAGTTTGCTTTTTGGTTCTTGAATTGTGAATAATGAAGCATAGCACTTAAAATAATCAACAACAGAACAACAAAATTTGTAAGCGGTTTGAGATAATTTTTATTTAGTTGTATGAGCGGGATTAATGATGACAGCAAGAGGATTAGTGCAGTGAGAAGAGACAAACCGTTTAGTCCAAATATCTTTTGGAGGATAATACCGCAGATAAAATAGAGGATAAATTTTATAAGCGGATGATCATTCAATCATACATCTCCATTATTGCCGGTTTAATATGGTACAACTTTGTAATCTTTTTTGAAATTTCTTTTGCATGCTTGCCGAAAACCATACCAAGAGCCGGATTGAGTGTGTGCATTTTGATAGAAAGGTCTTCGAAATTTCCATGATCCGAACAAACGATTAACGTCATGTTAGATTTCAAACCTTTAATAGTGTTAAATAAAAAATCATCCAATACTTTAATTGTATGCTCTAAGTATTCGGGGGCCCTGCCGTGTCCAAGATGATCTGTGTGAAAAATTTCAAATACAGTAAGGTGATTTTCGCCGGCTATTTTTAACAGTCTTTGCGCTGCTTTCAAAGGTGTTAATACCGGCAGTTTATAATTCATTTTTTCAACAAAATGAATATTATCGATATCGGCAGCTAATGCTTTCCCCCTTCTTAATTCTTCAATCTTGTTAAGTTTTATGCCGCTCATTAAACAGCTCAGCGTCGTTACACTCAGTCGGCGTCTGCCGGAATTAACATACTGGAAAAATTGTTTAGGATAAGCATTGACAAATGAAACTTTCTTCCTTCGCTTCTTAAACTCGTAGAAAATATTTTTTTCTTTTAAAATCGGGATTAACTTTGAATGAGGATAGGGACCGAAATGATGTCCAACAATTTTAGGCGCATTCACACCGCAGAAGATTGCTGTCTGTCCGGTACCACTTAGCGGAATATCCGGCACTCCCATACTTGCATCTACCGGGAATAGGTAAGCATTATCACCTTTTAATCGTTGTACTTCCAATGACGGGATATCACCAAATATTTCCGAAAACGTCTTAAAGCCATATTTAAAGAAGGGATTGTATTCATAATCCTTTCTACCAATTCCTACACCATCCATAAATATTAGAATAGTTGAGTGCAAAGTTCCTCTTCAATTATTAACCACCCCCGTGTCCCCCTCCTTATTAAGGAGGGGGAATAAAAGGGGGAGATCATTTTGATTCAACTAAAATTGTTACCGGTCCATCATTGAAAATTTTAACAAGCATCATAGCAGCAAAAATTCCGGATTTAATTTTATCGCTACCAAGATTCTGTTTTAACCTATCGATAAATTTATTGTAAAGTTCTTCTGCCAATTCCGGTTTAGCTGCATCGGTAAAGTTGGGTCTATTTCCTTTCCGTGTATCGCCGTATAATGTGAATTGGGAAATAACCAATACTTCGCCATCTACATCTTTTACAGAAAAATTCATCTTTCCGTTTTCATCTTCTCCCGTTCCTAAGGAATCCCTTTTAGAAAAGATTCTTAGATTAGAACATTTATCTGCTACAAAAATCACATCATCTTTTGTGTCACCGTCTCTTACACCGAGCAAAATTACTATCCCTTTGCCAATTGAAGCTGAATAATTTGCAGAAGATATTTCTACAGAAGCTTCACTTACTCTTTGAACGAGTGCTCTCAAGATTTTTCTCCGGAAATTACGCGATCTATCTGCTGGTAATCTTTGATAACAGCAATATTCTTAAAGTTCGATTCCGTCAGTAATTTTTCGACCTGGTTTGATTGATCATTCCCCAGTTCAAAAAAAAGCTTGCCGTTTGTATTAAGATTATTACAACTAAATTTTATAATCCTACGATAGAATTCCAAGCCATCACTATTATCGGAGAGTGCTCCTTTCGGTTCAAATAGTAGAATTTCTTTTTGTAAACTTTCATAATCTGCTTCGGATATATAGGGAGGATTAGATACAATTAAATCGTAGCGAGCATTTGAGACAAATCCATTTAACACATTTTGTCTGGAGAAATTAATTCCGCTTACCAGATTCAGTTCTGCATTCTTACGTGCAATATTAATTGCTTCGTCAGAAATATCAATTGCATCTAGGGATTCAATGTTGAGGTATTTTTTTAAACTGACAGCAATATTTCCGCTCCCCGTTCCAATATCGAGCACTTTCAAATTTGATATCCCGTTATATGAATTAATAATCGTTTCAACCAGTATCTCTGTTTCGGGACGCGGTATCAGTACCGATTTATCGACCAAAAATTTCAATCCGAAAAATTCTTCGTAGCCGATTATATATTGAACCGGTTCGTACTTTCCCCTTCGCGCGATCAATTCTCTGTAACTGTCAATTTCATCTTCATTGAGCGGTCTTTCAAACATTAAATATAGATCTAACCTTTTACAATTTAATAAGTGTGCTAAAAGAAGCTCCGCATTCCTTCTTGCGGATTCAATTTCTTTCTTCTCAAAATATTCAGTAGCCAATTTTATTGCTTCGAGTACTGTTAGCATTTTTGGTTAGGGTGATAGAAGCTGATAACTAATGTTTTCAGACTGTCCGCTTATTTTAAAGTATTTGTGATTTAATTCTGCAAATCAAAAAATTTCCAATAGTTACTTTTATCTACCTTCAAAACTTGAGCATTATAAGATTCGGAAAAAGACTTTGGAATTCTAAGTTTCTGTTTCTCGGGATATTTTATTTCATAGCCGGTAATAATACCCGAAAATTCTTCTACATAATCAATCTCTTTTTGGTCGTAAGTGCGCCAAAAGTAGTTGTTAATTTTTTTGTTTGCATATGAGACAGATTTTATTCTTTCTGAAATACAAAAATTCTCCCATAGCGCGCCAACATCATTTCGCAAAGAAATAGGATTGAAATTATTAATAAGGGCGTTGCGTATTCCATTATCATAGAAATAAATCTTGAATGATTTTGATATTTCCTTACGAATGTTCCTTGAAAACGAGTTTAGTTTGAATAAAACAAAACTCTGTTCAAGCAGATCTATATATTTCTGAACAGTAATACTGCTTACACCAAGTTTGTTCGCTAATTCATTATATGTAACTTCATTGCCAAGTTGAAGAGCTAAGGAGATAACAAGATTTTTCAGTAAGCTCGATTTTTTTATTCCCTCAAACTTTAGTAAATCCTTAAATAGATAACTTGAAGCGAGCTCATGCAATTTTTCGACAGCATCTTCGTCATTAGAAGTATATACTTCGGGATAAGAACCGAAGCGGAGTAATTTTTCTAATTTAGCATCAACTTTCAGCCAATCTTCCCCGGCTTTAATTTCCAAAACCGAAATTGGATAAAGAATAAATTGTATAACTCTTCCGGTCATTGGCTCAGCAATTTTATTAGCAAGATCAAAACTTGATGAGCCGGTTGCTATTACTTGTACGTCCTTTAAAGTGTCGGTGATTACCTTCAGTAGTTTACCAGTGTTGGCAAGGCTTTGTGCTTCATCAAGAACAATTAATTTATAATCACCCAGAAATGCTTTTAGTTTTTCAGGTTCCGCTTCTTTGAGATTTTGTTCAACAGAAAAAATCTCACAGTTAAGATAACGCCCTTCATTCCCAAATTCTTTCAGCATATTTTGCACAAGTGTTGTTTTACCTACCTGACGAGCGCCATAAATGATTAACGTCTTTCCCTTAAAAAACTGAGACTTTATTCTATTTTCAAGTAATCTTGGTATCACAATAAAAAATTTACCTAAAAATTTTTAATTACAATTGTGAATTTAACATGATAATTACTAATAGCAAAGGATAAAACTGAGTTTTGAAAGGATGGTAATTTCACAATAATTTAATTATGAGGTTATAAAAGTTGTTTTTCTTAAACAAAAGGAAAGCTAATTGCTTTTCCCTATTATTCATACAGTTGAAAATTATTTTTTATATGTCGAGAGTAAATAATCAGCCACAGCTTCAGCTTCTTTCGGTTTCAATCCTTGATTCGGCATTGCCGGGTACTCGGGATTTATCTTTACCGGGTTAAGTATGAATTTTACTAAGGCATCTTTCTTTCCCTCATACTTTGGTAAAGTTTCGTTATACGGAGGTCCGACGAGTCTCCTATCGAATTGATGGCAAGCGATACATTTGCCGTTATAGATATCCGCACCATTTATCGTTTCTACAACAAGCCCGAATTCCTCTTTAACTTTTTTCTGGTATTCTTCATAATTGGCAGCAAGCAAAACAAACTGTTTCTTTGTAGAGGTATCGAAAGCATATTGATCTTTTATTATTATGAAAGCAAAAACAATAACAAAAAGATAAATTACAATAGAACTGAATCTTACATTCGATTCCTTTATCATAACATAATAGAGAATTGCAATTATAAGTAAACCGATTAAAGCAATAAGGGCATAGCCAAAGACATCGTAAGAAAATGAATCTTGAGGTTTGATAATTATATTGATCACAACAAACAGAGGTATGATTATAGTCGATATGATACCAAGTTTTAACGAAAAGTTTTTAACATAGCCAAGATAATCTGCATCCTTTCCTTTAGCTTCAGAATTAGGACGGAAATATTTATAGAGTATTAATGCCGCGGTAATTGCAAGTGATGCAATCATAAATTGTAAGAAATAGAACAAAGATTTCACTGAAATAACTATTCCAAGGAAATCGTTCCTTGTTTCCCAAGCGCTTCTATCCCCGGCAAGTTGTACTGCGCCGATAAAAAAGTATACTGCAATAACTAATAACGTTAAACCGTAATTACCGGAATGTTTATGCAAGCGAGATGTTTTGATTGCATAAGACTCAACTTCGTCATGCAATTCATCTTGATTCTTTGATTGGCCGGATACTAATGAGAAAATATCTTTAAGATGGAATGTGTATTTGTAAGTATAGATTAGAACTAAAGCAATCAAGAAAATCAGGACAGCAATTAAAATAAATTCCGGCACTATCAGGTTTGTAAGATGAAGCAATTGTGCATAACAGAACGCAGCGCTCATCATCGGCACTACACCAAGAGCGAAAGCAGCACTTTTATTAAATGTTATTTGATCTATCAATTCTTTTGCAAACCAGTAATATTTTTTATCCGAAGTCTTTGCGGCCTTCCTCTCATAGTAAACAGATAAAATCAAGGACCCGAACAGAATGCTTAGATAAGGGATCAATAAAATATACGTAAGCACCAGCAGATACTTTAAAAGTAACATGTGATGTGCGGACTGCGGCAAAACGAGGTTATCTAAAAAATCCATTTTCCCAACCGTTAAATTTCTTGGAGTAACAGTTTATCAATTGATAAAATTACAATTATTGCAAGTACATAAAGATTTATACTTACGAATGCCTTCCTAAAAACAAATTTCTCAAGAATATCGTTAAGAATAAATTTGGTCTTCCACAAAAGCCAAATTCCTAGAACAATCATAGCCATTAGTGAATAAACGTTTGAAGATACACTGAAAACCGGTATTAGCAGACAACTTGTCACCAACGCCGTTATCCAGATAAATGTAATTCTGCTAAGCTGGTACTTTGAAAACTTCTGAGTTAAAGTCGGGAACCCGGCTGACTCATAATCTTCGCTGAAGATCAAAAGTAATAGCCAAAAATGAGGTATTTGCCAGATGAAGAAGAACAAAGCAACAGTTAGTATTTCAAAATCAAAAGGATTACCGCCCGATGCAGCCCATCCGATTATTGGCGGTATCGCACCGATCAAAGAACCGGGAACAACTGCCATAACATATTTTTTTTTCAGCGGAGTGTAAATTGCATTGTACCAAATAACTGCCAGTACACCAAGCAGCAAGGCATTCAAATTGGATGAAAAAAATATTGTAGCTAAACCGGCAATCAACAATGTTAAGGATAAAAGCAAAGCTGATTTCTCATTTATCCTACCGGATGGAATCGGTCTGCTCTTAGTCCGGCTCATCAATTTATCTGCTTCTCTTTCCTGGTATTCGTTCAAAGCTGACGAGCCGCTCGCCAATATAAACACTCCCAGCGACGGCAGAATAATTTGTAAAGAAATATTTCCTGAATGAAGTATAAATCCAACAAATGTAGAAACTGCAACAAAGAATGTTATGCGAACTTTGCAAAGTTCCAAAAGTAGATTTATATTTTTTCTAAAATTTCGCAACATCAAACTCAATTACTTGTTGAATCTGTCTTAACATTTAGCCATGCATAAAATTCATTTTCAGGAAGAACTTTAACTTTAGAGTACATCATTGAGTGATTCAAACCGCAATATTCGGCACAAGCAATATCATAGGAACCGGTTTGCTTAGCAGTGAAAGCAAGATAATTTGTTCTGCCTACTATTACATCTTCTTTAATTCTAAATGCCGGGATGTATAACGAATGATTTACGTCTTGGGAAATTAATTCAACCTTAATCGGCACACCTTGGGGTACATATAAAGTGTCTATCTTCTTCCCGTTATCATAATTAAACTCCCATGCCCACATGCGAGCTGTTGCTTTAATTACGTAAGCATTAGCCGGTACGTCGCGGTATTCTCTAAATCCGGTATAACCATAGTAAAACATAGAAAGAACCAAAATTGTGGGGATAGCTATCCATACAACTTCGAGCCAAATATTCCCGTGTATATCAACCGGTTGGTGACCTTTTTTTCTGTTGTACTTAAATACAAAGTAGACCATTGCAATTGTAATCCCGATCAAAAGGATTACAGAAATGCCAACTATATATAACATTACAAAATCTACAGTTTCAACATGCTGTGTTGGAGCTGGCGACATTTACAAACCTCAACGATAGATAAAATCAAAAAATGTTAGTATAAAAATTACCAATAGGGTAAAACCGCTTAAAGCAAGAAATACTTTGAAAATCTTTTCATCGAACTTAATGTGCATGAAAATATTTATAACCAATGCCGATTTGATAGCTGCAATCAAGAGGGCAACTAAAAGTGTATATCGACCAAGACTTACACCGGCAATTGTTACAGTAATTGAAGTAAAAGCCAGTAATGCAAGCCATACTATAATGTATGTACTGTATCCGGGATGCGCTGCGTGTTTTGTATGTTCGTGTTCTTCGTACATGTATTCCTCACTGAATTAGATAGAATAACGGAAAAAGGAAGATCCAGATAAGATCGACCAGGTGCCAGTACAACCCGGAATTTTCAAGTTTAGTAATATGGTCGGGTGTAATCTTATCCTTTGCAATTAAATAGAGCATAACGGAAAGTAAAACTACTCCAACAATCACATGAAGACCATGAAGACCGGTCATTACATAATAAAGTCCGAAAAAAAGAATCTGTCCGTTCGGGAGACCAAGTAATTCATCCGAGCCCGGATAAATACCATGAGCAAACTTAGCTGACCACTCGAAATATTTATTCACCATGAACATCAATGCAAAAAACAGTGTAAGAGAGAGCATCAGCATCGATAAAAATTTATTTTTCTTTTGCATAGCTGCAATTGAAAGGGCAACTGTTAAACTGCTTGTTAATAATATAATCGTATTTAAAGTACCGATGCTTGTATTCAATTCCATACCGGCTAAACGAAATTGATCCGGGTGTTGATAACGATAAACAGCATATATTAAAAACAATCCTCCAAAAAGAAGAACTTCCGTAAAGAGGAATAACCACATACCCATTTTAGCACCAACATCATCGCGATGAACATGATTGATAGCGGCAGCTTCGTTATGGTTACTCATTTTTCATCTCCTTAAGTTGGCTGAAATCATAAGGTTCATGCGTTATTTGTGGTATGGTTTCAAAATTTTCCATTGGCGGCGGCGATGGAATATGCCATTCCAATGTAACTCCTCCCCATGGATTTGTTTTTGCTCTAGGCCCCTTGAAGAACGCATAAATCAAATACCCTACTATAAAAAATATAGTAGTCGCTAAAATCCACGATCCGATAGTTGATACTAATTGCAGAGATGCAAATTGAGGGAGGTAATCATAATATCTTCTCGGCATTCCCATATAACCCATAATGAATTTCGGGAAGTAGAGCATCAAAAATCCAACAAAGAAACCGGCAACACCAATTTTAGCTAATTTATCGTTATACATTTTCCCAAAAATTTTAGGAAACCAGTAATGCAAAGCGGCGAAGAAAATTGTGCCCGTTCCGCCAAACATCACAAAATGAAAATGTGCTACAACAAAATATGTATCGTGAACATGAACATCGGTTGCAAGCGAACCTAAGACTAAACCGGTCAATCCTCCGATTGAGAACAAAAAGATAAATGCCATTACCCATAGGAATGGCGGTTGTGGATCGATTGAACCTTTGTACATTGTAGCGACCCAGTTGAATATCTTAACTCCGCTTGGCAAGGCAACAATGAATGTAAGCAACGAGAAAATCCATCGCGATGTATCACTCATTCCGCTTGTAAACATGTGATGAGCCCAAACCAAATATCCTACAAATGCAATTGCCAACGAAGACATAGCAATTGCTTTGTATCCAAAAATTGTACGCCGTGAAAAAGTAGGAATAATTTCCGATACAACACCCATTGCCGGAAGAATCATAATATAAACAGCCGGGTGCGAATAGATCCAGAACAAATGCTGAAATAAGATCGGGTCCCCGCCAAGAGCCGGGTCAAAAATTCCAACGCCGAATAATCGCTCAAGTATCACAAGAACTATTGTAATACCAACAACCGGTGTGGCAATTATTTGAATCCAGGCAGTTGCATATGTTGCCCAAACAAACAAAGGCATCTTAAAAAACGACATACCCGGTGCACGCAAACGATGTGTTGTAGTAATAAAATTTAATCCGGTTAATATGGATGAGAATCCGAGAATAAAAGCTGCGAGCAGCGGTAACGAAATGTTTGTGTTGCTTCTTACACTATAAGGAATATAGAATGTCCAACCGGTATCGATAGCTCCACCCGGTATAAGAACTGCAATTAACGCAATAACGGCACCGATTACATATAAATAAAATGACAACAAATTTAATTTCGGGAAAGCTACATCACGAGCACCAATCTGAATAGGAAGGAAAAAATTTCCAAATATTGCCGGCAGTCCCGGTATGATGAATAAGAAAATCATTATAACACCGTGCAAAGTGAATAATGAATTATATGTTTGAGCATCCATCAGAGTTTTGCCCGGTGCAATAAGTTCAAGTCTCATTAGAACACCGAGAATGACGCCAACCAAGAAGAATACAAGTATTCCCATTCCATACATTAACCCGATCCGCTTATGATCGGTAGTTAACAACCAGGAAAGTATCCCGTTATATCTATTTGTACTTTGCTGATAAAAATTCTTTTCGTTTACGGTGATTGAACCGTTACTCATTTACTTCTACTCCCTCATTCTTATTTTTCTTTTTCTTAATTATTAATACACCTAAGAATATTCCAATACATAGAAGCATAACCGAACCAATGATTCTTGTAATATTTAACGTGTACTGTCTTCCTTCCGGATCATAACTAAAGCAAAACTCTAATACTTTAGCAATAGTTGGGTTTGTCTTACCGGCTTTAGCATCAATTAATGCCATCTTAACATCAAACGGATTGAAAGAAGTCCCGAATAGATAACGGGAAATTTTTCCTTCCGGGGAAATGGTAACAATTGCGCCGGCATGAATGTATTGGTCATCTCTACTTTTCTTGTAATAAAAACCGGCAGCGTTAGTTAATTTTTTAATATTCGAACTATCACCCGTCAGGAAGATCCAATCGGACTTATCTATCTGCCGCTTAATAGTGTGGAAATAATTCTTTTTCCATTTAGCAGCAATAGCCGGTGTCTCACGATCATCAAAACTCAATGTAATAACCTTGAAATCTTCACCGGGTTCTAACTGAATTTTATCGATAGTCCATGATAACTCATTAAGCATCGGGCTGCATATACCGGGACATTCATAATAAACAAAAGCAAGGAGCACGGGCTTATCAATCAACTCCTTCAGCTTAACAGAATGTGAGTCGCTGGTAGTAAAGTTCAAATCCAGCGGAAGTTGATTGCCGAGCTTTTCATCAATACCTACATTTATCGTACTCTGCGCTGATGTATAGTTAAAGTGGAAGATGTAAATTATTACGAATAAATAAAATGTAACTTTTACTTTCTTTAGCATCATGGCATTAAATATTAACTAGTATTGTATTCAGATAATCATAAATAGTTTTAATTTCAGTCGAAGATAATTGTAAAATTGTCGCTCTATAACCAAAAGTTAAGGGGGTATTTATCAGACTAACTAAGTAATCATTGAAAGATTTATCGCGCATACTGATAAAGGAAAGTAAGACCCTATTCAGATCAGTGGAATACTTAGTCAATAATTTTGCTCCGTCTGTTTTACTATCTTGCAGAATTTTTAACTTCAGATTAAAAATAACAGTCTGAAGATTGTAACTATCCTCTTCCAATTTTGTGATTGCTTTATAAACCGGGATAGTATTTGGTTTATTAATCCCGGCAGATAAATTATAAGTATTATCCAAACTATTTATTTGCTCATCGGTAATTGGCGGAAATTCTGAGAAAGTTCTTATATAGTTTATAATATTAAAACGGTCTTGCGGAGGCAAATATTCGTATGCTGCCATTCCTCTCGCTAAAATACCCTCTTGTAAAGTTTTATACAACGCATCAATAGTTCTGCCATTAGTCCATCCATCAGCAGTATGAAAATTTCGTGGTTTAGGATTCAATGCTATTCCAGCCGGTCCATCACCCATACCATTAGCGCCATGACAAGATTGACAATTTGCATCGAACAATTCTTTCCCTTTTGCAATCATTTCTGTACCAGGAGTTTTAACAGATGATAAATCCACAGCCGGTATAATACCACCTTTTGATTCCGGTATTTCTTTTTTGATAATTGTACTATCAATAATTCCAACTGATTGTATATTGAAAGAAATGGGGATTAATTTATAACCGAAGAATATTCCTAATACAAGGAGAATTAAAAAGAAGTAAACAAATACCCAACCAAATAAACGGATTGGTGATTTTAGAAGTTCCTTAAAATTTATTTCTTCTTCTATTTTTTTCTTTTGGTTTAATTCCATTTTTATAACCTGAAATCAATTCCACGTTTAAGTTTGGGATCACCCATCGGGACTAAATTATTTTTCTTCGCCATGAAGTTAAAAACCAACATTACTAAACCAACTGCAAACAAAATAAATCCTAACTCTTGCCATCCTAAAACGAAACCATTTTTACTATAATTTGGCATTGCCAACCAGTACAAATCATACCAATGAGCAAATAAAATGACCGACGACATAATTAATAATCTCTTTGGATCCATCTTCGAGGGCTGTGAAAGTAATCCGAAGTATGGTATTACAAATCGTATCAGGATTAAGCCGATAGAAATTAATATCCAGTTTCCTTCCCACCTTTGCAAGAACCAAAATGTTTCTTCCGGAAGATTAGCATACCAAATTAATAGGTATTGACTAAAAGCGATGTAAGCCCAGAAATTAGTAAAAGCAAATAATAATGCACCCAAACTATAATAATGATCGGGTTTTAGTCCTTTTACCAGGTAACCATTCTCATTTAGCAAAACAATAATAATCGTTGAAGCAGAAAGTGCGGCTAATACCGATCCCGAGAAATAATAAACACCAAATATGGTCGAGAACCAATGCGGTTCAAGACTCATCAACCAGTCAATTGCTGTAAAGGAAATTGTTATTGCAAAGAATGGAATAAATACGGCTGATATTTTAATGTTCTTCTTGGTTAATAATTGATCTTTAGAAGCATCTTGTTTTTTAGAATTTCGCGTAATCAGTAAATAGAACACAACCCATATTGCTATGAAAGCTGCTACACGTATTATAAAAAATGTTGTATTCAAGTATGGCGCTTTGCTTTCCAATATTTTGTCGGCATTAACTACCTCGGGATGTATCCAATGAAAAATATTTCCCATAGAAGAGAGCAGCGGCAAAACTATCAATGGTAAAAGTAAAATTATTGCAGATAAAAATTCAGGCACTCTCCTGAAAGGGGTACTCCAAACAGCACCTCCCAAATATTCTATTGCTACAAGAAAAAGAGAACCTAGACCTATGCTTGTTAAGAATGAAAATATTATAATATTATTGAATGCAACTCTCGTTGTATCGGTTAAATAACCGATACCAACAGTAATAAGTCCCACTAAAAATAATACTAAACCAATCGTTTGAATTCTTTTTGGAATTTCTTTTTTCTGATATTCAATATTTTGAGTTGTACTCATTGTAAATCAGACTCCTTGGCATTGAGAGCTCTTTGCAAAGCACGTATGTAATGTACTACAGCCCACTTTTCATCAGCGTTCAACTGGGAAGAATATGAAGGCATAACATTTTGTCCATCAGTAATTACATGGAATATCCTTCCATCAGACCATGTACGGACTTTTTCCGAATGCAAACTTGGCGGGTTTGGAAACTGTCCGCGTAATCTGCTGTCACCTTCGCCGTTATAACCGTGACAAGGACTGCAATAAATATCAAATTTCTTTTGACCGATATCTAAAATTTGTTTTGTTACCGGTAAGGGATTAATAAGGTTTGTTCCGGCGGCTTCAGGTTGTCCTTTGTATGGGTATGGTAAGTACCCCCTAGATACTGTGCCTTCAACCGGGTTTCTCATACCGAATCCATCGGCAAAAATTGTTGATGTTGATTGCGGATTCAATTTATTCTGTTCCATCATCCAGTTAAACGGCGGCATATACAATATTTTGTTCAAGGTTAAATAAGAAACTCCCGAAGTCAACAGAGCGGTAAACAACAAAAACCCGATAAACTTTGGTTCTAAAATTTTATGCTTATGATTAATTTCTTCTTCATCATAATAAATTGCGGTAATATTTTTAGCACCGCATTCTTCTAAAAGCTTTATTACTTCAGCTTCGTTAAACTTTTCATCCTCGGCTTGAATTGAAATCCCATATTTATCTGAAGCTACATTCTTCATGTACTCCGTATCATGAAGCGGATGTTTATTGTTAGGAAGCTTAAAGAAAATAAATAACATAGTTAACACCGTAGCAATCGATGCAGATAATACTGTTACTTCGAAAATTACCGGGACGTACGCCGGGAAAGAGAATAAAGGTTTACCTCCAATCACAACCGGGTAATCAACTGCCGACATCCAAAACATTAAAAGTAATGCCGATAACGCTCCCGATAAACCAACTACCAAAGCAACATAACCAAGTTTCGACGGTGGTAACTTCATTGCTTTGTTCATGCCGTGAAGCGGATACGGTGTATGTACATCGTACTTTTTGTAACCTTTTTCGGATACTTTTTCAGTCGCTTTGATTATAGCATCGGGTGAATCGAATATTCCCGTATAACTATATAGAATCTTTTCGTTCATTATTAATGATCCTTATGTGATGGCTGCGCACCATCTACTACTGCTTTCACTTCTGCCATTGAAACAACCGGTAATGCCTTTGTGAATAATAGAATCCATGTGAAGAAAAATCCAAAGCTGCCTATCAATATCATGAAATCAACATAAGTAGGTGTATAATAAGCCCAGCTCGATGGCAGAAAATCCCGTGATAATGATGTAACTACAATTACAAATCTTTCGAACCACATACCAACATTAACAAAGATTGCAATCACGAACATCACCGGGACAGATCTTCTAATCTTCTTCACCCAAAAGAGCTGCGGAGAAATTACATTGCATGTAACCATAATCCAGTATGCCCAGGCATAAGGGCCTAATGCCCTATTAAAGAATGTAAAAGTTTCAGCTTGAACTCCGCTGTACCATGCAATAAAAAATTCCATCGCATACGCATAACCAACCATCGAACCAGTAACAAGCATAATCTTGTTCATCTTTTCGAGAGTATCAACGGTGATTATATGTTTATAATTGAAAATTTTTCTTACGGCTATCAATACATTCTGCACCATTGCAAAACCAGAAAACACAGCACCGGCAACAAAGTACGGCGGAAAAATCGTTGTGTGCCATCCGGGTATTATTGATACAGCAAAATCGAAACTAACTATTGTGTGTACGGAGAGAACCAGCGGTGTGGCAAAACCGGCAAGTATTAAATAGACCATTTCATAATGATGCCAGTGCCGATTTGAAAATCTCCACCCTAAACTGAATGTAGAATAAATTATTTTTTTGAATTTGCCCGTTGCCCTTTCACGCAACGAGCCAAAATCGGGAATCAATCCAACATACCAAAATATTAGCGATACGGTAAAGTAAGTTGAAACAGCAAACACATCCCACAGCAATGGAGATGTAAAGTTTGTCCACACACCATGTTGATTTGGATAAGGCAGCAGCCATCCGTCCAACCATGGACGTCCAACGTGAATCAACGGGAATAAAAGCGCCGTCATAACTGCAAAGATTGTCATTCCTTCTGCAAACCTTGCAATTCCGGTTCTCCATTTTTGTCTAAATAAAAATAGAATAGCAGAAATAAGAGTACCGGCATGACCGATACCGACCCAAAAAACAAAGTTAACAATATCGAATGCCCAGCCGACCGGGTTATTGTTTCCCCACATTCCAATGCCAAACCAAAATGTAAGTGCTAACCCGATTACAAATAATCCAAGCATGGATAATGTAATAGAAAGTGCAATGTAAAACTTCTTATTAGGTTTTACTTCAAGCGGCTTTGCAATTAGATCATCTAACGATCTTAATGGCGGTCTGCCTTCTACAACTGATAATTCTTGTGAATAATCGACAACACTCACGCAATTTCCTCCGAATGGGTGTTTCTTAATTTGGCTATGTATGTAACATTCGGTTTAACATTTAATTCTTCTAATACATGGTAAGCAAGATTATGATCCCGAAATTTTGAGACATCTGATTCAGGATCGTTTGCATTGCCAAATACAATCGCATTCGTAGGACAAGCTTGCTGGCAAGCAGTAACGACATCACTTCCCTTTAATTCTTTGCCGTCCCGTATTGCATTCGATCTGGCTTCCATAATTCTTTGAACACAAAAAGTACATTTCTCCATAACTCCGCGTGATCGGACTGTAACTTCAGGGTTATTCACTAAAGCAGTTAAATCATTCTCATAGTATGCATCCGCAAATTCATCACGGTAATCAAAAAAGTTATATCTTCTTACCTTGTAAGGACAGTTATTTGAACAGTACCGGGTTCCGACACAACGGTTGTAAACCATTTGGTTCAATCCGTCGGGGCTATGGTTTGTAGCATTAACCGGGCAGACATTTTCGCATGGCGCATTATCGCAATGCTGGCATAATATCGGCTGGTTGCTTACAATCGGTTCCTCCGGTGTGCCTGAATAATATCTATCGATCCTCATCCATTGCATTTCCCTACCGCGTTCCACCTGGGGTTTGCCAACAACCGGGATATTATTTTCAACATTGCACGAAGTGATACAAACACTACAGTTAGTACATTTATTCAAATCAATTGCCATCGCCCATTTCATACCATTGTATTCATGTTCGTTTGTAATACTGAATACTTCGTGCTTATCATGATGTAAAAAGTTCGAATCGTTCTTATACTTATTAACAGTACTTTCTTTAATAATATTCCTAATGCGATGGAAATCCTTTACAAATGTATCATCTAACGAATGATGTTCTTGCGTAGTAACAAGTTTGTGTGTACCAGATGATTTTTTTATGGAAGCGTTTGAATAGATGTACGGCGATATCGATGAATCTTTAGAGATAAATTTGATTGAATTGAAACCGACATCCTTTCCTACATCACCGCAGACTGTTCTTCCGTAACCAAGCTCAACATGAATTGTTTCATCACTCATCCCGGGTTGTACAAGAGCCGGGAGCGTTAAATTTCTTCCGTTGACATTTACATCAACTAAATCATTGATTTCAACACCGATCTCTTTTGCTGTGGCCGGTGACACTGCAGCATAATTGTCCCACGCTACTTTTGTTATAGGATGCGGCAATTCCTGGAGCCATCCGTTATTAGCAAATTTACCATCGCTTAAATAATAATTACTTGTTAGATGAAGAACAAAACCATTACTTGCACTTTCCTCTGCATTCAATAACGCAGAAACATTGATTCCTTTAGATGGTTGAATATTATCATCAAGCATAACTACTCCATCATGCAAAGCCGATAACCAAAATGACTTTTGATCCGAGAAAGGTTTTTTACGTATATAAATTTCCGAGTTAAAATTATCCATCAAGAAATTATGGTAAACATCATGTGTGTACGAATTTGGGTTGCCATTAATCCATGTCAACAGAACAGATTCCTTTTGCCTGGTATTAAAAATCGGTGAGATGACCGGCTGCTGTAAACTATAAACGCCGCCCCTAACATATGCATCGCCCCAATTTTCCAACTGGTTATTAATAGGTAAAGTGAAATTCGAAACCGATGAAGTTTCATTCTCGCTTTCAGTCAGTGCTATTACATTTTCAACTTTCTTTAATGCGGATGTATAACCGTAATTTTCAGCTAATGTAAATACCGGGTTGGAATTGAAGTGAATTACAACATCGACTTTCCCGTTATTCATCAAGTCGATTAACTGTTCAAGCTCCATTTTAGTTGATAGCGGAAGATTAGTTTTGAAAGTTCTTGTATAATCATAAATATGTGTGTTGCCCAAAATTTCATTCAGAAGATTAACGGCAATATGAACATCTTTGCTTAAAGTATCACCGGCATAAACAATCGATTTGCCTCTGTTTGCATTTAAATCTTCAACAAGATGAGTTAATTTTTCTTTGTCAACGGACTTTTCAAATTTTTCTAAAGAGAATTTTTGAATTTTTGCTTGAACTTGTGAATCGATAGATATTGCAGAACCTTTTTTCAACAATTCATTTGTAAGCGCCATAACAAAATCTAATTGTTGAGCGGGTGAAATACGCAGCCGGTAATCAGCTAATGAACCGGTAACACTCATCCTTCCTTCGGCTGCATATAATCTGTTGAAATCTAATTTTGATACTGCTTCTCTTTTTTGAGTAAAGAGATTCATATTCTCGATATAATTTCCTTCAGACCCTAGAAAGTCGGAATCGAGCGCGAGTATAATATTAGCTTCATTCCATTTAACAGAGGGATATTCGTAACTACCATAGCTTTCAAACCAAGCATCACGGCGTACCGAGTCATTCAGCAAAGAATAAGAATAAATTTTAGCATTGTTATACTTTGCCGTGAATGTATCCAGAACTTTTTTGGTTGTCGGCGAAGTTACTGTACCGGTTATAATTGCTATTTGTTTGCCGTTTGACCGGGATTTGTTGAGAGCATCAATAATATTAGCATCTGCATCGCTCCAATCAATCTTTCTTTTATTATAAGTAGGATTATTTAGTCTCTCCGGGTCATAAAGATTCAGAATGCTTGCTTGCCCTTTAGTACAAATTTTCCCTTTGTTAATCGGATGATCTGAATTACCATCAATTTTAATTGGTCTGCCTTCCCTAGTTTTAACAATTATTCCGCATGCTTGTGAACATCCGTTACACGTTGAGGCATAAAAATTAGCAGTACCGGGGGATACATTTTCGGGACGTTTGTTATAAGGGACAATTTCGCCTTTGTCGCGGTAATCGGTACAAGCAGTTGCAGTTAAAGCTGCCGAGGCAGAAAGTAATGCTAAAAATTTTCTTCGCGAAATATCAGGTAGTTGAGATGATTTAAATTCATCTGTAACACCGTCAACAAATTCATTTTGTTTTAACTTCAATACTTCAGGATCGTTATCGTATCCTTTCAAACTCTTCCAATAACCTTTGTTCTCATTTTTTATTTTATCGGAATTATTCATTTGTTAAACCTTATTCCGTTTAATTGCCGAGGGATGAATTTTAACTGAAACATTTTTTCTATTATAAATTTTAGATTTAAATAACTTTACAACTGCCAGCGAAGATATTAACCCTATACCGGCACCAATACCAATTGTACTCAAAAATTTTTTTCTGTCTAAGTTTTTATTTTCACTCATAAACACTCCAAGCATTTTAACGGTGACAAACAGCGCAATTTTCAGGACCAACATTAACTTGTTTTAAATAAGGAAGATTTTCATGCGGCTGTCTATGACAATCGAGACATGCTTTCATCGTAAACTGGCGGACTTGTCCAACAACGTCCATTTCTTTAACATCACCATGGCAACTCGCGCAGTCAATGTTTTTGTTTACATGCACACTGTGATTAAAGTATGCATAGTCGGGTACTTTATGAACCCGCTTCCAGGGTATCGGCTTCCCCTCTTCATAATATTGTGTAAGCTTTACAATTTCGGGTCTATCCTTGCGTGCTAACGTATGGCAATTCATGCAGATATTTGCAGAAGGAATAGTTGCGTAGCGCCCTTTAGCAACATTGACATGGCAATACTGGCAATCGATCCCCATCGTACCGGCATGAAGTTTATGTGAAAAATTTATCGGTTGCTGGGGTGTATATCCTATACCATCTCTTTCAGGCCGCGATATATAATATGTTAAAACAAACGTTGTAGCTACAACAAATAATGTAAGCGGAAGACGAATCTTAAGAGCATAATCAAGAACAGTTTTTTTCATTTATTGCCTATTGTAGATAGGTTTTTCCCTTCGTTTCTTGTTTTTATTTATTTGGAAATTCTAATATGACAGTTAATATAGTGTCTATCAGAAAAATGATTTATTAGGACAAGATATATAATTTTCAAAAATTCTTGGGGCTAAGATAAGAAATGAGATTTAAAAACAAAAAAATAATAGAACAAAAAAACGAAAAATTTATTTCTCCTATAAGACCTTTAGATATTAATTTTTTCTTTCAACAACAAAATTAACTATCGATTGTAAGCCGGATTTTATTTCAGTGTCTTCGAAAATTGAGAGGTTATTAATTGCTTGTTCGGCAAATTTCTTTGAAACATTCTCTGCATAGGTAATGCCGTCGTGTCTTTTAACAAAATCAACTATGTAATTGATATCTAATTTATTACCTCCGCTTTTAATTGCGCTCAAAATTTTTTTTGATTCGCCATTGCCGGAATTTTTTAAAGCATGTATCAAAGGTAAAGTTAGTTTCTTCTCTTTGATATCTCCGCCGAGAGGTTTGCCAAATAATTTTGTTGTGCCAACATAATCCAAAATATCATCCCTGATCTGAAATGCCATGCCTAAGTTCTCGCCAAACTCCTTAATAGCATTAATTTTATTTTCATCCGGGGTGGAAGCCCTTGCGCCAATTTCGCAACAAGTAGATAAGAGGGATGCGGTTTTATCCGATATGATTCTAAAATATGTTTCTTCGTCGTTATCAAGCTTTCTTGTCTTATTGATTTGGACAAGTTCACCTTCCGACATTCTTTTTACGGTATTTGTTATTACACGTAGAAAATCAAAATCATTCCCATCAACTGCAAGCATTAATCCGCGAGCAAGAAGATAATCTCCCATTAAAACAGCAACTTTATTCTTGAACACAGCATTGATCGACTTGAATCCTCTTCTTTTTTCGGCATTATCAACTACATCATCATGAACAAGAGTAGCGGTATGAAGCAATTCAACAAGAGTAGCGCCGCGGTAACTTCTTTCATTAACTCCACCAGAGATTTTGCTTGATAAGAGCACAAGGATAGGTCTTATTTTTTTCCCTTTTTGACGAAGAATATATCGCGCTACAAGATCAACGAGACCGGCTTTTGATTTCATTGATTGCTTGAATAACTCACTGAACTGCTTTAATTCGTCTTCAACAAGGTAAGTAATTTCTGAGAGTGATGTTAGTTTCAAGTTTTCTTTTGGAAAATTTTTGAAACTAAAATACTTATTTCGTATAAAATAACCAATGGAATGGCAAGAATCACTTGGGAAACCGGATCGGTACCGGGTGTTAAAATAGCAGCAAATACTAGAATAGCAACAATTGAGTGCCTCCGGTACTTACGCATTATCTTTGGTGTTAGTATACCTATTTTGGATAAGAAAAACGAAAGCATCGGCAATTCGAATACAAGTCCGGCACCAAGTATAACGCTAAGAATTATCGAGAAATATTCATCAATAGAAAAATTATTTTCTATCATCGCAGAACCAAACTGGGCAGCAAATTTCAGTGCCATGGGAAGCATTACAAAATATGCAAAAATGACTCCAAGCAAAAAGCAAAGTGTTGTAAAAATAACAATAGCTGTAATGTATTTTTTTTCACTCTCTTTTAATGCCGGTGAAATAAATTTCCACAATTGTAAGAATACATTAGGAATACTAAAAATAAATCCAAGTATGATTGCGACTTGAAAATAAATAAAGAGTTGTCCAAACGGACGCAAGTTCTGGAGTTTAAGATTTGCCGTCTTTGCCGGAAGAAGTAAAATCTGGTCAACAAAAAAGTCGATGAATATCCATGCAATAATTGTCCCGATCACAATTCCGATCAAAGCGTAAATGATACGCCATCTCAGTTCTTCGAGATGTTCGAGAAACGACATTTCGATTTCAGTATTTGCAGATTTATCGGAGTGGTTTTTCCCTTTAGAGCTCACAATGAATTTAATTTAATTTTAATTCAGGATACAAAGGAAACTTACTGCACAACCGGGCAACTTCTTCACTAATACTTTTTAGCATTGTTTCATTTTCATAATTTTTAATAGCTTTATCGATATATGAAGCAATAATTTTCATTTCATCCTCTTTCATTCCCCTGGTAGTAACTGCCGGCGTGCCAATTCTAATACCGCTTGTAACAAAAGGACTTTTAGTATCAAATGGGATCATATTTTTATTTACAGTAATACCAGCTACGCCAAGTGCATTCTCAATTTTCTTACCGCTCAAATTATTTTTTGTCAAGTCAACCAACATTAAATGGTTATCTGTTCCACCGGATACTATATCATATCCATAATTCATTAATTCGTTAGCTAGAGTCTTGGCGTTGTTAATAACTTGTTTAACGTAATCTGTAAACGAATCCTGGAGGGCTTCGCCAAAAGCTACTGCTTTAGCCATGATAACATGCATTAATGGTCCGCCCTGGATACCGGGCATAACCATTCCGTCAAAAATTTCAGACATTAATTTTAAGCGATCACCTTTTAGTGTTTTAATTCCCAAAGAATTATCACGATCCTTACCCATCATTATTATACCGCCACGTGGACCGCGGAGTGTTTTGTGAGTAGTTGAAGTAACAACATCACAATACGGAAGAGGATTGTTCAAAAGCCCTTTGGCGATTAAACCGGCCGGATGAGCAATATCGCACATCAACAAAGCACCTACTTTATCAGCTATTTCCCTGAACTTTGCAAAATCCCAATCACGTGAATAAGCGCTAGCACCCATCACGATAAGTTTCGGTTTCTCTTTCTTCGCTAAGTCTTCAACTAAGTTATAATCAAGTAATTTTGTTTCTCTATTTAAAGTATAAGGAACGGCTCGATAGATTTGACCTGAAAAATTAAATAGCGAGCCGTGGGTTAAATGACCGCCATGGTCCAAACTTAATCCAAGGATTGTATCGCCGGGTTTAAGAAGAGCCATATAAGCAGCCATATTAGCTTGCGAGCCGCTGTGCGGTTGAACATTAACGTATTCAGCTCCAAAGAGTTTTCTCAAACGTTCTCTTGCGAGATCTTCCGCCATATCGACAAATTCACAACCACCGTAATACCTTTTACCGGGATAACCTTCGGCATATTTGTTTGTTAGAACCGAGCCGGCTGCACTTAAAACTGCAAGACTTACAAAATTTTCTGATGCGATTAATTCAAGATTTGATTGCTGTCTATTAATTTCAAGTTGAGCAATCTTTAATATTTCGGGATCAGCAGTAAGATATTTAAGCATAATTTATTTTTTGAATAGTTTATGATCACGGTACGGTTACTGTTCTTCCAATCCAGGCGTAACAAGCACCTTCAATTTTAATTGTATCGCCTGATTTTAATTTCCTAAAGAAATAATCTTCTTTTGTCGGCACCGAATTTTGTAGCGCTTTAACTCTATCCGATGCAGTTGCAGCAAACTGACCACCCATACCGGCAGCTTTTCTATAAGAGCTAACAGCAAGAAGATAAACACACTTAGCCATAAAATCGAATTCGCAAGATCTTGCACTCTGTTCGTATAGCTGCGCTTCGATCAAAACCGGGTAATCCCAATTCGCATCAATGTTCATAGCTTTCTGTAGGTAGGTTCTGGAAACGGATAACTGTTCTAACTTTTTATAAACAAGGGCAATATTAACATAATTATCTCTGTTATCGGGTTGTAAATCAATCAATTTTTTGTACGCACTAATCGCTTTATCAGTCATTTCCAATTTATCGTAAACGCTGGATAATTGCTTCCAATAATTAATAACATCCGCGGCTTTGGTTGTAAGGAATTCTAACGGTTCTTTTGCTTTTTCATAATCCTGGGCTTTAATACAAGTTGCTGCATACTTCCAGGCTTTTTCTAAATTCTCTTTGTCAAAATCCCACGACTTCTTAGTAATGTTTACCAGCTCTTCAATATTTTCGGCGATTGATTCAAGTTTCTGATTCCATATGGGGTTATCAGCTTCTTCCTCGGCAAGCTTAGAATATAGATCCAAAGCTTTTAACTTATACTCATTTTGATCTGATGCATTATTAACGTATAGCATTCCTAAACGGTCTTTATAAAATGTAGGTAACGTAGCATCTTTCTCTAAAGCAGACTCATATATTTTTATTATTTCACCAGGATCGCTGTTATTCCATACTTCCAATACATAAGCTTTTCTTGCAGTATAAAAACCGGCTAAGTTTGGTTCATATTGAATTGCCTTATCATAAAAATAATTCATGGTATCTTTGATTGCCACCTTTTCCTGGTCCGACACGCTGCTGCTATCATGCATATACCATAAAGCTTCTTCCATCCTTGAAAAAATTTTATACTTAAGAAATTGTGAAGGATCGGCATTGATAACTTTCCATCCGTATGGAAGTGCACTTTGAAAATCTTTGTTTTTATGGTATTCATAGAAGAGACTAAAATTTGTAATAAGCTCGTTCTGAGCTTTAAGAGATATGCTGGTAAACAGCACAAGAAATGCGAAAAGAATTGTTCCCCGTTTCAATTTAATCTTCCTTACATTGTTTTATCTATCGGTTCTAATGAACCAAAGTTCTCCAATACTGAAAGTTATGGAAAATTTATAAATATTCTCAGATAATAAATTGTTATCTGTTGTTCCTTTCTTCCCAAATTGGAAAGCCAAATCAACAGTGTTATCATATCCAATAGGTAAAGATAACCCGGTGTAAAATGAAATTTGATCTACACCGTTTCCATTAATTACATATTGTGTCTGTTCAAAACTTAAACCGGCTCTCAACATTATGTGTTCCCAGAAGGACTGTGACCTGGATTCAGGGTTTCGATATTCAAATCCAAGACTAAATTTATTGAGATTCCTTAATTCTCTAACCTTAGCATTTTCAAAAGATAGTTCGGCCATTGGCTGGTAAAGATAATCAAATAAAATGTTGTACCTATCATTCCACTTCATTGAGAGACCTAAACCGAGACGGTATGGCAATTCTGTTTTGAATGTACCAGTAGAGGAAATTAAATCTCCAATAATAGTTTGTGACGTGTTTGTGCTGTCAGTTGTTAATTTAATACCGTTAGAGTACGTAACCCCTATTCTAACATCATTCAATTTCTCAATCCCCAAAAACTCCGATAAGTTATTAGAGATTAGGCCAAAAGTAAAACCAACACCGCGATGACTATAATCTGTTATGAAAGAAGCATCGCGCACAGAGGCTTCGGTAGAAAAGTCGATGGCAGTTGAATATTGAATTTTACCGGTATAATATTCAAACGATGCACCGAAAGAAATATCCATCGGTAATTTATAAGATAGACCAAAAAACACTTTTGATAATCCCCCGTCGCCTTTATAATGAGCATCATATGATCCGACCAAAGAATCTTGCTCTTCGCCTAATATTTCATAATTAACATTTGAATAAGGAACAACTCCGCCGGTTAATGCAATTCCAAGTTCCTGATCAATCGGAAAGCCAAGTATAATTCCGGAGAAAATTGTTTGAGAATGGAAAACAGAACTTGTTGAAGAGGAAATATCTGTTCCGTGATAAAGCACACCGGTTTCGACACGTGTTAAACGTAATTTACTCCAGCTTGCCGGATTAAGATTATTCAGGTAATCATAATCGGAAAGTGCGATACCTAATTCCCCGATTGACAACCTTCTTGCGGATATAGAATAGTAAAAATCTCCTAATCCGTAACGCGAATAAAAAGATCCGCCGGATGCAAAGATTTCAAACGGTATTATTAGCAATAAAGCTAAAAGATATTTTTTAATTTTCATCAATTGTTTTTCTTCACATAAATTATTTTAAGACGTGGTCTAAGTAGAGCTTGTGGCTCTTTGGTACCATATATAGATATCCTTGCCGTACTTTCATCTTCATCATATAACTCAAGCAATATACCTTGATTTTCAACAGTGCCTTGTGCCCAGCGCTGCACCATCCATGTTATATCTCCGCTGAAAACATTGCCGGTTCTTTTAATTACCGTAGCTATTAAGCTATCACCGGTTAATGATTTTGCAGTACTGTCTTTTAATATTCTTGCAAGTATAGAATCCGATTTGGCACTACCATCTATAGACGCCACCGTATCAACTGTTAGTTCTAATGTAGCTTTATTAATTATTAAATCTTTAGTGAGTGACGAGAGATCAAAAAATAGATTCCCCTTAATTGGCAGACCACCTTCTAAAACTATTCTATTAGGATCAGTAGAAACTTCTCCGGTTACAACATGAATGTCCATATAAGGATTTATACTTATCGTATCCTTGTACACTGATGGTTTTTCCATTACAACATGAATCAAGGGCAGAGTTTCAGAATCGGAGGATTGAAGCGATTTCAATCCAATCATTTTTTGTGTTCCGGAAGTTGGTTTCAACAACAATCCATAATATTTAGGATTGCTCAAAGTATCGGCATGATATTCCAGCCACTTTTGAACAACTTCAGGTTCAATATCAAAATTAAATGTTGTATCGTCTATCGTTTTAGATATTAAAACATTTGTAGGATCGAAACTAAAACTGCCTGAGGATAAACTGTCTTTGTCAAATCCGGCTGAACTCCATTTCGAATTAATTTTGTGTACAGTAAAGTCAAAATTATTCGCGGCATCACCGAGTGTATAGACCGGGGTCATCTCCATCCATACTTGTCTCACAAATGCTTCGTGGTTGTTCAATTGTGTTTTCAGAGAGTCTGTTAGAAAAATCGAGAAATGCATCAACACAACACTTTCCGAATAAGAATTTTTCCCTAATATCAATAACTCGGATGAACCCAAATTTTGTTCATCTTCAAAATAACCGGATGATTGCCTCATCCCGGTTGAATAAGAATCAAGTTCTGAAAATTGTACTTTATCTTTATCGGTTATAAGTCCAAGCCCGGTAGAAGAAGGGTCGTCATTACACGCAATAAGTAAGAAAACAGAAATAAACGAAAGGAATAAAAGCTTAACGGATTTGTTCAATTAACTGCCTCCGGAAAATCATTATCGATATAATCACAAGCTGTTTTAAAATTTGCGGCTACAAAATTGGGCTTTTTCCCCTGATTATGCAAGACATTAATTTCAGTATTATCATTCGTTATCAGGATTGTCTTAACACCGGCATTTATTCCGCATAATACATCTATACTCTTATCGCCAATCATATAGGACTTACCTAAATCAATTTTGTATTCGGCTGCTGCTTTAACAATCATATACGGAGATGGTTTCCGACATTTTGATTCTTCTTCCGTACTGTACTGTGGATGATATGGGCAGTAATAGAAAGCGTCTATAGAAGTACCGTGTTCTTTAAGTAGTGCATTAATTTTTTCATTAACATTTTTCACATCATCGTGGGTCATAATACCATATGCTATTCCGGCTTGGTTTGATATTACTATTATCTTTAGATTGAATTTATCTTTGAGGTATTTAATGCCTTCAGCTACGCCGGGCAAAAGTATAACATCATTTGGATTCTTAACATAACCGGAGTCAAAATTTATCGTTCCGTCCCTATCTAAAAATAGTGCACACTTTGGCATTAATATCAATCGGTGAGTTTTTTATATAGATCAACATACTTTTTAGCGGAGTTGAGCCAGCTAAAATTAGACTTCATACCATTCTTCATAATTGTCTGCCAGGTATCTTTATCGCTATTGAAAATTTTGATCGCCTTTTTCAGTTCGGTAATCATACTGAGCGAAGTATATTTTTCGAATACGAAACCATTGCCGGAATTATTTTTTGAGTTGAACGGCTGCACTGTATCGGCTAAACCTCCGGTCTTGTGAGCAACCGGGACAGTTCCGTAAACAAGACTATACATTTGGTTCAAACCGCACGGTTCATATTTTGACGGCATCAAGAATATATCCGAACCGGCTTCAATTAAGTGAGCTAATTCTTCATCAAAACCAATGAAGCAAGAAAATTTATCCGGGTATTTGGAAGCAGCGCTTGTAAAAAATTTGTGATATTTCTTATCACCGGTTCCAAGTAATATCAAACGCAAATTTAATTTCATCAATTGAGGGAATGCTTTCTCTAAAAGATCCAACCCTTTATCTTCAAACAATCTTGAAATCATTCCTACAACCGGTGTACTTTCATCGTAATCAAAACCGAAATTATCTGCTAATGCTTTCTTGTTCTCTTCTTTATGCTCAATATTTTTAATTGAGTACTTATGCTTAATTTTTGTATCTACTTCAGGATTCCAAATTGTATCATCAATACCGTTGATAATTCCATACATATCTTTTTTGCGTTTGCTTAAAATTTCATGCAAGCCGGAACCAAACTCTTTGTGCTGGCAAATTTCCTTTGAGTATGTTTCGCTCACGGTGTTGATCATATCCGAATACGTGAGAGCGCTCTTCAAAAAGTTTAACTTTCCTTTAAAAAGAACACCTTTCTCGCTTTCCAATTCAGCCGGTAATGCGGTTTTAGCAAAAGTATTTTTAGAGAAAATACCCTGGAATGAAAGATTATGAATTGTAAACAAGGTTTTTATCCTTGTAAAGAGCGGATCTTTCGCAAAAGTAGATTTCAAATAAGCCGGCACCAAACCGGTTTGCCAATCATTACAATGAATAATATCGGGTACCCAGCCAAGTTTAGTTACCAATTCGAAAACTGCACGGGCAAGCAGAATAAACCTTTCATCATTATCGGGATATTCCTCGCCGCTAAGCGGATCTGAATATAAACTATGTCTGTTTCCAAAATACTCAGGGTTATCAAGGAAGTAAATCTGTACTCTTGTCTTGGGACCTATCAAGAAAGAGGAACGGAGCGAAAAAATTACTTCTTTTTCCCCAATATTGATTTTTAAATCCTTTAACCTAACTACCTCGTGAATTTTATGCTTTCTCTCGTCTATTGCACCATATTTGGGCACAACAATCCGAACTTGATGCCCTAATTCTTGCAATTTTTGAGGTAATGCTGACGAAACATCAGCAAGACCACCGGTTTTAATAAATGGGACTACTTCTGATGTTACGAAAAGAATTTTATACTTTGAAGGCATTTACGACCGGTCCTATAGTTTTGAACATGCAAAAATACGAAAATTGAAATCCACCAACAAAAAGATTAGAAAATAAACTTATTATTTATCTATTTTTGAAGTGGGCAATAAAAACCAATTTTCGACTGTTTTTAGGCGATTTTATAAGATTTTAACTTTTATGAAAAAATTAATTAAAGAACCTTCCCAAATTGTTACCGTTAATACTTATGGTAAAAATTACAAAAGAGGGAAAGATTCAGCTTCGATTGAACCGCTTTTTGATCATTCTATAATAGTTGAAGACGGAATAATAAAAGACTTCATAAAAAATTCGTCGATTAATAAACAAAGATTTGATGAAATAATTGAGACAAAAGACCGGTTGGTAATGCCGGGTCTAATTGAGTGCCATACTCATACTGCCTTTGCCGGGAACAGATCTAATGAATTTTTGATGCGGCTTGATGGTGCAACATACGAGGAAATTGCCGAAGCCGGCGGAGGTATCAACTCAACTGTTAAAGCTGTACGACAATCATCCTTTGAAGATTTGATAAAAATTATTAAACCAAGGATAGTTAATTTTATTTCGCAAGGCGTTACTGCATTAGAAATTAAAAGCGGATACGGATTAAGTTATTATGATGAAATTAAACTGCTCCAGGTAATTAATTATTTTAATAAATTACTGCCTATCGATATAATCCCGACTTTCCTCGGCGCACACACTTACCCTCTTGAATACAAAAACGATCATAAGAATTACATCAAACTAATAACCGATGAACTACTTCCTTTTGTAATTAAAAACAATTTGGCTGAGTTTATAGATGCATTTTGTGAGAAGAGTGCTTTTAGTTCTGATGAGGTGGATAAAATATTTACAAAAGCAAAAAAGCTGGGTTATAAATTACGGCTTCACACAGAACAGTTTAATAATATAGGCGGATTAGATACTGCACTAAAACATAAAGCATTGTCTGTCGATCATCTTGAGGTAATCCGAGAAGAAGATATCCACAAATTGGCTAAAGCAGATATCGTTTCAGTTTTGCTTCCGGGAGTTTCATTTTTCTTAAACTACAATTATGCACCGGCAAGAAAATTAATTGATCAAGGTGCAACAGTTGCGTTATCAACTGATTTCAACCCGGGGTCATCAAACATACAGAACTTACATTTCATTATGAGTCTGGCAGCACTTCACATGAAAATGAAAGCGGAAGAAATAATAAGTGCCGTTACAATAAATGCGGCAAAAGCAATTGATATGAATGATAAAACCGGGAGCTTGGAAATCGGTAAGCAAGCGGATTTTTCTATTTTCGATGCACACGGCTATACCGAAATTATCTACAACATCGGGCAGAACTTAAATGTAATGACAATCAAAAAAGGCAATATCATCTATAAACGTAATCCGGAGAATTCATGACACAAGAGAGTAGAAAGAAAAAAATAATTGAATGCGTACCAAATTTTAGTGAGGGAAGAGATCAAAAAACTTTTGATGCAATTAGAAATGCCGTTAATTCCACCGAAGATGTTAAGTTGCTTAGTCTTGAACCCGATGCTGATTACAACCGCGTTGTTGTTACACTTGCCGGTAACGAAGAAGGAATTTTAAACGGGGCGGTAAATGCTTGCAAAGCTGCTGCCGGACATATCGATATGAGAAAACACAAAGGCGAGCATCCGCGTCTCGGTGCTATCGATGTTGTTCCCTTTGTACCGGTTTCGAACGTTACGACTGAAGAATGTGTTAAAATATCCGAACGATTTGCAGATATAATTTCTAAAGGATTAAATGTACCGGTTTATTTATACGAACATGCTGCAAGAAAAGCCGATAGAAAAAGTTTATCGAGCATCCGTCAAGGTGAGTATGAAGGATTGGAAGAAAAATTAAAGGACCCGAATTGGGCGCCCGATTACGGCGAAGCAAAATTTAATCCCAAACTCGGTGCAATTGTAACCGGCTCACGCTTCTTTTTGATTGCATACAATGTAAATATCAGTTCTACAGATGTTAAGTATGCAAAAGAGATTGCCGAAATTTTACGTGAAAGCGGTTATGCTAAGCGCGATGAAAATGGTAATGTTATAAAAAAAGACGGCAAAACCGTAAAAGTGCCGGGACGATTGAAAGAATTTAAAGGAATGGGTGTATCATTAGAAAAATATAATTGTACACAAGTATCAATCAACTTAACTAATTACAAGGTTACACCAATACATGTAGCTTTTGAAGAAGTAAAAAAAGAAGCACTAAGACTTGGTGTTGATGTTAACGGAAGCGAGATAGTTGGATTAGTACCGCTTGAGGCGTTACTCGAAGCCGGGAAATTTTATTCTGATAATAATGAAACCGATGAAAAGAAATTAGTGGGGTTGGCTATCGATAAATTAGGATTGAGTTCGCTCAATCAATTTTTACCGGAAGAAAAAATAATTGAAAACATTATTTAATTCTGAGGAGTCCCGGAAGTTACGGGACGACGAACTTGTCCGCCGTTTTTAAAGCGGAGAATCTCATAATAATATGTGATAGAGATTCTTCTCCCGAAAATTCGCTACGCTTATTTTCGGTATCAGAATGACAAAGAATAGGAGTAACAATGGATCTCTCAAAAACAATGCAAGAATATTTTAACGAATTATCTTCAAACTCGCCAACACCGGGCGGCGGAAATGTTGCGGCGCTTTGCGGTGCTTTATCGGCAAGTCTGGGTACTATGGTATGCAATCTTACAATCGGCAAAAAGAAATATGCAGAAGTTGAAAGTGAAATGATTACTTTAAAAGGGAAATTAGAGACCTATCAGAAAAAATTTATTGAACTCGCTCAAAAAGACAACGAAGCATTTGATAATGTTATGGCAGCATTTAAACTTCCTAAAGAATCGGACCAAGAAAAAACAGTTAGGGCAAATGCCATAGAGCAAGCAACAATCGGTGCGGCAGAAATCCCTTCCGAAGTAATAAAAAATTGTTACGGGCTATTGCCGCATATAAAAGTTGTGGTGGATAAAGGAAATAAAAATTCACTATCCGATGCCGGTGTAGCGGCATCACTCATAAAAACATCTTCTTACGGAGCTTATCTAAATGTACTAATCAACTGCGCTTCGTTAAATAACCAGACTATTGCCGATGAAATAAGAAAAAGAGCTTCAATACTTAATGAAGAAATTGATCGTGGGACTACTTTGCTTCTTGAATCAATAATTAAATCTCTTATGCCGTCATGAAATTTTGGTTATTTTTTTTATTGATTCCTTCCTTTTTATTTGCTCAAAACCAAAAAGTACTTTTAGGACTTGATGTTTTAGAGAGAGATAATTTTTCAATTCTATCCGGCAAAAGAGTTGGGCTGGTTACAAACCATACCGGGCTTAACAGCAGATTGGTTTCTAATGTTGATCTTTTTAACAAAGCAAAAAACTTTGATCTTATTTCTGTTTTTAGTCCCGAACATGGATTCAAGGGATTTAATTCCGCCGGTGAAGCAACTAACGATTACGTTGATAGTTTAACCGGCATTAAATTTTATTCACTCTATGGAAAGCGGCAAAAACCTACTCCCGAAATGCTTTCCGATATCGATCTGCTTGTGTACGATATCCAGGATATTGGATGCCGCTCTTATACTTACATAAGCACACTTGGCTATGCAATGGAAGCCGCAGCCGAAAATAATATTGAGTTTGTTGTTCTTGATAGACCTAATCCGCTTGGCGGTCTTCGTATCGAAGGAAATATTCCCGAAGATAATTTCATTTCATTCGTAAGCCGTTTCAAAATTCCTTATGTGTACGGATTAACTTGCGGCGAGCTGGCTTACCTTATAAACGAAGAAGGAATGCTTTCAAACGGTGTTAAGTGCAAGCTGAATATAATTAAAATGAACGGATGGGAACGCTGGATGACCTTTGATGATACCGGTTTAATATGGGTGCCGACTTCAGCTAACGTTCCGTATAGCCAAACTCCCTACTATGTTGTAAGCACCGGTGTACTCGGTGAGCTTGTAACTATTTCAATCGGAATTAGCTACACGCTTCCGTTCCAGACTTTTGCCGCAGATTGGATTAATGCAGATTCATTAGCAGACGGAATGAACAAGCTCAATCTTAACGGGGTCGTTTTCAGACCGATTACATACAAAACGAATTATGGAATCTGGCTCGATAAAATTCTGAATGGCGTTCAAATTCACTTAACTAATCCCGATGCAATCGATCTTTTGGAATTGCAATTCTATTTTATGCAAGTCCACAACCAACTGTATCCCGATAAAAAAATATTTGCCCTCACAGATTCAACACGGACAAAAATGTTTGACAAAGTAATGGGCACAGACCAGGTTAGATTAAAATTTTCTGAAAGATACCGCGTTGAAGATATAAAATTCATTTTGAAAAAAGACATCAGCCGGTTCAGAAAAATTGCGAAGAGATATTATTTGTATAACTAACTACAATTGTATTAACGGATTAACAATAATATAATTAAAAAAGTTTTGTTTGGTTCTTGTATTCAGAAATCCTTTTATCAGCAAGTTGTATATATTTTTTATTTGTATCATAACCAACATAGTTTCGATCATTTTTTATTGCTGCCAGACTTGTAGTTCCACTACCTAAAAAGGGATCTAAAATTATATCTTGTTTGAAAGAATATAATTTTATTAAACGGTGTGGAAGTTCTTCTGGGAAAGGTGCTGGATGACCAATTTTTTTTGCGGATACTGCTGGGAATGTCCACACGCTTTTAGTCCATTCTAAAAATTCTTCTTTTGTAATTGTACTTTCTTTCCCTTTATTCGCGTGGCTAAATGAATCTTTTGAAAAAACCAAAATATATTCGTGAATATCTCTTAATACGGGATTCGCAGCAGATAACCAACTACCCCATGCTGTAGAAGGACTAGCACTCGACGCTTTATTCCAAATGATTTCTCCTCGCATCATAAACCCAATTTCGTTCATATCTTTTATAATATAACTATGGAGCGGCAAATATGGCTTTCTTCCAAGATTTGCCACATTAATACAAACACGCCCACCAGGGACTAAGACGCGATAGGTCTCTTTCCAAACATTTTTAAGTAGTAATAAGTATTCTTCCAAATTTAGATTATCATCATATTCTTTTGTCACGTTATAAGGAGGGGAAGTAATCATCAAATGAATTGAATTGTCAGGTAATTCAATCATTTGCTCACTTGAATGACAAAAGTGTTTATTAAGTAATTCTTGAGAAACTTTATTTTCAATGTGTTTTATTTTTTTGTCAGTTTGCAATCCCTCATATAATCTTGAATTGTAAAATTGAGACGAATCGTGATTAATTCTACCGGGACTACCGAAAGAACTTGTAACAGTTCCATTTTTGACGGTGATTACTCTTGAGCCCATAAATCAATCCACCTTTTAAATGCGTTAAATTTGATTTCTTCCTTTTTCCAATCGATAACTATTTTATGAATATCATTATGTTCAACTAATTTTTGTAATGCTTTAGAGGATATTTCAACACCTCTTGGATTTGTACCTTGACTAGGTAACTTAATATAATCCTCTCTGCCTATAGAATTAAATATATCTTGTTGAACTTGTTGTGGAAAATAAAATAAACCTCCAGAATTTTCCCAGTTAATTTGCACATAAATCATATCACAAGAAGGTATGTATTTATTTTGAAATTCGAGTGCATTTCGAGCATCTACTGTCCAGATAAGTTTTACTCCAGTGTAACCACTTCCACTTTTAGTTTTAATCGAAATTGGTTTACCAAATAATTTGACATCTACTTCCGGTTCTGTTATAGGGATTTCTGTTTCAACGTTCCCTTCACCAAATTTGTAAATCAGTAACGAAACAATTATTCGTTCTCTAATTGAACCGACTTCCATTCCAACTTTTCCAGCTCTTTGGCTTTCTAATTCAGCAATTTGAAATAATTTCGGTAATTTGATTTGAACTTTTTTAACAATATCCGCTTCTGTAAAAAGCTTTAGTATGTTCTTATCCATAATTCTCTATAATAATTTGAGGATTCTTTATCCCAAGATACTAAATCCAAAGAACAAAATATTGGTTAATTCTATATGTATGTTAACTATTGAATTATTCTGTAATAATCTATTCGCAGTGAAAGCGATCATCATATTGCTAAAATAATAGAAGTTTAAGAAGAGTTTTCAATATCAACTTAAATTTATCAAGGAAAGTTGTCAAGAAGTTTTTTACGACCTCCCCCACCCCTTCCCACTTGTCCGCCATCTTGTTGGGGGGATGAAAGGAATGTGTAACAAAGAAGAAAGTATCATGTTAGATACAAATGAAACTTGTGAAAAATCATTTTTAAAATCCTGGAGACTAGTAATAGAACACAGATGACGCAAATTTGATGGAACTTGCCTGACGGCAGTCAGGTTTTCACGGATTTTAATCTGCGTAAATCAGCTAAATCTGTGTATGATCTTGAGCTTGTGGAAGATCATCAGTGTGCCATTCATAATTTTTCAGAAGTCTCTAAATTTTATTTAGTAAAATCTAAAATAAGATCCCCTACCGGCCAACGTGCGCGCAGATTTAATGTATCCGGATGGAAAATAAATTTCTCAGATTTTTTATAAGGTGCAATTTTGCCAACGTCATATTCGCTGTCCCGGTTTTGATCGATAAATCCCCACAATAAATATTTACCGGGAACGATCTTTGAAAAATTAAATTTCGAATTAGGTGCCGGTTTCACCTTGTACTCCCTTTCATCCCGTGAAGCACTGCTTAGAACAATCATAGTTCCAACAGAATCAGTCTCAGCTAAAACTGTCCCCGTCACACCTGAAAAATCCAGTTCGCTTGCAGTGGCAAATTCAGTTTGGTAAACCGAATCGGCAAAATTTCCAGCTGCATCCTGAACGGCGCCTAAATTTATTTTGAGTTGATACTCTGTCTTCTGCTTTAGTTTGGAGTTAACAATAATGTTAAACGAAGCATCATCAATCAGATTGATCGAGCACCCGTAATTAAATCCTTTTGCATCAGTAATAGAAATCGCAGTATCAATTTTTGTTACGTCGAACCCGTCATCAAACTCCACATTAATCAAAGGGTTATCATAATCAACCTTACCTTCCGGCAAAGTTCCTTCAACTTTTAGCACCTTGGGAATTAACGTATCTGGCTGTGTCTTAACCGAAAATTGGCTGGCATCATATTCTTTAACTACGCCATTCATATCGATAAAATTCTTGCACACCAAGTAATTATTATTGTCTTCCACAAGTGAATCGGAAATACTTAGCAAGAACTGTTTGGCATTTACGCTGCCCTTAAAGAAATATTTAATTTCTTTTCTTGCGTTTGCCGTCGAATCAAAAATATAAAAATTATCTGCGCTTAGTTTTGAACTATCGATTGGTTCGTTAAATTCAATCTGCAAATGATTACGATCCTTCATCAAAACATTACTGAGTGTAGGCGGAATTGTATCTTCAATGCTCAGAAAGAAATCAACGTCGGTGAATTCTTTTTTATCATCGGAAATGATCACATCTTTAAATTGCACTCCAAACTGGTCATCATTTTTCTGGTATTTCAAGTCGCGGAAATTATCCCTTATCGCAAATAATTTATAATCACCATTGCCAAGACCGAGCAGTGTAAACTTTCCATTCTTACCAACCTGGGAGACATACTCAGGTTTAGTTAGAGCCGGATCGGGTTCGTTTTCATTTTGCCGGTATGCAAAAACAGATGTTCCGCTCGGATCTTTATCAAAAATTTTACCCGAAATTTTTCCTATATCAATTTGATTGCCAGTCGAGAACGCAAATGAAAACGGTTCCGCCATTTTATTGCGGTTGTTAAGATCAATTACATCTGTTCCTATAACAATGGTATATGTTGTATTCGATCTCAAAGTATCTTTGAAATAAACCGAGAGAGTCTTGCCGCCCCAATCATAATCCAACCCTTTTGCAATTGGCGGCGAGATAAAAATTGCATCTTGTACCGATCTTCTATCAACATATTCGCTGAAGGTAATTTCAAAATAGTCGTCGGTGTAATTTGTTGTACCGTTTGCCGGTATCGATTCGATAATTCTCGGAGGAACTTTATCTAGTTCACCTCCTCCAGGCGGCAGCTGATTTGCGCATGAAGAGAGAATAAATAGCAACAGCAGATAAAATATTATTTTTGATTTAGGCGCCATTCGCGGTACTTAGCTACATTTTGAGCGTGATCAATATAATTTGTTGAATAGTAATGCCCTCCTTCACCGTTTGCAACAAAGTAAAGATATTTATGTTTTCCCGGATAGAGCGCAGCCAATATTGCATCCCTACCCGGATTATTAATCGGTGCCGGGGGTAATCCGGGATATTTATAAGTATTAAATCTCGAATCGATTTCCAAATCCTTATAATAAATTTTGTTCTTTCTTCTATCGCGAATAAGGTATTGTATGGTCGGATCCGCTTGAAGTGCCATTCCTTTCTTTAATCTGTTATGATAAACACCGGAAATAGTTTTGAACTCCGAAAAAAGATTTGATTCACCTTCTATGATTGATGCTAAAGTCAATATTTGATGTTTCGACATTTTCAATTCACGCATACGCTGCTTAATCTTATCATCTTCAAAAAAATTGTTCATTTCACTACAAAGTTTTTTCAGAACTTCTTCTGCACTGCTGTTGGAATAAAAATAATATGTTTCGGGCAAAAGATATCCTTCCAAATTATCGGCATCAATTTTCAATGCATTAAGAAATGATCTGCTTTTACTCAGCTCAATAATTTTTGACGAATCGATGCCAAGCTCCTTTTTCAGAAGTTGTGCAAGATCCTTTTGCCAAATTCCTTCCGCTATCGTGATTAACCTTTCTGAAACCGGCGAACCATCAATAAACAATTCAACAAGTTCTAAATAATTCAAACCATTGGGAATATTGTATCTTCCGGCTTTTAATTTACGTTCCGCACCATACATAAAAGCGGCTATCTTCATATTTGTTTTATTCGGAATTACACCGTGGTTATACAAGGTATCAACAATATGCGTAAGAGTTTCACCTTTTTTCACCTCGATCTGTACCGGCTCATTGGAATCATAGTAATTAGGTGAAAAAAAAGTAAATACTAAAAGTGCCAGCACAAAAAAGAAGAAAGCCGTGATTACCTGGATATCACGCCTCGAAAAGATGTTTTTGATAGAGATTTTAACCGGCTGATTCAATAACTACACTCAATTTTGTACTGTAATATATTGAAAATCTATCAATCAACTAAAACGATTTGGGAGTAAATAAAAATCACAGCCCGGGTTTGATGAATGAATTTTCATTTAGACTTGGATAGGCGTTTGCGGAAAGATCGAACCTGAAACCGTTTTCGAATAATCGATATCCCCTATATGCAATCATTGCAGCGTTATCACCGCAGAATTCATTTGAAGGGATTACCAATTTCTTACCATATCTTTTTGAAATATGATTTAATTCATTTCTTAAATGTTTGTTTGCAGCAACTCCCCCAACAACCGAAATGGATTTGACATTGAATTTATTCAAAGCTTTTTCAACATTAAGTGTTAGAGATTTAACTGCCGTTCTTTGAAACGACGCCGATATTCTCGGCAAGTCTTCGCCGGGAATTTTATCGGCACTATTATATTCTTTTTGGATGAATCTCAAAACCGAAGTTTTCAAACCGCTGAACGAAAAATCAAATTCATTTTTACATTGCGCCACCGGAAAATCGATCATATCGTTATTATCATAACATTGTGCGGTGTTTTCAATTAATGGACCGCCGGGATATCCTAAACCCAAAAGTTTAGAAACCTTATCGAAAGCTTCGCCGGCAGCATCATCAATAGTACTACCGAGTTTTATAATTTCGGTATCACTCTTTACGACGAGCAATAATGTGTGTCCGCCTGAAACAACCAAACATAAATACGGGAATTCCGGCTTCTCTTCCATCAAGAATCCTGAAAAGATATGTCCTTCGATATGATTAACCGGTATGAATGGTTTTCCTAAAGAAAAAGAGAGACCTTTCGCAAAAGTCAATCCAACTAATAAAGCTCCTACCAAACCGGGACCGGCAGTTGCACAAATTAGATCGATATTTTGAAGCTGAAGATTTGATTTGCGCAAAGCATCTCTTAACAATGGCACAACAATTTGAAGATGTGCACGGCTGGAAAGTTCAGGTACAACTCCTCCATATTGGGTATGAAAATCCTGGGACGAAATTAGATTGGAAGTAAGAATTCCATTTGAAATAATCGAAACCGAAGTTTCATCACACGATGTTTCTATTCCGAGTACGCTTAATGTTTCCATCTTTCCTATTGCAAACTTTTTATATAATATTTAATTCACTTGTAAATTTAAACAATAATTGAAGGATCGGAAAAAGATGGAAACATTAAAACTGAAAAGATGGAAACATTCAGTTAGCATTATTCCTCAATCTCATACAGTTTTTTCACAACCTCACTTAATGTAATCACATGTTTGTTGATAAAATTTTGTATGCCTCCGAACCAATCCAGAACTTCTTCTCTTTTCAAGGTTGTTGAGTCCCGGCTAACAATTATTCTATATGAACTAAAAGGATAATTTTGATAATCACTGTCTATCATATGATGAGAAGGATTCGTATGGATATAGTAAACCAGATTTTTAAGAGATTCTTCTCCATAAACAATTCTTCTCTTAAAGTTTTTTTGAAACAGATTACCTTTTCTAGCCTTCTGTTTGTTCAAAGCCATCGAATAAGAAATAAAGAGTCTCTGGAATTGTTTGCTAACGGTTAAAGGATCATCTATGATAGGCATAATCAAAAAGTGAAAATGATTGGGTAGCAAACAGAAAGCATATGTATTAACAACATCATTCAAAAAATATTTATACCTTTTTAGAAAATACCTATAGTTCTCATCGGAATAAAAAAGCAAATTATTTGTTACAGACTTATTATAAATATGATAAAACTGGTTAAGTATAAATGGCGGATGATAATTCTCTTTGATTTCTTCGGTTGTCATTTGCTTAAATGCTTCCATCTTTTTAAAAAGATGGAAGCATTTTTGTCAGTTAAACGAAAAGATACTTTTAGTTATATGCCATGCCATATTAGGATTTTCTTGAAGCCGCCGAATAGAGTATTTATACCAGTGCTCTCCAAAAGGAACATAGATCCTTATTTTATATCCATCGGAATTAATTCTGTCTCTTAATCTTTCTTTAACACCGTAGAGCATCTGAAATTCGAATTTATCCTTAGACAAATTTTTATTCTTAATCATCTCATAAGATTTATTTACTAAATAATCATCGTGCGTTGCAATGCCAACATAGTTGCCATGATCCAGCATATGGTCTAAAATTTCAATGAAGTTATCCCTTACTTCTTGGCGATTTTTGAAAGCAATTTCCTCCGGCTCTACATAGATGCCCTTACATAAACGATAATTTGTTCCGTTCATCTGGGGTGAAGATACATCTGCCAGTGTTCTGCGCAAATAAGACTGAACAACTACACCTACATTATTGTACTTCGACTTCAATTTTTGGTAAAGTTCGATTATATCATCTGTCGTAGATGAATCTTCCATATCGATCCTTACAAAGTTATTGTAACCTTTCGCTTTCTCAAGAATCTCGGAAACCTGGTTAAAGCAAAATTCTTTATCTATAACCAATCCTAGTTGTGTGGGTTTTAATGATAAGTTGGCGTTCAGGTTATTTTTTTTGATGGCATCAAGAACTTCAAAGCATTCGATCTTAGCTTTTTCGGATTCTTTCTTATTAGCAACAGCTTCTCCCAATACATCGATAGTCGCAACTATTCCTTTTCCATTCAATTCTTTTACAACTCTCACAGCATCTTCTAATTTTTCACCGGCTATATAACGTTTGGCAAAAATATGAACTACAGATTTTGGTAGTAATTTTACGAATGAAACAATAAGAGTGTTGATTGGATTCACAAGTGCACCTTTTCTGAAATTTGCGAATGTAAAATTAGATGAACATAGAAAAGAAGTCAAGGTAAGATACTGCTGTCCGAAATGCTGTTTTAATCCTGAGAGAGTGCTTTAATTATCTTGATAACGAATAACACTTTTTTTCCAAGACTCTTTTTGTTTGAATTATTCTCAACGATGAAATCAGATAAAAGCTTTTTTCTTGTTTCGCTAATCTGGAACGACATTCTTTTCCTAACTTCTTCCACGTTTGTTCTATCGCGCTTAACTACTCTACCGATTCTAATTTTTTCATCAGCCGAAACAAGAATTATGTAATCAAAGAAGCCTTGAAATTTTGCTTCAAATATCAAAGCCGATTCAACAAAAACAACATTTGCGTTCTTTGCGTATTGTTTTATCAGTTCTTTTATTTTTTTAATTGTCGGCGGGTGGACAATTGAATTAATTTTATTTATCTGTGTCTTACTCGAAAAAATTTTCTTCGCTAAGTAACCGGTATTCAATTTTGTGCCGGAATAAGCTTCTTCCCCAAATTCTTTTTTCAATTTAATTTTTACGGAATTGTTTCCAATCATTATTTCTTTCGCAAGCAGATCAGAACGGATTACTTTGAATCCGTTTTGCTCTACAAAATCAGTAACAATCGATTTCCCTGAACCGATTCCGCCGGTAATTCCAACTTTTAATATTTTCTTCATATAAAACCCGCCTATTGGCGGGTGGAAATTTATTTAGCGTAAGAAATTTTTCTTACTTCTCTTATAACCATCACTTTAATTTGACCGGGGTATTCCATCTCTTCCTGGATTTTTTGAGCTATCTCGTAAGAGAGGCGATCCGCAACAACATCATCAATCTTATCCGGTTCAACTACTACTCTAACTTCTCTGCCAGCTTGAATAGCATAAGTTTTTGCCACACCTTCAAACGATTTTGCCAACGCTTCCAGATTCTCAAGACGCTTAACATAACTTTCAAGCGGTTCTCTTCTTGCACCGGGTCTTGCACCGCTTATGGCATCGGCAGCTTGCACTAATGCCGCTATTGGATGTTCCATTTCAATATCTTCGTGGTGACTTCCTACAGCATTAACAACAATCGGGTGCTCATTATATTTTTTGGTTAGTTCGTAGCCGAGTAAAGCATGCGGTCCTTCAACATCACGATCGATTGTTTTACCGACGTCGTGTAATAATCCGGCGCGTTTAGCCAAATTGGTATCAAAACCAAGTTCAGCCGCCATAATTCCGGTGAGGTATGCAACTTCGATACTATGCTGCAGTAAATTTTGTCCGTAACTTGAACGATATTTCATCTTGCCGATATATTTTACTAATTCGGGATGAACACCGTGCAAGCCAAGTTGAATTAACGTATTCTCACCCTCTTTTTGAATTTCTTCATCGAGTTCTTGCTGAACTTTTTCAACTATCTCTTCAATTCTTGCCGGGTGAATTCTACCGTCTGCAATTAATCTTTCGAGTGATATTCGTGCTACTTCTCTTCTAAATTGATCGAAAGCAGAAAGGATAACGGCTTCGGGTGTGTCATCAACGATTACATCAACACCGGTAGCAGCTTCGAATGCACGGATATTTCTGCCCTCGCGACCAATTATTCTCCCTTTCATTTCATCATTTTGAATCTGAACAACCGAGACAGTTGATTCCACCGAATGATCGACAGCAGTCCTTTGTATTGCCTGGATAACAATCCGCTGCGCCTCTTTCTTAGAATCTGCCTTTGCCTGATCTCTAATTTCTTTAATTGCTTGAGAAGCATCAGACTTAGCTTTGCTTATCATGTTTTCCATCAGCATTTTCTTTGCTTCATCGGATGTTAAACCGGCGGTCTTTTCCAGACGAATATTCTGCTCGGCAATCAGTTTATCGAGCTCCTGGGTTTTTCTTTCAAGATCATCCTTTTGTTGAAGAAGTGTTTTTTCTAAATCCTTGTTTACTTTTTCTTTTTGATTTACAACATCATATTTTTTCTCGAGACTATCTTCCCTGGATTCAAGCTGCTTTTCAAAATTCTGAAGTTTTTGTTTTTTACTGTTTACTTCATTATCGAATTCTTGTTTCTTTTTCAGCCATTCATCCTTTACTTCAAGAAGTTTTTCCCGTTTTAAATGTTTAGCTTCTTTTTCAGCATCTTCAACAATTTTCTGTGCTTTATCTTTAGCGTTAGCGATATTGTTTTTACCGATTTTGGAATTAATAAACCATCCCAAAATAAAAGCTATAACTGCTGTACCCACAGCAATAATAATCACCATTAACAAATCCAACTGCATAATACCTCCATTAAACGAAAAATATATATATACCGCTTCTGCCGAATCTTATATAGGAAAAAGAACCCTTTCCCTATACAGTGCGGGAAACCGCCCGACGCTTTTTTCTTCCACTAGTCCCGGAACCGGGATCCCGATAAACCTATCAGCCGATAAGCAAGATCGGGATGAGGCCTGAAATACACGCCGTGAGCCGATAACCCTAAGGTTTTATAATGTTAGTTCTTTTTTTATAAAACGATCCGGCAGTGCGGAAAATTAGGATGGGGTTGACATAAATTTTGATTCAGTTAAAAGTAGCTTTATCTTCTTGATTTTGTCGGTGGCTTGTATGCTGAATTCTCTGAATTTATTTTTTTCCACAAAAAGGTCGTATGCTATATTAAGTGCGGCAATTATCGCTATTGTATCTTTTGGCTGATCGGGTAATTCATCTCTTGTATCTTCCATCATACGATTTACATATTCAGCTAACTCAGCGGCTATTTCTTGATTTTCGACGAGTAAAGAATATTCTTTATCAAATATTTTTACTTTAAGCTTCTTTTTTTCTGTCATTTTATGTCAATTCCATCTTCGAACATCACAATTAAGAACGCAAATGATAGTCTATTTTAGCTACCAATTCGTTTATTTTACTTTTTAAAGCTTCTCGCTCCTCCAGTTTTAATGATTCAGTACCGAAAAGATTTTCTTCATTAAAAATATTTTTGGTTACCTTAGATTCAATTTCAGAAATTTTCTTTTTTAAGGTATCGTTTTCTTTTTCAAGTAAAGTGATTCTGTTATTTAGTGCCTGGTTGGCATCTAGCAATTCAGAACCTTTTTGAATAAAGTAATAAATTTGTTTCTCGAGAGCATTTAGCTCGTCAATAAACAAATCGTATTTAGATCCTTCTGCCAATTATGCACCTCTAAGTTGTGCACCAAATGTTTTTTCGACAGTCTGGATAATTTTTCTAAATTCTTTATCAACTTCATCCTCAGTTAATGTTCTGCTTGAATCATAATATTCAAGTTGAAATGCTAAGGATTTTTTACCTTTACCTAAACTGTCACTTTGAAAGATATCAAATAACTTAATCTGATGCAACAATTTAGAGCTAGCTTCTTTTATAACTCCTATAACCTTGTCCGATTCAATATCTTTATCTATAACAAAAGCCATGTCACGGTAAACTTTAGGAAACTTTAGTAACTCTTTAAATTTACGCTCCGGTTCTTGGATCAATTTCAGTAAATCCACATCAAGAATAGCTATAAACACTTCCTGGTTAATATCAAATAATTGTTGGAATTCAATTTTTGTTTTACCACCTATCCCGATCATCCCTGATTCGGTTGTAATGCCAAAACAATGTTCGGTAAACATATCAGTAATGCCATAGACCGTCTTAAATTGAGTTGAGTGGTAAAGTTTATTTAAAAAATTATCTACAGCACCTTTAAGATCAAAGATATCATCTCTTCTATCTTCTGCGTACCATTCAGTTTCTATTTCTTTACCGGTGAGAGCAATAATAAGATGCTCCTTCTCGGTAAAATCACTAAACGATTCAATTTCGTCATCAGAAATTTTTTCGAATACTTTCCCTATTTCAAAAAATTTCAGATTCTTTTCATTAACCTTCAAATTATTCGAAACCGCTTGCAGCATACCCGGGAGTAATGATGGGCGCAGATGCGACATCTCGGAGCTTTGAGGATTTAACATCTTTATCGGGTTACCAAACCTATAAGCAATGCTTTCCTTTACTAAAGAATTCGTCATTATTTCAAAAAATCCGAGCGAAGTTAAAATATTCCTGACATTATCGTTAAAAGCAGATTGATCGATTTTATCTTCGAGTGTTGTACTCACCTTATTGATCTCCGGTATCAGGTCATAACCATAAATTCGTGCTACCTCTTCAATTAAATCAATTTCTCTTTCAATATCATGGCGGTAAGCCGGCACAATTACTTCAAGTCCTTCAGCATTTTCGGATTTAATCGTAAAGCCGAGATTCTTAAGAATACCAACAACATTTTGAGGTGACACACTATAGCCAAGAATTTTCTTGACCCGTGAATATCTAAGTCTTGCTGTTTTCAATGTAATGGGATTGGGGTAAGCATCAATTTCACCGGAAAGAATCTCCCCACCAGCCACTTCTTGCATCAATTGTGCAGCACGTCTTGCCGCCCACTGGGTGATATTGAAATCCGAACCACGCTCAAATCGGTAGGAAGCATCTGTTGATAAGCCAAGATGCTTAGCAGTCTTACGAACTGAAGATGGATTGAAATAAGCGCTCTCAATCAATACATTTTTTGTTGATGACGTTACCTCAGAATTTTCTCCGCCCATCACACCGGCAATAGCTACCGGTTTTTCAGCATCACAAATCATCAAGTCGGCAGATTTTAATGTTCTTTCTTTCGAATCTAACGTTGTAAACTTCTCATTTTCATTTGCTGATCTTACAACAATCTTCTTTCCGGCAAGATTATCAAGATCAAAAGCGTGTAGAGGTTGACCGATTTCGTATAAAACAAAATTTGTAACATCAACAACATTATTGATTGGCCTCAGCCCAATGCTTTTTAACTTTGTCTTCAGCCAGTCAGGTGATTCGCCTATTTTTACACCGGTTGCTACTTTGCCAATATATCGAGGACAATTAACCGAATCAATAATTTCAACCTTGGCATAATCCGATGATTTTTTTTGCGATTCTACAATCTTGATTGCGGGGAATTTTAATTCACGATTGAAAATTGCAGATAGATCTCTCGCTATTCCAATATGACTAAGCGCATCTGCGCGGTTGGGAGTTATTGCAATATCAAGGACAATATCATTTTGACCTATTGCATCGGCTAAACTTTTTCCAGTCTCAATGTTTGAATCGAGAACCATTATCCCTTCGTGGTTATCGCTTAACCCCAATTCTTTTTCTGAACAGATCATCCCCGAAGATTGCTCACCACGAATTTTAGCTTTTGCTAATTTAATCCCTTCGGACGGTATGACTGCTCCAATCTTTGCGAATGCTACCTTTTGACCTTGTTCGACATTCGGTGCACCGCAAACAACATTGTGTTCACTTGTTCCATCATCAACTATGCAAACGGAAAGCTTATCGGCATTAGGATGTTTCTTTTTTTCTTTAACATAACCAACAACAAAATTCTCGAATGCTTTTGCTTGATCAATGACTTCTTCAACTTCTAAACCGGCAACAGAAAGTTTGTGAACGATCTCATCTAATGAAATCCCCGATAGGTCTATATAATCTCGCAACCAATTAATAGATATTTTCATAATAAATAATTACTCCGGTTCAACTAAAATTGTTTTAAGAATCGTATATCGCTGTCGAATAGAATTCTAATATCATCAATTCCGTATTTTCGCATAGCAGTTCGTTCGATGCCCATACCGAAAGCATAGCCGGTATATTTTTCAGGATCGATACCGACATTTATAAAAACATTTGGATCGACCATACCGCAGCCTAATACTTCAAGCCATCTCCCTTCTTTGCCTTTCGGCTGCCACCAAACATCCATTTCAGCGCTTGGTTCTGTGAATGGGAAAAAACTTGCTCTAAAACGATAGACAACATCTTTGCCAAAAAATTGTTTGAGGAATGCAACAAGAGTAGCTTTGAGTTCTGCAAACGTTACATCTGTATCCACATACAAACCTTCAACCTGATGAAAGAGGCAATAACTTTTGGCGCTGATTACTTCGTTACGGTACACTTTACCGGGCATAATTGCCCTGATCGGCGGCTTCATATTTTGCATAACACGAATTTGTACCGGCGAGGTATGAGTCCGCAACACAAAATTCGGCGTAACAAAAAAAGTATCTTGCATATCACGTGCCGGGTGATCATCCGCAAAGTTTAGTGCGGTAAAATTATTGTAATCCGATTCTAATTCAGGGCCCTCAAATAATGAGAAACCCAACCCTTTAAAAATATATTTGACCTCATCTAAAGTTTGAGTAATTAAATGTTTACTGCCGATCTGGTATGTTCTTCCCGGAAGGGTTAAATCAATATCCGATTGTTTCTGAAGATTTGTTCTGCTTTCAATTTCACTTTTTAGTGAATCGAATTTTCCCTGGATGTGGGTTTTAAGATTATTAAGCGATTGACCGACTAATTTCTTCTGATCATTGGATACTGACTTGAAATCTTCAAAAAACCGGGTAAGAATTCCTTTACGGCTCAGATATTTTAGGCGCAGTTCTTCAAGGGAATTTAGGTCAGTTACTTTTGATAGGTCGTCATCAAAGTTATTTCGGGTTTCTGAAATTTTATCAAGCATAAGCAATCCCGACAATTTAAAGAAATACCCTCTCGAATTATTATCATATAATTTTTCGAGAGGGTTATAATTAATTCATTGCAAACTTAACAACATCAGCAAAGACTTGCGGATTTTCAACTGCAATAGAAGCTAATACTTTTCTATTAATTTCAATACCTTTTTTATTCAATAGGTTAATTAGCTTAGAATATGAAATTCCATTTTCTCTTGCCGCAGCATTTAATCTAACAATCCAAAGTGCGCGGTAAACTCTTTTTTTAAGTTTGCGATCTCTATAAGCATGAACAAGACCTTTTTCAACATGGTGTTTTGCAACGGTTAATACTTTGCTGCGCGCACCCCAGTATCCTTTAGCTTTCTTCAGTAATTTTTTACGCCTTGCTTTCGATGCTGCTGAATTAACTGAACGTGGCATATTTTATTTTTCTCCGATTATTGTAGCATTCTTTTTAATCTTTTTGAATCTGCCGTTGAAACTAAAACTCCCTTGCGAAGTTTTCTTTTTCTCTTGGTAGATTTTTTAGTAAGAATATGTGACTTATAAGCTTTGTTTCTTTTAATTTTTCCGGATCCGGTTTTTCTAAATGTTTTAGCGGCTCCTCTGTTACTTTTCATTTTGGGCATTTCAACACCTATCTATTTTTTCTTTTTTCCTTTTTGCGGTGCAAGAATAGCGTGCATCGCTCTGCCTTCAAATTTTGGTTCTTGCTCAACCTTAGAGACGTCTTCCAATCTCTCCAAAAATCTTTTCAATAAAGCTTCTCCAAGTTCCGTATAAGCAAGTTCGCGGCCCTTAAAGATAACCGATACTTTAACTTTATTTCCTTCTTCAAGAAAATTTGCAGCATGTCTTGCTTTAAAATCAAAATCATGTGTATCGGTATTTGGATGAAGCCTGATCTCTTTTAAAACACTTACTTGCTGTTTTTTCTTTTGTAATTTCTCTTTTTTCTGTAACTCGTAAACAAATTTTCCGTAATTGATAACTTTGCAAACCGGAGGTGTTGCTTGCGGAGCTATTTCGACCAAATCCATTCCGGCTTCTTCGGCAATACGTAACGCTTCTTTCGTTGATACAATTCCAATTTGTTCTCCGTTAGCACCTATCAATCTAATTTCAGGAATTCGAATTTCCTGGTTTACCCGATATTTGATCTCAGTGATATAATACCTCTTTAATAGTGATTAATTTTGTTTTTAATTTCGTCAGTAATTTGTTTTGCAAAATCTGTAACGGTCATTGTACCTTTATCACCTAATTTATGCTGGCGTACAGAAACCGAATTGGATTCTTTTTCTTTTTCGCCAACAATCAACATATAAGGTACTTTTTGAGTTTCCCAATCGCGAATCTTATAACCGATTTTTTCATTTCTTTCATCGAGTTCAACAATAATATTGTTCTTTTTCAATTCATCCGCAACATGTTTTGCATATTCAAAATGATTTTGCGAGACCGGGATAATTGCTGCCTGAACCGGCGCGAGCCATGTTGGAAAAGCCCCGGCATAATGTTCTATCAAAATTCCCATAAACCGTTCTATCGAGCCAAGCAAAGCGCGGTGTATCATAAATGGTTGATGTTCTTTGCCATCTTCGCCGATATATTTCATTTCAAACCGGGCCGGTTCATTGAAATCAAATTGAATTGTGCTCAATTGCCATTCACGTTTCAGTGCATCTTTAATTTTAATATCTATCTTCGGACCGTAAAAAGCTCCGCCACCTTCATCTATCTGGTATTTTAAATTTTCCTTATCAAGCGCTTTCATTAATGATTGTGTTGCTTTAACCCAGGATTCATCATTGCCAACAGATCCTTCCGGTTTGGTTGCAACATAGAACGCTAAGTCGTCAAAGCCAAATGATTTTAGCATGAATCGTGAAAATCTAACGACTTCGATTATTTCATCTTCCATCTGTTCATGTGTACAAAAGAGATGGGCATCATCTTGTGTAAATCCGCGCACTCTTAATAATCCGTGTAACACGCCGCTCTTTTCATAACGATATACAGTACCGAGTTCAGACCAGCGTAATGGCAGATCTCTGTATGATCTCAATTTTGTTTTATAGATCATAATATGGAACGGGCAATTCATCGGTTTGATAAAATAATTTTGTTCATCGATACTCATTGGTGAATACATACTCTCTTTGTAGAAACCAAGATGTCCGCTTGTTTCCCACAACCAGCTTTTGCCAAGATGCGGTGTGTAAAGTAATTCATATCCATTTGAAAGATGCTGTTCGCGCCAGAAAGTTTCTATAGTATTTCTGATTCTTGCACCTTTGGGATGCCAGTAAATTAAACCGGCGCCGGCTTCTTCGTGAATGCTGAATAGATCGAGGGCTTTGCCTATTTTCCGGTGATCACGTTTCTTTGCTTCTTCCAGAAAAAGTAAATAATCATCAAGCATTTTTTTCTTCGGGAAAGAAATACCGTAGATTCTCTGCATTCTTTTGTTATGTTCGTCACCGCGCCAGTACGATCCGGAAACATTCAACAACTTTAGATATTTTATTTTACCGACATCAGGTACGTGGGGACCGGTACATAGATCGGTAAAATCGCCTTCGTCGTAAATACTAATTACATCGTTAGCATCATCAAGTTCACTCAAAATTTCGAGTTTATAATTATCACCTTTCTTCTCGAAGAATTTAACCGCTTCTTCCTTTTTTAATTCTGTCCTCTTGAAAGGATTTTTCTGTTTTGCAATCTCAAGCATTTTATTTTCGATCTTAACCAGGTCTTCTTCGCTTAATGTTGAGTTGATATCGATATCATAGTAAAAACCGGAATCGATAGCCGGGCCAACGCCAAATTTTGCTTCAGGATAAATTGATTGCACAGCATGTGCCATCAAATGTGATGTAGAATGCCAGTAAGTATGTTTACCTTCGGGATCATCGAATGTTAAAATCTCTAACCGGGCATCGTTATAAATTTTTGTTGATAAGTCTTTAGCAACATCATCAACTTTGGCAACTACAGCGTCTTCAGCTAACCGGTTCGATAATTTCTGTGCGATTTCGAAAGGAGTAATACCCATTTCAAATTCTTTTATCGAACCATCCGGTAATTTTATTTTTATGTTATTCATATTCTTTTCTAAGCAAAAAAAAACGGAGATAACTCCGATTTTGTGGGTTCTATAGGATTCGAACCTATGACCTTCTGCACGTCAAGCAGACACTCTAGCCAACTGAGCTAAGAACCCCAAAAATTATCTGTCCATCATCAATACTTTTTGTTGGAGAAAATATTTTAATTTCGAACCTATGACCTCCCCGACTAAGTCGGGGCACTCTAGCCAACCCGACATTGCCGGACAAGCTGAGCTAAGAAACCCTCGAAAATTAAAACGTCATTTTAATTAACCTTATACGAATAAATTAGTACCGAGAGCCGGACTCGAACCGGCACGGGTGTAAACACCCATAGGATTTTAAGTCCTATGCGTCTACCAATTCCGCCATCCCGGCAAAATTACTTCCAAAATTTTAAGTACCATGCGCCCGCCAAAAAACCGGCGGGTAAATCTACCAACTTGTCAGCCGCTGGCCGATTCCGCCATCCCGGCAAAATTATTTTCAGAATATTAAGTACTATGCATCCCGCTAAGCGGAGTAAATCTACTAACTTGCCAACCTCTTGCTGATTCTGCCAAATTGGAGTGCAAATATAAATCTTTTTTACAAATTATCGCAATAATTATGTTTTCACAATAAAATATTTCAAACATTTTTGTTGATTTGAATCGAACACAAAACAAAAGTTAACTGAATTTGCAAAGAATGGTTCAATAAGCTATTTTTGCATTCGCTTTTAAGGGCCCATAGCTCAGTTGGTTAGAGCAGCTGACTCATAATCAGCGGGTCGGAGGTTCAAGTCCTTCTGGGCCCACAAAAAAAGCCCGAATATGATTTATATTCGGGCTTTTTAATTATTCACCTCTTCTTCACCTGACAATACCAATCACTTGAATCCTCAAGGAGTGTATTTATCTTCTTCACTAAAGAGTATGGATCATCCAAACTTCCCTCTTGCAGTAAGGACAATTCATAAATCTGTTCGGTTACATTTTTCAGATAGTCATCGTTAGGATCAGATTTGAAAACCTTGATTAAATTTCTAACAAGTTTATGGTCGGGATTCACTTCCAAAATTTTCTTCTGCGGTGTTGTACCTTGATTAGCAAGCTTCATAATCTTGTGCATAGCAGCGGAAATTCCGTCATCCTCCGAAATCAAACATGCGGCGCTATCAACCAACCTTTTAGATTCCTTAACATCCACCACTTTATCACCGAGTATCGATTTCATTTTAGAAAGCAGACTGAAAAAATGTTTCTTATCATCACTGCCCAATTCTTCGAGCTGCTCTTTCTTCCCTTCTACATTTTTAATTTTATCAAGATTTTTAAGATCGGTTACCGCTGCAGATTTGAACTCGTAATCTTTGTATTTGCGTAACGAAGAAACGACAAATTCATCAACCGGCTCTATTAGAAACAGAACTTCCAGACCTTTGTTCTTAAAAATTTCAAGGTGTGGATCAAGCAATAATGCTTCGCGACTGCTTCCGCTCATATAATAAATTTCTTTCTGCCCACCCTTCATCCGTGATGAATACTCTTCCAAAGAAATAAGTTCATCATGGTCTTTACATGAAGAAGAATTGAAACGAAGCAGTTCCATTATCTTATCATGATTTACGAAATCCGAATAACCGAGTTTCAAAATCTTGCCGTGTTCTTTCCAAAACTGCATGTACCATTCTTTATCATTTTTTGTTTTTTCTGCTAAATGCGAAAGTACTGTGCTTGTTACACTGGACGATATCTTTGAAAAGATTACATTCTCTTGTAAAGTCTCTCTCGAAATATTTAGAGGAAGGTCTTCCGAATCAACTACACCTTTCACAAAACTCAAATACTCTGGCAGCAAATCTTTATTCTTATGTTGGATTAAAACTCTTCTAACGTACAAATCCAAACCGTAATTTTCGCGGTCGTGCCAAAAGAAATCCGTGTTCTTTTTGGGAATGAAAAGAAGAGCATTAAATTGAATCGGCGCATCAACTGATTTGTGAATCAGGTCGAGCGGTTCATCGTTATCATAGCTTAAAAAATTATAGAACTCTTTGTACTGCTCTTTAGTTATTGATGATTTCGGCTCGCGCCAAATAGCGTTAACAGTATTAATTTTATCTTTACCAACGTAAATAGGAAAAGAAATAAAGTTCGAATGTTTTTTTATTATGCTTTCGAGTTTCCATTTTTCGGCGAACTCTTTTGCATCGTCTTTAAGATATACCTCAATCGTTGTGCCTCTTGATGTGTTTTCGTCAAGATCAGAAATCTCGTAATCACCCAATCCATCGGAACGCCACAAGATTGCCGTTTCGTCTTTCCTAAAAGATTTAGTTTTTACAATTACTTCTTTTGCAACCATGAATACTGAATAGAAACCGACGCCAAACTTGCCTATAATATTGTTCGCTTCGGATTTAGCATCAGCAAGCATCTTCACAAAATCTTCCGTACCGGACTTTGCAATAGTGCCGATATTCGATATCACCTCATCGCGTGTCATTCCAATACCGGTATCGGTTACAGAAATAAAATTTTTCTTCTCATCAAACTCTATTTTTATTTCAAGCGGAAGATCATTATCTAGTATTTCAACACCGCGGTTGGATTCAAACCGTAATTTATCTAGTGCATCTGAAGCATTTGAAATTAACTCGCGCAAAAAGATTTCACGGCTTGTGTATAATGAATGGACTAAAATATCGAGCAGCTTTTTTACTTCTGCTTTAAATTCATATTTCTGCGAATGTAACTTCTCGCTCATATAAACTCCTGAAATAAAAATTTTGTAGTTAAAATATTTTTATAACACAAAAATATTGAATTGTAAATTTTGAGAAAAGATTCCCTACGTAGGATTTATTTATCTATCTGATCCTTCTTTTCGGTATCGTCTTCATGTAAACCTTTTTTAAATTGCTTAACACCTTGTCCGATCCCTTTCATCAATTCTGGAATTTTTTTACCGCCAAATAGAAGAATAAGAACTAATACTATCAGGATTATTTCGGTTGCACCGAGATTCATATTATCACCTCTTTTGTTAATCAAATATACAAATTTCTTACTAAAACTTTACTCCACTTAATTAGTATATGTGCCGATAGTGTTTAAAATAATTTTGAAAGAGGAATTTTTCTTTTATTACTTAATATATTCTAAAGTTTTTTACATCACTATTGAACTCATCCCTACCCTTCTCCTAAAAGGCAATGGCGTCAACGTAGGGGAAGTAAGGAAAAAATATGAAAAAGAATAGAACACGGATTGCTCGGATGACACAGATTTTCGCGGATTTTATCTGTGCAAATCCGTTTAATCCGCGTCATCCGTGGTCTATCAAAACTTAAGTTGACAGCATGGCCTCAAAGGAGAGAGACTATCCCAATGGGATGCCTTTGGCAGAGTGAGGTCATTCTACTTTAATAGATATGAACCAAATACCGAAGGTGAATATTTTTGCAGCATTTTGAAATGACCAATCACTTCCGATGCACGGTTTTGCTTCTCAGCAATCTTCATCGAATAAAAATGAGCAATCATATTGAGTGAATCTATTTTGACAGCCGAGTCAAATAGTTTTGCACTTTTATCGTAATCACCAACATTAAAAAAACCGATCCCTTCAACCGCATCTATATCCGATAATCTTGAACTGCAATATGTTTTTGCACTATCACAAATATTAATAAGTTTTTCAAGCAAAGAACTTTTATTCATCGGGGTTATCTTATTCACAATGGTAGATGCTTTTATATAATGTTTGACAAATTTTACATCGCAGTTATGTTTGGTCTGCAAAGGTTCATTCCGTTTAGTGAAAACCGGCAGCAACTGGTTTAGCTCACTTGGATAAATCAGTTGTGTGTAATAATTCAGGTAAAATTTTTCTTGAACGAACAAAGCACATTCAGCAAAAGCAGTCGGTTTAGCACCAGCCGGAAAAATTATATAATCCGGTTTCTGCTGTAACACATAATCGGCATTGTAACGTCTCTCTTTCCAGAGCACCGGCAATTCTTCATCGATACCTTTTACCTCTTTAGGATTATGTGCGATATATTCATTCGCTAAACCGACAATATCGATTATTCTTGCATCAGTGTTGTAAGAGAATGAACCTATAGTTGACAACGCAACAGTAATCCGATTATGATTCATGGACGATGATTCAATCCAATCGGCATAGATCTTCATTTTCTTTACCAGCCCGGCTTCGTAGGATTTTTTTTCAATTATAAAAGCTAATTGCTGCCGGTAATTCGTGTATCCGTATATGACAATAATAGAAAATGTAATTATTGCAAATGCAATCTTAAGCTTATTGTTAACAAGTTTCTTTAGTGATAAAATTCCTTTGATGGCGAATATAAAGACAATCGGCAGAAACGGAAGAAAGAACCGATAGATAGGAAGTACATCCCCTCCGATAAAAATAATTGCAATAAAATTTGTTAAAATGAAATAATAGAAAAATATTATTTGATGTTTTGCACTTCTGTAAGCAAACGCCGGCAGTACGAGCAGAGCCCCGTATAATAAATTATTTTGTGCGAACTCAAGAAAGTAATTTAATCCCCTTATTAGAAATTCTGTTGTAAAGTCTGTCTTAGCATAAAATGTATTTGGTAATAAATGTCCGTAGTAAATTAACCGGAATGCTATGTGAGAGAATATCAACAAAATATACACGGCTAATTCAATAGCTCTTTCTCTATTCAAATATTTATTTGAGTTATAATTTATACCGGGATATCTACCATTACGAATAGCGATGTAATCAAACAAGCAAAGAAGGATGAATATTAACATCCCTTCCGGCCGAACTAACGAATTAAGAAAAGAGACTGCTACAAACAGAGAGCCAAAAGATGTCTTCTTTTTCCTATTCCACAACAAAAAAATTGTCATCAGCGTTAAGGAGATGAATAATGATGTTTCCATTCCGCTTACACTCCAATACATCATTGGCGCGGAATAACTTACAAGGGACGGAGGGAGCAGACACATCAGCGGATAAAATATTTTGGATTCACCGTAGTCTATAAACAATCTTGAAAGAAAAAATGTAAGCCAGATTGCCGTAACACCAAATAACAACGACATTACTTGCGCAGCAGTTTCTAAATCAATATTCATTTTATGAAATATACCGAGGACTAACACCCACAGAAAGTTTGTGTAACCTTCAACTTTTTCTCCTTCATTAAATACTAATCCTTTCCCTTCAGCAAAATTCTTTGCATAACGGAATGATGTGTATGCATCATCTTGAATAAAATTAATCTCTAAGCAATCTGAAATGAAATTATAAGAGAGGGTTAATAGAATGATCATCGAGAGAAGAATTGCAAGATGATCTTTATTTTTAATAAGCAAGCGCATTTAATTCGAACTGCAAATTAGTTAGGTAATAAATTACTAATTTTGTATTTGGTATTCATTCAATGATTGATAATCATCTTCATTAATAGCTTGAACTTAAGAACACACATAAGAGAAACAACAAAACTGGCAATCCCGATATCGTTCGGACAGTTGGGCCACATATTGATGGGAGTTGTTGATAGTGTAATGGTAGGAAAAGTTGGCTATGCGTCGCTTGCCGCAGCTTCCTTGGTAAACGGACTCTTCTTTTTAGTTCTTGTAATCGGTATTGGTCTATCATTTGCTGCTACACCACTGATAGCAATTGCAAATGGCGAAAGCAACAAACCTGAATGCGGTAAGATTTTAAATCAATCGTTGATTGCTAATCTTTCGTTCTCTGTAATATTATTTATAGCAATATTCTCGCTTTCATTTGTAATTCCGTATATGAATCAACCTAAAGAAGTTGTTGAACAAGCTGTTCCCTATTTACAAGTTTTAACATTATCGATATTCCCTTTTCTCATATTCCAAAGTTATCGACAATTTCTTGAAGGATTATCATTGCCAAATGCACCAATGATAATTGCTTTAGCAGCAAACTTACTAAATGCATTTCTCAATTGGATTTTTATTTACGGCAATCTGGGATTTGATGCCATGGGTTTATTCGGTGCCGGCATTGCTACAACAATTACTCGTTATATAATGGCTGCCGCATTAGTATTATTTACTTTAAATTATCAAAGAGTTGTTGAATATGCACCAAGACTGAATGTTAAACCTTTGGATTGGAATCTTATAAAAAAATTATTCAGGATCGGTATCCCAAGCGGCTTTCAATATTTCCTGGAAGTAGCATGTTTCTCGTTTGCAACTATTATGGTCGGCTGGATCGGCAGCAAACAACAAGCGGCACATCAAATTGCACTTAATCTTGCATCGGTAACATATATGATCATGCTTGGTATATCGTCTGCCGGTACAATTAGGGTCGGCGGCGCAGTCGGTAAAAATGATAACAAAGAGATCCGGCTCGCCGGGTTTACGGCGCTCGGTATGTCTGCTTTGCTGATGTTATCATTTGCAATTATTATGCTCTTATTTAGGGAAACACTACCCACATTCTATAACAAAAATCCTGAGGTAGTATCATATGCAAGTTCGTTATTGATTATTGCCGGGATGTTTCAAATTTTTGATGGGCTTCAAGCAACCGGCATTGGTGTTCTAAGAGGTTTAACAGATGTTAAAATACCACTTTATGTTTCGCTGTTATCCTATTGGGTAATTGCAATTCCGATTGCCTATGTGCTGGGGTTCATTTACAAATATGGTGTTTACGGAATTTGGATCGGCTTATTATTAGGTTTGCTAAGCGTCGGCGTAACATTATTAATACGTTTCAATAAGAAAAGCCGTCATCCAATTCATATATAAAATATAGTTGGCTCGACCTAAATAATAATTTATTTTTGCGCTCAATAAATTGAAAGTAAAGAATGTACAGATTAGCTCCCCTTTTCATAATCGTAGCCGCGGCTTTATGGGGTGTAGATGGAATCGTACTACGTCCTTCATTATACGGTCTGCCGGTCCCACTTGTTGTATCTATCGAAAGCACAATTGTTACAATTTTATTATTACCAATACTAATTAAAAACTTTGATACAATAAAAAAATTATCGAATAAAGATTGGATTGCTTTTTTCTTTGTTGCTTTTCTCGGCGGCGCCGTTGGAACGATGGCAATAACAAAAGCACTTTTCTATGTTAATTTTGTAAATCTCTCCGTAGTTATTTTGATCCAGAAACTCCAGCCGGTCTTTGCAATTATTCTAGCCGCTCTTTTTTTAAGAGAACAGTTATCAAAAGAATTTTTTCTTTGGGCGGGACTCGCAATTCTCGGTGCATACTTGATGACCTTCGGTTTCGATCTGCCGAATTTCAGTACCGGTGATAAAACAACAATCGCCGCATTGTTTTCATTGGTTGCCGCATTCAGTTTTGGTTCTTCAACGGTCTTTAGTAAACGTGCTCTAAGAAATGTTAATTTTTCGGTTGGGACCTATCTTAGATTTCTTCTTGCGTCGATTATAATGATAATCTGGGTTTCATTCACAAATGAAATTTCACAGATCGGCGAAGTTTCCAGCACTCAATGGTTAGTATTCTTTTTAATAGCTTTTACAACCGGCGGCGCTGCAATTTTTCTTTACTATTACGGATTGAAAAACATTTCAGCATCGATTGCAACAATTTGCGAACTTGCTTTTCCGCTTACTGCTGTAATTCTTGATTATTTTCTTCACGGAAGTGTTTTAAATATAGTGCAGTGGTTCGGTGTGGTTGTATTGATAACAAGTATTATCAAAGTATCTTACATAAAAGTTACACAATAATTGTTTCCGGCTTCTCCTTCTTAAAAATCAGTTCAATAATTATCACACCACACATAATATAGAAAGTAACGAACATCAATGTTGATGAAATGATGGTAAGGTAAATAAAATTTTTGTCGATGTAGCGTATAAGCCAGATAGAACCGAATGTTACCACAACGGATATCAAAGGTTCTACCATCAAAAAACTTTTCCAAAATCCTCTTATCATTGAATTGAAATAAAAAATTATTCCAATAGCAAAATACGCCAACGAAAGCCCGAAGATATGGTTGTGTGTTGTAATCAACATTTCGCTAACCGGTTTTGCATATTGTTCCGGTATTTCAAAATCATCAGCCGGATTTTCCCCGGGAACATCAGAACCGTTGAATCTTTCAATTGTTCCTTTGGGAGTATATGATGTAGTTGTGCCTAAATAAACCAGCCCAACGCCGGTACCTATCAAAATTACTACAACAAATACAAGCAAAAATGATTTTAATTCTTTTGGCAGAAGATAAAGGCAGATATTCATAACTCACCTTACGCAAGGTTTTCCCAAAGGGATTCCTTCGGAAAATCGATGTTGAAAAACTTTGGTTTGTAAAACTATTTTTCTATAAAAAAAGAAAAATTTGCTTGTCATACCCGAACCTTTTGTCACATGTGTGTTCATAAAATATTTTTCAGCTCTTTATAAAGAAGTACCAATTTTTTTATGCCTCGTGTTACCGAGTTAACGGAGATTGTTGCACCGCTGATCGAATTGATTTCGGTGCCAATTTGGAAGGACGAATTCTCGTCCTTCCCTTTAAATTGTTTCAGCCAATTTTCTTCGGCAACTTGCCCGCCGTAAGACTCTCTGTATTTGATAATTTCACTCGTTATTACTTTCCCATCGTTACCGAGAATAACAAGAAAAGTTATCGGAAGCGATTTGCCGTTTACATTATCCAGAATTGCAGTATTAATTTTTTTCTCGCCGTCAAAAATTTTCCACACATAAACAAAATCATTGTGGAATCTTTGCCCGGCAGATTTTTCTACTTTGTTTTTTACATCAGCCGGGATAACAAATTTTTCAAAACGCATTTCGTACCGGTCTGCATAGAACGTCCGCAAAAATTCTTCGGCTTCGTCTTTCAATGTTTTGCTGCTACTTGAAAGTACCAGTTCAAACAATAAAAAGGCTATAGTAAAAAATTTCATCGTTTCCTCAATTATTAAAACATGTAGCCAACACCTAGATTAAACGATTTTGTTTTGAGATCGCCAAGTTCACGTTTGCGAACTCCGTAATCTGCTTTGAATACAACTTGATCAAGCGGTTTTACGGAAAGACCAACCATCCAGTACATGTAGTGATTTTGTTTTTCGGAATTACCGCCGCTCAATGTTTCGGATGCTGTGTTGTAATCTGTATATCTTACAAATGGAATGACTTTCGTTTCAATGTTCAGCAAACTGCCGACGTTGTAGCCGAGGTCGAAATAATATCCGCGTGATGTCTGCAAATTTCCTTTTTCGTAATCGATGTTGCCTAACTCAAAATTAGCGTAGATATTGTCTCTTTCGTAACGTCCGTGTAAATCGATAATATTTATTTTGTTTGATGAAGTATCGCCAGATGCCTTGTTGTATGTAAACGATCCGCCGATTTTTAATCCGGGTAAACCGACATAATCAAGTCTAACACTGTAAAGTAAATTTTTGGCATCGGATTTAAATCCTTTTCTTCTGCCGTTTCTTATTCCGTTACTCTCGCTGAATTTTTCGTTGTTCAATCCTTCCATAATCGTAATCTTATAATCAAACGACATGTATCTTCCGTAAAAAGCAATTCCGTTTCCAAACCATGTTGTAGGAATAATTTTGCTGTTGTATTCGGGTCTCTCAACACCCAAAAATGTCGGCGGTTCGTGATATTCATTTATCAATCCGATTGAAGGTAGTACAACCCCGGCTTGAAATCCAAACCAATCAGCGTAATGATAATTAACGTATGCTTGTTCCAATTCCAATTCACCGTCGCCTCCTTCAACAAAATTATGTTCAAGTTCCAGTTCCGATTTGAAAGACCATTTTTCGCTCCATGAATATCCAAGGAATGTTACAAATCTGTGGAAGTCCAACATCTGCGAAACCGGTCTGTTGTCGGTTTTCTCGCTGTTGTAGTGAAGTTCACCATAAGCCGAAATTGTTACTTTTGGTTCGAAGAACTCATCATTTTGCGCCGAAAGATTGATGGCAGCAAAGAGCAAAAAGAGTGTAACTAATTTATATTTCATTACTTAGCTCCAAATATATTGTGAATAAATGTAATTTTTATTTAGACTAAATATAAATTAGAGCAAGTAATTTTACAAATTCTGTAAGAAAAAATTTCTAAAAAAATTTTATTGAACCGGATTTGTCACTTCAGCGAGAATAATCCATGCTGAATTTTTCTTCTGCCACACTCGCATGTAATTATATTTTACGGGGTGTTCCGATTGTTTTTTTTGAACGAGCAATGTGCCGTAAGTAAAGCCAATATCTTTCGATGAAGAAATTTTGCCGCCATCCGGGATGAATTCATACTTCCCTTCCAGTTGTGATAAATATTCTTCGATTGATTTTTCACCAACAATTGGAAGAAGTTGATCGCGCAATAATCTTGTAACCGGGTTTATAAATTTTTTGTAAGCGGCAAGCAAACCATTATTACTCATTTCGTTAGTGAATTGATTATCGAGTGCCATTAATTCATCAGCCGGCAACGGCTCAACAATTTTTTGTTCGCTGCGTACGGCTTTAAATTTGAGCGGCTGTTCAATTTCATTTGGTTTATCGTTTGAGTTTCCAAAATCGATTGCAAACTTCCAAGTGCCGTCTTTTTGCAATTGCCAAACAGTACAAAAATTTCCCCATGCAATTTCTGCGCTGTCTTTATCCTTTTTGTAATTCCACGGACCGGTTGTAAATCCAAAACAACCATCTGCAGAAATTTCAGCAACTGAAGGATACCAGCTCAGCAATCCGGTTGTTGGTTTTCTTTCAAGCAAAAATTTTTTGCCGTTGGTCGCTGTTGGTCTGAACAATATTCCATCCTCTGCAATAAATTCAATAAAGGCATCGCGCGTACCAATTTCTGAGGCGCGCGCAGCAAATGCAAACTCTGCGGCTATCAAAGAATTGATGTTGGAATTTGTACTCTGCGAATAAATAATCGATACGGAAATAACGATCAAAAAAATAATTGCACTTTTCATTACAACTCCATTTTACGACGGGTAAATAAGAATCTTCCACTTCAACGTCAATGGAGTTTTAGAGTGCGAATTACTTTTGGGGTTCTTCCTTCTTCTCAAAATTTAGCGATGCGGAATTAATACAGTACCGGAGTCCGGTTGGATTTGGTCCGTCATCAAACAGATGCCCGAGATGCCCGCCGCATTTACTGCACAGCACTTCCGTTCTATACATTCCGTGGCTGAAGTCTTCTTGTTCAACAACTTTACTTTGAGATTCCGGTGCATAAAAACTGGGCCAGCCGCAGCCGGAATCGAATTTGGTATCGGACTCAAAAAGTATTTCGCCGCAAGCTGCGCATTTATAAATACCTTCTTCGTGGCTATCCCAGTACTTGCCGGTGAAAGGTCTTTCAGTACCCTTTTCTCTCAAGATATTATATTGTTCTGGAGTTAATATCTCTTTCCATTCCTTATTAGTTTTATTTACTTTTAATTCCACCGAGTCTCCTTTCTTTGAATCGCTGTTTGCAGAATTTTGTGCCGAGCAATTGGTCAGCAACAAAACATTTATCATAACTAATAATATTTTAGCAGCTTTCATATCACCCTACAAATATTGGTTTGATAAATGTACTGACGTGTTATAGAGACTAACCTTACATTTTATTTCAAGCGATTCATATAAACTTCCGTTTCATCAACAGAATTAAAATAGCCGATACGAACACGGTACCATGTACCGCCTTTATTTGCAATGTAAGCTTCGGAAATGAAGGCATTATGACCGGCTCTTTTTAAACGCGCGACCTCTTCTTCTGCTTTGGTTTTATTCTTCCACGATGATACCTGGAAATAATACTTTGAACCATCAGAGAAAATTGTTCCGTAAATATTTTTCTCTTCCCCCAGTTTAGGAATTGGCTGTTCTATATTTTTTTTAGTTTCAGCCGGTTCGGTTTTGATCACCGGTTGAGTTTCCTCTTTTAGTTTTTTATCAATAAACTTTTCAGTTAGCGATTCACGTTCTTCAATTGCTTTGGATGAATCTCTGCTAATATTTTGAGTAATAGACGGCGTAAGAGTTTTTTCTGTTTTCTCCGAAACATCGGTACCTATTGAATCAGTCACTCCAAGAATTGTCTCACATGCATTGAAAAGTGCTGCCATTATTTTATTGGAATCAATCGGGATAGCAAAAGTCGAAGTGTTTGTTGAGAAACCGGGCAAAGACGACTCACCTACAATTCTCCAATTTTCATCGTAGAAAAGATTACCGATTACCGTATATTTTTTAGCTGACAGATCGAAAAGTAATTGCGATTTTATACTCGATACATTTTTATTGATAGAATTAACCAATACCGGGTTTTTAAATCTGGACAAACTCAACGCCGTGATTTGTAGTTCAACCCTTTTTACGCTCGTTGTATCAAGAAAAACAATCTGGTCTTCCAATTCAAGGATAGTCTTCCACTTTTGGCTTGGAGCTTGGGCAAATAAACTAGCTGCGATAACCAATACGAACACTAACGATAAAATTGTTTTCATTCTATTTCAAAGTTTTTGATAGTTGAATTTAATGAATTATGCCATAAGGGTAAAACCAACTTTAGGATAAAAAATTTTCTGATTTATTGGATTCTGCTTTAAAATTTTAATCTGCCTTCTAGTTAAGTAATATGATAATCTTGACAATCGTACATGTAAGTATTATTTTCACGACAACTTTTTTGAAAGGTCATGCTTACTGAATTCGGAAAGATCCTCATCTTTATCATACTAGCAATAGTTTTTATTATTGTAACACTTTTCATAAGTAAATTGATAAGACCAAATAGACCAACTTATGAGAAGAAAAAAGTATACGAATGCGGCGAAAATCCTGAAGGTTCACCGTGGGTTAAATTCAATATCAGGTTCTATGTTGTAGCACTAATTTTTCTAATTTTTGATGTAGAAGTAGTACTCTTATTCCCCTGGGCTTTGGCATATAAAGATTATGGCTTCTATGGATTTATAGTTGGATTGATATTTTTAGTTATACTGGGATTAGGAATGGCATATGAGTGGCGCAAAGGTGATTTAGAATGGGCTAGACCGCAAATCAAACCTCTAAAGTTGGATGACATACTTAATTCAAAATCGGAAAAACATATCAACACAAACTAACGTGATATAATGGGTCTACTCGATAAAGAATTTTCAGATGGTAACATTGTAATTGTAAAAGTTGATGATCTGTTTAATTGGGCACGACTTTCATCAATTTGGCAATTAGGATTCGGGCTTGCATGCTGTGCTATCGAAATGATGGCTACTTCTGCTTCACATTACGATTTTGACAGATTTGGCGTAATACCTAGAAATACCCCACGCCAAGCTGATGCAATCATCATTTCCGGCACTGTTACGTTGAAAATGGCGACCCGTATTAAAAGATTGTATGAGCAGATCCCTGACCCAAAATATATAATCTCGATGGGTAGCTGCTCAAATTGCGGAGGTCCCTACTGGGAACATGGTTATCACGTGCTAAAAGGTGTAGATCGTGTAATCCCCGTAGATGTATATGTACCCGGCTGTCCACCAAGACCGGAAGCACTGCTTGAAGGTCTTCTAAAATTACAAGAAAAAATTCGTAACGAATCCCTTAGAAAAAAATCGGCATGAAAAACGCAGAAGAAATCTTTGATATTCTAAAAAAAGAATTTGGTGATTCGATACTAAGTTTAGATAAAGATACTCCAACCGAACCAATCATTTCTGTTGATCCATTACTTGTTCATAAAATTTCTAAGTTTTTAAGAGAAAACGAAGAACTGAATTTTGATAGTTTGATGTGCTTATCAGGTGTAGATGATGCAAATGGTACAAAGGTTAAAGATGATGACGGTTTAGAATCAATTCAAGGCGGAACATTGAGTGTTTATTACCACCTTCATTCTATTGAGCTCAAACATAAAATAACAATTAAAGTAGCTACGCCAAGAGAAGATGCGAAAGTTGAATCCGTTGAAAATGTTTGGAAGTGCGCCGATTGGCATGAACGTGAAGCATATGATATGTACGGAATAATTTTCTTAAATCACCCAGATCTTAGAAGAATTTTAATGCCTTATGATTGGGAAGCCGGTTACCCGTTACGTAAAGATTACAAGAATCCGGAATTTTACCAAGGGATGAAGGTTCCATATTAGTACATAGAACTGAGTACTTAGTATTGAGACTTATTCGAGAACTCAATGCATAATTACAAAGAGTTAAAAGTTTGGCAGAAAGCAAGAGAGTTAGTAAAGTTCATTTACAATTTGTCTTCGAAGTTTCCAAAGGAAGAGACTTACGGCTTAACACTACAGATGAGAAAAGCTGTTGTTTCAATTTCATCAAATATTTCTGAAGGTTCCGGACATTCTTCCAAAAGAGAATTTATTAGATTCTTGGAAATTTCATATTCATCTTCATGCGAATTAGATACCCAATTAATTTTATCGCATGATCTTGATTTCATAATCGAAAAAGAATTAAACGAAGGTAGCGATAGAATCATTGAAGTGCAAAAGATGCTCAACGGTTTAATGAAGAGTCTCCATCAATAAATTTATATCTAAATACTAAGTACTCAATACTGAATACTAAAAGAAATGGCATTAAAAACAGAACATATGGTATTGAACATGGGTCCTCAGCACCCTTCTACTCACGGTGTGTTGAGGTTGGAGCTTGAGCTGGAAGGCGAATTAATAAAAAGTGTAAAACCCCACATCGGTTACCTTCATAGATGTTTTGAAAAACATGCAGAAGCTATGCAGTACAACCAGGTTATTCCTTACACCGATAGAATGGATTACCTCGCTGCCATGTACAACAACTTTGGTTATGTTATTGCGGTTGAAAAATTACTCGGTATCGAAGTGCCCGAACGTGTACAATATATCCGCGTGATTATGGGTGAACTGCAAAGAATTGCTTCACACCTCGTTGCACTTGGTACTTACGGATTGGATATTGGTGCTTTTACACCATTCCTTTACTTATTCCGCGACCGCGAGAAAATTTTAACGCTTTTTGAAATGACGTGTGGTGCAAGACTTTTATATAATTATATGTGGGTCGGTGGTCTGTCACATGATATTCACCCTGATTTCCAGCGCATGACAAAAGAATTTATCAACTATTTCAAACCAACAATTGTTGAACTCGATAATCTTTTAAGTTATAATAAAATCTTTATCGAAAGAACTGCAAATATTGGGATATTGCCGGTTGATACTGCCATAAATTATGGTGTTACCGGTCCAATGCTAAGAGGCAGCGGAATAAAATTCGATTTACGCAAAGATGATCCTTATTCTATTTATCATCGATTCGATTTTGATATTCCGGTTGGCAAAGGTTTATACGGTACAGTAGGTGATTGTTGGGATCGATATTATGTACGTGTCCGCGAAATGGAACAGAGTTTAAAAATTATCGAGCAAGCAATAGATAATATTCCGGATGGCGATGTTCAGTCAGCAATACCAAAAAGAATTAAACCGCCAAAAGGAACAGTGTACTCCCGTGTAGAAAATCCTCGCGGTGAACTTGGGTATTTTATAATCAGCGATGGCAACACAAATCCGTTCAGGGTTAAAGTCCGCGCCCCTTCATTTGTTAATCTGGAAGTTATGGGAGAGTTGTGCAAGGGACACCTTGTTGCTGATGTTATTGCAATTCTTGGTAGTGTAGATATTGTATTAGGAGAAGTAGACAGATAATGTATCAATACTTTTACAATTTACTCGGTAATGAAATAGCTGCAACACTTATTACGGCGGCAGTTCCTTTAGTGAATGTTCTGCTTGTTGCTTTAATTGGTGTTTACCTCGAAAGAAAAGTTTCGGCTCATATGCAAGATCGATTGGGACCGATGCGTACCGGCTGGCACGGTGTATTTCAGACGATAGCAGACTTCATCAAGATGCTTCAGAAAGAGGATGCTGTTTCTACCGAGATCGATAAAAAATTATATAACCTTGCCCCGGTATTAGTATTCACCGGTACTTTTGCTGCATATGCTGCAATTCCATTTTCAAGCCAGTTAATCGGAAGTGAGGCAGAAGTCGGAATCTTTTATGTTGTTGCAATCTCCAGTTTAGTTGTTGCCGGTATTTTAATGGCGGGCTGGTCATCCAACAATAAATATTCGTTGCTCGGCGCAATGCGTTCCGCTGCACAAATTGTTAGCTACGAAATACCAACCGCAATTGTAATTTTATCGATGGTAATGTTAACTGGTACATTAAGTTTAGATAAATTCAGCCAGATGCAGACAGCTTACTTTTGGAATTGGAATATTTTCGGTGGGGCTGATTTCGGTTTAGTGAAATTTCTTTTAATACCGTTTATGATAGTAGGATTTATCATAGTTTTTATCAGCACACTCGCAGAAGTAAACAGAACACCATTTGATATCCCCGAAGCAGAATCCGAATTAGTTGCCGGTTATTTTACAGAATACTGCGGAATGAAATGGGCGATGTTCATGCTATCCGAATATGGAAACATGTTTGCTGTTTCTGCAATAGTTACAATTTTATTTTTCGGAGGATATCAATCACCCGTTGGATATGTTGGTGATTTACTAGGTGCTGATTGGATGATTCCGCTCGAACAAGGTTTTTGGTTCATTGCCAAAGGATGGTTCTTTATCTTTGTTCAAATGTGGTTACGATGGACACTGCCAAGACTTCGCGTTGATCAGCTTATGAGTTTGTGCTGGAAATATTTAATCCCCTACGCTTTTGTTAATTTAATCATCATTGGATTTATCTCTTTAATATGAAACAATATTTCAAAAATACGTGGGATGGAATTTGGACCGTATTGATCGGGATGAAGATCACTTTTAAGCATCTTTTCACCCCGGCGGTAACAATTCAATATCCGGATGTAAAAGTTAAATTGCCGGACCGCGTTCGCAATAGATTATATGTTAATATAGATGACTGTATTGGCTGCGATCAATGTTCAAGAGCATGCCCGGTTAGCTGTATCGAAATTGAAACCGTGAAGGGTGTCCCGGGCGAAGATTTAGGTACTACGTCGAACGGTAAAAAGAAAGCTTTATGGGTAACAAAGTTTAATATTGATTTCGCAAAATGTTGTTACTGCCAGCTTTGTGTGTTCCCTTGCCCAACAGAATGCATCTATATGACGGATATATATGAATTTTCAGAATATGATAGGAATAATTTTGTTTATAATTTTTCTGCGTTAACTAAGGAAGAGATAGAGCAAAAGAAAATTAATTTTGAAAAATTCCAGGCAGAAAAAGAAGCACAAAAAGCAGCTGCTGCTAAACCTAAGACTGATACTCCGCCGGCTGCTACAAATTGATAAGTAATTATTAAAAATAGAGATGGATTTCTATAACATAGTATTTTATTTGTTTGCGTTAATAACGGTTGTATCGGCAGCGTTTGTCGTAACGACAAAAAATGTTATTCATTCGGCATTCTTTTTATTGTTCACATTCTTTGGGGTTGCCGGTATCTACGTTTTGCTCGGCGCAGACTTTATAGCAGTGGTTCAAATAATGGTATATGTAGGCGGGATATTAATACTTCTACTTTTTGGAGTAATGCTTACCAACAAAATTACCGATGTTGAAATAAGAACCGGTACTGTCCACCTTCTACCGGCTGCTATAGGTATTGGAATTTTCATGGGCGCTTTAATCGCTGTAATGGTTTGGACAAACTGGAAATCCGAACCGGCTGAGATTCCATTAACGACAACTAAAACTTTGGGTAATCTGTTAATTACAGATTACGTTTTAATATTTGAACTACTCGGAATTTTATTATTGATTGCACTAATTGGTGCAGCTTCAATAGCTCGGAGAGATAAAGAATAATTTTGAAATTCTGAGTCTTGACTTTAGTCAGGACGAAGAATCTCTAACTCAATTTTATCGGGATTCTTCACTTCGTTCAGAATGCAAGGAGAAATAATTTGTTACAAGTTAGTTTAACACATTTTTTAATTGTAAGTGCGATCCTTTTTTCTTTTGGTATTTACGGAATCGTAACACGTAAAAATGCTGTGATGGTTTTGATGGGAATTGAATTGGTGTTGAACGCCGCAAATATAAATTTTATTGCCTTTGCCAAATACGGCAATTTTGGCTTCAGCGGACAAATGATCGCTCTGTTTGTAATTATACTGGCAGCAGCCGAAGCCGCTATTGCACTGGCAATTGTATTAAATATCTACAAAACATTTCTTAATGTTAATGTTGACGAAATTGATCACTTAAAAGAATAGATCATGAGCGAAAGTTTAATTATTAATCTATCAGTTTTAATCTTATTTCTCCCCCTCTTCGGATTTACCGTTGTAATTTTTCTTGGTAAAAAATTTCCTAAACTTTATCTTTTTGAAGTTGCGATTCTAACAACTGCACTACTTCTTTCTATTTTTATTCTTTATGCTAAACTTTCATTTTTTAATGCAAAGGATATAATTGCTGAGTTCACCTGGATCAGCATGAATAACCTTCCTTTCGGCGATGTAATTAATATCAATCTTGGAGTTAAGATTGATAACGTTGCAGCCATCATGTTATTTGTTGTTAACTTGATCAGCGCACTCGTTCATATCTACTCAATTGAATATATGCGTGGTGACCGGTATTACACACGATACTTTGCATACCTCGGTCTCTTTACTTTTTCGATGTTGGGAATTGTTATCACGCATAATCTTTTAATGATGTACATATTCTGGGAATTAGTTGGTCTTTCATCGTATTTGTTAATTGGTTTCTGGTTCCATAAAAAATCTGCTGCCGATGCCGGCAAGAAAGCATTCATAGTAAACCGCATCGGTGATATCGGAATGTTTATTGGAATATTGATTCTGTTTACTAACTATAAAACATTCACGTTCGATACTATCTTTGGACAAATAGCAGCCGGCAATTTGCCATTCGGAAGCGAAGCGTGGTTAACTGCTGCCGGCATACTCGTTTTCATGGGCGCAGTTGGAAAATCGGCACAGTTCCCTCTTCATGTTTGGTTACCTGATGCAATGGAAGGCCCTACTCCGATCTCTGCATTAATACATGCAGCCACCATGGTTGCCGCCGGTGTTTTTCTGGTAACAAGAATTTTTGTAATGCTTACTGCCGATGCTATGTTAGTCATTGCTATTATTGGCGCTTTCACTTCAATTATATCGGCAACAATTGCATTAACTCAAAACGATATTAAAAAAGTTTTAGCTTATTCTACCGTAAGCCAGTTAGGTTACATGATAATGTCGCTTGGTGTTGGAGCTTATGTTTTTGCATTCTTCCATTTAGTTACGCATGCATTCTTTAAGGCGTGTTTGTTTTTGGGTTCCGGTTCTGTTATTCACGCAATGCATCACGAACAAGATATCCAGAAGATGGGCGGATTGAGGAAGAAAATGCCCATAACTTACTGGACGTTTTTAATTTCAACACTTGCCATTTCAGGAATACCCCTCACTTCAGGTTTCTTAAGTAAAGATGGTATTTTAGCCGGGACACTTGCTTTTGGCAAACTTACTGGGCATTGGTTGATACCCATTACCGGTTTTACTGTTGCGGCTTTGACCGCATTCTACATGTTCCGTTTGGTTTTCCTTACGTTCCATGGCGAGCCGAGAGATCATCATAAATTTGAACATGCCCATGAATCACCATGGGTAATGACAGCACCTTTGGTGATACTATCAGTACTTTCAATTTTTATTTTCTATACGCCAAATCCTATCTCTCCCGATGCCGGATGGTTTATGAAAAGTTGGGTCAAATCACCAACTCAGGTTGTTCCCGATAATACAAGATTCCACCACATGGTTGAAAGTACCGAAGAAGCAAAAGCCGAAATTCATGGGGAGATTGTTCATTCTGTTGAATACACCGAAACAATGCATTGGGCACATTATCCGGCTATGCTGATGTCCTTATTTGTTGCCGGCTTGGGAATTTTAATAGCATTAATTTTTTACATCTGGAAGAAAATCAATGTTGATAAACTTGCTGAAAGAATAAAATACCTTTATAAAGGATCGTTAAATAAGTGGTACATTGATGAAATATATGATAAAACTGCCATCTCCGGTACGTTGAGTTTCAGTTCCATATTAGCGTGGTTCGATCAAAAAATAATTGATGGCGCTGTTAACGGTTCGGCATGGCTGACAAGAGTTGTTTCTGCGTTCAGTGGATGGTTCGATGCATTTGTCGTTGATGGTTTGGTAAACTTTACTGCTTTCTTTAGCGGATTCGTTGGTTTTTCATTCAAGAAACTGCAAACCGGTAAAGTACAGACTTATATAGTTTTCGTCGTTTTTTCTGTAATCATTTTGTTGTTGTTGTTTAAACCATTTTAAACTCTGAGTGGAACCCCTTGGGGTGAAACGAAGAGTCTCAATGCAGTATTAGAGATTCTTCGTCATCCTTAAAACGGATTCCTCAGAATTATAAAAGAAAAACATAGGTTCGTATATGATTGGATTTCCAATTCTTTCGTTAATAACATTTCTTCCCGTGCTTGGAATGATTGCAATACTTTTCTTTCCAAAAGAACAAGTTAAGCCGGTTAAATATCTATCGCTTATTATTACTGCTATACAAGTGGTTCTTGCAATCGTTCTTTTATCAAATTATAATTACTCGGCGGCGGGTGTTTACGATGAAAAATCTTTTCAATTCATAGAAAAATTCAGATGGATTAACATCACCGGTTTATCGTGGCTGGGAAATGTTAAGGTTGATTATTTCATGGGTGTAGATGGTTTAAGCACTCCGATGGTTTTACTAACAGCAATTATTTCTTTTATCGCAACTTTGTCTTCATGGACAATCGATAAATCAGTTAAAGGTTATTTTGCTCTCTTCTTACTTCTTGATGCCGGTATGATGGGTGTATTCGTTGCACTCGATTTCTTCTTGTTCTACATCTTTTGGGAATTGATGCTGCTGCCCATGTACTTCTTAATCGGTATTTGGGGCGGACCACGTAAAGAATATGCAGCTATTAAGTTTTTTATTTACACATTGCTCGGCAGCGTTTTTATTCTTCTATCAATGATTGGTTTATACTTCAGCACAACAGAAACTTTAGCCGATGGTTCAAAAGTTTATACGTTCAATATGCTCGCTATGATGAACCCGGCAAATTCTACGCAAGACGGAATTCTTTCAATTCTTAATCCAAATAATTTGAGATTCGTTGCGTATATAGCGCTCTTCGCCGGTTTTGCTATTAAAATACCGATGTTCCCTTTCCATACATGGTTACCCGATGCACACGTTGAAGCACCGACACCAATATCAGTTATTCTTGCCGGTGTGCTTTTGAAAATGGGTACTTACGGAATTTTAAGAATCAACTATCCTATGTTCCCTGAAATTACCAGGCAGTTGATGTGGTGGATCGCTCTTTTCGGAATGATAAATATTATTTACGGGGCTCTTGTTGCTCTTGCCCAAAAAGATTTTAAGAAACTGATCGCTTACTCATCTGTCTCGCACATGGGTTACGTTCTGCTTGGAATGGCATCACTTTCAACATCGGGTATTAACGGTGCAATTTTCCAGATGTTTAATCACGGAACAATTACCGCAATGCTCTTCTTGATCGTAGGCGTAATATACGACCGTGCTCACACAAGAGGATTAAATGATTTTGGCGGACTTGCAGCGCAGATGCCGGTTTACACCGGGTTTGTTACGGTAGCTTTCTTTGCTGCGATTGGACTCCCCGGTATGAGCGGATTTGTCTCCGAAGCATTGGTATTTGTTGGATCATTCGGTGTTGAACTTACTCGAATACTAGCAATGGTTTCCACTCTTGGAATTTTATTAGGTGCTGCTTATATGTTGTGGACATTACAAAGAATTTTCTTCGGTCCGCTGAACGAAAAATGGGCATCGTTAACAGATATTGATAAACGCGAATACGCAATGCTTGTTCCCCTGGCAATAATTGTAATTTTTCTAGGAATCTATCCATCGGCTATGCTGGATATTATGAATACATCAGTTAATTCACTTGTAAATTTTGTATCAGGAAACATAGATTCTTTAACACAAAGCGGATTATAAGAAATAGAAATGGCAAACTTATATCAATCATTAGAATTAATACTTCCTGAAATTGTTCTCACACTTGCACTTATAATTTTGGTTACATCCGATCTGATTCTTCACAAAGATAAGAGATTGATCCCGTACATTGCCGGACTAGGAATTGCAGTGACCGGGGCTTTTGTTATTAACCAATTCAACTTCAGCGGATTTGCTTTCCAGACTTCATCAAACACTCTTCGTAATTATGGTATGGTGGCAGTCGATCCTTTCGGAGTATTTTTCAAATTGATTGTTATAGCTTCCTCTATTTTGATTGTATTCTTTTCTAATTCATCCGAAGAAATCAACAGAACAATCGACCGTCTTGGAGAGTATTATGCCCTGATTTTCGGCATGATGCTCGGTATGTTTTTCATGATTACGGCAACCGATTTTATTTTAATGTATCTCTCGCTTGAACTGCTTTCATTATCATCATACGTTCTTTCAGGTTTTACAAAATTAAGAGACCGAAACAGTGAAGCGGCTTTAAAGTATTTATTATACGGAGCGGTTTCGTCCGGGTTAATGTTATTTGGAATTTCTCTGGTATATGGTTTAACCGGCAGTACCAACCTTTACGTTATAAATTCATTACTGCAAGTAAATAGCTTTAACGGTTTTACTTTTTCATTTGCAGTGATTTTGATATTTGCCGGTATCGGCTACAAAATTTCTTCTGCCCCATTCCACTTTTGGACACCCGATGTTTATGAAGGAGCACCAATAACTATTACGGCATTTCTTTCGGTTGCAAGCAAAGCCGCCGGTTTTGCACTACTTATCAGGTTTATCAAGACAACATTTGTTTCTTTTGTAGATGTAAACGGTGCATGGTCTTTAATCGAAGTATTCGATTGGAAAATTATCCTTGTCGCAATATCAATTCTGACAATGACGTTGGGAAATTTTTCGGCGCTATGGCAAGATAATCTTAAAAGAATGCTCGCCTATTCAAGCATAGCCCATGCCGGTTATCTTCTGCTTGGAATAGTCGTCTTTTCAAATCAAGGTTTGATTGCTATGTTGATTTACTTTGTTATATACTTGTTAATGAACCTCGGCGCATTTTTAATTGTAATGCTAATTGCTAACAAAATCGGTTCGGAAGAAATAGATGACTACAACGGGCTTGGTTACACATCACCATTACTCGGAATATCATTCGCAATCTTTTTAATTTCTTTAACCGGTTTACCGCCGACTGCCGGTTTTATCGGCAAACTTTATTTGTTCATTGCTCTAGTCGATGCAAAAATGGTTGCTGTTGCAGTTATTGCCCTTCTTAACTCAGTAGTATCGCTATATTATTATATCCGTGTACTCAAGCACATGTATCTTGTTAAAGCAACAGAATCAACGCCAGCTGTGGTCCCTTCATTAGGAAATAAAATATTGGTGCTTATAATTGTTATACCGGTTTTGGTCCTGGGAATTTATTTCTCTCCGCTGATTGATTTTGCTAAAAGAAGTATTACAATTTTAGGACTATAAGAGAATTTAGATCCTTCTTGCGTTTATACCAAAGCTTTTATAGTTTTTTCACCCAATATTACTATACTTTGCATCTTTTTGAGTTTTACAATATCTAATTCACATAAAATAATTCCCCGGTGACTAATATGAATCATTTACAAGACTTGATTTCCCAAAAGGAAATTTTTATCAAATTTATGAAAGAAAAATACCCGTTATTTAAGAATTCCAATGTCTTTTTAAGGGATATTCAATACGCAATTAAAAGTTACTTCGAGAAGAAGGATCAATTTTTAACTTATGCGCAGACAGACAAAATCTCCCTGGGATTTATACAAAACCTTGAGGAAACAAAAGAATTTATTAATGTTTCAAAAAATACTTGGAAAGTGAATTTTTCTTTCGAAAAGGTTGTTAAGGAAAATGAACCAGTTCAAAATTAATATCGAGAAAGGATTTTACAATGAACGAACAAGCAATTCTGCAGAATGAGATCGATATAACCGAAAAAGCTATACGACAAGTTAAGAAAATAAAAGAAGAGAATAATATACCGGACGAATATGGGCTAAGGGTTGGCGTTAAAGGTGGCGGATGTTCAGGTCTAACGTACCAACTAGGTTTTGATGCAGAGTCTAAAGGAACAGATACTGTTATTGAAAAAGACGGATTAAAACTTTTTGTTGACGGTAAAAGTCTCTTTTACTTAGCCGGTACCATTTTAGATTTTAGTGACGGTCTTAACGGAAAAGGATTTGTTTTTAATAACCCGAATGCGACCAAAACGTGCGGATGCGGTGAATCATTCGGAGTTTAAATGAAAAGAAGAAATTTCATATCGTCACTTGGATTGATTTCTTTTGGCGGCGGTTTAGCAAAAATTGAAGCAATGACAAATAAATTAAATAATAAAATAGATTGGAGTAATAAAATGAGTAAGTTTGAATTACCGGCATTACCTTATGCTTTCAATGCTTTAGAACCACACATAGATGCACGTACAATGGAAATACATCACGGCAAACATCACGCTGCATACGTTAATAATTTAAATAATGCTGTAAACGGGACTGAGCTAGAGGGAAAGTCTTTAGAAGAATTATTTAAGAACGTTTCCAAACTTCCGGCAGCAGTTAGAAACAACGGCGGCGGTCATTATAATCACTCATTGTTTTGGAATATAATGGGACCTAATAAAGGCGGTCAACCGGCCGGAGCCTTGGCAGATGCTATCAACGGTACTTTCGGTTCGTTTGATAAGTTAAAAGAACAATTTAACAATGCAGCGGCTACACGATTCGGTTCGGGGTGGGCATGGCTTGTTTTATCCGATGGTAAACTTGTTGTATCGTCAACACCAAATCAAGATAACCCGTTGATGGACATTGCAGATGTCAAAGGATTTCCGGTTATGGGATTAGATGTTTGGGAACACGCTTATTATCTGAATTACCAAAACCGCAGACCCGATTATATTGCTGCCTGGTGGAATGTTGTAAACTGGGATGAAGTTGCTAAGAGATTTGCTTTAGCTAAATAACAACCACCCAGATTTTTGCCGTACGAATGATTTTTTAAAATTTGCAATTACAGAATGCAAAAAATCCCAACTCGTGTTGGGATTTTTATTATCATTTCGACGAACAGCGTGAGGAGAAATCTTAAATAAATAATTCTTTGTCCAATGCATTCCATCGAGGGTTTACACTTTCAACTAATTTGTTGAACCATCTGAAAAATACAGTTAGTAAAACATATTTTTAAGTATTGTGTGTGTTTTTTTTGATAAATAATTCTTTTTACGGAAACAATTAGTTCTTTGAAATAGTGTTGTCTGTTTCAGTGAGTAG